>JAMPEM010000010.1 GCA_023665145.1 Bacteroides sp.
AAACCATAAACCTCAAGTTTCCAAGTTGCAGGGCAACTTGAGAAACTTGAATTATAATAAAATATTGTTTTTTTGACTTCAAAAAGGGGAGGGGGTGTAATCTTCTTCCAAATAATTGATTTTTGATATATCAAAAATGTAAAAAAATCATTTAAAATAATAATGTGAAAGTCAAAGATATACCTTAATTGTGGGGTTCGCGTATAAAAAAAAGTTCTGAAATTATTTGGTAAATCAGGAAAAATGTTGTAACTTTGCAATGCTTTTCCGGGAGGCAACCTTGCGAAGCCTTTAGTGGAAGTCTCTTGGAGAGCTTTATGGTGAATGTAGCTCAGTTGGTTAGAGCGACGGATTGTGGTTCCGTAGGTCGTGGGTTCGAGACCCATCTTTCACCCAGAGAAAAAGAATTGGTTAATTTGTTATATTCATGGGCGCAAGAATTTTTCGAGAGAAAAGTTCTTGCTTGTACTTTATAGACACACATATACCTAACTGTCACTCATATATTTGATAGACGCAAATACACGTCATATATACACATATTCCTGACAAATACAAATATACCTCACCTTTCTGCCTTTCAATACTTATGCGTTAGGGCTGCATCAGAATGCAGCTCCTTCATCTGATTTACATTAGCATACTTAATCGTATAGTGGTTGTTTATAAAAGTCAACCTCTTTGATAATTATTAAACAACCTCTTAATCTATAAAAACAAAATTATGAGAAAAATTAATGAAATTATTGTACATTGTTCTGCCACTGCAGAGAATGTGCCTTTCCATGCCGCGGATATTGACCGGTGGCATCGTAAAAGAGGTTTTAAATCCATCGGATATCATTTTGTCATCAATCTTGACGGCAAAGTAGAGAAGGGAAGAGATCTAAACAGTATCGGGGCTCATTGTTCCGGAAGAAACAGTAATTCTATCGGTATTTGCTACATTGGTGGGTTGGCCTCTGACGGTCGTACTCCAAAGGATACACGAACCCCGGCTCAAAGGAAAGCCCTTATTTTGCTTCTTAAATCGCTAATTGGACGTTTTCCCGGTGCTCGCATACGGGGACATCGTGACTTTGCTGCCAAAGCTTGTCCTTGTTTTGATGCTACATCTGAATTCAGACATATTGCTGCTTGACAAAATTATGAAAACGAGCCGAATATTATTGCTGATACCGTTTGCCTTATGCTTTCTTTATTTTGGATGTTCCAAGAAGGTTTATGTGCCTGTCGACCGTTACATAATGCGGCATGACAGCCTGAAAACAAGCTCTCGCATAACGGACAGCGTTACTTTGCGCGATAGTATCTTCCTTGAAGTCAGAGGTGATACAGTCCATAAAGAGATAGTACGTTGGCGTTTCAGAGACCGATTGGTTCAAGACACAGTCTTGAAGCATATTTCTGATACGGTAAAGATTGCAACTATAATTCCTGCACCCGATCAGAGACAGGAACGATTATCCAAAGCAAGTCTCACCACCGGTTTAGTGGTAGCATTAATTCTTGCCGT
Source organism: Bacteroides sp. (assembly GCA_023665145.1). Lineage (GTDB taxonomy): Bacteria > Bacteroidota > Bacteroidia > Bacteroidales > Muribaculaceae > Lepagella. The sequence goes on from JAMPEM010000010.1 coordinate 1,517, forward strand.
TCTATTATTGTTGATTTGGAAAATGATTGTCCGGCGATGGCTTAACCAATCTTGATACCGGAGAATCCCATAAAGGCCATTGCGAGGATTCCGGCACATATCAGTGCCAAGGGGATTCCTCGCATCCCTTTGGGTGATGTACTCAGATCGAGTTGTTCGCGAATACCGGCAAATATCCAGAGGGCAAGAGTGAATCCGATTGATGTGGCGATACCATAAGTTACAGATTCCATCAAGTTGAATCCCTTCTGAATCACAAGAATTGCGACACCGAGCACTGCACAATTTGTTGTTATCAATGGGAGAAAAACACCCAATGAGCTGTATAGTGCCGGAGTGATTTTTTTCATTATAATCTCAAGCATCTGCACCAAAAAGGCGATGACAAGGATGAAAACTATTGTCTGAAGAAACTCTATACCAAGCGGTATGAGCACGAAATATTGCAACAACCATCCCACCACCGTTGCCAACGTGATTACAAATGTTACTGCCGCACCCATCCCCAGTGCGGATGATATCTTTTTAGATACACCGAGAAAAGGGCATATTCCCAGGAATTGGGCAAAGACGATGTTATTGATAAATATCGCCGTGATTATGATTGATATATAAGTGAGCATGATGTGTCGCTATGCGTTTTTACGTAATTTATTTACTATGGCTATAAGATATCCCAATGCGATAAACGCTCCCGGGGCAAGAACAAAAAGCAGCATACCGTAATCTTCAGAATAAATGGTCAGACCGAAGAATTTTCCGGTGCCGAGAAGCTCGCGTGTAGCTCCAAGAAGTGTAAGTGCCAACGTAAAGCCGATTCCACAGCCCAATCCGTCAAGAACTGATTCAAAAACGGTATGCTTAGATGCAAATGCTTCGGCTCTACCCAAGATGACGCAATTGACAACTATGAGCGGTATGAAAATTCCTAAAGATGCATTCAAATCCGGCATATAGGCGTTTATAACGAGTTGAAGCAAGGTTACAAAGGTGGCGATAATGACGATAAAGGCCGGAATTCTCACCTTATCCGGTATCAGATTCTTAAGTGCTGATACCACTGAATTGGAACAAATCAACACCGCTGCCGTAGCTATTCCCATCATAAGTCCGTTCATAGCCGAAGATGTTGTCCCCAAAGTGGCACACATACCAAGCAGAAGAACGAATACCGGGTTGGATAGTACAATCCCCTCATATATTATTTTCAGATACTTTTTCATTTTCGTGTCGGTTTTGTCGTTGTGCCTGTTGAGTGTGACTCATCTTTCGTCTGCGTATTGTATTGGCAATATGCAGAATAGGCATTGCGTAGAGCTTCAAGAAACGCTCTTGACGAGATTGTCGCTGCAGTTATTCCATCGATAGCGCCATTGTGTTCCGCATCTTTTGTTACATAAAAAGGAATCAGGGCAGGATTCTTCCCAATGACGGAACGTGCTGCAGTCGGATCTCTGAACCATACCTCCATCCTCGACCCAAGTCCCGGTGTTTCAGCCTGTTGTAGCACTCGATAATCCTTTAATGTGCCATCTTTCTCAAATCCGGCCATCACATCTATCTCTCCTGAAAAACCGTTCATCGAACACCCTTTGACTGCTGCACCCACAAGCTCTCCGTGCATCTTTGCCGGATAGACCGTAAACTCGTTGCCGTCTATGCTAAAATTTTTTGCTTCCGCTCGAGGATTATTGTCGAATGGTGGTGCTACTTCCTTGATTGCCAATACCTGAGCTTCCTCAGCTTGGCGTGCTATAGGTTCCTCTGTCATAGTGTAAACATACCCTAACAATGCTCCGGATATGGCTGTAATCAGGCCAAGTGATAATAGCATATTGGGAAATGTTGACGCCAATTTCCTCATTTTTTCCTCCTTTCTCCGAATACTTTCGGGCGGCAATAACGATTTATCAGCGGTGTGAACGAGTTCATAAGTAATATGGCAAAGGATACACCTTCCGGATATGCGCCATATCTGCGTATAATAATGGTAATCAGTCCGATGAATATGCCATATATAATCTGACCCTTCGGGGTCATCGGTGATGTGACATAATCTGTGGCCATGAAAACAGCTCCCAAAAGAAGTCCTCCCGCAAGAAGGTCTAGCACCGGATTTCCACCAAGCACCCATGAAAAGAGTGCTGCCGATGCAAGAATACTTACCGGGATATGCCATGTAATGACACGAGTCGCAAGAAGATACGCAAGGCCGATTAGAATTGCTATGGATCCGACCTCTCCAAGCGACCCGTTCATCTGTCCCATAAGCACAGCTGAAAGGTTTACGCTATCCGTGCTGATGTCAGCGGACTGGTTCAGAGTGCTGAGCAAAGTGGCTCCCGATTGAGCATGAATAGAGGCGCCGGTGGTGTGAAGAACACCTGATGGAATAGTCGAGGGCCATGTGGTCATAGCTGCCGGAAAGGATATTAGAAGGAATACACGACCTACCAGTGCCGGATTCCATATATTCTGCCCCAATCCCCCAAACGACATCTTGGCTATTCCTATAGCTACTATTGAGCCGATTATTACCATCCATATAGGGATGCACGCCGGGAGATTGAAGGCGAGAAGAAGTCCGGTGATTAGAGCGGAACCGTCAGTTATCGTGTTGCGATGACGGAAAAGAAATCGCTCGATAAGCCATTCGGTGGCGATACAGGAAGCCACGGCAGTCAAGGTGACCCACAGAGCCGGAACACCGAATGTGACAAGTGCTACTGCAAGTGTCGGAAGAAGTGCTATGACTACATTCCACATCGCCCTGCTTGTGCTGCGGTTGGTATGTATATGAGGTGACAGGGATATTGTTAGTGGCATTATTGCTGAGATTGTATTATTGTTTAAGTGTGCGGATATGTGATTTGGCCAGTTTGATGTAATCCAGGAGCGGACGGTGTGCCGGACAAATGTATGAACAGCAACCACATTCCAGACATGCCATGGCGGAATGCTTGCGTGTTTCTTCCCAGTAAGAGCGTTGTGATTGAAGTATAAGGAGATAAGGCTCCAACCCCATGGGACATGCCGAAACGCAACGTGCGCAGCGAATACATGGACCGGAGTCTTTGCGTTGTGACATGTTTTCAGGAAGAATGGTTATTCCACCCGTCGCTTTGACAATTGGCGCATCAAGGTCAGCGACCGCCTGCCCCATCATTGGACCTCCGGATATGACTTTTCCGGTGTCTTCCGGCAATCCTCCGGCGAAATCTATCAAGTCTTTGATAGATACTCCGTTAGGTGCAAGAAAATTTCCACCGGCATCCAATAACGGTCCGGTGATGGTCACTACCCTCCTTATCAAAGGAATACGGAGGTATACGGCATCATACACGGCATTGGCTGTAGCTACATTGTCCACTATCACATTTACATCAATCGGGAGTGCTCCCGGAGGTACACGCCTTCCGGTTAAAGCTTCAATCAGCTGTTTCTCACTTCCTTGTGGATATTTTTTGCGTAGGATAACAACCGATATGTCATCATGTGGCCGAGCTGCCTCTCGCATCCTTTCTATAGCTTCCGGTTTGTTCTCCTCTATTCCGATTATCCCTCTGGCAGCACCGGATGCTTTCATGAGCAATCGAGTACCGGAAATTATGGTATCCGCTGATTCCTTCATTAGGACATCGTCGCATGTCAGAAACGGTTCGCATTCAGCACCGTTTATTAAGATGTAATCTGCATGTTTCCCCTCCGGAATGGATAATTTTACGTGTGTGGGAAATGCAGCGCCACCAAGTCCAACAATCCCGGCTTCGGCTATAATTCGGATTAAATCTTTGGAAGATAGAGCTTCAATCTCCACTTCCGAGCGTGGTGTGGTCTTGATTTCATGCACGGCATCCGGGTCGGTCTCTATCAATATTGATTCCTGCCATAATCCACGAGGATTGCGAGTAGATTCAATTTTTTTGACCGTGCCGGCAACAGGAGAATGAATCGCAGCGCTTACAAAACTGCCGGGTTCAGCAACGAGTTGTCCCATCGTGACATAATCGCCGGACTTTACAATAGCTTTTGCCGGAGCACCGATGCTTTGTGAAAGCATCAGACGTATAGTGGCCGGAGTGGGGAGTGGTTTTATAGCAGTTTTGGCTGTCAGTTTATCTGCCTTGGGATGGATTCCCCCTTTTTTGAATGTTTTTATCATTGTATATCAAGATGGAGGATTGACTTTCTGGGACATTCTTCAGCGCATTTGAGGCAACCGATACATTTGTCTGTGTCTATTTGGGCGAGGAAATTATCAAGCGAAACGGCTTCAGCCGGACATGCTCGTTTGCATTTGCCGCATCCTATGCAAGATACGTTGCACTCCTTGATTGCTGCGGCTCCCTTGTCGTGATTTCTGCAAGCTACCCAGACAAGGGGATGTTCGGAGGATATTTCTGCAAGTTCTATAATGTGATGAGGGCAGGCGGAGACACATTTCCCACAACCCACACATGTAGAAGTGTCCACTACAGGGATATTCGTCTCCATGTTCATGTGGATAGCGTCGTGAGGACAAGCGGATACACAGTCTCCGCAACCGAGGCAGCCGTATATACATGCAGATTCACCACCATAATAGGCTGCTTCAATTGCACAGGATCTGACACCGTCATATCGATTTGTCTGTTGACGATTGGCGCATGTCCCGTTACAAGCCACTATTGCAATCCTGGGGATTAGAGTCCCGGCTTTCAATCCGAGGAGAGCGGCAATTTTATTCATTCCGTCTTGACCGGCACCCGGGCATGCAAGATTTTCAAGGGAATCAGCTTTGGCACATGCGCAAGCAAAGGCATGACATCCGCTGAATCCGCAGGCTCCACAGTTGGCACCGGGTAGAAGTTCCTCGATTTGTGCGATTTTGGGATCTTCATATACGGCAAATCGTTTTGCCACGATATAAAGAACTACAGCAGCAATAATACCTGTGAGTCCGAGTATCAGAATAGAAGAGGTAATCACTGTGAGATGTGCTTGATTTTAAATTGAAATTCGTGTGCTATTTTATTTCGACAGATGTATAAAAGCATAAAGAAGAAGAACATGGCTGCGAGTCCTCCGAGTGCAGCTGTAAGCTGGTTGGCGGTGAGTATGAATATTACAGTCATAATTGCGATTAGCAGAATACATGGTATTACGGTAGCGAGCATAATGGCTCGTCTGTGCATCTGTTCAGTACCGAATATTTTGACATGTTCTCCGGGCTTGAATTTTTGAGCATCAGGTGTAGAGATTACAACTTTTTGTGCATTTTTCGCTCCGGTACACAATGCTGCCGCCGGACATTGTCCACATTCGTCGGCGTCTGTGATTGAGACTGTAACGGTGTGGTTAACGCTATCGATGAATGAGACTGTAGCGGTATGCTCAATGTGCTCTATGAGGTCAGAGTCGTTCATGAATAAGGTTGTGGTGAAATACCTTGCAAAATTACCTATTTTTTGCGATATATGCAATTAAGAATACTCTACAATGAGTAAAAAATATTTTTTTATGTCGAATGTCAGCAATAAATTTGGATAATTGAAAACGTTTGTGTAACTTTGGGCATCTTAAATTTATGAACATAAGACCGGGATGCAGTTTGGTTGTATATTTATCTTCTTTTCAAATGGTTAGTAGAAACATGCACCCGATTGAAAAATTATCTTCATCATGAAAGTATCACGATCGGTAAAGTATGCCTTTTTGGCGATGGTGATTTTAGTTTTGCTATATCTTATAGCAATTTGGATGGGAATATTAGTCCCGAAATCCGTTAGTTGACAAAAAGCGGGACGAATGATATTCGCCCCGTTTTTGTCGGAGTAGGGTATGGATGGATAATCAATCTTTGTCAGAGATAAGGTAGGCTGTTTCGTCGGAATCTTTGAGGAGGTGATGTGTGGAGCGTTTCAACCCTGCTATCCATATAATCTTTCCGTCGGGGGCTACCGCAATCCAAGTCTCTCTTCTCTGTTGGAGTGTAAGTCCGGCATCCTTAAGCACCCGGCTTACGAGTTTACTTCCATTTATGCCCAGTGGTGCAATTCGGTCGCCTGTCTGAGGGTGGCGGAAGGTGAGTCGGTCTATAGGGATTGGAGAGTAAAGAATGGTATTGTCAGGAGTCTTTTTAATGTCGCTGATTAATTCCGGTGAACAGGGGAGCGGTTTCTGTCGGAATGGATGTTCATTCTGTAAAATTCCATTTTCTGTATTAATGCTGAGACCGTCTCGATCGAGAATGACTGTTGCATTTGGGAATATCCATTTTTTTGGATATGTGTGCCGAGATATTGCCGAAGCAATCTCGCGAGCTTGTTGAGAATTGCCTCCGTATGATTTTATCTTTCTGAATATTGAGGTGATAAGAGATAGCTCAGAGTGTTGTGCTGAAGAGTTGACGGAATCGGTCTGATTTATTAGAGCGAGTTCGGATTGCAGATTTTGTTGTGTCCGTGAAATGGATTTTTGCAGACCGGGCCAACGAGATTTCAGTAGTGGGATAATTTCATTGCGAAGGAAATTTCGTTTTACATCGGAGAGCAGATTAGTGGAATCTGTGACGAATGGTTGATGTATCTCTGTAAGGTATTCAAGTATTTCGGCTTTTGTAATTGAGAGAAGGGGGCGAAGGATAGAGCCATCGTCGGTATTCATTCCGCACAGCCCTTTCAGTCCCGATCCCCGCAGCAGGTTTAGAAAGAGAGTTTCGATGTTGTCATCGAGATGGTGAGCTGTCAGAATTCTGTCGCAATTCAATTCATTACGAAGACGGTGGAATTCGGAGTAGCGCAGTTCCCGGCAGGCCATTTCAGTGGAGACGTGGTGAGTCTCTTTGTATTTGGGAACATCAAAATGTATTACGGAGAGGGGAATGTTGAGTTCGGAACATAGGTTCTGCACAAACAGTGTGTCGCGGTCGCTTTCCTCACCTCGCAGATGAAAATTGCAGTGCACGGCATGAATTTCAATCTCCGGCAAAAGGATTGCGATTCGGAGTAAGGCGACACTGTCGGCCCCTCCGCTGATTGTCAACAGGAGCTTTTTTGCATTGTCGGGGATTGCCTTGCGAAAAGCGTGGATGAGTTTTGATTTTAGGGGTGTCATCTTACCATTACCGGCACGACGCATGTGATACGTGCCACTTCTTTTATTTCATCGTTTGGGATGGAAAATTCGGGAAATTCGTTGGAATTATATGATACACATTTGACAAGTTCGGGATTTTTAGTATCCGGGAAAAGGCGTTTAATCATAATGCCGTCGTTGGTTACAATTGCGTAGGCTTCTCCCCATCTGATATATCCGGTATTGACTTTAGACAGACCGACGAGGGCTCCGGGCGGAATTGAGAGGTCAGGACGATCGTTGTTGACCATTGAATATCCGGCGGCTTGGATGAAGAATTCTGTCTCGCGAGGGATTCCGGGGAGTGCTATTCTGGGGAGGTCGTTGATTTTAGCGGCGTCTGCAAGACCTACTGCTCTTCCGCATTGTGCTTTTGTGGTGTCAATCAGAGGATATGTGGTGTAATCCGGAGTGTCGTTTTCGGTGAGCATATCGCCATTTCCGGTCAGGAACCAGATTCTGTTAAGATCGGGATATGCATCAAGGATTCGGCGGGCGGTGGTCAGTGAAATATCTTTCCCCGGTTTGCGTGCTTTGCCGATGGTTCCGAGTGCGAGTCCGCAATCTTTCGTTATTCGAAGGTCGTTGAAGCTTTTGTATTGGGCAAACAGGTCAAGCCTGTCGATGCGTCGGGTGGTGTCCATATATTGAATAGTTTGAAAACTGTTTCGCAAAGTTAGATATAATTTTTGAATTGTACAATAAATTTCAAATTTTTTCTTATTGAAACTATGTAGTGTTGTAACTTGTTAAGACGTTATATTATAAGATTATGAAAAGATTGGTTATTATAGTGCCTATATTGGGGATGTTAATGGCATGTACGTTGACGGGCGGTGATAAATATAAGGGTGAGAAGAGATTGACGCAGGATACGGCCTGGCATGAGGACATCTTGGATGGTTATGAGTCCCGGTATGTGAATCAAGGTGAAGCATTTGACGGGCCGTGTCGTTGCACGATAGTAAGGAAATTATCGAAGAAGGGTAGTCGTAAGGGGTATCTTTATGTGCATGGCTTTAATGATTACTTTTTTCAGAAGGAGATGGGGGATAGGTTTGTTGATTCAGGGTATAATTTTTACGCTGTGGATTTGCGACGTTATGGTCGAAGTCTGGAGCCGTGGCAGTATCCATTTAATATCCGAAATCAAGCGGAATATTTTGAGGATTTGGATTCAGCCTTGGCACAGATGCGCAGGGATGGGAATGTGGAGATTACGCTTTCGGGGCATAGCACCGGTGGGTTGACGGTGGCTTTGTTTGCTGCTGAACGAGGAGAACGAGTCGGTGTCAGCAGAATAGTTACGGATTCTCCTTTTCTTGAGTGGAATTTTAATGCAACGTATAGGAATGTCATAATTCCTGTAGTGTCATTTTTTGGTATGTTTATCAAGGATGTCAAGATTCCGCAGGGACATTGTGATGGATATGCCTACAGTTTGCTGAAGGAGTATCATGGTGAATGGACATATAATACGGATTGGAAGATGATATTTTCACCTCCGGTCACGATGAGTTGGATAAGAAGTGTTAATAGGGCACAGGGCAAGTTAATGGAGAAATGCGGCAATATTACGGTTCCGGTGCTTGTGATGCATTCGTCCAGAAAAATAGATGGGTGTGGGTGGACTCCGGAATTTCAGACGGGAGATGCTGTACTCGACCCTGAGATGCTGCAGAAAAGAGGTATGAAACTGGGTAAGAATCCGATGGTGTGTGCTATAGATTCGGGGTTGCATGACTTGATATTGAGTCGTAAGAAAGTTAGGGACTCGGCATACCGGACAATATTCCGATTCATGAGAGAGCGTTGATGTGTAGGGTTGATGTTATTAACCAACCTCTAAGAGATTGGCAGCGTAACGGCGAGAGTTACGCTGCCATATTTGGGTTATAACAAATAATTTGGAGGGGATTTTTTATACGAGGTGTGCGATGTATTGGTCGCGGTTTCCGGGCAGGAGGTCAATGACCGGTATTTCAATCATTGTGTAGCAACCGGGTCTCTGGCGCATGGCGGCTCTTGCACAGCATACGAGTACTTGTCCGGTCAGAGCGGGATTGTTAATTTTCATGTCGAACTCGAGGAGTTGGTTGTGGGTTTTTCCGGAGACTCCTTTTCTGACGAGATTGACTCCGTGGCCAACATCGTTGAGAGCATCTACGGATTCAACTTCGATAACGTGGGTTTCGTCGCTTGCAAAGTAGGGGTCGGCTTTAATTGCGGCAGCCACTTGGTCGAGATTATATCCGTCGAGGAGTTCGATGTAAACCATTCTGCGATGTATGCCGGTGCCGACCGGGATAGTCATTGAGAGGGCATCTTTGACGCCTTCGATGGCTTTGACAGCAACGGTGTGTCCCATTGAGCGTCCGGGGCCGAAGTTTGTGTAGGTGATACCTTCAGGAGCTATTGCCTGCATGAGTGTTCTGACAATTGAATCAGATCCCGGATCCCATCCGGCGGAGATTATAGATACGGCATTGTGTTCTTTTGCAGCTTTGTCCAGGGAAGCTCTAAGCCGGGGGATTTGGCCGTGGATATCGAAACTGTCTACGGTGTTGATACCGGCTGCGAGGACTTCAAGTGCTGTTTTTTCTACGCTCCTTGTGGGAGTAGCGAGAATTGCCACGTCTACATCTTTGAGCTCGTGAATCGAGCCGACAACGGGAATTTGAGCCGGGATGTCAGCTCTGTCGGCGGGATTACGTCTTACGATTCCGGCTATTTCGAAATCCGGAGCGGCTTGGAGAGCCTCAAGGGAGTACTTTCCGATGTTGCCATATCCTATGATGGCAGCTCTTGTTTTTTTCATTTTGTTATTGTTTTTAATTGTTGATTCAAATAAAAATTAAGAGCTTGCATATACTGGATATAAGCAAGCTCAATGATGTTATTCGGGTTGGTGTGCTTTTCGAAGCAGGTCGTTGACGGTTTTGACGGGGTTGAATGTTTCGATTGGAACTTCTACGAAGATAGTGTTCCAATTTGCCATTGCACCGTTCCAAAGGCCGGGACGTTCGAGTGCTTTTATTTCTATGCCGTCAACGCTTTTATCGCTGAGGAATCCTGTGGTTTTGTCGATATAATCGGGGAGGAAAAATTTGTTTCCTTCGAAATCTCTGAGAGCGCATACGAGGTCGACGGGGTTGAAATGGGAGGCTTTCTCCATGAGAGATTTGATTTTCTTGTCATCGAGATTTAGCTGTACGCTTTCGAGGATTTGTGGAGATACAGTTCCGTCGGGATTATATACGAGGTATGGACCTCCTCCCGGTTCTCCTTCGTTTTTTACCATACCGCATACTCGCATGGGGCGGTTTAGTTTAGCGAAAATATAGGAGGCTTTTTGTTCCGGGCTCATTTCAGCGCAACTGTCGTGAGTGATGCAAAGGACATCGTGAAGGAAAGCGAGCATTTCATCAAGGACTTCTTTTTCCGGAGTGCCTTTCATCAGGATGTGGCAGTATTCGTCGGCTTTTGCTTTTGCACCGACGAGGATTCCGCCTGCAATTTTTTTGAAATGGTTGGAGATGGTGCGTTGATTATCCGGCACGATGTTGTCGATATTTTTTATAAATACGATGTCGGCATCAATATCGTTAAGGTTTTCAATCAGAGCTCCATGTCCTCCGGGGCGGAAGAAGAGTTGTCCGTCTTTTCTAAACGGTTCTCCATCCTTAGTAACGCAGATGGTGTCGGTGGAGGGTTTTTGCACGGATGTCTCTATATTGAAATTAACTCCGTATTTATTGCCCATAGAAAGTTTGACCTCTTCAATTTTCATTTTGACCAATGGGATGTGGTCTTCACTCACGGTGAAATGAATGTTAGCTTCACCGTTTTTGCCTACGGCGTATTGAGCTGCTTCTGCGAGATGTTCTTCGAGAGGAGTGCGGCTTGTCCCGATTGTTTTGTGGAATTGGAGGAGGGCTTTGGGGAGTATACCGTAGTTAAGACCTTCTTTGAGCAGGAGAGCCCCGATGATGTCTTTATATCTTTTTTCGTTTATAAGGGTTTGAATACTTTTCCCGTATAGTTGTATGCAGATGAAGTTGAGTCGTGGGAAAAAGGCGAATTTTTCGATATTTTCGAAGAATTCTTTAATGAAGGGGGTGTCGGGTTTATCTTTTTTTCCATTGAGGAAGGAGAAAAGATTTTTAAACATTCTTGAAGCGGCCCCGGATGCGGGGACGAGTTTGACTACTTTTCCACCCTTTTTGAGGAATTGTTCCCAAAGGTCGATAGCGTGTTTTTGCATCTCCTCGGAGGGTACTTTTATTCCGCATTCGGTGGTGGCGGGTGCAAAAATTTTCAGGAATGGGAATCCTGTGCGCAGCATTTCAAGTTGGTCTTCAAAAGCTTGCAATGAGATTCCTCGTTCTTGCAGGGTTTGGAGGTCAGAAGGTGTCAGTTTGGCCATTTGTTATTAATTGGGTTAATGAGAAATATGTTATGAAAAAATTAAGGAGAGACTTGCAATGTTATAACGGCATGGGCGTTAAAAAGTTTTTATGTCGATATTTATAGTGGATTATTTTTTATGTTGAAAAGGTTTTGCTTTTGTTCGGTAGGCGCATCTTACTTTCCCTTTGGCTATGTTTGCGAGTTTGGTTCGTATCATTTGTTTCCTGATGGGGGAGATGTGGTCGGTGTAAACTTCTCCGAGGAGGTGGTCATATTCGTGTTGAATTATGCGGCTTAGGAATCCGGAGAATTCTTGTGTGTGGGGTTGGAAATTTTCGTCGAGCCATTCGAGTCGGACGTGTTCGTGTCTTTTGACGTTCTCTGAGAGGTCCGGTAGGGAAAGGCAACCTTCTGAGCGAGTTACAGCGGGCTTGTCTTCGATGATTTCAAGCTGGGGGTTAATGATGACCATTTTTGAATCGGCACATTCGGGGAAAGAGTCGGCAAGTGGGGAACCATCGAGGACAATCAGTGCGATTGATTTTCCGATTTGAGGTGCAGCGAGACCTACGCCTTCGGAATTGTACATTGTTTCCCACATGTCTTCGATGAGTTTTTTTAGTTCGGGGTAATCGGAGTTGATGTCTTCGGCTTCCTGTCGGAGTACGGGATGGCCGTAAAGGTATATTGGAAGTATCATATTATAGTGTCTTAATTGTGATGTTTTGTTTGATTTTTTTAATTTGTATTGTAAGCATTATGGCGGCAACGACCACGGAGAGGAAGTCGGCAATGGGGAATGCACTCCATACGCCGTCGAGTCGGAATATCGGAGGGAGGATGAAAAGCAGGGGAATCATGAAAATGATTTGTCGGGTGAGTGAGAGGAATACGGCTTTTCCGGCCATACCGAGTGATTGGAAGAAGTTTGTAGCGACGATTTGGAATCCAACCATCCAGAAGGTGAATGTGGTGATGTGCAGACATTTGACAGCGCATTGTATTTGTGCTTGGTCTTGCATGAACATCATGGCGATGGCTTTCGGGCATACGGCACCGATTATTGAACCGGTAGTTGTGACAATGACACCGACAATTGCTGCGAGTCGCAGTGTTTTGAAGAGTCGGGATGTGTTGCCTGAGCCGTAGTTGTATCCGAGGATGGGTTGCATGCCTTGGCAAATACCGATGACAATCATTACGAATATTGTCACGAATCTGTTGAAGACAACGACAGCAGCTATTGCATCGTCACCGCCGTATTTAAGGAGTGAGTTATTTATCAGAGCGTTAACGATGGACCCGGTTACGTTGATAAGGAAAGGTGCCATTCCGATGTAAAGAACTGACTTGATGATAGGCCATTGAAATCGGAAGGTTCCGTGTTTGAAACGCAGGTCGCTTGATTTGAGGAAGAAGTGTCCGAGGACGAAGAAAGCTGTTATTAACATAGAGATGTCAGTGGCGATAGCCGCACCTTTTATACCCCAATCTAATACGAAGAGGAAAATGGGGGCGAGGATAGCGTTGCAAACGGCACCGATTATGTTTGTGTACATGGCTTTTCCGGGGTAACCGGAGGCTCGCATGACGTTGTTGTAGCTGAAAGTCAGGTTCATAAGCACCATTCCGGGAAGTATCCACATGAGGAATTCACGTGCGTAGGGCAGTGAATTGGCTGAAGCTCCGAATACTTTAAGGATGGGTGTGAGAAAAGTCGCGAAGAGAGTGATGTATGTAAGTCCGATAATTAGTGAGAGGAGGACGGAGTTGCCGAGAATCATTTCAGCTCGTGGCTTGTCGTTTTGTCCCAGAACGATTGAAATTCTTGTAGCGGCTCCGGCTCCGATCAGCATTCCGAGGGCAGTAGCGAGGTTCATAACGGGGAATGTCACGGCGATACCGGCAACGACGTTTGGGTCGTCAATGGCATGTCCGATTACGACAGAGTCAATAATGTTATAGATAGACATTACGACAGTCCCGATAACAGCAGGGAGGCTGTATTTGAGCAACATTCTGGGAATAGGCGCTGTGGCCAGTTCCTTGAGGCGTTCTGAAGAATTGTGAATTGTGCTCATAAGATTAAGATAAGTAGGGAATCTTATAAAAATAAAAGCGGGACAGCCAAAGAGCCGTCCCGCGAGCTGTACAGAAAGTGGGACTCGAACCCACACGACCCTTCCGGGTCAAAGGATTTTAAGTCCTTCGTGTCTACCATTCCACCATTTCTGCAACTCTTTGCGAGTGCAAAGTTACAAATTTTTTTTCAAAAATGCAAGATTTATATTTTTTAATATTTGTGTGCAAATTTTTGGCATGGTAGTAGATGTAATTTTGCGTAGTAAAAAAAGGAAGATTATGAAGAGAGAGATGAAATTCGGTGCTGGAGACAGGGTTTATGCGAGAGTTATGATGGGTGGTCGTCAAGTGGCTGAGTATGTGTTTGATTGTGTGCGAGGGATGTCGGAATTGATTACGGCGTTGCGATTTCGAACGAGGCAGCTGCGGGGATTGGCCAATATTTATATTCGTAATATCACGTCGGGGTGGAGTGTGGAGCGGCCGTTGATGTTTTATCGTGGGAGGTATTCGGAGATTGAGGATGAAGGGAGAGTTAAGGGGTATGATCCGCGTATTTGGATGGAGTATTGATTAGATAGGATTTTGGGCTTGAAGCCAGTCTGTGAGGATTATTGTGGCGGCCATTTCGTCGGCGAGACCTTTGCGTTGTCGGTCAGAGCGTTTGAAACCGGCGGCAATCATTTCTCTGTGAGCGATGGAGGATGTGAATCGTTCGTCGAAGAGTTGTATTGGGATTAGAGGGAGAGCTTTTTTTAGTCGGCCGATGAATGGGCGTATATATTTCATGCTGTCGGAGTCTTTTCCGTTGAGTGTTTTGGGGTGTCCGATGACGATTAGGTCGACGGTTTCTTTTTCGCAGTAGTCGGAGATGAATTTCAGGAGGTTGTTGGTATTTACGACGGGGAGAGGATTTGCTGCAATGCGCAGTGTGTCGGTGACGGCTACACCGGATCTTTTTTGCCCGTAGTCAATGGCGAGGATGCGTCCCATAATATTGGTGTTTTTGATTTGGTGAGTATAGATTATCCACGGGTGACTTTTTTGACACCTTTTACAGTTTCTATTTTTTTTATCAGGAGGTTGAGTCGTCGTGTGTCGGATACACCTATTACGAGGTATCCTTGGAAAATACCGTCGTTTGAGTCGATAGATATGTTTCGGAGTATCATATCTTTTTCTTTGACGATTATAGATGTGATGTTAGTGACGATACCGATGTCGTCGTTGCCGACGATGTGAAGAGTTACGGGTCGTTGTCCGGAGATGTTGCTGTTCCAGTTGACATTTATTATGCGGTAGGGGTAACGGTTTCGGATGTTGTTGGCGTTTGGGCAGTCGTTACGGTGGATTTTGACGGTTCCATCGCTGCTTATGAATCCGAAAACCGGGTCGCCGTTGATAGGGTTGCAGCATTTTGCGAATTTGTAAGACAGGCCTTTAATAGATTTATCACCTATTACGAGGATTTCTTGAGATGATGTGTTATCGGCAGAGTTGTCGATGATACGGAATTCTTCAGCGGAGATGTGGTCGTTGTCGTGGTCATAGCCGGATGTCGCAGTGGTGTATTGAGCGAGGAATTTGTGTGCGTCTATTTTTTCGTCGGAGAGGTCGGCATAGAAGTCGTTGGCGAATTTATATCCTGATTTTTTTATAAGTTTCATCAGGATGGCTTCGTCGATATCAATTTTACGGTTTTTTGCACGACGTTCGAGGAGTTCTTTTCCGAGAGTTGCTTTATGAAGTTTTGATTCGTTGAGACTTTGGCGAATTTTGTTTCTGGCTTTGGATGTGGTGACAATAGCGAGCCAGTCTTGTTTCGGGGTCTGAGATGAAGATGTAATAATTTCAACGGTATCTCCGTTGGCTATTTTGTAGTTGATTTTTTCGTGACGGTCATTGACTATGGCGCCGGTACATTGAGATCCGACGTTGGAGTGGATGTGGAATGCGAAATCGAGTACGGTGGCACCTGCAGGGAGTCTGAAAAGGTCGCCTTTGGGGGTAAATGCGTAAACTTCTTTTCCGTAGGGGTCGCTTTTGAGGTTTTTCATCAATTGCATTGGTCCGGAGTCAGCAGTTTCGAGGATGTCACGAATGTTTGTCATCCATTGGTCGGTGCTGTCGCTTTTGACGCCTTTGTATCTCCAGTGTGCGGCGAGTCCTTTTTCTGCAATGAGATCCATTCTTTTGGTACGGAATTGGACTTCGACCCATTTGTTGGATGGTCCCATAACTGTAGCGTGGAGAGATTCGTAGCCGTTGCTTTTAGGGAGAGAAATCCAGTCTTTCATTCTGGAGGGGTTGGCTGTATACATATCAGCGAGGATTGAGTATGCGAGCCAGCAGTCGGATTTTTCTTTTTCCCGGGGTGTGTCGATGATGACACGTATTGCAAAGAGGTCGTAAATACCATTGATGTCGACTTTTTGTTTTTTCATTTTCGCCCAAATGGAAGAGATTGATTTGGTGCGTCCTTTGATGTCGAATTTAAGACCGGCTTGAGATAGTTTTTCTTTTACAGGAGCAATAAATTCAGCGATATATTTTTCGCGACTTCGTTTGGTTTGGTTTAGTTTTTCGGCAATTTGGGAATAAATTTCGCGATTGGTGTATTTAAGAGAGAGGTCTTCGAGTTCACCTTTAATTTTGTAGAGTCCGAGACGATGAGCGAGTTGTGCATAAAGGCAGTTAGCTTCGAATGCGACATCGCGTACCCAATTTTGATCCGGGTGATGGTTGATGGATCTCATGAGAACAAGGTTATGAACTATCATTATGATAATTACTCGTATGTCTTCAGCCAGAGATACGAGTAGGCCGCGGAAGTTGTCTTGATTTACGGCGTTGTTTTTGCTTGAAAATTTAATTACTTTGACGAGCCCTTGTATCAGGGCTTTGATGTCATCACCCCATTGGGTTCCGATTTCGTCCGGGGAAAGGATTTCTTCGTCGACGAAGGGGAAGAGGAGTATGGCGATAAGTATATTTTTGTCCGGATCAATTTCGGAGGCGAAGAGCAGGAGTGTTTGGAGAGTGGATATTGCGTTGCAGATGCCGTGTGCGTCGTGAGGTTTACTTGATTTTCTGATAAGATTTTTGAGAGTGGTGCGCAGTTTGTCAATCTCATTGTCAGTGAGATTATTACGTAGAATGGGAGCTGCGGAGTGTATTAGAGATCTTATAGTGAGGAGTTCTTTGGGGGAGAGCTCTTTTGAATTGGAATAATTGGGTTGGTATGTCATAGTAAAATAAACATGATGAAGAGGAGAATGTTTGATGTATCTACGACAAAGTTATAATTTTTTTGTGGTACGGGCAAATCTTGTGATTAGTTTTGGAAGAGTGTAATTGGAATGGGGGAGGAATTGAATGTTATTTTATAGGGTGAGGGTTGTGCGGGGTCAGGGTTTGCGTAATTTATTTGGTTTTCGGGGGGTGTCCGGACGGGTTTGTCGGCTGTGGTGAAGAAGAGTATAATTTTGAGTGCGACTTTGTCGTAGTATTCATAACAGTTTTGTTCACAGACGTAAGTTCCTGTGATAGTTGAAGTTCTAAGGACTTCGAGGACGGCTTCGGCATCGAGCAAGAGGAGGTCGCCGATTTTGTATCCTCCGGAGTAAACGCCTACAGCGTCAATGCCGTCATCTTGAGCTGGTTTGATGTAAAGGGGGTCTCCGGGCAGGAGGTGATGAAGTTCGTCAGCACCTTTCCCGTCTGCAACTCCGGATGTGAGGCTGACGGCGATGCAGCGGTCTTTTGAGTGGCGTCTCATTATTTCGGCCACGCGTTCGGTCATGGTGACGTATGCGCTGTGTCCGAGGATTTCTTGTGTGTTTTGGTCGATGTTTGATTGATTTTCGTTATTATCCTCAAGATTGTTGTATAATTTTTGTTTGTTGCGAGCTTGCAGAGTGGCTGCAACCATAATTAGTGCGATGGCAAGGAGGATGAAAAGGAATTCAGCGAGTGTCATAGTGGGTATGTATTAGTCTTCCTTCAAAGGGGAAGTTGTGATGGATGAATGTTTATAGGAGAGATTGTGTGTGTTGTGTGTTTTATATTTTAACGTTTGTGGGAGTAATATGGATTTTATATAATGTGTTTTTTTAACATAAAGACGCCGGATTCATGAATCCGGCGTCTTTATGAGGGATGGGAAAGAGTATTTATCGTGACATATAGAATGTATGGTCACCAATGGAGCCGACAGAGCCGCGAATAGTTCGAAGGTCGGAGTCTATTTGTCCGTTAAGTTTGCTGTCGTAATCGGGATTTCCTGAGATTGTTTCGGCCCAGTGGATGTTGTTGTATTTGTCCACTTTTCCGTTTACTTTTATCCAGGATGTTTTTTTGTCACCGTATTTTTCGAGCGTTGTGTAGTAAGCGTATTTTCCGGTTACGTCGTATCCATCACCGTTTGGTGTGAATGTGAGTTTGCCGGTGATGTTATATCCGTCTACATCGCCTTCGAAGGAGTATGTATCGCTTGTGACTGTAATTTCTTTTTCTTTAATTTCTTCTTTAACAACAGGTTGTGAGATGTCTTCAAGGAATTCAACGTTGTCGATTTTCCATTTGTCGTCGTTTTGAACGAGTGTAATTAATGATGACCCTTTGATGCCGTTGTCGATGTATGATACTCTGACGGTGTTGTCTCCCATTGATATTACTTCGGTGACTTTAGAATTGTTGCCGGAGCCGGTGTTTTTTCCTGAGAGGAATTTATAGAGTGCGAATCTGGTGTCGGTTTCTTTAATTTTGGCGAGCATCCGAGGTGAGCAAGCGTCTTTTATCTGTCGGACTGTTGGATTTCCGAACACACATTCTTCGTAGAAGTTTTGGACGAAAGATTCTTGGTTTTCTTCGATGTCTTGTGATTGTGTGATTTCGGTGTCGGGGCTGGATTTTTGAGAGATCAGATACCATGCACCGATACCTAAGAGAGCAATTATAAGGCCTATGAGGATATAGATGAATGCCGGAGTTTGTTTTTGAGGTTTGGGAGGATAGAATTGTTGAGTCGGTTGGTTGTTGTTGTGGAATTGAGGGGGGGTGTTATATAGAGTTGCTTCGTTATTTTTCTCGTAGAGTGTGTTTTCGGGTGCTCCGACAATGTTGGGAGAGCCACAGTGTTGGCAGAAGCATTGTACGGGTTGGTTTTGATTGTGATTTATGTCGAGCAGACTGTTCATTTGTCCGCAGTGGTGACAACGGTAGTTCATATATTGAAGGTTAGATTCGAAATATGGATTAAATATGGCGCAAATTTACGAAAAAAATCCGAAAATGTGATATTTTCGGAAGTGTTTTTTTGCATAGGATATAGATATTTGAAGTTGTTTAATTTAAGTTTCCATGATGTCAAGCAACTTGAGAAACTTGAATTAAACAATCTCTTAGAGTTTTATGTCGGTGATATCGACGATGTTGTTGACAATCGCATAAATAGTCAATCCTGTAGCTGAATGGATTTCGAGTTTTCTTGCGATGTTTCTCCTGTGTGTTATAACGGTATTGACTGATATAAATAATTTGTCAGCTATCTCTTTGTTGGTAAGACCTTTGACTACGTGTTTGATTATCTCTTTTTCGCGTTGGGAGAGTTGGTCTTTGTTTTTTTGTTGTTCTTGAGGGTCTTGAATCAGTTGAGAGATTTTGTTAGCGATTGTTGGGATGTCGTCAACGATGGATATAGTCTGGTCAAAGAGTCGATTGGTGTTTTGGTGCATGGCTCCGGCGTTAATTGCCACGAGTTTTACTCCTTCGGGGGCGTCTTTGTGGAAATTGTCGGGGTTGAAGATTCCGTCGAAAGCCGGGGAGACGATGGCTATTTGTGTGTTGTTACGATGGCATTGGTCAATGAGGTCTTGATATGAAGAAGCTTCGGAGGAGGATATTTGCATATCAGTAATTTTTCTGAGTGTGTAAGCAAGGCCACCGGCAATTATGGGTGATGGAGATGCGATAACGACATGAAATCTTGGTAAATTGTTCATAGGGAGTTTGCCTCCTCCCGGGGCAATTTGCAGAGAGAGTTTTCGAGGTGTTCGATAGCGGGGACGAACAGATGGTCTTCTACCATGCAGTGGTTGCTGAGTTCGTCTTCGCATCGATATATGTCGTAGAGAGCGGAATTGAGGAGGTTGGTGTGTGAGCCTTCCGGGCAGTATCGGATGATTAGAGTTTTGAGTTCTTTGAGTTTGGAAGCGACTTGGTCGTGGTGGTCGCTGTATGTGGATATTTTGAAATTAGGGTCGGTTTTTCCTTGCAGGAGACGGATGACGTAGTCAAATACATGTTTTTCTTCGAAGTCCATGTGAAGTTTTACTTCTTGAGTGTATTCGTCGAAGAATTTAAGAATAAGGAAAGAGATGTCGGATGTGCTGAAGTGTATTCCGTCGAGGAGTTTACGTCTGATTTCCGGGAGGCAATATTCGAGGAAATAGATGTGGCTTTGACGGAGGTATTGAAGTATGGAGGGGACAGATATGTCGGAAATTGGAATTTGAGAGAGAGGTATGCTGTGAGCTACGAAGTTGACTACGGCGAGAAAGGTGTTGACGTCTACATTATTGTCGGTGCAAACTTCTTCTACCGATTTGTCGCCAAAACCCACTTTGATTCCGAATCTGGACATTACTTGTATCAGTTGATAGTTTTCTGCTATCAGCGTAACCATTTTGTCGTGAGGAGAATAGGAATATGTATTGTTCATTGGATAGAATTATTAAACAGGAAAAAAAGGGAGTCTGACCGTGTCCGGCTCCCTCTTATTTCTAAAAATCTAACTCTAAATAACTATGTAGCAGACAAGCTGCTAATTTTATAAGTGCAAAGTTAGTGATAAAACGGGATTGGGTCAATCCCCATAAGTAGGTAATTTTTTGTGTGATATTGGGGAGTAAATCGTGAAAAGTGGTGATTGGTCTAATTTTTCTTGACAGAGAAGCCGAATTTTCCGAGTAGCTCACCGAGTTTAAAGTATTGGCCGTGGCAGTATGCCATTAGGCCGGCTTTTTTGAGGGAGAAGGCTCCGGATTCGGGGTCGATGAATCTGTCGTCGGCTCGAACGTTGATTACTTCTGCGATGAACATGTCGTGAGAACCAAGGTTTAGTATGGATTTTACTTTACATTCGATGCTCAATGGTGATTGTTCTATTGTAGGTGAGTTTACTTTTTCTCCCGGTAGGGGGGTAAGTCCGGTTTGTTCCCATTTGTTGAAGTCTTTACCGGATCTGACACCGACCCAATCAGTGGCGAGAGCCATATCAGCGGTGGTGAGATTGATGGTAAATTCCATGTGTTTGAGGATGATGTGATGGGAGAAACGTTCAGGTCTTACGGATATGAAGCACATAGCCGGGTCTGAACATATAGTTCCGGTCCAGGCAATAGTGAGCATGTTCCATTCTGTGGGGTTGTCTCCGCAGGTTACGATGACTGCGGGGACTGGATTAATCATTGTTCCGGGTCTCCAGCTGATTTTTGCCATTAGTCGTAAATTTCGCAGTAGAATGTTTGACGTGTAGCGTTTCCGTTATCTGCAGCTCCGAATGGGGAGCATTGACCGTTATTAATATCGATAACAAAATCTGCGTCATCGCGTGATGACATTACGATAGCTGATGAATGGATGGGAATTGTAGTTCCGTTTTGTATTGTGAATTGGGGAGTTTCAGTTTCGGGGAATGTGAAGATGTATGCTGTTTTATTGTTGGGAGTAGTGGATGCTGTCCAAGTGCCTTCATATTTTTTTGATCCGTATGTGCATGTCATTTCACCGGAGTTGTCGTTGATGTTTCCGTAAAGGTAGAATTTCCAAACGGCTTCATTGCCGTCTTCTATTTGTGCTTCAAGGCATAGTTGGAGCAGTTCGCAGGCATTAGCTTTCAAGGTCATTAGGGAGAATATCCCGAAGATAAGAAGTATAACGGGGATTATTTTTTTTGTAGATTTCATAATAAAATAAATGAGAGATTATTAAGATATATTAGAGGAGGTTGATTTGGTTTCCGGATGATTCTTGTTCGCAGTATTTGCAGCGGAGTGTTACCGGGGAGCGGCTTATAACGGAGAATCGGGATGTCATTGGTTCGTTGCGGGTGATGCATTTGGGGTTGTTACATTCCACGATACCGACTATTTCATCGGGGAGAGAAACGGGGACTTTGCTGTCTACTTCGTAGTCGTGAATAATATTTATAACTGCTGACGGGGCTATTATAGCTATTCTGTTGAGGATATCGTTAGGGAAGAATGTGTCGGCAACTTTGATTATCCCTTTTTTGCCGAGTCTGTTGCTTTCGAGGTTGCATCCGATAGTAACGCTTTTGTCGATATGAGTGATACCGAGCAGGTCGACACATTTGAATAAGGCATCGACGGGTATGTGGTCAATAACTGTTCCGTTTTTTAGTGCGGCTACAGCGAGTTCTTTTTTCATTATGAGAATGAGATTATTTGTTGTTTTGGTGTTTTAAAAGGAGGTGAAAATTATCTGGAGGCAGGAAGTTTGATTCCGAGAGCGCGGCATATCATTGCTTGTCGGGCGAATACGCCGTTTTTCGCTTGTTGGAAGTAGTATGCTTTAGGGTTGTCGTCTACATCCTGACTGATTTCGTTGACACGTGGCAGGGGGTGAAGGATTCTGAGGTTATCCTTGGAATCATCCAGCATGCCGTTGTTGAGATTATAGAGGTCTTTGACTCGTTCGTATACCATAAGATCGGAGAATCGTTCACGTTGTACACGAGTCATGTATATTATGTCGCTGCGGTTAATGATGTCTTGGGAGAAGTCATCACTGATTTTGTATGATATGTTGTTTTTATCGCAGAAGGTGATGAATTCCTGTGGCATTTGGAGTTCCGGACAAGCTACAAAGTAAAATTTGACGTTGAAATGAGAGAGTGCCATAAGTAGGGAATGGACGGTTCGGCCGTATTTGAGGTCACCTACCATTGTAATAGTCAAGTTGTCGAGACGTCCTTGAGTTTTAAAAATTGAATAGACGTCAAGCATGGTTTGAGATGGATGTTGGTGAGCACCGTCACCGGCATTTATTATGGGAGTGGACGTTACTTCGGATGCGTATCGTGCGGCACCTTCGAGGTAGTGGCGCATGACGATAAGGTCGGCATAGTTAGAGACCATTTTGATGGTGTCTTTGAGAGTTTCGCCTTTGGATGTTGAGGTGGCGGCGGGGTCGGAGAATCCGATTATTCTGCCGCCGAGGCGGTTTACGGCGGTCTCGAAGCTTAGTCGTGTTCTTGTGGATGGTTCGAAGAAAAGTGTTGCGACAACTTTTCCATCGAGTATTTTACTGTTAGGATTTTGTTCGAAGTATGCTGCATCATTAATGATGTCGAGAATGTCTTTTTTAGAGAGGTCGTTGACGGATACGATGCTTGAAGTGTTCATGTGAAGAATGGTGTAATAATTACAACTCAAGGCAAAGTTATAAATTTTTCTTTAGATTGCAAAATTATGGTCAGGAAAAAGGTTTCTTGCTGAATTGTTTGGGAGATATGCCGGTGTGTTTTCGGAAAAATTTTCCGAAGGCGGAGGGAGTGGCAAAATTAAGTTGATAAGCGATTTGTGCTACGTTAAGCCTTGAGGATCGGAGCATAACTTTTGCTTCTAACAGGAGGTATCGGTCAATCCATTGAGATGCTGTATATCCGGTGGTTTCTTTGAGTATTCGTGAAAGATGTTTTGTACTGATGTTAAGTTTTTGAGCGTAGAATTCGAGGTTATGGTTGGTTTTGAAGTTGTGTTGAGTGAGTTCGAGGAATTTGTTTGCAATACCTTTAGCGGAGGTTTTTTCGGAATTGGAGGCGGGGATTGCCTGAAGGATTCTGTAGCTGTTGGCGAAGAAGAAAGATATGATAAGGAAGAGGATAGCTTGGTCTCTATCGGGGTTTTCTTTGTTGTTGTACAAGTTTTGAAGAGAGTTAAAGAGATTTTTGAATTCATATTCAAGGGTTTCGGAGAGCATAAGAACCTGACTGTCAAAGATGGATAAACTAAGATGGCGTTCTCGGAAGAATAGTGCGATTTTTTCGGTAAATTCTTTGGAAGCGACTATTACTCCGGCTTCTAAGTCGGGGGATACTTCTTTGATGTGCATGTAGTTGTTAGCGTTGACCGTGATGTAAGCCGGTGCTTTAATATTGTGTTTTTGGAGGTTTATGTCTACAATAGCGGAGCCTTTTTTTACGAGGATGAATGTAGAGGAGTGGAATTTTATGGGTTCAAGAGAGAAGGAGGCCATTGCAGCGTTTATGTTGTTGAAAATCCAAAAATCGCTGTCGAGGATGTCTTTGATGTCGGAGGGAAGATTTACTTTATAGTTGAGGTCTACTGCCATTTTGTGGTGTTTTGAGGTGATATTATTGTGAGATATGAGATAATTGGAAAAGGGTGTATGCGATGTAGCATAGAATAAGAATGGCACCTTCCCAACGATTGATGCATCTGTTGCCGAATTTCCAACCGAAGAACCAGAACAATACTGAGGCAGCTGTCATGACGAGAAGGTCAGTGACAGAGATTCCTCCGAATGTAAGAGGGGAAATTGTAGCTGTTATTCCGAGTACGAGAAAAATGTTGAAGATATTACTGCCTATAACGTTTCCGAGTGCGATGCCGGATTTACCTTTGAGTGCTGCCGTGAGCGATGTTGCAAGTTCGGGAAGAGATGTTCCGGCAGCTACAATTGTCAGTCCGATAATTGCATCGCTCATTCCAAGTGATTTTGCGATTCCTGAAGCACCATCGACGAATCTGTCACCGCCAAAGATTAGTGCAGTCAGTCCGACTGCAACGTAAATTACAGCTTTCCAAAGTGGAAGTGTTTTGGCAGGTGTTGTGGATTGGGAATGTTGTAAAGGTTGGGCTGTCATGGCTTGGGAGAATGTGTATCGCATAAAAATGGCGAAGAAAAGGAGGAGCAGAATACCATCGTGTCGAAATATTTCCGGTGTGCCGTTCATTCCGAGAATGTTGGCTGAACCGATAGCAAGCAGTGCAATGGAAGATAGGATAACGAGAGGAATCTCGTTGGTCATAATGGATTTGTGAATTATGATAGGCTTAACGACGGCTACTACGCCTATTATGATAAAGATGTTAAAGATGTTGCTTCCGACGACATTACCGATGGCCATTGGGGCAGCTTTGTTTATAGCGGAAATGATGCTTATGGAGAGTTCGGGAGCTGATGTCCCGAAGGCTACGACTGTCAGACCGATGATGAGGTCACTTACGCCCCAACGTTTGGCAAGTGCTGAAGCGCCGTCGGTCAGAGTGTTTGCTCCGATAAGAATAAGTGCGAGACCAATTAAAAGCCAAAGAATGTCCATTTGGGAAATAATTATTTATTTGACTTCAAAGTTACCATAAAATTTTGAAGCGGCCAAATGGTTAATCCGGTTTGCCGGGTAATAAAAAAATATTTATATTTGCGGATAAATAATCTAAAAATTAAAAACAAAGAATTGCAATATGTCTGAAAAAAAAGATTTTGATAAAAAAGAGTATGAATATAACGGATTGACAGTTAATGGGTTCGTTATGATATTGGTGACGTTTGTATTGTTGCCGTCATTGATAGCATATTGTTTTTTAGGTGTTATGCCTGACCATGGAATATTTGGAGGGATTATGAGTGTTTTGCTCTTTATTTTGTTTTTTATGGGATGCGTGGGTTATTTTATTCAGGAGCCGAATCAGGCACGTGTGATGATATTTTTCGGGAAATATAAGGGTACATGTCGCAAGACGGGATATTATTGGGTAAATCCACTGATGACTCGGAAGAAATTGTCATTGAGGATAAGAAATATGGATATAGATCCAATCAAGGTAAATGACAAGATGGGGAATCCGGTATTGATAGGGATGGTGTTGGTATGGAAGATAAAAGATACGTATCGTGCGGTATTTGATATAGATTCTCAATCGTTTGGGGTGAATGGGGCGATGGTGAGTAATACGGCGTTGGAGAAATTTGTTAGGATACAGAGTGATGCTGCGTTGAGAGAAGTGACGGGAAAATTTGCTTATGATGACACGGATAGCAAAACTGATGAGCTGACATTGCGAGATGGGGGTGAGGAAATCAATGATTTGTTGGAACGGAAGATAAATGAGCGTCTTGATATGGCGGGTATGGAGGTAGTTGAGGCACGCCTTAATTATCTTGCGTATGCTCCTGAAATTGCGGCGGTAATGTTAAGACGGCAACAGGCAACAGCGATAATATCTGCAAGGGAGAAGATAGTGGAGGGTGCTGTTTCGATGGTTAAAATGGCACTTGATCAGCTCAAGAGCGAGGGTGTAGTAAATCTGGATGAAGAGCGAAAAGCCGCCCTGGTAGGTAATTTGCTGGTAGTTTTATGTGCAGATGAACCGGCTCAACCGGTTTTGAATGCCGGTTAATTCTTAGCATTTGATATGATATTTTTGTTCTCGATTGGTTTGTTGTGGTCGTTAAGATAAATTCTCTTATGAGGTTTGAATTTAGAAGATGAGAGGTCGTCTGAAGGGTTGATCTTATCAGTTTTTATTCCGGCAATTCCTATGATTGAGGGGCAAATGGATCGAGAAGTGGAGATGGGTTTGGCGAAATTTTTAATGAGGTTTTCCCGGATTACCGGGTAAGTCATTGAATATTGAGGGGAAAGCCATGTAAAGAGAGGGACGTGTAGTTGATGAATAGATGGTGTGAGAGAAGCGTGTAGGAATGATTTTCCGTCATCGTAAAGGTCTTCCCCATGGTCGGATGTATAGATAAGGGCTGATATGCAGTTTTGTGATTCGAGTTGTGTAATTACGTCATTGAGGAATTTGTCGGTAGTGATAATAGTGTTATCGTAAGCGTTAACAAGTTTAGGTCGGAATTCATTAGTGATGTCTGCATAGTCATCTGGGAGGAATCGGGCATTTTCTTTAGAATATCTGTCACGATAGTTAAAGTGTGAGCCATAGGTGTGCAGGACAATCAGTTGTTTATTGTTATTTTTGCTAAGGATTTTTTGCAAAGGATTGATTAGGAGTTGATCGCTGAAGATTTTGATATCTTCGTTAGCAAGTCTGACGTAATCGGTAGTGTCCGCTTCGTTTGCAAAGAAGTCGATAAATGAGTTGTTTGGCATCTGATCTGATATAAAAGCAGTAGCGAAACCGGCTTCTTTAAAGGCAGAAATAAGGCTTTTGACTTTGTATATGTCTGTATTAAAAGATTCTGAAGATACGGGAGATAGTAGCATTGGGACGCTTTTATGAGTGGTGTTGGATTCGCTCAAAGCATCCGAGGAATAGATGATGTCATTCCTTTGAGAGAGGTATGGTGTAGTGTTTCTTTTGTATCCTCCTATTCCCCAATGGTCTCCTCTGGAGGTTTCTCCGATTACCAGAATATATATTTCTTTAATTCCGGCTTGATGTGTAAGTCTCGCATTGTAGGAGAAATTTTGGGAAGTATCAGAGTAATGAGATGTTTTGATTACTCTGTCAATAGCAAGCGATAAATTGTAAATGACATTAAAGGGGTATATATCCTTTTTTATGGAGAAATCAGGAGATTTGAAATGAGCGAGCGGTAAAATGAGGAGACCGCAACAGGTTATGATTAGAGCGGAGCGCATCCCTTTTTTGATAAATGGAGATTTTAGAGTCCATTTCTTAAATCCACAAAGAGTTGCGGAAAAGAGGATAAGAAGGTAGAAAACTACGACAGTTATGAATGGGAGTAACATATTTCCGAGCAGTTCGGTAACCTCTTTGGAATTTGTTGTAGCTAAATTAAGGAACATATCGACGGCAATGACACCATTACCGAAAAGGATAAGAAGGACGATCTGAAAAGCTGCGAAAAATATCAGAGGGAATGAGAACCATATCGTTCTGCCGATTTTAATGGATGAAGCGGCAATTATTGCAATCAGTCCAAGTGGCAGAATAATGTTGCATAATTGGGTGAATATGGGGTAATTGTCTGATAGTGATAACCAGACATTGGGGATTATAAGTGATAAAATAAAAGCAAAATAAAGGTATATCGGAAATTTTTTGTCCATAATGGTTAAAATTGTTCCTTTATTTTTATGGTATCAATTAATGTTGAGTATTAAACAGCCTATACGTCAAATATATAAGTCGAGATTTCTGATTATGGGAAAATCTCGACTTTCTATTTAGCGGGATGTAAACTTCAATATTTCATTAAAGGAAGCAAAGAATCAGAAGTTGTGCCGTGATAACTCTCATAAACATCGTTAGAGGGTAGACTGTGGAATAGGCTACTGCCGGAGCATCGTTATTTGCAACCTTATTTCCATAGGCAAGTGCGGGAGGGTCCGTGTAACTCCCGGCTATCAGTCCGAGGATAGTGAGATAATTAAGTTTGTACTTGCCACGTGCCAATATACCAACTACAATAAGAGGTATAACCGTGATGCAGAATCCATAGAATACCCACATCAAACCTCTGGAATTAAATACTGTATCTGCAAAATTTCCACCGGCTGCTATTCCCACGGATGCAAGGAATAGACAAATGCCGATTTCTCTGAGCAGAAGATTGGCTGATGAGTTGGTATAAGTGACCAGATGAATCTTGTGTCCGTATGCCGATATTAGAATTGCGACAACAAGCGGACCTCCGGCAAGACCTAATTTCATCGGTACTGACATTCCCGGGAATTGTAACGGGATACTTCCCACTAGTATTCCGAGGAATATTCCGATAAACATTGTAACGAGATTAGGCTCATTGAGCCGTTTCATTGAGTTCCCGAGTTTCTGAGCCAAGCGTTCAATATCGGCCAGTTTACCTACCGCCGTGATTCTATCACCCATCTGAAGCGTAAGTGAAGGTGATGCGAGCAGGTCTACACCGGCACGGTTTATTCTGGTAACATTTAATTTATATCCCATTCTCAATCGGAGCGACCCGAGTTTTACACCGTTATATTCAGTCTTAGTGACCAAAATACGTCGTGAGACAACCGGTCCTTGTGCCATTTCCCATTTCTTTTCCACTTTCGGCCCGATAAAACGGTTAAATATCTCTTCGTCTTGAATAGAGCATACAATAAGTACTAAATCATCTTCCTCAAGGATATCTTGTGCCGTGGGTATTATAATATTGCCATCGGGCTTCTCTATTCTTGAGATGACGAAATTGGCGCTTATAAGGGTATGAAATTTCTCGATGGAGAGTCCCATTATAAGTTGGTTGGTTACTTTGAATGTAACAATATGGGGGGCAAGTTGAGAATCGTTATTGTGTTCTTCAATCTGTTGGATTTCGTGGTCAACATTAATCTTAAAAACAAGTTTGATAATCACCATTGTGAGAATAATACCTACAACACCGAGGGGATAGGCAGCTGCATATCCCATTGACATTTGTTGTGATACATCATAGGCTTGCTGATTAATCTGAAGTACAGTTTGCTGAGCTGCACCGAGTCCCGGCGTGTTTGTCACCGCACCGGATAAGACTCCCACCATCTGAGGGAGAGATGTGGCTCCGTTGTCGCCTCCTTGAATATAAAAGATAGCAAGCATTATGGCAACATTGAGAGCTATTCCGGTCAGAGCGAGAGCGTTCAATCGCATACCCCCTTCTTTGAAAGATGAGAAGAATCCGGGTCCTACTTGCATACCGATAGAGAATATAAAGAGAATAAGACCGAATTCGCGAAGGAAATGGAGTGTGTCGGCTTGGACCACATATCCGAAATGTCCCAACAAAATTCCTACGAAAAGAACAAATGTGACGCCAAGTGATATTCCGAAAATCTTTATCTTACCCAGATAGATTCCGGCAAAGATGACGAATGAATAAAGCAGAATTGTGCTTGCAAGCGATTCCGAACCCGGCCGTAATAAATCAATAATCCATTCCATAGAGCGACGGAGTAAAGCAAATCAAGAGGAGATGGTCTCGTATAATGTTGTAATTTAATAAAAAAACGCCATCTGCCGAAATTGTGACATCGGAATCTAATCCGTTTTGTCACCGACAGAGGCCTGAATCCGAGTGCAAAATTACAATTTTTTTTTGAAATATAAGAGGTTGTTAAAAAATAAATCACAATGGATTTGGACATATATTCCCCATCTACATATTTACCATCTAATTGCGATGAATTTGTAGATTTGGAGAGATTTGATTACCTTTGTGGAAAATTTGAAAAATGGCTGACGATAAAAAAATAATCTTTTCAATGGTGGGTGTAAGTAAAATTATCCCGCCACAACGACAGATACTAAAAAACATATATCTGTCATTCTTCTATGGAGCTAAGATTGGTATTATCGGTTTGAACGGTTCCGGTAAATCCACTCTTTTGAAAATTATAGCCGGCATAGATAAAGAATATCAAGGCGAGGTAGTTTTCTCACCCGGGTATTCGGTAGGATATCTGGAACAGGAACCCAAACTTGATCCCGACAAGACTGTAGTGGAAGTGGTGCGAGAAGGTGTGCAGCCTGTGATGCAGATGCTTAAAGAGTTTGATCAGGTAAATGAGGCGTTCTGTGACCCTGAGGTGCTCGAGAATCCTGATAAGATGGATGCATTGATGGCTCGTCAGGCAGAATTGCAAGATAAACTTGATGCCGCTGATGCATGGAATATTGACAACAAGCTTGAACGAGCAATGGATGCCTTGAGATGTCCCCCCGATGAACAGAAAATCTCGACACTATCCGGAGGCGAAAAACGTAGAGTGGCTTTATGCCGACTGCTTCTCCGGCAGCCTGATATTTTGCTGCTTGACGAGCCTACCAACCATCTTGATGCAGAGTCAATAGATTGGCTTGAACAACATTTGCAGCAGTATCCCGGAACAGTAATCGCTGTAACTCATGACCGTTATTTCCTTGACCATGTGGCAGGATGGATTCTCGAGCTTGATCGTGGTGAAGGTATCCCCTGGAAGGGAAATTATTCCTCATGGCTTGATCAGAAAACCAAAAGGATGGCACAGGAAGAGAAACAAGCCAGCAAGCGCAGGAAGACCCTGGAACGCGAACTTGAATGGGTTAGAATGGCTCCAAAAGCACGACAAGCCAAAGGGAAAGCTCGTCTTGCAAGTTATGACCGTCTCTTGAATGAAGACCAGAAACAACGTGAAGAGAAATTGGAAATATTTATTCCCAATGGTCCAAGACTTGGGAATAAAGTTATAGAAGCTCATAAACTTACAAAAGCCTATGGTGAAAAAGTTCTTTTCAATGATTTGGAATTCATGCTGCCACCCAATGGTATTGTAGGCGTAATTGGTCCTAACGGAGCCGGCAAGACTACACTTTTTCGCCTTATAATGGGTCTCGAAAAGCAGGATAATGGTGACTTTGAAGTAGGTGAGACGGTTAAAATTGCATATGTAGACCAAAACCATAAGGATTTGCATCCGGATAAAACTGTATATGAGGTGATTTCACAAGGAGTGGAGTCATTCCGTATGGGAGGAAGAGATATGAATGCTCGAGCTTATCTTTCGAAATTCAATTTCACAGGTGCGGATCAAGAGAAAAAAATCGGTGTTCTCTCAGGTGGTGAAAGAAACAGACTCCATCTTGCTATGGCACTAAAAGAAGAAGGTAATGTACTGCTTCTTGACGAGCCTACCAATGATATTGACGTCAATACGCTTAGGGCTCTCGAAGAGGGTCTTGAGAATTTTGCCGGATGTGCCGTTGTCGTTAGCCATGACAGATGGTTTCTTGACAGAATAGCCACCCATATTCTCGCCTTTGAAGGAGACAGCAAGGTGACCTATTATGAAGGGTCTTACAGCGACTATGAGGAGTATCGCAAGAAGCGTGATGGTAATGATACTCCACATCGTATCAGATATCGTAAACTGACTGATTGAATATATTATACATAGGATTAAGGCCGGCTCGTGAAAGCGTGTCGGCCTTTCTATATAGGTGGAGGTCGTTAAAAAGTAAAACTTTAAAGATTCGTTCGTGAGATGGATAAGCCGGTTGCCACCAACCGATTAAATATTTTGTTAACTCAAAAATTATGCCCAAACCCAATAACAATTGTTCTTTACAATCTCTTATTTTATGAAGTCAGACAAGAGAAAGTTGCGGATTCCGTCTTTTTTTTGTAATTTTGCAGTAGGGAAAGGTAACAGCACGTTGTCGGAACTTTTTTTCTTATCGACGATGTGACGAAAATGCATTTTTATGACCGACCGTAGAAACCGTTATGACGATAACGATGCGTTCGCCCCTCGCTCAGGCAGAAAGACGAAACGCAATATGACTGTGATTAAATGGCTTTGGATCGCATTCCTCGCAATGGGATTCGCTATCTTTGTGATTTTCCTTCTTATCTATAATGGAGTCATAGGATATATGCCCCCTATTGAGGAGATTGAAGATCCCCATAACTCTCAAGCTTCTGTAGTGTATGCCTCTGACGGCACTACTGAACTTGGCCGTTATTTCATATCATCCGGTAATCGTGTCCCGGTGGATTTTGATTCTATCTCCCAAAATGTGATAGATGCACTTATCGCCACTGAAGATGTGCGTTTTAAAGAACATTCCGGAATTGATTTCATGGCACTCGGCAGAACTGCCGTCAAAACATTGATGCTCCGTGACAAATCATCCGGAGGTGGCTCTACCATCACACAACAACTTGCAAAGCAATTATACTCTCAGCCTTCGCAAAATATACTCAAACGAGCCATGCAGAAGCCGATTGAATGGATGATTGCCATAAAGCTTGAGCGTTTCTACACCAAAGAGGAAATCATCACAATGTATCTCAATAGATTTGACTTCCTCAATAACGCAATCGGCATTAAGACAGCAGCATTTACTTATTACGGTAAACGCCCGGATCAACTCACCGTTCCCGAAGCAGCCACGCTGATAGGTATGCTGAAAAATCCATCATATTTCAACCCTCTGAGATATGAGGAACGTACACTGAACCGCCGCAATACAGTCATTGACCAGATGGTGAAGGCCGGTTATCTTTCGGAATCAGATGCTAATATCTATAAATCGCAACCGCTCGGTATCACATTCCATAAAATGGATCGCAAAGAGGGTGGCGCTCCTTATTTCCGCGACTATATCCGATATATGCTTTTGGCAAAAAAACCGGAAAGACCCCGCCGCGATGACTATAAAAGCACCAACTCCTGGAATGTCGCTTTAAGTAATTATAAGCACGACTCTGTCGCCTGGGAAGATAATCCCGTCTACGGTTGGATTGAGAAAAATCCGAAACCGGACGGTTCTACATATGACCTTTACGAAGACGGCCTCAAGATATATTCCACCCTTGATCTGAGGATGCAATCCTATGCAGAAGATGCTGTCTATCAGCATGTGGGAGGTACACTTCAACCGATGTTCAATTCCGAAAGAAGCCACAGCAAATATTGGCCATACTCAGCAAGCTCCGGTGATATAAACGCTTCCGGACTTCAGCGCCTCATACGCAATGCCATCAAGCAAACTTATCGATACCGTATGATGAAGCAAGCCGGATGCTCCGACTCTGAAATTGAAAAAGCATTCCATACTCCCGAAAGAATGGTTCTCTTTGCATACGAAAGGAAAGCCGGTAAGCTTGTCCCCGGAACGGTAGAGAAAACCATGACACCGTATGACTCCCTCCTTTACATGAAATCCATACTTCGTTGCGGTATGATGGCAATGGATCCTGTGAACGGCTATATTAAAGCGTATGTTGGTGGCCCGGATTTCTCCCATTTCCAATATGACATGGTGTCACGTGCCCGACGCCAGGTCGGTTCTACAGCAAAACCGCTACTCTATGGCAGCGCTATGGATCAAGGAGAAACACCCTGTTCTGTAGTAGGAGGATTAACCCTTAAAGGTGCTCTGACTGCGTCAAACAACAACACATCACTAAGGTTAATCAATAAAACAGGTATCGCCCATTTCGCACAACAAACACTCCCTCTCTTTGGAATATCCGGTTTGCTTCCTGCCAACCAGACACTCGCCCTCGGCTCGTTTGAAGCTTCGGTAAAAGATATGGTAGGAGCTTACTCAGCCTTTGCCAACAAGGGTCTTAGAGTAGACCCCGTATTTATAACCAGAATAGAAGATAATCAAGGGAATATTATTTACAGCGCCACACCGCATCGCACCGAAGTACTCTCCGAAACAGCCTTCTATCAGAGTATAGACATGATGATGAGCGTTGTAAATAACGGTACCGGCCGACGTATCCGTGAATATGGTGTCACTGCTCAGATGGGTGGTAAAACAGGTACTACCAACGACAACTCTGATGCCTGGTTCATTGGTGTGCTCCCGGAACTTATAGCCGGAGCATGGGTTGGCGGTGAGGAAAGATACATCCATTTCCTTAATGGAAGTATCGGACAAGGTGCCGGTCAGGCACTTCCGATTATCGGAATGTTCCTGAAGAAAATATTTGATGACCCAAAACTGCCATATTCACAAGACACCAAATTCAAGTTCCCGGATGGATTTAAATTCTGCGGTGGTGGCGACTGGGGCGGTGGCGGAGGTGCTTCGACAGCCGTCGATGAACCCGTAGTGGAGGCTGTTGAAGGTGTCTTCGATTAGATTCAGTGAAAAGATGGAATGTAATTAAAAGCATTTGGTTTATATAAAATATACGCATATAACAAAAGCTACCATGCGAAAATTAAAGATTTTTTTCGTCAGATAAAAAAAAATGCGTAAATTTGCACTCATACAGAACGTTAAAAGAAATAACACTTAAAAACACAATATCGATGAGCAGAAAACTCAAAATCAGAGACCTTACCCTTCGTGACGGGCAGCAGTCTCTCTTTGCTACCCGTATGAAGCAGGAGAATATCGACAAACTTCTTCCGCTTTATCGCGATGCTAAATTCTACATCATGGAAGTATGGGGTGGTGCTGTGCCCGACTCCGTAATGCGTTATCTGGGAGAATCTCCCTGGGATCGTCTTCGCGCTTGCTCAAAAGCTATGAAGGGCATTTCCCTTCTCTCGGCTCTTTCTCGCGGACGTAATCTTTTCGGTTATGTGCCTTATCCGGATTATGTGCTTGAAGGTTTCTACAAAGAAGCTATAAAGAATGGCCTCAATGTGATGCGTATCTTTGATGCACTTAACGACATCGACAATATCCGCGAATCGATTCGCCTCATCAACGAACTCGGCGGCATCTCGGACGCAGCTGTATGTTACACCGTAGACCCCAAGGATGAACCTAAAGCTCCCGCAAAGAAGAAAGGATTCTTCGCCCGACTTTTCGGAGGTAAAGACGAACCCGCAGTTGCAGAGAAAATCTTCACCGATGACTATTTCGTATCTAAAGCTGTAGAGATGGAACGTATCGGGGCCAAGATGATTACTCTTAAGGATATGGCCGGGTTGGTTAATCCCTCACGTATTTTCACCCTTATGCCGAAACTCAAACAGGCTCTTAAGGTAGATGTTGATTTCCATACTCACTGTACTCCCGGATATGGTCTCGCTTCGGTCTTGACTGCTATTATTAAAGGTGTTGACATTGTAGATACCAATATCTGGTGGTTCGGCGGCGGTTCAGCAGCTCCGGCAATCGAGCTTGTGTGGATTTTCTGTCAGAAACTCGGCATAGAAGTAGATGTAAATATGGATGCTGTGGCAAAAATTCGTCAAGAACTCAAAGACGCCCGTAAAGCACTTTCTGATTTCGACCTCAATAAGGACAAATGGCCTAACGATTTCGATGAGTTCTATAAGAACATGCCTAAAGATATTGATGCTGAATTTGACCGTGCCATCCAAGCAGCTTCAAGCAACGATGAAGAGACACTCCTCGACGCTTGCCACAAGATTGAGAAATATTTCGGTTTCCCCAAACCTAACGAACTTGTAAAGAACGCTGAGGTGCCCGGAGGTATGTACTCCAATATGGTTGCCAATCTTCGCGCTCTAAAGGCTGAAGATGTGCTTGATGAAGCTATGGCGCTCATCCCCAAAGTGCGTCGTGATGCAGGTCTTGTGCCTCTTGTGACTCCGACAAGCCAGATTGTAGGATCGCAAGCTGTAGCTGTAGCTCTTGACCGCCGTAAAGGTGTAGCTGACTATACGAATAAGAACAATCAGTTTATTTCACTCGTTAAGGGTGAATATGGTCATACTCCTGTTGCTGTGGATCCCTCATTCCGTGCTCAAATCACAGGCAGTCCGGAAGAGAAACCTTATGATGTAAGCAGTTATCGCAAACCTGCAAATCCCACACTTCCCGAATATGGCGATGTGCCTTTAGCAAGCAATGAAGAGGAGATGCTCCTTCTTGAGCTTCTCCCGGCTGTAGCCACCGGTTTCCTCAAAAACAAAAGAAAAGCTGAATATGAGGCTAAACAGGCTTCCGCTCCCAAAGTAGAGGCACCTAAAGCTGAAGCATCAAAAGCTGAAGCACCCAAGAAAGAAGAAACATTTACCGGCCCCGTGCTCCGTGCGCCAATGGGTGGTACAGTACTCGAAATCAAAGCTAAACCCGGCGATAAAATCAACATGGGTGATGTAGTAATCATTTACGAAGCCATGAAGATGGAAAATGATCTCACCTCAGATGTAGCCGGTACAGTGAAACGTGTCCTCGTAAATGAGAATGACGTCATAGGTACAGACCAACCACTTATCGAGTTTGAATAATAGAAGTAAAAAACTCGCGGCATTTGCCTGATTCGAGCATTTACTTATTAAGTTTATTTAGAGTCCGGAACTTTATGCTCCGGGCTCTAATTGCTCAATGAGCCTTCTAAGGAAAAGAGGTGTGGTAAGAAGAATGCCTATTGTACTTGATATTGGAAACTTTCGACACAAAAAACAAAAAATACTTGCGTAGACAGGATTTTTTTTGTAATTTTGCAAGCCAAACGGTGGGATCGCGACCTGCCGTTACCGACTCAGCCAAGATTCGGGCAAATAACTTTTTAAAATACTGCAGATTAAAATGAAAAAAGACATTCATCCCTCCAATTATCGCGAGGTAGTGTTTAAAGATATGTCTAATGACGAGACATTCATCACTCGCTCTACCGTAGCTTCTAAGGAGACTATCGTTATCGATGGAAAAGAGTATCCATTGGTAAAGCTTGAAATTACCAGCTCTTCTCACCCGTTCTTTACCGGCAAACAGAAACTTGTGGACACTGCCGGTCGTGTGGACAAATTCCGCAGTCGCTACGGAAATCGCAACAAAAAGTGATTTCAATCACAAAAATAAATGGTCCGGTCATGACGATGACCGGATTTTTTATTTACTTTATTTCAGCAAATGTATTATTAATATATTGCTTCTTACGATTCGAAAACATTCGGGACGCACTAAACAACCTATATATATGATTCCAATGAGGCATATTTTGCACATAATAGTTCTGCTTATATTAATGCTTTGTGCTTGCAATCACGCTTCGTCCTCTTCCGATAACCGCGATGAGAAACAGATTCAACTTCGCAAACATATTTTGTCATATTGGGATACAATTGACATCTGCTCACAACAAAAAAGCAGCCTTGAACAACATTTTGTGGATTTCTTGTACCTGACTCAACACCTTGACTCTATATATAGGCAGGAATGTTGGAAAGTTCTGAACGAAAAATTCCCGGGAGAGGCTCCTATAAACACCGTAGTGTACTATCTCTCTGATCAAAAGTCACCCATTTATTCCCCCAATCTTTTGGAAGATTATCTTTCGGGTACTCTTGCTCTGCTTGCGAAAGATGATAATAGGCGCCATCGTGTCAAATATCTCCTTGATAATATTAAGAAGAATAAGATAGGAAGCAAAATCGAGGATCTTGATCTTCTAAAAAATAAGAATAAGTGTTCGCTTCATTCTTTGATTAAACAGTCGGGTAAAAAAGTAGTAATAATATTTTATGACCCCGATTGCCATGAATGTGATCAATTGCTGTCATACCTTTCAGTTCATAACATCCCACAACACCAAATTATAGCCATCTCTATTGGGAAAAGCGAAAAGACATTGCCGTCAGCATGGATAACAGCGCGCGTGTCCGACCCAATTCAGCTTGATGACAGATATTACCTTAACACTATTCCTGCTGTTTTTGTGGTTGATACAGATTATACCGTACTCTCTCATGAGATTCAAGAACAGCCCTGATAGATACCCGAGGAAGAATTAACCATTTTGCGCAAAACTAAAAATGTAAAAAAATATCCGGAAAATTTTCTTTTTCGGATATTTTTGACGAACTTTGCAATTGAAAAAATTTCTAAAACATACAAACAATAAAACTCTGATATCACGTAACGTGAAAAAATATTTTGGATGCAAAATATTGGTAATTAATTGAATATATTTATCCTTAGGTGTTGTCCTATTTGTGTATCTGAAATGTTATGACAAGTGTGTGATGTCCAAATATTTTA
This sequence comes from Bacteroides sp., assembly GCA_023665145.1. Taxonomy (GTDB): domain Bacteria; phylum Bacteroidota; class Bacteroidia; order Bacteroidales; family Muribaculaceae; genus Lepagella. Next base: position 39,571 of record JAMPEM010000010.1, read on the forward strand.
ATAATGTCTACAGAATCAACCACAAAGTCTACTTATACATACGATGAGGCTTTTGAAGCATCTCGCGAATATTTTCATGGAGATGAATTGGCAGCTCGTGTATGGGCAAGCAAATATGCCCTGAAAGACTCTTTCGGAAATCTCTTTGAAAAAACACCGGATGATATGCATCATCGCATAGCTGCCGAAATAGCGCGTATTGAGAATAAGTATCCCAATCCGATGACGCAAGATGAGGTGTTCAGTCTTCTCAAAGATTTTAAATATATTGTGCCACAAGGAAGTCCGATGGCCGGTATAGGAAATGATTTGCAGGTTGGTTCACTTTCCAATTGCTTCGTAATAGGTCTTGATGGGAAACCTGACTCTTATGGCGGAATCATTAAGATAGATGAAGAACAAGTGCAATTGATGAAACGACGCGGCGGTGTAGGGCATGACCTCTCACACATTCGCCCAAAAGGTACACCGGTGAAAAATTCAGCACTTACATCTACAGGGCTCGTACCCTTCATGGAGAGGTACAGTAATTCAACCCGTGAAGTAGCTCAAGATGGACGCCGTGGTGCATTAATGCTGTCTGTAAGCATCAAGCATCCCGACTCTGAACGTTTCATTGATGCAAAGATGACTGAAGGGAAGGTGACAGGTGCCAATGTCTCAGTACGTATAGATGACGAATTTATGAAGTCCGCCATCGAAGATCGTACTTATAATTTCTGTTATCCTGTGGATGCTGCGCAACCTGATACAGTCAGAGAGGGAAGTGCTAAAGAGCTTTGGGGAAAAATTGTGCATAACGCATGGAAAAGTGCTGAACCCGGTGTGCTCTTCTGGGATACAATAACCCGGGAATCAGTACCCGATTGTTATGCTGATTTAGGATTCCAAACCATCTCAACCAATCCATGTGGCGAAATTCCTCTGTGCCCTTATGACAGCTGCCGTTTAGTAGCAATCAATCTTTACAGCTATGTAGAGAATCCTTTTACCTCGGAAGCAAAATTCAATTTTGATCTTTTCCGCAAACATGTGGCAAAAGCTCAAAGAATAATGGACGATATAATTGACCTCGAAATGGAAAAAATCGATCTCATAATTGAGAAGATTAAATCAGATCCGGAAACGGACGAGGTGAAGAATACAGAGCTGAACCTCTGGCGCAAAATTCGCACTAAAACATTAATGGGTCGCAGAACCGGCTGTGGCACTACCGGTGAAGGAGATATGATTGCTGCAATGGGTTTACGTTATGGCACTCCGGAAGCCACGGCTTTCGCTGTAGAAGTGCACAAGGCTCTTGCCCTTGCTTATTATGCAGCCTCCGTTCAGATGGCTGAAGAACGAGGTGCGTTTGAAATTTACGATGCAGAACGTGAGAAGAACAATCCTTTTATCCTCCGAATCAAGGAGGAACATCCGGCGCTGTATGAAAGAATGGTGAAATCCGGCAGACGTAACATTGCCTGTCTGACAATTGCTCCCACCGGTACAACTTCTCTGATGACACAAACGACCTCCGGAATAGAACCGGTCTTCCTTCCGGTGTATAAACGCCGCAGAAAAGTTAATCCTAATGATGCGAACGTTTCAATCGATTTTATTGATGAAGTGGGCGATGCTTTCGAAGAATATATCGTTTATCACCATAAATTCCTTGAATGGATGCGTATCAATGGGATTGAGGCTAAAAAGAATATGACGGTTGAAGAGATTGATGAACTTGTCAAAAAATCACCATATTATAAAGCTACTTCCAATGATGTTGACTGGCTTGAGAAGGTGAGAATGCAGGGTGCCGTGCAGAAATGGGTGGACCACAGCATTTCAGTGACAATCAATCTTCCCAACGATGTGAGCGAAGAGCTTGTCGGTAGTCTATATGTCGAGGCGTGGAAAGCGGGATGCAAAGGGTGTACCGTATATCGTGACGGCTCAAGAAATAATGTGCTTGAATCAGTCAGCAAAACCACTCTCAAAGAGGTACTCATCGCTAACCCGGAACATGTGGCAAAACGTCCGGTTGAGCTTGAAGCAGACGTCGTAAGATTCCAAAACAACAAAGAAAAATGGATTGCTTTTGTAGGTCTTGCCGACGGCAAACCGTACGAAATTTTTACCGGTCTGGCTGATGATGAAGATGGAATCTTCTGTCCCAAAAGTGTCAACCATGGCAAGATTATTAAAGCTACCGCTGAAGACGGCCGCAAAAGATATGACTTCCAGTTTATTAATAAGCGAGGCTACAAAACGACCATTGAGGGCCTTTCAGAAAAATTTAATCCGGAATTCTGGAATTATGCCAAATTGATTTCAGGTGTGCTCAGATATGGTATGCCCATTGACCAGGTACTCAAACTTGTAGGAGGGCTGGAACTCGATTCAACAAGTATCAACACATGGAAAAACGGAGTGGAAAGGGCTCTTAAGAAATATATTCCAAACGGCACGAATGCTGCCGGACAGAAATGTCCTCATTGTGGAGCTGAAACACTTATCTACCAGGAGGGATGCTTAATCTGCACGAGTTGTGGCACAAGCAAATGTGGATAATGTGGTGACCAAATCCCAATCTGATTTGTTAAGTAAATAATAGCCCAATAATTATATTTTTATATTCTTCTCATAACACTGACATGAAAATAACTTTTAGAATCCATTACCATACTCGTTGGGGTGAATCGCTATATATCTGTGGAGACATCCCTGAGCTTGGACTTAATGATGCCCATGCAGCTGCCCAAATGCAACTCGCAGGCATGGATATTTGGCAGTTGGAAATTAACGTTCCTGATGGCTCGGAAATCAATTATCAATATATTGTTAAAAGTGAGGACGCTCCATGGCGTTTTGAATGGGGGGACAAACATAAAATTACACTTGGCTTCGGAGCCGGACGTTTAATCGTTGATGACAACTGGCAAGACGTACCTTACGACAAACCATATTATTCATCTGCCTTCGTGGATGGAATGTTAGGTCGCGAATGTCGAGACCAACAATTGCGCCTTAAAGGGAATAGTATAAACATATCGGTGCTTGCCCCTATGGTGGAACCGGATGAGGTGCTTGCAATTGCCGGTGAAAGTGACGCCCTGGGGAATTGGCTTCCTTCCGATGCCTTGAAAATGAATGATGCCCGTTTCCCATTATGGGAAGCTAACATACCTGCAAAAGACCTTCGTGAGGGATTGCAATATAAATTTGTAATACTAAAAAAATCCACTCGTGAAGTAGTGGTATGGGAAAATCGCGACAATAGAACAATCCGCGGTGAAATCCCGCAGAATGGCGATATAAGGATATTGGCCGGATTGAGATTCAATAATCCTCGCAACAACTGGAAAGGTGCCGGAACAGCAATACCCGTGTTTTCCATTCGTACTGACGATGATTTCGGTGTAGGAGATTTCTATGACATTAAGAAAATGGTGGATTGGTGTGTTGCCACAGGCCAAAAAGTACTGCAAATACTACCAATCAACGATACTACCAAAACCGGATCATGGGTGGATTCATACCCATATAGTGCCAACTCATCGTTTGCACTTCATCCAATGTATCTCAGACCGGAAGCGGTCGGCACATTGCCCGATCCGGAAAAACGACGCGAATATGAAGCTCTGCGTAAAGAACTGAATGCCCTGCACACAGTTGATTACGAACGTGTAAATAAAGCTAAATCTGATTATTTCCACCAAGTTTATGATATGGCGGGAAAAGAAACAGCTAACCGTGCAGACTACAAATCATTCGTTTCCAATAACGAATCATGGCTCATTCCTTATGCTGCTTGGTGTGTACTCCGTGATATCAATCATACTCCGGATAACGAACAGTGGGGGGAATTTGCATCATTCGATAAGGAGAAAGTGGAGCGTTTCGTCCAAGATAATAAGAAGGAAACGGATTATTATATATTCCTCCAGTATCATCTTGACAAGCAGCTACGTGAAGTAAGAGATTACGCACACCAGCATCGTGTAGTGTTAAAAGGTGACATACCTATCGGAGTTGGCCGTCAGAGTGTTGATGCCTGGCAGAATCGTAGATTATTCAATATGGATTCTCAAGCAGGTGCTCCACCTGATGCCTTTTCAGCACTCGGTCAAAACTGGGGATTCCCAACCTACAATTGGGATGAAATGGCGCGTGACGGTTTCTCTTGGTGGGCAAATCGATTCCGCAAGATGGCCGAATATTTCGATGCATATCGCATCGACCACATCCTCGGATTTTTCCGAATATGGCAAATTCCGATAGAGGCTGTGCATGGCCTTCTCGGTTATTTCAATCCGGCTCTTCCTTTCACTGCCGATGAGATGAGATATAACTTCGATTTCTGGATAGACCATGACAGAATGACAAACCCTCTTATTCTTGATTGGATGCTACAGGATTTCTTCGGCGAATATGCAGATGAGGCCAAAGATCGTTTCCTTGAAGAGAACGGATACGGAAGATTCAAATTACGCTCGTTTGTAAACACTCAACTTAAGGTAAAGGAATATTTTGATTCCCTCGAAGAGAATGAAAAGAACAAGCGACTGCGAGAAGCTCTCTATGGACTCATAGATGACGTTCTCTTCATCGAAGACCCCTATCGTCGAGGTACGTATCATCCCAGAATCTCTGCTCAATTCTCCTATCAATATCGCATCCTCAATGATTATGAGAAATATTGTTTTGATCGCCTTTACAATGATTTCTTCTATCATCGTCATAATGATTTCTGGTATGGCAAAGCAATGTGGAAATTACCACCGCTGCTTGACTCTACCAAAATGCTCACATGTGCTGAAGATCTTGGAATGATTCCCGATTGTGTCCCTGAAGTGATGCATCGTCTCCAGATACTTTCACTCGAAATCCAGAGAATGCCCAAAGATCCAAAATTGGAATTTGGTGACACATGGAATTATCCATATTACAGTGTTTGCACAACATCCACCCACGATATGGGTGGTATCAGAGCATGGTGGGAAGAAGATAGAGGTCTCACTCAGAGATTCTATAATAATGTGCTTCATCAAGGCGGAGATGCACCATATTACGCCGAGCCCTGGATATGCGATAAGATAATTGAATTGCAACTCAAATCACCATCCATGCTTTGTATCCTGCCATTGCAGGATTGGCTCTCCACTGATGCATCCCTCAGACGGGAAAATCCGGAAGAGGAAATAATTAATGTGCCGGCTAATCCGAGACACTACTGGAGGTATCGTATGCATCTCCCTGTTGAGAAGCTGATGCAAGCCAAAGAGTTCAATGAATTGCTCAAAGAGCACATTGTCAGTTCGGCACGATAAAGGCTGATGATATAAAATAACAGAAAAAGGACGACTTGTTTTTATCAACGAGCCGTCTTTTTTTTCGTATCGATTTTTTTAGTGTGAATTTGTGATTTACAAAAAAAAGTATTAACTTTGTGATAGAAGAAGCTCATACCGGCTGAACACACCCTAATATGTGAAACATCAGAAGGTAACAGCTCAGAGAGATGGAATCGCAGTAATAACAACATTCTCGCAGCTTCTGTTATGGCAGATAGAAACGATGTAATTAATGCGCTAAAGCATCATTTTGGATTTGAGCAATTTAAGGGGAATCAGGAAGATGTTATTCTTAGTCTTCTTGAAGGAAATGATGTCTTTGTGCTGATGCCCACCGGAGGTGGCAAATCACTTTGTTATCAGCTTCCGGCGCTGATGTCGCAAGGTTGCGCTATTGTTATTTCTCCGCTCATCGCTCTGATGAAAAACCAGGTAGACTCAATCCGTCAGTTTGAGGAGAATGACAATGTTGCGCATTTCCTGAATTCCTCACTTAATAAATCACAAATTGACAAGGTGAAACGCGACGTAGTGGAAGGCCGTACCAAACTCCTGTATGTCGCTCCCGAATCCCTCACCAAAGAGGAACATATCAATTTCTTTAAAACAGTCAAAATATCCTTCTATGCTGTAGATGAAGCCCATTGTATCTCAGAATGGGGTCATGATTTCCGTCCCGAATACCGCCGGATTCGTTCCATAATCAATGTGATCGGGGCCCGTCCGGTGATTGCCCTTACAGCCACTGCAACGCCTAAGGTGCAACACGATATTCAGAAGAATCTCGGAATGTTAAAAGCTCATGTCTACAAATCAAGCTTCAACCGTAAAAACCTCTACTATGAGGTCCGTCCCAAAACAAGAGATGTAGGGCGTGACATAATAAGAATGATTAAAAATCATCCCGGTGAGTCCGGAATAATTTACTGTCTCTCGAGAAAGAAAGTAGAGGAGATATCCGAAATGCTCACCGTCAACGATGTTAAAGCACTTCCTTATCATGCAGGTATGGATCCCACTAAAAGAGCTGCAAACCAAGATGCCTTCTTACATGAAGATGTAGATGTCATTGTGGCAACTATTGCTTTCGGAATGGGTATCGACAAGCCGGATGTCAGATATGTAGTACATTACGATATCCCCAAAAGTCTCGAAGGTTATTATCAAGAGACAGGTCGTGCCGGCAGAGATGGCGGCGAAGGAAGATGTATCACCTTCTATTCACACAAGGATCTACAGAAGCTCGAAAAGTTGATGCAGACCAAAACTCCAATAGAGCAGGAAATTGGTCGTCAACTCCTCCAAGAGACCGCTGGATATGCCGAATCCTCAGTATGTCGTCGCAAAATTTTGTTACACTATTTCGGTGAACAATACGAAGAAGATAACTGTGGTGCTTGCGACAATTGCCTCCATCCGAAGAATAGGATAGATGCCTCCGATGAACTGTGTGCCGTAATCGAAGCAGTATTAGACACGGGCGGCTGCTTTCGTGCTGAATATATAGGTCACTATCTGGCCGGAAGACGTACTGACGAGATACGCTCCTATGGCCACGACAAAAATGAATCATTTGCCGCATTGGAAGGCGCTGAAGATAAGTTTATATCCGCTGTAATAAGACAAGGAATTATTGCCGGATACCTGCAACGGGATATTGAAGATTACGGAATAGTGAAAGTCACCCCAAAAGGGAAAAGTTTTCTTGACAAACCGGGGAAATTCGAAGTGGTGGAAGACCACGAGTTCAACGATTCTGATTTCGAACCGGCTCCTCGTGGTGGTGGCGCAGCAGATCCTCAATTGCTTGGTATCCTCAAGGCAGAACGCAAAGCTGTTGCCAGGCGTCTAAATCTTCCCCCATACATCATATTTCAAGATCCGGCTCTTGAGGCTATGGCTACTACATATCCTATCACCGAAACCGAGCTTCAAACCATTCCCGGTGTAGGTGTAGGCAAAACAAAAAAATTCGGTGATAATTTTCTGAATCTTATTCGCAAATATGTGGAAGATAATGAGATAGAAAGACCGGATGACTTTAAAGTCAGAACTCTTGCAAGCAGAAGTCTGACTAAAATCTATCTGATACAAGGTATTGATAGGAAAATTCCTCTTGATGAGCTTGCCGATAATAAGGGACTTGACTTTCTGGAATTGCTTGATGAGTTGGAGACTATTGTGGAAGGCGGTACTAAAATCAATGTCGATTATTACCTTGATGAAATCCTCGATGATGATATGCAGCAAGAAATCATTGAATATTTCCGCGATATGGAGGAAGACGATATTGACGCGGCTATATCAGAATTTTCAGAAGATTATACCGAGGAAGAAATTCGTCTGGTACGAATAAAATTCATTGCAGACATGGGGAATTGATTCTCCGGAACCTCTTAATATTCATTGCATCCCAATCTTCAGATTAGCCAAGCCAACTATTCATTGCATCTCAATCCTCAGATTAGCCAAGCCAACTTTCAATCTTCTCGCCCGGAAGAACTTTATAGATGGATTTGCCGTAAGGAGTAAGCACAGGATCAGGCAATGACATCAACTGACCTACAAGATGTTCCATCTCAGAATCACTTAGCCTTACTCCACCTTTTATCGCACCACATCGAGCCATAACCATGGCAAGATTCTCCCTAATTGCACGTTGTGGTGATTCCTCTTTACCATAATTCACGGCATCATCACTGACTGATTCAAGCATACTCAATATGATATCAACGGGATTGACATCTCTTATCATGGAAGGTACGCCTTCGATACGCCATGATGTGTCTCCCGTCTGTTTTATGACAAATCCCATCCTCTTTAATTCGTCCTCTATACCTTCAAGAGTAAGTTGTTGTGCGTCATCAAGAGTGATGGTTTCAGGAAACATAACCCGTTGTGTGGAATGTTGAGATGAAACTGTGGTGCTAAGAAATTTTTCGTACAGAATTTTGAAATGTGCCCGATGCTGATCTATGACCAATAACCCCTCCCTCGAAGATGTAAGAATGTATTTATTGGCAAACTGCAGACAAATGGATGAATTATAATCTTCTGCCGCGGTCCCCGGTAACTCCTTTGTGGAATTAAAATTATCCGCATCGGCAATGTCCGCTTTTTTGTTCATAAATCCGGCATACAGCTCCTCCCAATTTGATGAAATACCGGCAGGTCTCCATGACGATAATCCACCTCTGTGTTTTGGCTTCGAAGAGGGATTAGTTGAAGCGGTATCTGTATTGTCAAATGGATTATACCCACCCGGAATATCAAGATTGGGTACTTCAGGTTCCTGTCCGGGTTTAAGAGGATTCACAGGAAGAATATCGCTGTTGAAATCTATTGATGGCACAGCCGAATTACTCCCCAATGACGCTCTTACAGCACCGGCAAGGATAGGCCATATCTCCTTTTCATATTCGAATCTAATTTCGTTCTTGGTAGGATGGATATTGACATCTATTGTGGACGGGTCTACCTCAAATTTCAAAAAATAGCATGGCTCTGTGCCCGGAGCTGTCAGATGCTCGTAACAATTTAACACTGCCTTCCGGAAATAGGGATGTTTCATGTTTCGTCCGTTCACTATTAAATACTGAAGCGGATTTCTCTTGCGTGCATGTTCCGGTCGGGATATGTACCCTTGAATCTTTACTATCGACGTCTCAACATCAACGGGTAAAAGCTGCATGTTGAGATTATTCTTCCATAAATCTGTGATACGCTGTTTGAAATTACCGGGCATCAAAGAGATTTTTCGTCCTCCGGTATCAATACTCATGCGGATATTATTATTGACAAGAGCCAATCGTTCAAATTCGCGCATGATGTTGGAAAGCTCTACATTGTCCGACTTAAGGAATTTACGTCTTGCCGGAACATTGTAAAAAATATTGCGAATCATGAAGTTACTACCTTGTTCACAAACGCAAGGCTCTTGCGTTTCCACCTCAGAACCGTTTATACACAGACGAATACCCATAGAGTCGTCAGCTGTCTTTGTGCGTAATTCCACTTGTGAAATGGCACATATCGAAGGCAATGCTTCTCCACGAAAACCCATTGTAGCGAGCGTAAGAAGATCATCTGCCTGAGATATCTTTGATGTGGCATGACGTTCAAATGCCATACGTGCATCTGTTTCTGTCATCCCTTTCCCATTGTCTATTACCTGTATTAGAGTGCGTCCGGCATCTCTGATGAAAATCTGAATCTCAGTAGCTCCGGCATCTACGGCGTTCTCCACAAGCTCCTTTATGACCGATGCAGGGCGTTGAATCACTTCACCGGCCGCTATCTGATTAGCTACGGAATCAGGTAATAATCGAATGATGTCTGCCATAGAATAATTCTTTTTTTCTATTTCAAAGATAATAGGGGAAAGGATAAATAAAAGAGAATAATATCAAGGCTCAAGTTCTGTCGGAGCCTCCACTGTAGGGGGAGAAGGTGATTCCTCCGTATGTCCGAAATAGTTGAGCAAATCGTCAGGGACGATTCCAAGATCATCCTCCCATTTTATCCTGTCGCCATACCATACACGCTTTGGACGTATCCCCTCGAGCCATTGAAAATCCGGCAGGAATTTCTGGTCGCGCTTTTTGATGAGAAAGAGTGGTGAGACTGAACCCGTGACATCCGGCCACATCTTCAGCTTGTCAAGTTTTCTGTCTGTCATGTCCACCGTCAGAAACGAACTCTCAGCCTGAATAAGCTTGGAATATGTACTGTCTTGTTCCTGCGGCAAAAAGATGGTCTGAACATTCTGTTCCAACTCAAGATGTCGTAAATCATTATTCTCAAAGAAGGCGTGAAGCTCTTTCCCCTTAAGCTGATTATAGAAATCCTCCTCTACATGTTCTATTAGGAATGACTTATCCGGAATGAATGCGCGGTCTGCAGTAGAATCGTTAAGATGGACATGTATCTCAGTCCCGCTGATTTGTCGTTCCCCGCTCCATGCCACAGGTTTAACATACATTCTTGCCATCGAATCAATCTCTGTGTATATGATTGAATCCGCCACCCCCTGCACCGTTTGATTGAAGAATCGGGCATTCCGTAATGCCTTTGCCGTATAGAAATCTTTCTCAACCATCAGGCTTGAATCAAGTGGCTCTTGTGGTGGAATTACAGGAACAGAATCACCGGAAAGTGTAGCCTCCTCTATTATCTCCTTTTTGAGAAGTTCATAATTTTCTCTCGCCTTTGATATGATTTCCGGCTCAAAAATTTTCTCTGTAGTGATTAAGGTAAGAATCGTGTCAGCCCGAAGGAAATTAGTATCGGGACGTGAATATTCTATCAATAAAGGATGACCGGTGGCAAAAGCTGTACGTCGCAGCTCATCATATTCGCCGTAATCACCGTATAAAATCGATTTACGGGCTGTGTCGGTAAGCACCATAGGTTTGCCGGAAGGCCCCTCAAACATATATGCCTTTGAGACTCTGTTTGCCTTGTCATATACTATATGGTCACCGTCAAGTGTGATAACATTACCGGACGAATCGGTATGTTCTATTATGGAACGAGCGAGAAGTTCAGCATTGTCAGTTCGGGTATTATACCATCCGGAATTTGTGCGTATAACGTCATTGCGTCCCTCAATAAGGGTTGGAGCATCTATGCGGGCAATGTTAGTTCGTGTATTGTAATGAAGAATCGAGGTGGTGAGTCGGAAACCATCCTTATTGTTGATAAGTTCTACATCATCGCGGAATTCAGCATCCTTGGTGGAAGGGGAGTAATTGCCGTAAATAGATGTCAATGTATTTATACCATCATCGAGTTTGCCACCATGTTCATACCATCCAAGTTGGCGCGCCAAATCATAATCGAGGCTGTCGGTAGTCAGTTTTGTAGAACGGTTGATTAATCTCACTGTCGGTTGTGTTGCACCGCAACGTAACCGAGCCTGTTTGGTCTGCCCGTTGTAAAAAAGCTTGTCGGCATATACAAACAGTGTGTCTCCCTGTTCCATCTTCACATGTCCAAAGGCATTTAGCGAATTAAATTCCGGATAATAATAAGCAGAATCACAGAACATCCACATATTCCCCTGACGAAATTTTACATTGCCCGATACAATCTGGTGTTCATATCCATCCGCTTCACGGCGATAGAGACTATCGGCATTTTCGAGAAATATTTTATCTTTCTGATACCTGTTGATTGAAGGGATTTGAGGTTTGATGGGCACTGTCGGTTTGGGTCGTGTGTAAATCTCCTTGGGTTGTGTCTTTTTCTGACGTGATTTCTGATCCTGACTTTGGGCAATAAGAGAACCCAGGCTACATAAAATTATGAGCCCGAGCATATATGCTATCCGCCGGGGACTATGCTTGATTCCGAATTTCAATTTATGCGACCCTTATGATTATATGAGACTTAATCCTTAATCCATCCGGAATATTTAAAATCACAACCATCCCATCCGTCTTCGATGCGGACATATATGTTCTTTATCTTGTTTTCCACCCATTGACGGATTATCTCCTCTCGCTTATATTCTTCGTACATATCCTTAATCAGATTGTAATCATCTGCTATAGTGGCCATGTGTCCATCGGTACGGCTTTTCAGTTTTACGATAGCTACTACGTCTGAGTTTTTCTTCTGATCTTTCATGATGAAGGCTTGTGATATCTCACCCGGTTTCATCGTTTCGATTTGGCGTGCCACTTCAGCAGGCAGCTCCTGCATCTCAAATTTGGATGAGCCGGTATTAGGATTCATCATAAGGCCGTTATTGTTCTTGGTGTCCTTATCCTGTGATACATATCGAGCCGCCTCTTCAAAGGGGAATTTCTCTGCTATAATCTCCTTACGCAATGAGTCAAGTCTGACCACAGCCGCATCAAGATCCTTTGACGCAACTTTGGGACGCAACAATATATGACGTACATTTACCATATCGCCACGTTTCTCAATAAGTTGGATGATGTGAAATCCGAATTCCGTTTCTACTATTCTTGACACCTTTGAGGGGTCATTCAGATTCCATGCTACATTGGCAAATTCCGGAACAAAATCAGCGCGGTTATGAAATCCCAACTCACCACCCTGCATCGACGAACCATCCTCACTATACATAATGGCAAGTGTTGAGAATGAACTTTCTCCATTATTAATACGCTCTGTGAACTCTCTCAATCGTGATTTTACATCCTCTATCTCCTGACGCGGAATGATGGGATTGAGTGTGATGACCTGTGCCTCTACTTGCATCGGAACGTATGGGATACTGTCTTTCGGAAGATTGGCAAAATATCGCTTCACATCGTTGGGCGTAGCTTTAATGTCTTTCGTTAAATTACGTTGAACTTCATTGACTATCATGTTGTTGCGCGTCAGCTCAGTAAGTTGTTCGCGTAAAGCCGGCATCGACTTGTGGAAATATTCCTCCACTCGCTCGGCTGATCCCAAATTGGTGATAAAATAGTTAATGCGACGCTCCACCATAGCACTCACTTGTGAGGGCTGGGCCTCCACAGTGTCAAGTTTTGCTTGGCTGAGAAACAATTTCTCTACGGCCATCTCTTCCGGAATAGTGCAATAAGGATTTCCTGTTATCGGTGTTCCGCTTTGACGCATTTGCTCATATTGATCCTCTATTTCGGAGCGGAAAATTGGCTCATCTCCCACTACCCATGCCACTTCATCTATTACATTCTTATTCGTGTGTGCTATGGCGGTAACGGCCGTCAGCAGCAATATTGTCCCAAGTGTCTTTTTTGTCAGTCTCACGATTTTTGGTGTTTTTATTTTTTTTGTGGAATCATTGTTTTAGTTATCGGATCATAAGTCACTTTCTTTAGACGTCCTTCTTTGAGTGCTCGACGATAAAGCCCGTTGATGATTCCTCTCTCATACTCTTCAGAGTTAGTCCGTGACAAAATTTCTCGTATCTGTGGTACTGCAAATTCGTATGGCATACGTTCGCCGGAACACAGAAAATCAGAGATATGCAGAATATATGTAGCTCCGTTATAGGATGTCGTGAAATCCTTGGTGCTCTCTACAAATGCATCCGGGTCGAAAAAACGATATGGAATTTGGTCGGCTATCGTTTCCCAATCAACCCATTTGTCTGCAAAGTAGTCATACTGCATCGCAGTCTCAATACCAATCTGGTCAAGACGATCCACAGCGTTCCCTTCCGGCTTCTCCATTAGGTTTTGCAATTTGCCGTCAGCCGCAGCCTGATCCGGCACCTTGAGATAAATACCCTTTATTATAGGACGCTCAAGAATAAGCTCGGGACTGTGTTCATTATAATAACGCTTCACATCATTGTCAGAGACCTTGTTGTGTCCCGACGATTTGATGATTCGACGATACTCGGATATAATGAGCTGTCGCCGATACTGCTCCACAAGTCGGTCAATCTTATCCATGTCAGGAAGGCTCTCAGCTGCCATTTCCGACAACAACAGATTGCTAATCCAAGTGTCGACAATAGAACTGAATAATGCAGCACTATCTCCTTTTTCAAGACCGTTTGGAATCCTGGCCAGAACATCGTTCAGATAGAGTGCTGAGTCTCCTATTTGCAACAACATATCTTCCCGAAGAGGTGTCTGATCCGATGCTTTATCACATCCGGCTGAAAAAAGAAGTGGAAGTGTCAATCCTATAGACAATATGACCCCTTTCTTTGTCATTGATTCTCTCTGTTGCGTCTGATTCAGACGCTCTTCAACTTACAAAATTACAAAAAAAATCGCATATGTGGTATAATGTTAGTGCGATTTTTAATGTATGAAAGTTTCGAAAGTTTCCAATATGAAGTGCAACGGCCGATTCAATGCGTTATTCGCTACATTTTTTGCACCTGCAGGTAGAATCTGTGCAGCGGATTCATTAATAAGGCTGCTCCGGGAAGAGCAGCCTTAACGGAATAGTAATGGTGAGTGAGATAAAATGATATTGATTAATCATTTTATCTTTTTGAGTTCTTTTTCATTAATCTCTACCGGATATTTTGCTCGCAGCTCATCAATCCATTGACTTTCAAGTTCATTCTGATAGGCATTGGTTACTACCACTTTCGCATCCTGCACATTTTCCGGTTCCATGATTACCTTTTGGTCAAATAGGAAATAGGTGGTGTAAGCCGGATTGGAAGGTGTGGCTTCTGATGCTCCAAAGACGAGATTGTCAATCATGGGATTTTGTCCCTGTGTGGTCAATACTTTGTCGATGGTAGCGACATTTTTAAATTCCTGTCGGATGGTTTTGAGATAATCTCCTTCCTCAAGTTGTTGCAGACGAAGGCGTATAGCATTGGCTATGCTGTCATTCGAAGCTTGAATCAGATACCCTTTTACATGTGGTTCAGTCCATGCAAAATCCTTGCGATGCTCTTCAAAATATTTCTCCAAGCCTTCTTTATCTTTTGATGCTTTGTCCCACACCTTGCGAACACTTATCTCATAAAGAAGTGAACCGTCGCGATATTCATTGACAAGATTGCGATAATCAGGTTCATCCTTTTCAAGTTGCAACATTGCCTCCTTTTTCAAGGCCTTCTTTTCAAGCTTGTCAAATTCATTCTCAAAGCAGGTGACAGCATAATCCGATACCGGATAGTGGTATTTGCGCAATGCAGGAAGCATATCAGCTATGGTATAGTCGTGCTTATTGACTGTGAGTATGTTAAGGCTTGAAAAAGCAGGATTGGAATATTTTGCAATAAAAGCTGAGTCAAGTCCTATAGTGTTAATGTCAGAGATAACACTTTTGCAGACTGTTTCATTCCTTTTGGGATGAAATTTCTTTGCGTATGTTTCATATTGATGATCTTCAAGAACGGAATATCTGTTTCCGGAAGGATCACCATACACCTGATAAAGTTGGCGGGATATGGTTTCCTTGTCAGGTAATGGGCGGCTCTCATTTCTGCGGATTATATGCCAACCATAACGACTCAGTGTCGGTTCGCTAATCTCACCGTCTTTCAATGAGAAAGCCTTCTCATTAAATTCCGGCACCATCTCACCGGAGGTGAAGGGCGGTAATGCTCCTCCTCTGCTGCCGCTTTGCTTGTCATCGCTTAAAGCTGTGGCCAGTTCCTCAAATTTTGAAGGATCCTGTTGAAGTACATTGTAAATACTGTCTATTTCTGCCTTTGCCTTATCTTTATCTTCCTGCGACATATCAGGACGTATCATTTTCATGATATGAGATGTCTGGAGAAGACCGCGACTTGGTATCTTCTTACCACCGCGTATTATGTGATAACCGACACCGGATTCGATGACGTCAGAGTATTTGCCTTCGGGAAGTGAAAAGACTGCCACTTCGAAGTCATATGGGAAACGTAAAGGTACGATATATCCCATCGAACCGCCATTTTGTTTGGAGCCGGCATCCTCTGAACAGGCAGCGGCCAACTCTGCGAAATCAGCGCCATGTTGCAATGCCTGACGGATACTGTCAATACGAGCCTTGATTGCTGCATTGTTGCCGGATCTGTCCTTATACAGCATGATGTGATGAGCTTCAGCTTCTGTGTCCATTCGCTCAAGTGTTGAATTAACCAGATATTTCAGATATACAGAATCTGTGAGATAAGGTTGTGCAAGATCTTCAAGATATTTATCCAAGTCTGCCTTGAATGTAGCTACAGTATCAAGCCCGTTGGCCTTTGCATCAGCTACTTTCATCTTATAAATCGCAAACATGTCGATATATTTGTCGAGAGGTTGCGGCTCTATTTGCTGTTGAGAATTTTTCTTGTATAGATACTCGAATTCTGATTTAGGCACGTCTACACCATTCACTCTCATTACCACAGGGTCTTTTGCAGCCCAGGCAAGTGTGGACAAAGTCAGGATGCCTCCTGCCATCAATTTTGATTTCATATCGATATATATAGATTTCTGTTTCATGGGAAGATTCGGTAACCTTCCTGTATTCTGTATAAAGATTTTATGGAATAACAGTTTACCTCTCTATCCTACTCAAATTAACGAAGTCCGTCCCGAAAAATTGTATTTCGGGACGGACAAATCTTTATTTTTTTTAACGATAATTGTTTTTTGCGATTATGAACGGCTATAGTTGGGCGCCTCTGATGTGATGGCCACATCATGTGGATGGCTCTCAAGCACGCCGGCAGCTGTGATACGAGTGAAACAAGCATGATGCAGAGCCTCAATATCTTTGGCACCGCAATATCCCATTCCGGCTCTTAGACCTCCCAACATCTGATAAACAACCTCATAGAGCGAGCCTTTGTAGGGCACACGTGCAGCTATACCTTCAGGTACAAGCTTCTTGGCATCCGTCTCGTTTCCTTGGAAATAACGGTCTTTGGACCCTTTCTCCATTGCCTCAAGAGAACCCATACCACGGTAAGACTTAAACTTACGGCCGTTAAAGATGATAGTGTCGCCCGGTGATTCTTCCACTCCGGCAAGCATACCCCCAAGCATCACTGCATTTCCTCCGGCGGCTAATGCCTTTACGATATCTCCCGAATAGCGGATACCTCCATCTGCTATCAATGGTATTCCGGTCCCTTCAAGTGCTTTTGCCACATCATATATTGCTGACAGCTGCGGAACTCCTACACCGGCTACTACCCTCGTGGTGCAAATTGAACCCGGCCCAATTCCCACTTTGACTCCGTCTGCTCCATGCTCTACAAGGAATTTGGCAGCTTCACCCGTAGCTATATTTCCCACTACCACATCAATCTCAGGGAACGCTGCTTTTACCTGGCTAAGCACTTTTACAACACCGGCACTGTGGCCATGAGCTGTATCTATGACAAGGGCGTCCACTCCGGCTTTTACCAATGCTTCGGCTCGCTGCATACTGTCAGGGGTGACACCTATACCGGCTGCCACGCGAAGCCTTCCGAGCTTGTCTTTGCAGGCTAACGGTTTATCTTTCGCTTTGGTGATGTCCTTATATGTGACCAATCCTACAAGATGTCCCTCTGAATCCACCACCGGGAGTTTCTCTATTTTATGATTCTGAAGGATATCTGTAGCTTCCTCGAGGTCTGTTTGCTGATTGGTGGTTACAAGATTTTCGTGAGTCATCACCTCATCGATGCGGCGATTCAAATCACGTTCAAATCTTAAATCTCTGTTTGTGACAATACCGCAGAGTTTGTTGTCGGAATTCACTACCGGAATACCACCAATATGATATTCATGCATCATATCGAGAGCCTCTTTTACAGTAGAACCGCACATAATTGTGACCGGATCGTAAATCATACCGTTTTCAGCACGTTTTACTGCATGTACCTGCCGGGCTTGTTCTTCAATCGACATATTCTTATGTATTACACCGATTCCACCTTCACGAGCTATGGCTATTGCCATGCTTGCTTCGGTGACAGTGTCCATAGCCGCCGATACGATTGGCACATTTAATTCTATGCGACGTGAAAATTTACCGGTAAGGGATACTTCTCTCGGAAGCACTTCTGAAAAAGCCGGGATAAGGAGGACATCGTCAAATGTAAGTCCTTCCATGGCTACTCGATCTGCAATAAATGACATAGGGTAATTATTTATTGCGTGCAAATTTAACAATTTTTTTTTAGATACACAACATTGTTTTTAATGTCCTTTGTTAAGATGTAGATTATCAATGAAATAAAAAACTCTGTTGCAACAGAGTTTTTTATGATTAATATTCAGGAGTCGGTGTCAGTTAAAATTCTGCTTGTCGTAATGCGATTTTTCAAGCTGATTCTTTACATATTCAGCATCCACTATATAGATTTCCTCTTTAGAATCAGGAGCTTCAAACATTGCATCCACCATGATAGTCTCAACGATAGATCGGAGTCCTCGAGCTCCGAGTTTATATTCGACAGCCTTATCCACTATCAAGTCAAGAGCATCTTCTGTGAACCGGAGTTCTTTGCCATCTATCTCAAAGAGTCGTTGATATTGACGTACGATGGCGTTTTTGGGCTCGGTAAGGATGCGTCTGAGAGCCGGTTTGTCAAGTGGCTCAAGGCTTGTCAAGATGGGGAGACGGCCTATTATTTCAGGAATCAATCCGAATGATTTCAAATCCTGAGGAGTGACATATCTCATCAAGTTTTCGCGATGATGTTTGCGAGCTGCCTCATCATGGCCGTAACCGACCACTCTGGTGTTGAGGCGTGAAGCGATTTTTCGTTCAATACCATCAAAGGCACCTCCGCATATAAAGAGGATATCTTTTGTGTCAACAGGTATCAATTTCTGCTCCGGATGTTTGCGTCCCCCATTTGGAGGAACCAGGACAGTGGAGCCTTCGAGAAGTTTGAGCAACCCTTGTTGCACTCCTTCTCCGCTTACGTCGCGAGTGATTGACGGATTGTCGCTCTTGCGGGCTATTTTGTCAATCTCGTCAATAAAGATTATACCTTTCTGAGCTTTTTCTACATCATAATCACAGGCTTGGAGCAAGCGTGTGATGAGTGATTCAATATCCTCACCTACATAACCGGCTTCGGTAAGTACCGTCGCATCCACTATTGTGAAGGGGACGTCAAGCAGTCTTGCTATGCTTTTGGCAAGTAAAGTCTTTCCGGTGCCGGTAGGCCCTACGAGGATGATATTACTTTTTTCGATGTCCACCTCATTGTCTTTGGCTGCATCATGTTGTGCTATACGTTTATAGTGATTGAATACAGCTACAGAGAGATATTTCTTTGCTTCCTCTTGCCCTATGACATATTGATTCAGAAATTTATTAATCTCTGATGGCGTGGGGATTTTCTTTATCGTGGTTTTGGAATCTCTTTTTTTTTCGCGCATGGCCTTGTCAATGTTGAATCCGTTTTCAATCACTTGAAAACATTCCTGACACATATTCAGACTACCAATTTCCACTACATGATTCGTGGAACTGTCGACACTTCCGCAGAGATTACATCTTTTCTTGCTCATTTTCTTATTTCAGAGTGGAACAAACAGATTTTACTTATTATCTTTCTTTTTTCTTTCGTTGACCAAAATATTGTCAATCATTCCATACTCTTTTGCTTCTCGTGCTATCATCCAGTAGTCACGGTCGGAATCCTGTTCCACTTTCTCAAATGGTTGGCCGGAGTGGTCCGAAATAATACGATAAAGTTCCTCTTTGAGTTTAAGGATTTCTCTTGCTGTGATTTCGATATCGGAAGCCTGACCCTGTATTCCACCCATCGGCTGATGAATCATTACTCTGGAGTGGGGTAGAGCGAATCGTTTGCCATG
The DNA here is from genome assembly GCA_023665145.1 of Bacteroides sp. GTDB lineage: Bacteria > Bacteroidota > Bacteroidia > Bacteroidales > Muribaculaceae > Lepagella. The sequence continues at coordinate 59,126 of JAMPEM010000010.1, forward strand.
TTCACCGGCAACGAGGAGCACAGCAGCCATTGATGCTGCCATTCCGGTACATATTGTCGAGACATCACTATTGACATACTGCATAGTGTCATAAATGCCGAGACCTGCATATACAGATCCACCGGGAGAATTGATATATAGATTAATGTCTTTCTCCGGATCGGCTGAGTCAAGGTATAGAATTTGTGCTTGTATGATATTTGCACTTTGGTCGGTGACTTGTGTTCCGAGGAAGATGATACGATCCATCATCAAACGTGAGAATACGTCCATTTGTGTGACGTTAAGCTGACGCTCTTCTAGGATATAGGGATTAAGATAATCGGCCTGAGGTACAGCGGCTGTAGAGCTAAGTGTCGCAAGCTGTGTTTTACGTATGTAATCGTTGAGTGTATTTGAATTCAGGCCGAGATGATTGACGGCGTAGTTTATAAAATCGTTGTTCATATATAATTTCATTTTACGGCTTAGCCGGTTTATCTTTTTTGTAGACTACAGCAAATATTGTACCAATTTTGTGTGATAATACAAATTCAGAACAAACAGCAGTCTGAAAAGTTTGAAAATGATTCGATTCTTACAGGTTGTGATATTTTTTTAACAACCTCCAATATGCTTTAAACAACCTCTTAATATAAGGATAAGATTGCATGAAAAACATGCAATCTTATCAACAATCCAATCAAATATTCAATCAAATATTATTGTGTAGATGCAGAAAGATGCAGCATCTTTAATTAAGCTTCGGGGGCTTTGAAAAGAGCGTTGAACTCTTCTACAGTGACGTTTTTGTCATCTACTGTCACAGCCTCTTTGATAGCACCGAAGATTTTCATATCGGCAGCTTGATTGAGAAGTTGCTCACGGCTCTTTTTGTCCTTGAGGATATTCTCTACCATTTTGTCTACCATCTGCTGAGGTGCGTTTGGCATTCCGTATTGAGCGAATTGCTGACGAGCCATCATTTCGGCTATATTCTTGAGGTCAGCATCTTCCACTTTGACGTTAAGTTGCTCTGCGATATGGTCGCGAACGAGTTGCCATTTGAGGTCGGGGAGCATACTTTGCAAAGACTTTTCAGCATCTTCGCGGCTTACTTTCTCGTTTTGGGTCATAAGATAGTCAACAAGAATTTCAGTGGGGTATTCGAGTTCGCCCACCTTGGCAAGGGCTGCGTCTTTGGCATCAATGCTGAAGCGGAAATTGCTGTCTCCCTTTAGCTGATTGGCTATCATGTCTTTGAGAGCGTTGCGATATTCTTCTTCGTTGTGCACATTGTCTTTGCCAAATACGAGGTCAAAATATTCTTGATTGAGTTCTGCGGGCTTGAGCACGATTATCTCTTTTACATCGAAGCGGAAATTACCGGTATGATTCTTGGCTTGATCGCGGTCGATATTAAGCATTGAGCCGAGTTCCACTTCATTTCCATCGCAAGTCGCAGATGGATTGAAGATGATTTCGTCACCGAGTTTGTGGCCTACGAAGAGAGCTTTCTGTTCATCGCTTGTGAAGTGTCGCGGTGCCACGATGCCGTTCTCCACTACGATACCTCCTTCTTTGGGTGTGCCGTTTTCGTCAAGTTCGGTTATAACACCTTTCACTACTGCGTTATCGTCGATTTCTTCACCTTTCACTTGTTCACCGAAACGCTGACGGAATGCTTCGTCCTGGTTTTTAATCATTTCGTCGCTTACTTCGATGGTATAGTAAGGCACGGTGATGTTTTTGTCTACTGTAAGATTGATTTGGGGAGCAAGTCCTACTTTAAATTTGAATGTGAGTTCTGCATCGTCGAAGTTTACTTGATTCTCTGCATCGGGAACGGGATTGCCCAATACATTGAGTTTGTTTTCCTTGATGTAGTTATATACAGCCTCTCCCACTACCTCGTTGACAGCGTCATATTTAGCTGCTTTGCCATATTTCTTTTGGAGCAGACCCATAGGTGTGTGTCCCGGGCGGAATCCGGGTTCGGGACGGTTTTGTGAAATCTGCTTGAGAGTCTTTTTTACTTTATCGGCATAATCTTTTTCGTCGATTGTCACGATAATTTCACCGTTGACATTGCCGAGTTTATTGTACGTAATGTTCATACTTATTTTGAGTCAATTATTTTCGGGTATTACATTGCGAAAAAAACAGTCCTTTTTAGTGGCTGCAAAATTTCGCGTGCAAAGTTACAAAAAAATGGTGAATCTGCAAAACGTGCGATTTACAAAAAAATGTTCAATTTTTTTTTGTTACCTCTTAGAGCAGATAGAATGTTGTGAAAGCTTTTACAGCCGCTTCGTGGTCATCCACACCACATGTTTCTACTGCAGAATGCATGGCCCATACGGGATTACCCATATCTACACCGCGAATATCCATTTGTCCGGTAAGTATATTTCCTAGCGTCGACCCCCCGGCTACATCGCTGTGATTGACAAAATATTGGAATTTGACACCGGCCATTTTGCATATTTGTGCGAAAACTGCAGCGGCATCACCATCTGTCATATATTTGCAGTTGGCGTTAATTTTGATAGCCGGGCCTCCGCCTATGACAGGATGGTTCGTTGGATCATATTTTTCGTTGTAGTTGGGATGCCATGCGTGAGCGTCATCGGCTGAAATCATGAATGATTGAGCAAGAGCCATGTAGTAGGCTTCTTCGTTATCTCCCTCTATGTTTTGGCATATACGGTTTAATATATTGCTAAGCACCGGGGAGTGTGCGCCTTGTTTTGTGCCGCTTCCTGTCTCTTCATTGTCAAATACTGCCATTACTCTTGTCGCAGCGGGACTGAATGGCTCATCATCGAAAAGATCAGATTTCATATTGTTTCCGTGCTGCAAGGAATCAAGAAGAGCTTGCAGAGAGCCAAATGCCATTTCGAGGTCGTCTATACGGCCTGATTGCAGGTATTGTTTCTTCAGGCCGGTGAGCATAGGTGTCTCGATGGGGTAGAGGTTCAGTTCATAATCCAATATATCTTCAGGTTCTACACAAATTTCCTCAGCGAGCATATTTTTTACAATACCCCCTTTAGCGGCCAATCGGTCAAATTCCTCCCGAGTCCAATATCCCAATACCGGTTTCATATCTTTTTGCACAGAAAGTGGATTCCCTTCATTAACGCTGCGGTTGAGATGAATGGAGAGGTGAGGGATTGTGGCCACCGGTTTTCTGAGATCCACTATACGTGATTGTGGATTCAGAGGGTCGTCAGTACGAAGCATCACACGTCCGGCAATGGAAAGTGGTCGGTCAAACCAGGTATAAAGAATTCCACCGCCATATTTCTCCACATTAAGGCTTACTACACCACCGTCACCATAAATTTCAGCGTTCGGTTTGATTTTGAAACCCGGGGAGTCGCTATGAGATGCGATGATGTGGAATCCCTCTTCGGAAGGTTTCCCTTTCCCTATAACGAATGCGAAAATCGCTGAGTCATTTTTTACTACATAATATCTGCCGCGAGGTTTCAAGTCCCATGGTTGGGATTGCTCAAGGCGGATAAATCCGGCCTCTTCGAGTTCACGAATCATTACTTTAACTGCAGTAAAATTGCAAGTGCCTTCACTTAGGCGTGTGATGAGTTTGTCGATCATGGATTATTAATTTATTGTATGCATCTTCAGATATAACAATCGAAGATAATTATTTATTGTATCGAAGATGGTTAAGAGGTCTTAGCACAGAACATAAAGTTGCGCTCCAATAGAGTTGAAAATTCTCTTTGCAGGCATCAAAAGCAGCTTCGAGCTGCAATGCTTCACTCTCCTTCACTTCGGCCACAAAATTGAATAAATCTTGAAAAATATCAGCTAAACCTTCAGAGATTGAGGCTCCTATCGGAGAGTCGGAATATTTCATATCTTCCTCTATTGTTTCGAGATAAGTGTCATCCTCACTTAATAGGGCGGCGATATTGTTTCGTACTTGATTGTAACTGTATTCGTCCACATAATCAGCAAGGAAGTAGGTTTCATCGGTAGCAGTTGCCGGTGTTATGGAAAAAAGCCAATAAAGGTGTGGCAATAGGTCAAGAAGTGATGTTATAAATTCCTCTTTCTCAATTTGGTCGGTGTTTTGCACAGTGGTGCAGTATTGAGTGGCGACAGCTACTATATTGAGCAGGTTGGCTCTATTGCTGATATTTTCAGTCATTGGGAATCTGTTTGAATAATTTCAATGGGGGAGTGCTTTATTCCGTTGGAGAAAGGGGAATAGAATATTTGGCCGGTATCAGAATTGATAATGTGTTGTACACATTCAGGGATAAATCCTCGCATATCTTTGCCGAGGGCGAGCCTTGAACGTATGAAAGAGGATGATATTTCGGCCACGGGGGCATCGTTGAGCAGAATTATTCCGTGTCGGGAATTTTCAAGTATGGAGGTAGGGATGTCAGCATCAGTGTTGTAACCGGGACGGGGGTAGACAATCAGTCTGTGATTTTGGAGGATTTTTTCAGGTTCACACCATTTGTCGAAAACGAGCAGGTTGTCAGCACCTATAAGGAGAGAAAATTCATCCTCCGGATAGTGCTCAGAGAGAGCTTCAAGTGTATGTGCTGTATAATTTGGTTGAGGAAGAGTCATTTCAAAATCCGAAACAGAGACATTGTCAAGATTTCTGCAGGCTGTGCGAGCCATTTCTAATCGGATTCTGTCGGTACTTATTTGAACTCCCGTTTTGAAAGGATTAAGAGGCGAGACCATCAATCGGACTTCGTCCACTAGACCTGACTGCGCCACATAATTTGCGAGCATAAGGTGGCCGTTGTGGATAGGATCAAAAGTTCCGCCATAGATAGCTATCCTTTTCATGATTGGAAGGTTGATTAGCGTGATGAAGGATGGTCATTATTTGGAATTGACAAAATCTTTGATTAGAGATTTTACATCGTTTACCGCTGTCGGTAGAGAGTCATTTACCACTTTGCAGTCGTAATTATCTGCAAATGAGATTTCATATTCCGCTTTGGCAAGTCGTTGTCGGATTTTTTCTTCCGGGTCAGTGGCTCGAGCGCGAAGTCTGATGCCGAGTGTTTCGATATCCGGTGGGAGAATAAATATAGAGAGAGCATTATGTCCGTATCTTTTTTTGACGTTCATTCCTCCTTTTACGTCAATATCCATGATAAGGTTTTTTCCGGAACCGGTGACACGTTCCACTTCGGAAATCAATGTTCCATAGCAAGTCCCTGCATAGACTTCTTCCCATTCCACAAATTCATCGAGGGCCACCTTTCTTTTGAATTCATCTTCGGTGATGAAATAGTATTCCCGTCCGTTTTTTTCCCTTTCTCTGGGCAGTCGGCTTGTAGCTGATATTGAGAAGCCGAGATTAAGGTCGGAATTTTTCATCAGCTCCTTTATTATTGTGGATTTTCCTGTGCCTGAAGGAGCTGAAAGAATGATGATTTTACCTTTTTTCATATTTTGATATGTGAGCGTGATATGTCAATTATAATACATTGAGTACCTGCTCTTTTATTTGCTCAAGTTCATCCTTCATCATGACTACAAAACGTTGCATTTCCGCATTATTGCTTTTAGAGCCGAGGGTATTGATTTCTCGTCCCATCTCCTGAGCGATGAATCCTAATTTTTTCCCGCAGCCGTTGTTGTCCCCATTTTGCATAGTCTCGATGAAATAGTTTAGGTGTGAACGAAGACGTTGTTTCTCTTCATTGACGTCGAGTTTCTCAATATAGAAAATCAGCTCTTGCTCGAGGCGGCCGCAGTCATATTCTATTCCGGATAGCTTTTCAAGTTGTTCCTCAAGTCTTTTTCTGATTTTTGGGACACGTTCAGCCTCGTATTTTTCAGTTTGTTCAAGATGAGATGCTATGTTGCGAATCTTTTCTGCAAAGAATGATTCGAGTTTTTTACCTTCTTGGGTACGAAATTCATTGAGTGCATTGATGGCAATGTTTGTTGCCTCATGAAGGGCTTTGATTTCAAGCGTTCCGGCTACTGTGTGTGAAGCTGTCAGCGCATCCGGAAGACGCAGTAGAGTGGCATACCAATCGGTAGGATTGGGGAGATCCAATTCGCATCCCAGTCGGCAAATCTGTTCTTTGTATGATTTCAGCACTTCTGTATTGATGGATTGTGATGCCTCAGGGACAATATTCTCAACAGTCACAATCAAATCCACTTTCCCGCGACGAAGCCATTCTGCAAGGTTCTGACGGATTTCAAGCTCAGCTTCGCGAAAGAAAGATGGAACTCGCATCATCAGATCCAGCTGTTTTGAATTAAGTGATTTTATCTCTACAGTGATATTTTTTGTTTCAGACGCAGCATTTCCCCGTCCGAAACCAGTCATGGATTTCAGCATGGAATCAAAATTTAAATATCGACCCTTCCCGGTTGAAATGCAAAATTACGAAAAAAAGCGCATATATGCAAGCTCTTAATCTCGCAGATAAACTTTTTGAAGCAATAATTGTTTTAACATTACAAAAAAACTAATCATATAACAAATCTCAAATGAGTAACGACCAATTAATCAAGATGGTGACCGAGAAAGCAGAAAAATGGCTCGGTCCTGAATACGACGAAGAAACTCGTGCACAAGTAAAAGCGATGCTTGATGCTGAAGATAAGACAAATCTAATTGAATCATTTTATAAAGACCTTGAATTTGGTACAGGCGGACTTCGTGGCATCATGGGTCCGGGTTCCAACAGAATGAATATATATACTGTCGGGGCTGCCACACAAGGTCTTGCCAACTATCTTAACGACGTCTTCAAAGGTCTTCCGCAAATCAGTGTAGTGGTGGGTTATGATGTACGTCATAATTCTCCCAAATTTGCGCAACTGACGGCTGATATCTTCTCCGCAAATGGTATTAAAGTTTATCTTTTCGATGCCGGTTGTCCTACACCTGAAGTCTCATACGCCATACGCAAATTGGGATGTCAGAGCGGTGTGATGATTACAGCCAGCCATAATCCCAGAGAATACAATGGTTACAAGGCTTATTGGAGTGATGGTGCGCAAATGATTGCGCCTCACGATGTCAAGACGATAGAATATGTCAATGCAATCACTGATGTTGCCCAAATAAAGTTTACTCCAAACAAGAAACTTATTGAGGTAATCGGCCCCAAAATCGACGAAGAATTCCTTAATGATGTTCATTCATTGAGCCTTTCCCCTGATGCCGATAAACGCCATTCCATGCTCAAAATTGTCTACACTCCGCTTCATGGTGTAGGCTCAAGATTGATGTATAGATCTCTCGAACTATGGGGATTCAACAATGTAATACACGTGCCGGCTCAGGATATACAGAACGGTGATTTCCCAACTGTCAAATCACCTAATCCGGAAAACCATGAGGCACTTGATATGGCAATAGCAAAGGCCAAAGCAGTAGATGCAGATATAGTTCTTGCTGCCGACCCGGATGCTGACCGTATAGCACTTGTTGTTCGCGATAAGAAAGGAGAATATCAGCTCGTAAATGGTAATCAATTATGCATGCTGTTGCTAAATTATCTGATTACCCGTAATGCCGAGCTTGGGAAAATCAAAGGTGATGAATATTGCGTCAAGACAATTGTTACAACGGAGACCATAAAGCGTATTGCCGATGCCAACAATGTAAAATGCTTCGATTGCTACACCGGTTTCAAATGGATTGCCGATGTTATCCGCAATATGGAAGGGAAAGGCCGTTACATCGGTGGCGGTGAAGAAAGCTACGGATTCCTTGCCGAGACTTTCTGCCGAGACAAAGATTCTATCTCAGCCAACTCATTAATGGCGGAAATGGCTGCATGGGCTGCTGACAAGAATATGAATCTTTACGAGCTCCTCATTGACATATACGACAAATACGGATTCTCCCGTGAACGAGGTATAAGTATCGTCCGCCCCGGCAAGTCCGGTGCCGATGAAATTGTGGCAATGATGAAGGGATTCCGCGAAAATCCGCCCAAGCAACTTGCCGGCTCAGATGTAGTAGTGGTTAAAGATTATAGCGATCTTAATTGCAAAGACCTCAGAACAGGTAATGTGGAGAAAATGAACTTCCCCACCACATCCAATGTGCTTCAATTCTTTACGGCAGCCGGTGATAAAATTTCTATACGTCCCTCCGGTACAGAGCCTAAAATTAAATTCTATATAGAAGTACGCGAAGATATGCCCTCCAAAGATAAATATGAGGAAACAGTTCAGATTGCTGAAAAGCACATCGATGCAATTCTCAAAGACCTCGGAGTAGCCTGATTCCGTTGCAGAATAAAATACAATGAAATATTGATAGGGCATCCTCTGTATCTAACAGAGGATGCTTTTCCCCGTTTTATGAAGAAGTTTGATATATCTGATTTCCGGCAAAAAAGAGTGATTCGCCAAGGCAGAAATTATGTGGCCGCAGGGGAATGGGATGGCTTGTATGTTGTATTGAAGAAATTTAGAAAAGCTACTTGGACCAATCATTTGATTTATACCTGGATTAGAAAATCCAAAGCAGAACGCTCTTTCCTCAATGCTCACATTTTGCTCAATTCGGGATTTCTTACTCCGAAACCATTGTCATGGTCGGTAGTCAAACGATTTGGAATATATTCCCACAGCTACTACATCTGCAGTTATCTGCCTGGACCGACACTAAGAGAAGCAATCGATAAGGCTGACAATATAAGAAAATTTGAACTTCTGAATCTTTATGCAGACACCATGACCAGAATGGCGGCCTCCGGGTTGCTTCTCAAGGACAGCAATCTGGGAAATTTTATCCTTACACAGACAAGTGAGGGGAGAGATGCACTTGCCCTTGTGGATATCAACAGACTTATCTCGGGACGTGAAATTAAAACTATCGAGGTGCTTCATGCCATAGGACGCAGTGGATTCCGCGGCGACGAATTTAACTATATTGCGCATCGATACGCCCAAACACTCAAATTAGACATCACCTCCGACTTGGAAAAATATTATAAAAATACACATCAAGAGGTTGACAATTAAAAATCCTTTAAGTGAATAAAATTGTTAACCGGTTGAATAAACGCTATTTAGCAGTTTTGTGAACGAATCATTTTAAGTTTTATTATTAAACAACTTCTAAAAGCAATTCCCTGAAAAAGGATAAATGAGCCAAAAGCATAATTGATGCGTTATATAGATAGACAACCGTATGTTGTCACGATCCACTATGAAACGCACATTGATATATGCTATAGTTATCATAACCGGCATAATCTTTATATCACAGCCGGCAGTAGCGCAGATGCCCATCAAGTTCAGCGTTACTCCACAGGTTCCTCCCGATTCTGTAGACTCCGTCAGAGCTGAACAAAAACATTTCTGGAGAGCTACGGCTGAAGTAGGTGGATTCAATATTGCTCTTTGGGCTTTCAATCGATACATTAAACGTGCTGACTTTGCCCACATATCATTACATAGTATAAAAGAAAATTTCCGACACGGATTCAAATGGGATAACGACAGCCAGATCACCAACACCTTCGCTCATCCATATAACGGTTCAATCTTTTACAATGCCGGCCGCTCCAACGGGTTCAATTATTGGCAATCAGAACTGTTTGCGATCGGAGGAAGTGCCATGTGGGAAATGTTTATGGAGAATGAATATCCATCCACCAACGACATAATAGCAACCCCAATCGGAGGAGCTGCTATTGGGGAAGTACTCTACCGAGCCTCTGATGCTATCCTTGATGACAGAAGCACCGGTGCAGAAAGATTCGAACGCGAATTGGCTGCCTTTATTATCTCTCCTATGAGAGGATTCAATAGAATAATAACATGCGATGCCTGGAAAGTCAGACCGACTACCGGCAGAGTCTTTGGAACACCAAACGTAGCAATACAAGGCTCACTTGGATTTAAAGCTATCGTATGTGAAGGAAATCTGCCCCACATGGCAGCAGGTGCTTCCGCTCAGATTGATGTAGAATATGGTGACAGATTCGAACTCCATAGTGTAAAACCATTCGATTACTTTACATTACGAGCCGAGTTGCAGGGAATTAAATCACAGCCCGTACTCAGTCAGTTCAATATAAAAGGACGTCTCCTGGCTCGTGAATTTCTGGAAAGCCGTGCCACACATCTATCCTTAGGATTGTATCAACATTTTGATTACTATGACTCCGACACCATCAAAGGCTCCGACAGAGTGCCATATAAACTCGGTATACCGGCAAGTTTCGGCGCCGGACTGATGTTCCGTGACGTAAAGAGAGGGGAATGGGTTGCTGATGCATATCTACATGCAAATGCAGTAATCCTCGGTTCTGTCCTATCCGACCATTACCGGGTGGATGAACGTACATACAACTGGGCAAGCGGATTTTCCATCAAAGGCGGACTGAATTTCGTCTTTCACAAAAATATATTCTCCCTGTCAATCAATCATGAATTCTATCGCCTGTTTACTTGGAAAGGGTATGACCGAAACACCGATCTTCAGAGAGTAAATTATCGTACCATTAATGTGCAGGGCGACCATTCCCAAAGCTCTTTCCATATCACGGAGGTAAGAGCTGATATGAGGGTCAACAAACACCTCTTTCTGTCCGGTATATTTAACAATTATTATCGCTACTCCCGTTATCGAGACTTCCCAAACGTAAAGTCTGAATCGTGGACCATAAGAGTCATGCTCACGTATAAACTTTAGGTGTCCGTTTTAGAGGTCGTTCAATAATAAAACTTTTAGACCCCTAAAAACGTTATAATGTAAATTTTTAACTGTTCTATACCATGGCAGACAAAAGAATAATACCGGCTTCTGAGCTGATTATCAACGATGATGGTTCTGTATTCCATATCCACTTGAAACCGGAACAACTGCGTGACAATATAATCCTGGTAGGTGACCCGGGAAGAGTCGATATGGTAGCATCATATTTCGATACAATAGATTATGACGTCTCATCGAGAGAATTTCATGCAATAGGTGGTACCTATAAAGGGAAACCACTTATGTGTATCTCGCATGGAATCGGTCCGGACAATATTGAAATCGTTATTACGGAACTTGATGCACTTGCCAATGTCGACTTTAAAACCCGTGAAATAAAGCCCGAACATCGCACCCTTAATATGGTGAGAATCGGTACATCCGGTGCCCTTCAACCCGAACTCAATATCGGAGACTTCGTAATCGCAGAAAAAGGTACCGGATTTGATGGAATCCTCAATTTCTATGCTGACCGGAACAAAGTCTGCGACCTCGATTTCGAAGCAGAATTCGTGAAACATACCCAATGGAATAAACTATGGGCAGCTCCATATACAGTCAATGCAGATGAAGAACTTGTAGCTCGCATCGGAAAAGACGATATGGTAAGAGGATATACCATAGCTGCCGTTGGGTTCTATGCTCCGCAAGGAAGAAAAGTAAGACTCAATCTGGCAGACCCGAATCTTAACGAGAAAATAGAAAGTTTCAGATTCAACGGACGCCCGATAACCAACTTCGAAATGGAATCAGCATGTCTCCAAGGGATGGCAAAGATGCTTGGACATAAGGCCATGACTGTATGCTGCATTATAGCTCAACGTATAGCCACAAAAGCAGATACGGACTATAAACCGCACGTAAGAAAACTTGTCGAGACAGTCCTTAAAAGATTCTGACATTGTAACTTTCCCTCCGGCTGAATGCACCCTGTTCAACGGAAAGAAACATAGAGACATCTCCACGAAAAGGAAGTGTCTCTATATTCTTTATAGATGTTAGCCTTGATATTGAGCATAGTTCAGAATAAAAGGTTCTGCCAATTGCCCTCTCTTTGTTGGATTTGCATTGATACAACGTTTGGAAAAGTGTAAAGTCAACGTACAACCGTCCGCGATAGCATCTTGATGCGCGATGAGGCTTGTTGTAACTTTGCTCTCAAAAAGCAAAGAAATGGATACGGTTGAAAAATACAGAGAAGTATATTCCTTGTTTAAAAAGGATTGTTCTGAAGGTCGACAATCCAGCTCATTCAGTGAATACTGCACCATGAACGGTGTTGAGCAAAGCCTGATGAAGAGCATATTGGGTGACGAGTTCAAAGGTGTTCGGGGTCTGCCGGGATACAGGATGTTCCAAGGAGGGAAAAGGAAAGGGCAAGTCCAGCTGTACGCACGGATTTACGAGGATTTCCGGGCTTTATGTGCCGAGGGCAGACAACCGGGGTCGTTCACCGCATATTGTAGAGAACATGGAGTGGAGTACAGTCGGATGAACCGATTCATGTATCTCCGCAATCTCAGGGCGAATACATTGCCGGGATATCGCAGACCCGGACGCTCCCAATGTGAGACTGTCCCATTCGAGGATGTTATCTTCGGGGAGGCGGGATTTCTGCCAACCGGTGATACCAATGTCATAACGGTTAGTGTTGACGGTCATGTCGTGGTGCGCTTTCCCGCCGATACGGATGTTGGAGTCATAGCCAGGTTCATAAAGAAGATAGGAAAGGAGGCGGGCCATGTGTAGTCTTGATCAAGGACTGAGGCTGTGGGTATGCCAGTCTCCGGTGTCGATGCGCTACGGCATACGCGGCCTGACTCAGATGGTGTGGTCATGGAAGGGGCATTCGCCTGCCTCGGGCGACGTCTATGTATTTTTCTCCAAAGACCGCAAGACTATGAAGGCTCTGAAATGGGATGGCGACGGATTTTTGATGTACACGAAACGACTGTCGCAAGGCCGGTTCCGGGAGGTGCTGAAAAAGGGCGATGACGGCGTGCGTAGGCTCCAATGGGACGATTTCTATATGCTGATGAGGGGCCTCACACCTGTGAAAGTAATGGTCGAGAAACGCTTCAGAATGGCCATAAAATAGCAATTAATATTTTAACAATCAGTAAAATAAATGGTGTAAAAAGTTGCAGGAGTCAAATATTTTCCGTAACTTTACACCATGAATAAGAACGAGTTGATAGAGCTTTTACAACACCAAATCGAGTACCTGCAAGGGAAGCTCGACGAGGCGTTGGCCTCTGTCAGCTCGCTTACTTTGGCAAATGAGAAGCTGACGGCGACGGTAGAGGAACTGCGCAAGCAGATTGCCTCTTTGGAAGATACGCTCAAGGGCAAAGGTGCGGAGCTTGAAAAAGAAAGGGCGGCGCGTCAGGCCGTGCAGCGTCTTCAGGGCTCCACTTCCGAGAAGCAGCCCAGGCCGACTTCCAAGCCATCAGCTTCGGAACAGCCAGAAAAGAAACCTCAGAAGAAGCGCACCAACAACGGAGCCAGGAGAAAGACCCACCCTGAATGCGAGGTGGAGATTATAGAGGTGGAGCCAGACAGCCCCGACTTTGACCCGGAACTGGCAAAATATATCGGCAGTGTCGATGTGGTGCGTTATGAAATGAGACCAACACGCTTCATCAAAAAGATATACAAGGTAAAGAAATATGTGCAGGAAGAGAAAATCTTCAAAGGCAATGCACCGGCTGCGCCTTTGCTCAACTCGCAGTACACATCCTCGTTCATAGCCGGGCTCGCCGAGCTGCGCTATCTGCATGGCATGCCCCTTGAAAACGCCGTAGGCTACTTCCGGTCGCACGGCTTCGACCTTGACAAAGGAACGGCTCAGAAACTCGTCAGCAAGACAAAAGTCATACTTGAAAACCTGCACAAGGCACTCCGCAACGCCATCGCCGGGGACAATTACATCTGCGGTGACGAGACTTATCAGAAAGTACGCCTTCAGGTGGCGACATCGTCCGGAAAGAAAATTAAGAAAGGCTACATATGGGTGTTTGTGGGCATGACAACCGGCCTTGTCTACTTCTTCTACGATGACG
>JAMPEM010000011.1 GCA_023665145.1 Bacteroides sp.
ACTCTTTATATAACTGGATAATGTTTAATACGTCCAACTTTTGGGGGTCACTTCATAATTGATGGCGCACCCACCTTTTATATGTTCATAGTTTATATGCTCACAGTCAAATTCATTGTCCTGTACTCGCGTTCATATATAAAATTTCAACTATCAAAGTATTGCAAGTGTCAGTAAAATAAATGAAAATATGATAGTATGATTAGAATTGTGATTATTTCTCTATGTGATATTTTGAACAATAGCGATTCAGGAGTGTGGCAGTTTTGAGTGCAATGTTCTTCCAATCGTATTGTTCAAGTGGGTAGTCGATTCTCTGTCCCGGTGTGATGTCTTTAAATAATCTTGAGATGGCTTCGGAAAGCGATTCAGGATTTGCGGGTTTGAAGAAACGGCTTTTGGGGATGAATTTTAAAGGATCCGTTGCAGGTATTTGACTAACAATCACTGGTAAACGATAGCTCATGGCTTCAAGCAAGACGAGGGGAAATCCTTCGGTGACACTGCTGAGTACGAATGCGTACGCGTGTGAATAGAGTTGTCGAAGGGGTTCGCCTTGAAGGTTTCCGGTGAAGATGATTTTCCTTTTAGTGTCAAGTTTTCTCAGGTATGTAAGATAAGTGGAGTCATGGTCAGAGCCTCCGGCGATTACAAGGTGTTCTACTAAATCGTTGTTGTTGACTGCGTTGATTAGGTGTTCAAACCCTTTTTCGGGAGTCAATCTTCCCACTGCCAGGAGGAAATGCCCCGGTTTAATGCCGAGTTTGTCTAAAAAGTCAGTTTTTGCAGATGGAATTGGAGTCTCAACACCATTAACAATCAGTGATGATTTTTTCTTGATTTGGGGAGAAAGTGCGTTATATTTTGCTTGGTTGACAAAGATTATGTGGTCGGAAAAATTCAGCGACATTTTTTCTCCGAATCTAAGAATTGTTCTTCCGAAGAGTCCCCATTTTTTGTGTTCGTAGTTGGCACTGTGGTATGTTGTAATTACCGGGATTCCGGCCGCCTTTATGAGTGGAGCGAAGATGCCCGGACCAATGTTGTGTATAAGGATAATGTCGGGATGGATGGCAATGGCTTTGATTGCAGCAATAAAAGTATGGAAAAGTGCCTCAAATCCTTTGATTCTTGTGGATGGAAGATCGATAAAATTTATTCCGTTCCAATTTTTTGGAGCTTTGGGTGGTAGGTATGGTTTACGACGGAAAACAGTAAAGCGAAATCCTTTAATTCGCGGATATAGGGCTTCGCAGTGTTTCTCCACACCACCTTGAATGTCCGGGAATCCTCTCAGACCGATAACGGCGCAGTGTGGTATGAATTCTTTGGAATAAGTCATGCCGGCAGAGGGTAAAAGTGTCAGTCCCAGCAGAGTGGTAACCCTTTTTTAATGCGACGTTTATTTTTGAGAATCCATTTAATTGGAATCCAAGGGCGACGCACCATGTCGTGTCGTTCGGTGACGATAAAAGCGCAATTACGGTTACAGTTTTTTACCTTTTCAAGAGCTTCCTTGGCCTTGTCGGAGGCCATAATTTCTTCGAAGGATTGTTCTTTAATATTTCCTATAATCCATTCTTGAGCAGAGCCGTTGCATGGGGAGACATTTCCGTCAGGGTCGATGAAGAAGAAGTCTGTCAGGGCACCGCAAGCCGGACGGTAACCGGCATCGTCACCTCGGAGGCGGCGGTGGATTGAGCGGTTGAAGAAAGCGCGTCCGTAATCTTTGAGTCGGTCTTTGAGGTGACGACGTTTGGAAGTCAGAAGTGCCTTGACAAAGAGTTCGTGTTGTCTGAGTGCATCTTCAGAGACGATTTGGTTATCGTCTTTATGGAAGTACCAGGAATTATGAACGGCTGAATTTCCAAGTTCGACATCGAGAGCTACACAAAGTTCATATAGATGCAGAAGGTCTTTATAGTTGTCGGGAGAGATGACTACAGAGAATCCTATGTTTTTGCATTTTGTCTTTTTAAGTTCGAGCATTGTGCGAAGAGCATGGTCAAAACCGTTAACGATGCCACGTTTGGAATCGTTGATGGCAGGAAGTCCTTCGACGCTTACTCGAATGAGAATGTTGGGGTATTTATTTGCGAGTTCAACAATTTTTTCGGTATTATAGCCGTTGGTGCTTAGTTCGAGAAGTGAAGCTTTAGGATAAAGGATTTCAAAAATTTTGTCGATATCTTTTCTTAGAGTAGCTTCACCGCCGGTGATATTGATTCTAAGTCCCGGAGGTAATTTTTCGTAATATTCGGGAGCTATTTCTTCGGAAGGATGTGTGGGACATTTCCAGATGTTGCACATGTTGCATTTGGCATTACATCTGAATGTGGTAATCAAACTTCCTTGTACAATATTCTTCATAATCAATAGAGAACAGACCGGTTGTGAAATGCATGAAACTATAATGAGAAATCAGCTCGTAAGGTCTGCTTTATTGTAACGAAATGATGTGGGGAAATATTGTGTATGATTGTTAAAAATGAGATGGAGTCCGAGGACTCCATCCGAGAGATAATTAACAAGTAAATTGAGAGAGAGAAATTAGCCCTCAGTGATAGCATCGTTAGGGCAAACCTGAGCACAAGAGCCGCAGCTGATGCAAGTGTCAGGGTCAATGTGATAGATGTCGCCGGGGGTGATAGCACCTACCGGGCAAACGGGTTCGCAAGTACCGCATGCGATGCAGTTGTCGCCAATTACGTAAGCCATAGTGATAAATAGTTATTTAGATTAGAGTTTTGTTATTTCTTAATTAGATTACAAAATTAATATGTTTTCTGCTATAATACATCATATAAGACCCGAAATTTTAAAAATTTGGAATGATTCCAAATAACAATCTCCTAATTTTTCTTTCTACGGAAGGTGTTTGATATGATGATAATGTATGGGATGCAGGCGGCCGCCATTAGTGGAAGATGAATTGCGGTGGGGAGATATGTTACGGCACATACAGCGGATATTGTCAAGGGGAAAGAGATTGCAAGTGCCTGTTTTGCCCCGGTGCCAATTTTGAGTTTAAATTTCAGTTGTGCCACACTCCATACCATAATCAGATATATTGCATACCAAAGAATGTATGCAATTCCGATGCCGAGTAATCCGAAATAATAGTAAGATGCTATGCAGAGTGAGAGGCCAATGATAGAGTCGGTAGCTTCAATAAAGAAATAAATCAGTCCATTCCCTTGTGAGATTATGGTATAAGATATGATTATTGAGGGAGTTCGGAATATGGTGTGAATTATTCCGAGAGTTATAAAAGGTATAATTACGTCGAATTGTGGTGTGTAAAGGATGTCGACGAGGAGATGACGGGCTGCCAGAAATATTATAACAAGAGGTGTCAGAATGTTGATTGTAAGAGCAATTTCGTGTGTTGCAAAGATACTTTGTCGATGATTGTGCTTTGCGGAGGCTGAGATTCGAGGGTAAAATTCAAGTCCTATAGCAGTGATTATAAATCCGACGTAGCGAATCACGAGAGTATTGCCGGCTTGGAAATAACCTACTTCCTCTACGGAGGCGAATCTGTTAAGCCATGTGACGAAGGCTGTCACTGAGAGGGATGAGAGGAAAGCAGCAAAAGCCATGTAGCCACCGAGTTTTGCGAATCCTTTTCCTTCACGAAGGAGATGGAATGCAGGCCGTTGATCGGTAATTTCTTTAGGGCGATTTATGAATACAAAAAAGAATGTGCAAGCAGCGTAAACGAATATTGTGAGTATAACGGAGTTGATTCCGAGGAATCGGAACATTGGGATGGAGATGGCAAGTCCGGTGACAGAGGCGAGTAATCCGGCGCGTGCAAGTTGTTTGAAGTGTGACAGACCTTGCAGGATAGAATTTTCTCCGGCTGACAGGGCGTTGAGCATGATGCAGAATCCAAGCAGGGAGAAGTTCCACCAGAAGGAGTATGTTTTGAAGAAGAGTGATGACAAAAGGGGGGAAAAGATAGTGAGGAGTAGAAATCCTATGATGCCGATAAGTAAATTCCATGAGCGGATAGTGGCAAAAAGACGTCCGAGTTTGGATGGTTTGTTTCTATTCAAGGCCACTTCTCGAGTGGCGCTTTGCCGCAGTCCGAAATCGGTGATAGTAGAGATGGTGTCAGTCACTACTTGAAATATACCGAAAAGGCCGATACCTGCAGCTTCGAGCCAAAGAGAGACAAACTTCATCTTAATGATGGAGCATACCATATTAAGAACCTGCACGGAAGTGAATACGCTGAGTACTTTGACTATAGAGCTGTTGATTGATTTCTTTCCGGACATTTGTTGTCAGAGGTTGAGAGGTGGATTATTAAAGTCAATAGTAAATGTCTGATAAGCAACACCACCTGCACCGAATGAGAATTTATTGTGGTAGAGTCCGTTATTGAGTGAGAGTCCGTTATTGAGGTTTGATGTGCCAAAATCGAAATATCTTCTTTTTTTTATTTGAGGGAGTTCGATTAGTTTGTTGACGAGCAAAGAGAGCAGTTTGTTGTCTCGTGCGAATTCCGTAGTGGCGATATATTGGCAGTGGGCCGTGGTATCAGAGAGGAAAATGCATATTCCGGTTTGTGGTATATTGTCGACCGATAATAGGTATGGGAGAATGTTGTCGGGAAATCTTTTGAGCAGGAGCTTAAATTCATCCAGAGAATGTACAGGGGAAGTGTTATGTCTGTCGCGCAAGCAATTGCATAACAGTTTGTGGAAAGTATCGCCTTCTCGGTCAATGGAAAGAGAGATTTCTCCCGGGGTTCTGGATGCTATATTGAGGTAACGTCTTTGCCATTTAGCCTGAGGGGCGGGTTGAGGCAGATATATTGCAGCACTTATGTTGGAAGTTGATATTGTTGCACCGAAGCGGAAGAGTGCGTATATGTCTTCTTGAGCGGGACGCTGAGTGTAGATGTAAGGTATCGGTTTGTAGATGCATTTGTTCAATCCGACAGAGAGAGAAAAATGTCTCCAGGCAGAGAAAAGATTAAGTATGTCGGCAGCATCGATGTGGCTGAGAGGGAAAATCCATCCGCCATAAGTGAGACCTTGATGAGAATATATAGTGTCGCCTTGACGATTTGCGGGGAGGACTGCTCGGAGTTCACCTTTATTGAAAGCGAGTAAAGAGAAATCTTCGAAGCGGTCAGCGTGATAATCCATATAATCGCGAAGGAACATGAATGTGGCATTTCGTGACTTCGATACGAAGTCATTCCATTGCTCTGCGAATGTATGGTTGTATCTTTTTATTTCCCAAGACGTATTTTTCATGAGAGTTCGGTAGAGTATCTCAGATGAGGGATAAAAAAACGAGTAATAGCATATGATAAATTACCTGATCCAGTCGGAAGGATTAAGTTTATCTCTATTTTTCCATACTTCGAAATGAATGGATGGGCGATTGCTGTCGTCAGAATCGGCTACTTTCCCGATAGATTGTCCCTGTTTGACGTTCTCACCGTTTTTTACCGCAGTAGATGCGAGATTGCCATATACAGTGTAATAGTCACCGTGAGAGACGATTACTACGGTATTGTATCCGGGAAGGCGGTAAATACCGGTGACTTTGCCGGGATACACAGCAATGGCTGAGGCACCTGCGGATACTTCGGCATCTATACCTGGATTGTCATAGGTGACACCGGGGAGTTCCGGCAATTCATGACGGCCGAATGGGGAAGTAATGCGGAAAGCTCCGGAAACGGGATGTGGAAGAGCCCCTTTCATTGAGGCGAATCCTGACGATGAAGATGGTTGCTTGACCGGTGTAGTAGATTTCTCTTTCAAACCGGTGTCATTGGAGGCAGATGTGGAGCGAGGTGCTCTTTTACGAGCTTCTGCGTATGATCTGCCGGAATCGGATGATTTGGACTTTATCTTATCATCATCCCTCTTCTGTTCAGTTTTGTTGAGCTTCTGTTCAGATTTTTTGTTTTTATCTGCTTTTCTTTGTCGGGTGGCCTGATAATTTTTGTTTTTATCGGATTGATGTTTTTTATCTTTTTTATCCGTTTTTTTCACCGGTTCGAGGGTGTTTATTTGAGCTATATCTCGAGAAGATTGTTTAGTCTGAGGTTTCTGATCGTTAGCTTGATCTTGCTCGGCTTTACGTTGCTGTTCTGCCTGAAGACGTTGTTGCTCGGCTTTACGTCGTTCGGCTTCGCGTTGTTGTTCTTGAGCGATTGCTGCTGCTATGCTGTTTTTCAAGGAGTTGGCTTCAGCTTGTTTTTTAGCGAGATGCTCACGCAGTTGGTCGCCCTGTAGTTTTAGCTGCACAACGAGAGCGTCTTGTTTTGCAAACTGATTTTGAAGCGTATTTTGAGCTTTCTTTTGTTTTTCAAGAGCAACGGATTTCTCTTTTTTTGCAGCAGCGAGAGAGTTATGTTGCGATTTTAATTCGTCGTTTTTCTTTTTGATTTTGCGAGTTTGGCGTTCGGTCCAAGCGTCAAATTCTCTTAAATATCTGATACGACGCATAGCTTGCGAGAATGATTTAGATGAGAAGATGAAGGAGAGTTTTGAATTTTTTCCACGAGCCAGACGCATTTTCTTAACAGCCGTGAGATAATTTGCTCTCATGCTTTTGAGTTCACGCTCATTAGCAGTAATGTTTTTTTGTAGATTATTTATCTTGCTGTCGAGTCCGTTTACTTGAGTGGAGAGCTCGGTCACTTGTTTTTGAGTTACTTTGATATCGGCATCTATTCGAGATAAATCAGCAAGCCCTTGTGATACGGATTTTTCATTGGAGGCTATTTTTGCGCGAGTCTCTTTAATTTCCCGTCCGGTGGACTCCTGTTTCTTTTTGAGTTCAGCGGAAGATTCTGTTATTACAACAGTCTTTTTACGGTCAGAGGATTTCTTCTTTTGGGTTGTTGATTTTTTAATTGTTTTTGATTTGGATTGAGCTGATTTATTGCCGGAATTTTTCTCCACGGCATGAATATCCTGAATTGACAAAAGAGATATTGCCAAAATAAGGATTCCGGTGTGGAATAATACATTCCGCATATATTTGCCCATTAAAATAAAGTATTATGTAATTAAAGCTAAAAATATAATGTGTCAAAAAGATAGTGATTTTACAAACTCTCTGACGGAAACTTTTTTATAATTCTTATTTAGATCAATATCGCCTAATGGAGAAGCTCCGTATTCCGGTGCATTCAGGCTCAACGTGGCGTTATAATCCTTGCTTTTGTGAGTTAATTCTATATCCATTCGAGTCTTTTTCCCGGAGTAGGTGTATATGGCGTTGGCTTCAATTGAAGTGCCGTCGGGAACAGCCGATGCAAGATTCAAGCGGCAATCGGAGTTATATTCAAAGCCATAATTAACCGATCCCCCGATGGGCTCTTTGGGGATTATCATCCAACCATCTTCGGTGATATATGTGTCGCATTGGTTTATGTTGGTACGTGACACCTCTCCGGAACCTGCTACGAATCCTCTTGCAAGGAGAAGATTTTGAATATCATCAAGCGTCACCGGGAGGTCGGTGAAGAAATCACCGAGCTTTTCCTGCACATATACTTTTTTTAATTTGTTGACAGCAAGGATTTCCTGTCCTTTTATTTGGGCACGACCCACTTCTCCCAGAAAGGGCACTCTTATTGAGATAGTGATTATTGAACCCTTTTTCATAAAAATTTTCAGAGATGGAGAGATGGGAAGTCGATCCATGCTAAGTTTGCCGTCAAGAGCAACAGTTTGCCAAGAGGTGTAATTCTCTGATACGGCATCGGCAAGAATAATTGCCTCATTTTTACCCAAAGGAGTCTGTGCCGACATTATAGGGGTGAGTGTCAGGCAACAAATCAGAAGGGTGAAGATATGTTTTAGTTTCATTTTATGCAGGCAAGTTATTGTATTTCATGTTGTTGTATTTATTTCTATGGAATGGAGTATAACGATTATTGCTCCGGGTGTGGGTCGGGAATATATTTCCCGGTATCAATTTTCTTTTTGACGGTAATGTTCTTATTGTCCATCTCGAAGGCTTTTTTCCAATTGATAATCGCTTCATCATCGCGTCCGAGCATGGAAAGGATGTCACCGAGATGATTGTAAAGCTCAGCTTCCGGTTGGCCGTTATCTTCGGAAATTTTTACACCTTTGATTTGGAATTCAAGAGCTTGAGGAAATTTACCTTGTTTAAAGAGAATATAAGCGTAAGTATCTAGGAAAGTGGGATTATCGGGATTTGCGTCGACAGCCTCTTTGGAGAGTTTCTCGGCTTTGTTGAGGTCACCATCGGGGGTTTGAGCTATGAAATATGCGTAATTATTAAGCGTCATATAATTCATTGGCATAAGCCGAATGGCATTTTCGTATGCACCAAAAGATTTATCTTTGTCTTTGGCTTGATAATACATGTCGCCAAGCATACCATATATTACGGAAGCTCGCATCAGATTAGTGTAGTCAAGGGCTTTGACTTGATTTGTGATAGGGATTGAATCAAAAAGCGGAGCATCGGGAATTATCTCGTCAAGGAGAGTTTTGAGAATCCTTGAAGCTTCGTCATATTCACCGGCTTGGGTGGCTGCCGTAGCATATATGAATTTTACACCCTCACCGGGTTGAAGATATTCTTCGGCACGGTGATAAGCCTCCATAGCACCTTTATAATTATCAAGGTCAATGCAATAGGACATCAACCCTCCGTAATAGTCCTCGATATCGGGTTGCAGATCGATGGCGCGGCTGATATATTCAACAGCTTTTTTTGTATCACCTTTTTCATAAGAATAGCGGGCAGCAAGGTCGAGCATCTGTGGCTCGTAAGGGTATTGCTGATTTAAAACATCAAAGAGGTGATCACCGCGGGTAAAATTTGATTTGTCATTTACCAAGGTGCGTAGATATTCCTGCAATATGGCTATTTTCTGTTCGAGGTCGAAATCTTCGCTGAGAAGGGCCTGATAGGTGTATTTGTCATAATTGACCGAGTCGTTAAGATTTCGATAATAATTGGACAGGATGACAAGTGTTCGACCATTCTCCGGGAATAATTTTTCTGCAAGGGAATAATTATAGAAAGCGGAATCCGGCTGCCCCACGGCCTCGAATACTGCACCTTTCATGATATATCCATCCGGCGTCAATGGATTGTATTTCAAAAAGCTGTCAGCTTCACCAATAGCATTGGCCGTGTCACCGACGGCTATTAGAAATGTCACTTTTTTTGAAGATAATGGGAATGATTTTCCTTCAATCTTCTCATATCGGTCAAGGACATCAACGGCTTCTTTAATACTGTCGGTGCGGGCATAAACATCAGCTAATCGCAGAAGGATATCAGATTTTTCCGGATAGAGGTTTGCCAGACGGGAAAACACACGGATAGCTTCCGAAGCGGTATCCAGCTGGGAGGCCAGATATGCGTAATATAATGACTCTTGATAATCGGCAGGATATTTGTCTACATAAGGACGCAGCAGAGAGATGCTCTGTAGCAAAGCGTCAGGAGTCTGCAAAGAGTCATTGTTGATATACAAGCGTCCCGAACCATATGCAGACAGAGCTTCCACATATTCGGGATCTATCCGGGATGCTCGTTTGAACATCTCGTAAGCCTCCGGAGCTTTGTCTTCAGCTTGGAGTCTGACTCCCTCCATATAAAAATATCGTGCCTTTTGAACTCTCCCGTCGTCAGGATGTACATCTGCCGCCAATCTGCCACCGCAGATTAGTGCAAGAATCAGAGATGCCGATATGTAAAGAAGTTTCTTCAATTATGGATACAGGTTATTGTTTATAAATTCGAAGTCATTTGGTGCCGGTATGCCCGAAAGCACCGTCTTCCCTTTCTGTGCGGTCAAGCTCTTTTACAGGCACCCACGCAACATGGGAATATGGAGCAATCACCATCTGACAAATTCTTTCACCATCATTAACTATAAAATCTTCTTGACCGAGATTTATGAGTATAATTTTAATCTCACCGCGATAATCGGCATCGACAGTGCCGGGTGTATTGACTATCGAGAGACCGTTGCGGAGTGCCAAACCGCTTCGCGGACGAATCTGACATTCATATCCGGAGGGGAGTTGAATGTAAAGACCGGTGGGAATAAGCGCACGTTCAAGGGGGTTGAGCGTTATTGCTCCATCGGGAAGAAATGCCCTAACATCCATTCCGGCAGCTTCAAATGTGCCATAGTCCGGGAGTGGATGATGGCTTTTATTGATAATCTTGACTTTAATTCTATCCATTGATTTGTGGTAGTTAGTGAGATTAAGAACTTTTAATAATAACACTGATGGCAGCCTTCGGGTTCTTATTGATTTCTTATTGTGTCGAAATAGAAGTCAAGCACATCTTTTGCAGCTGTAAATGAGCTTTGTTCATTATTAAGTACGCGCATCTCCTTTTGTTCGAGAAGGGCTTTGACTTGAGGCTGATGATAGAAGGCATGTCGGAGTTGTTCGTCGATGGTTTCAATCATCCAATATTTTGCCTGTTCATTTCTTTTCTGATCAAAATAACCGGTAGATTTGACATAGTCAAAGTAGCGGTCAATCATATCCCATACTTTGTCGATTCCGAGCTCAAAGTAACCGCTGTAACACATCACTTCGGGCATCCATTTGGATGGAGTAGGGGGGAAGAGGTGCAAAGCGTTGCGGAATTGGGCTGCTGCAAGGTTGGCTCGTTCTATATTGTCACCGTCACATTTATTGATGACAATGCCATCGGCCATTTCCATAATACCGCGTTTGATACCTTGCAACTCGTCGCCTGTTCCGGCAAGCTGAATCAACAGGAAGAAATCCACCATGGAGTGTACGGCTGTTTCGCTTTGTCCCACTCCTACAGTCTCGACAAATATATTATCATATCCGGCGGCTTCGCAAAGTACGATTGTCTCACGTGTTTTTCTTGCCACACCACCCAATGAACCGGCTGAAGGGGAAGGGCGAATAAACGCATCTTTCTGTTGCGATAACTTTTCCATTCTTGTCTTGTCTCCAAGAATAGAGCCATTGCTTCGCTCGCTTGATGGGTCAATTGCGAGAACGGCCAGTTTACCACCTTGACGCAGCACGTGCAAGCCGAAGACATCTATTGAGGTGGATTTCCCGGCTCCGGGCACGCCTGTAATTCCGATGCGTCGTGAATTTCCGCTATACGGGAGACATTTTTCTATAACTTCTTGTGCTATAGCTTGATGTACATCGGCTGTGCTTTCAATTAATGTGACTGCACGCCCGAGAATGCTGACATCCCCCTTTAGAATCCCTTCTACATAATCGTTTACGCTCAGTTGGCGAGCTTTTCTTATGCGGCGGTAGGGGTTTATGGTGGGTTGCGATTTCACTCCGCTGTTCACTTGCAACCCTTTGTATTCTTTATCGTTTTCAGGATGTTCCATTTAGATTTGTCGGTTGTTTTATTCTTTATCAAGAGCTATTCTGATACCTTTGACGGGATGAACCGGGTCATCGGAATATATGTCGAGCATTAGCGCTTGAGGTCCGTTTTTAAGTTTTGTCGGATCTATTTTCACAGTGATTTTATTCTTTTTGCCGGCCTTTATTTTTGTCGGATATTTTGAGGCCCGTATGCCATCAGAATCGCAATAAATTCTTTTTATATTGAGTTCAGACTCACCTTCATTGGTGACAGTTATTTCTCGTTCTAAAATTTTATCACCTTTTATGATTCCAATATCGAGAAGGGTTGGAAGCACATTTATTCTCGGACCTTTTTTTACTTCGAGCGGTGATATGCCGGATGTGTCGGCAAAAATGTCGGCCACGAATGTTATGATTATAGCATCGTCCTCATTTTTATTGGCTTTAAATTTTATAGGGATTGACACAGGACCCGGTTCTCTAATTTCTCTGCTGTTAAAATATAGGCTGAAAGAAACAACGTCTCCGGGCAGAACTTGCGGGGTTGATATTCCGATGCTGAGAGCCGGATTATCACATTCCCATACGGGACTGATTGTGTCATTACTTTGATTGTATCCTTTGAGGAAAAGGTTACGGGATTTCCCGTAGGTGATTCCTCCTGCCTTGATTCTCGGTTCACTGAGTCGAAGACCACCGGCTTCAACGGGATAATCGTATTTAAGAGTCTCGGGTGTACCTATTACTGTACCACGAATAGGTATTGTTTTAAGTGCGTTTTCTTCTCCGTAATATACTCTGACTGTCTTTTCAAATCTGCCCGGTCTGCCCACCGGATTATATGTAAAATTAATCACAGCGGTATCACCGGGATTGATAATATCTTCAGTATGAGTCTCTCCGGTGCAGCCACAACTCGGACGTACTGAATTTATGATAGTATGATCAGGGCCAATATTTACAAACTTGACGCTACCGGTCTTGGGACCATTAGCTTCAAGGAATGTTCCGAAATCGTATGATTCGCTTAACCATTTCACCTCAGCGACAGTGTCGAAAACTGCAATGGTTGCAATGATTATTGTTACAACATATCTGCCAATATGTGGAATCATAAAATTTTGAAATTAAAAAATTACGTTTATGGTAAGAGCATCAGTAATCAATCGGGTATAACAGTTCCTTTGATTCGCAGTGTCGTTTTTCGGGGATTGCCGTTTGTTTTCACCGTTACAGTCTTGTCAAAGGCACCGGGACGCCCGGCGGGATTGTAAGTCACTTTGATTTTACAAGCTTTTCCGGCACTAATAGGATTCTTGGGATACTCCGGGCGAGTGCATCCGCATTGTGCTGTAGCATCGTAGATTATAAGCTGTCCATCTCCCACATTTGTGATGGTAAAATCGTGAGAAACCGGTCCTTTTGACTCTTTTATTGTTCCGAAATTATATACATTCTCAGTGACACGGGGTTTGGCTTCTCCCTTGTCATTTTTCTTTTTTGCCTGAGCTGAAAATAATGGGATAATAATTGCTGCTATTACAGCTATAAGAGTTAGTTTTTTCATCGTCAAGTTACTTTAGTGCAAAATTAAAAAATAAAGCTCATTTATGCAAATTATAAGATATGTGTGTTTTTTAATAAGACATTTCGAGGAGGAAAAAGTTTAGAGCTTACTTAATAATAAATCAGAAGGATTGAGTTAAGGCTGAAAAATATATTCAAAATTATTTGCATCATCAAAAAAAATGTATTAACTTTGCAGTCGAAAAACGGGGTGTAGCGCAGTCCGGTTAGCGCACCTGCTTTGGGAGCAGGGGGTCGCGAGTTCGAATCTCGCCACCCCGACTTTTTCTTTTCAAGCGTTTGTCTTGATGTTTGTTAATTTGATTATTGCGGTAATAGCTCAGTTGGTAGAGCATCAGCTTCCCAAGCTGAGGGTCGCGAGTTCGAGTCTCGTTTACCGCTCCCGCGCAAAAGACTGTTCGTATGAGAGCAGTCTTTGTTTTTATTTTACGCAACTTTCGCAAGTTAAAGCTTGCGAAAAGCTATGGGTTTTAAAGTTGGGAGGTTAGAGAATTATCAAAAAAAAAATTGATTGTCATCGCGACAACCAATTACGTTAACCTTAAAATCTAATACCATGAAAAACTCGTTACATATACAACGAATATATACTGAAAATAGTTTACGTTTACTCTTATTTTAAGTTTTTTTAACTCCGTTACAATCAAGAATTCAAGATTCCATAGTGGCGGCAAATTCCATCAAATAGGCCTTAATAAAGTCATCTATCTCACCATCCATCACTCTGTTGACATCAGATGTTTGATAGTTTGTCCGATGGTCTTTGACTCTTCTATCGTCAAAGACATAACTGCGAATCTGACTGCCCCATTCTATCTTTTTCTTTCCGGCTTCTATCTTGGCCTGTTCAGCCATGCGATGTTGCAGCTCTTTATCATAAAGAATCGAGCGTAATTGTCTCATGGCATTCTCTTTATTCTTGGGCTGATCTCTTGTTTCTGTATTTTCTATCAAAATCTCTTCCTCTTCTCCTGTGTATGGGTCTTTATATTGATATCTGAGGCGAACTCCGGATTCCACCTTATTGACGTTCTGGCCTCCGGCACCTCCACTTCGGAATGTATCCCATGATACACAAGCATTGTCCACATGTATTTCTATAGAATCATCCACAAGGGGAGTAACAAAGACTGATGCAAAGGATGTCATTCGCTTTCCCTGAGCATTATAAGGAGAGACGCGAACAAGGCGATGCACTCCGTTTTCGCTCTTGAGGAATCCGTAGGCAAAATCGCCTTCTATATTGATTGTAACGGATTTAATCCCGGCGTCATCTCCTTCAAGAAGCTGAGCTATTGAGGTCTTGTAATGATGTCGTTCTGCCCAACGCAGATAAAGACGCATCAGCATCTGAGCCCAATCCTGGCTCTCAGTGCCTCCGGCTCCGGAATTAATCTTAAGCACTACTCCAAGTTTATCCTCTTCCCGACGGAGCATATTACGCAGCTCCATATCCTCGAGTTTTTTTATTACATTGTCATAGAGAGCATCTACCTCTTCTTCCGTGACAAGTTCTTCCTTGACGAAATCAAAGGCAAGTGACAATTCTTCAACCATTTTCTCAAGCTCAGTATAATTATCTATCCAGAAATGAAGATCTTTAATCTTCTTCATCTGCACCTCCGCAGCTGCGCGATTTTCCCAGAAGTCTGCTACATGTGTGCGGAGTTCTTCCTCCTCTACCTCTATTTTTTTGCTTTCTATATCCAGGTATTTATTTAAAGCATCTTTTCTTTCCTGAGCGTCTTTAAGTTGATCTTGAGTTATCATTGTTGTTATTTCTTATTATAATAAAGAGCTTAGTCTTCATACATTTTTTCAATCTCGTTTGCATACCGTTTGGCCACGATATTACGTCTGACCTTCATCGTATTGGTAACTTCACCATTCATTATTGAGAAATGATTGGGAAGCACCGTGATACGTTTGATTTTCTCAAATTCAGCCATTCCGCGTTGCACGTCATTGATTTGATCCATAAGTAATTTATACACCTTAGGATTGTTGCATAAATCAGAAGTGTCAAGATTTTCCAATCCATGTCTGCGTGCCCAAAGGCGTAGGTTATGGAAATTGGGTACGACAAGTGCTGTCACAAACTTACGGCGGTCACCAATGACGGCTGCTTCGTCGATATATTTATTCTCAGCCAAACGAGATTCAAGTGCCTGTGGCGCAATATATTTACCATTGGATGTCTTAAAGAGATCTTTTACTCTTTCTGTCAGCACAAGGGCTCCATCGGAATCAATGTATCCAGCATCACCTGTGCGGAAATATCCGTCTTCTGTAAATGAGGATGCATTTGCTTGAGGATTTTTATAATATCCGGGTGTCACAGTGGCTCCTTTTACAAGAATTTCACCGGTCGAATCTATCTTTACATCCACATTGGGTAGAGGCACACCCACTGTCCCTATTTTATAAAAATATTTGGGGAAACAGCTCACAGTAGCAGTTGTCTCGCTAAGACCATATCCGATAATAACATTGATACCTACGGAATGCATGAATTCACATATCCTGTCGCTCAGCGGTGCTCCGGCTGTCGGAAAGAAATTAGGTTGTGGTATACCTATTGCATGCTTAAGCTTTGAAAATATCTTTTTATCCCAAAACTTATATTCTCGTTCAAGCAAAGCCGGGACTCTGAGGTCAAGGCGCTTGTAGTGTAAATTCCGTCTTTTCCCAATGTGTAAGGCTCGTCTTACCGCCAAACGCTGCAGAGTGCTCATTCGTGATATCTTATCCTTGACGCCGGTGTAAACTTTCTCCCAAAATCTTGGGACACAGCACATCAAATTAGGATGGACTGTATGAATTGTTTCTTGTATATTTCGAGGGTCATAGTTAACAGCTATTCTTATGCCGCGAGTCAAACAAAAATAGCACCAGGCCTTCTCCAAAATATGCGACATGGGTAAAAATGCCATTGAGACATCATCATCCGATATAGAGGTAAGAAGTTTAAGGTGAGCCTCCATAGCTGCATCATAATTGCCGTGAGTTATCACTATGCCTTTGGGTTCACCGGTAGTTCCGGAGGTATAGATTAAAGTAGCGGTATCTTCCGGCTTCCCTTTCTCTACACGTTCTCTGACCAGAGTCCGATAACTTTCATCTGCTTCCATTCCCATCCGCATGAAATCATCCCAAAAGATTGTCTTGTCATCATCCTCATACAGTGCAAGCTCATCATTCTTGAACACTACAATGCGCAATATATCGGGATGTTTCTTCGCAAAATTATAGGCTAAAGGATACTGATGCCGATCACCTACAAACAAAATTCTGGCACCACCATTTTCGGCAATAAAATCATACTGATCCTGAGAACTGCTACTATAAATAGGTATGGCAGATGCTCTATTGCGAAAAGCACCAAACTCAGAGATGAGAATCTGCGGAGTGTTGGGCGAACAAATTGCGATGCGATCCTCTTCCCTCAACCCCATAACCGCAAGTGCTCGTGCTGCAATATGGATTTGTGACTTAAACTCTTCCCAGGAAGTGGACAGCCATTCTCCATCCTTTCGCCAGCAAAAGCGATAAGCTTCGCGAGAACCGAATCTGACAGATTGTCTCTCTATAGTTTCTACTAATTTATTTGCCATAAGCGATAATGGAAGAGAGGGGTCAAGGTGTATTTTATGTCCGTTACAGGACGTTTTATATTCCAATAACACACAATCAAACTGCAAAGTTACGAAAATTCATCCGTATTTTATAATTTTTTTGTCCTAAACTACCTCTAAAAAATATGGTTTGGAGATATAACGAGTCATATATAGGAATTGCTACGGGAAATGATTTTGTCGGTTAATTTTTTTTTCGTAATTTTGCACAAACCGAATCCGGAATTTTTTTTCGATTCTTATAATGCTCCGGTATGGAATACTTTCAAAATGTATTAACAAGCTTTACCGACAATATCAATGGACTGAATGTAACGTTTGTTAACTCTATTTTTCGGCTGATACTCAGTATGCTATTCGGCATGGTGGTTGGAGCTGAGCGCAAACGTAAGGGACAAATAGCCGGGATACGCACATTTGCACTTATATCGATGGGGGCATGTTTGGCTATGCTTCTTTCCATTTATGTTCCACAGGAGTATATGGGGCTTAAGAATGGTGATCCGGGGCGAATTGCCGCTCAGGTTATTACGGGTATAGGTTTTCTCGGAGGTGGTGCCATGATTCAGATGAAAGGCTCTGTCAGAGGTCTTACCACAGCAGCCGGAATATGGCTCACGGCGATTATAGGTATGGCGGTTGGAGTCGGTATGTATCTTTGTGCATTTGGCGCAACGATATTGTGTTTGCTTGTCTTAGTGGCTTTTGAATGGTATGAAAAGTTGACAAATGTAGGTCAAGAGAACAAAGTTATAAACATAAAGGTTAGTGATATTGTAGAAGATTTGGGATTATATCATAAGCTATTTGATGATATGGGGGTACATCTCTCTACGTATTATTTGCAATATGATTATGAGACACGTGTCACTGAAATAAATTTTGTCATTTTGGTGAGGATGCACTATAATGTGCTTCCACTTATTAACAGGATGCGTGAAATTTCACCTACACAATCCATTACATTATCCAATCAGATAGAGATATGACAAGGACAAGCAAGATAAGAGGGACAGCAGCCATTGCATTGCCATTGTCGGCTTCGTTTACCGTGTTGCCACAGGAATCAGTGAATGATGTGACAAAGACAGTAGCGTCAGAGATTAATCCCTCTTCTGCGGATGATGTTTCACATAAAGATGAGGCTCGCATCAATGGTCTGATTGGAGACCTTGCATGGATTTTGCTTCTTGGTGCGCTTGTGACGCTTCTATTTAAAAAACTGCGTCAGCCTGTAGTGTTGGGATATATATTGGCGGGATTTCTTGCAAGTCCAAAATTTGTATATTTGCCCTCTATATCAAATCTTGACAACATTGATTTCTGGGCACAATTGGGTATTGTTGTGCTGATGTTTACCCTCGGGCTTGAGTTCAGTTTCAAGAAGTTGATGAATTCGGGCAGTACGGCAGCAGTGACGGCATTAATCATAATAACCGGCATGACGTTTGCCGGATTTGGTGTCGGAAAGTTGTTGCACCTTGATTTTATCAATTGCATATTTCTGGGGGGTATGATATCAATGTCGTCGACGACAATTATACTCAAAGCATTGACCGACCTTGGGTTGAGACAAAAGAAGTTCGCATCTCTTGTTCTCGCGGTTCTGATAATAGAAGACCTTTTTGCAGTGTTGATGCTTGTGCTTCTGTCGTCGATGGCTGTGGGAGATGTAAGTGGTTCAGAATTGTTGTTTACAGTTGGAAAGCTTATATTTTTCCTCATAATATGGTTTGTGGTTGGGGTATATCTACTTCCGTCATGGCTAAGCAAGTCGCAGAGTTATCTTAATAGTGAGACACTTCTGATAGTATCGATGGGGCTTTGTTTCGCGATGTCGGTGTTTTCGGTCATGTGTGGATTCTCGCTTGAGCTTGGAGCGTTTGTAATGGGGTCTGTTTTGGCCGGAACAATGCTTGCTGAGAGGATGGAGAAAGTGGTTCAACCGGTAAAGGACTTGTTTGGAGCCGTGTTCTTCATTTCAGTGGGTATGATGGTAGAGCCGGGAATCATAGCACAATATTGGTGGGAGATTCTTTTGTTGGCCGGAGTAGTCATCATTGGAATGATAATTTTCGGATCAATAGGTATGCTCATATCGGGGCAATCGCTCAAAGTTGCGATTGAGAGTGGATTTTCATTAACTCAAATAGGTGAGTTTTCGTTCATTATAGCATCATTAGGTATGAGTTTGGGGGTATTGAATCCATCTTTATACCCTATAATTGTGGCGGTGTCGGTAATCACAATATTCACCACGCCCTATTTCATCAAACTGGCTACACCGGCTTATTCGTTTGTAGAAGCGCATCTTCCGCGTAGTCTGAATTTTCTTATAGACAGATATTCCAAGCAAAGCAGTGACAACACTGAGACGCGCAAGCTTTGGAAGGTTGTGATCATTAGATATGTTTGGCGTATAGTGCTTTACGGTGCGATTCTTGTGGCAATAATCATCCTTTCGCGCCAAATCCTTTTCCCCCTGATGATGAGCATTTTCCATAATTGGGGCAAACTTTTGGCCACAGTGGTAACATTGCTTGCAATGTCACCATTCTTGGTGGCATTGTCTTTCAGTGCCACAAAGCCTGATGAAAAAATGCAGTTACATTCCACGGCATCATTTTATGATGTTCCGTTGCTCGGGATGAGGATTATCCGTTATATTGTCACGTTGCTCTTCATTGTTTATTTCGTGACACTTGTGTATGGTGGCACAATAGGGTGGATAATCGGCTTAGTGTGCTTCCTGTTAATATTATTTGTGGCATCACGAAAACTGAAAAGCAGCTATCTGGAAATGGAGCAGCGATTTATGGACAATCTTAACATTAGAGAGAATACACGGTTGGGGTTGAACAACAATCTTGTCAATGACCTTCATCAGGCTTTTGTACAAGTGGGTAGCAACAGCTCGTTTGTGGGCGACCGACTTCGCGATGCCGGGTTGCGTAAAGATTATGGTGTTTCGATATCAAGCATACAAAGAGGTCAACACTTGTTGCCTCTTCCATCTTCGGATACACGAATTTTTCCCGGTGATGTGCTTGGTGTCATAGGTACAGACGAGCAGATTAAGCAGTTCAATGATGATTTGGAGCGAGACGAACGTCTTCAAGCCACACTTCCGGTAACACAGCCTGATGTGGAATTGCGTAGTATTCGTCTTACCAAGAATTCACCGATTATCAATGTTCCTCTCGGAGAGACTCGTATCCGCGAGGACTATTATTCGATGATAGTGAAAGTGGAAAGAGCCGATGGGGAGTTTATCACTCCGACACCGGATACTATGTTGAGAGCCGGAGATACAGTATGGGTAGTGGGCGACATCTCACAATTTGACAAAATGAAATAAAACAATATAATAATGCAGCAGAAAATAATTATTCTGGACTTTGGGTCTCAATACACTCAGTTGATAGCCCGACGTATCAGAGAACTCGACACCTACTGCGAAATCTTACCCTATAATAAATTCCCACAGGATAGAGACGGGGTGATTGGTGTGATTTTGAGTGGGTCGCCCTATTCGGTCAATGATCCGGAGGCTCTCCAAATAGATCTTAAACCGATTAGAGGGAAATACCCCTTACTTGGCATTTGTTATGGCGCTCAATATCTGGCAAAGACTGATGGCGGGACTGTTGAGTCGTCACAGACTCGTGAATATGGCAAAGCGGAGCTTGTCTGGCACGATGATTCCGATCCGTTGATGCACGGTATACGTGACAATTCCGTCGTATGGATGTCACATGGAGATTCCATCACCCGCACACCGGAGAAATTTCACAATGTAGGCTCCACGGCAGATGTTAAAAACGCTGCGTTCCGTATAGGCGATGAAAAAACATGGGGTGTACAATTTCATCCGGAGGTGTTTCATTCGGAGGACGGACTTATTGTGTTGGGAAATTTTGTTCGTAGTATCTGCGGATCTACTTCGGATTGGACTCCGGCCTCGTTTATAGAATCAACAGTGATGCAGTTGCGTGCAAAGCTTGGTGATGACAAGGTGGTTCTTGCCCTTTCCGGAGGTGTGGACAGTACAGTGGCTGCTGTGCTGCTCAACAAGGCAATTGGGCAGAATCTGACATGTATCTTTGTTGATAACGGCCTGCTTCGTTTAAATGAATTTGAGGATGTTCTCCGTAATTATTCGGATATGGGGCTGAACGTCATCGGAGTAGATGCGAAAGAGCATTTCTATACAGCACTTAAAGGTGTTTCCGATCCGGAGAAAAAAAGAAAGATTATCGGCAAAGGATTTATTGATATTTTCGACAAAGAGGCGCATAAGCTCAAAGATATCAAATGGCTTGCGCAAGGCACCATTTATCCGGATGTCATAGAGTCATTGTCTATTACCGGTATGGTAATAAAGTCACACCATAATGTAGGCGGTTTGCCGGAAAAGATGAACCTTAAACTTGTGGAGCCGTTGCGATTACTGTTCAAAGATGAGGTGAGAAGAGTAGGGCGTCAGCTTGGTATTTCTCCGACATTGATAGGTCGTCATCCTTTCCCGGGTCCGGGATTGGGTGTTAGGATATTAGGCGACATCACTCCGGAAAAGGTGAGAATTCTTCAGGAGGCAGACCATATTTATATATCAGCTTTGCGTCAATGGGGATTGTATGACAAGGTATGGCAAGCCGGTACTATTTTGACACCGATACGTTCCGTCGGAGTGATGGGAGATGAGCGTACCTACGAAAATGTAGTTGCTCTGCGCGCTGTAAATTCCACCGATGGCATGACAGCTGTATGGACACCATTACCACATGATTTTCTCGCTGAGGTCAGCAATAATATAATCCGTAAAGTAAGAGGTGTTAACAGAGTGGTTTATGACATCTCGTCCAAACCGCCCTCGACAATTGAGTGGGAATAAACAACCACATGAATCAACAATCAAATATATTACAGTCATTTGTGTGTTATGTAAACAGCGCATTAATGGCTGTAATTTTCAGTTTTTTAGGAGTAGTGAAATCCGGGACTAAATTGTGAGTTGCACATATTTTAATTTATTTGTAACTTTGTAATTCTTTAGAGCAATTGACATCAATATCTTTTATGGAAGAGATATATTATATAGTACAAAACGGAGTTTCGATGGGCCCTTACTCCAAGGATGGT
Organism: Bacteroides sp.; assembly: GCA_023665145.1. Taxonomy (GTDB): domain Bacteria; phylum Bacteroidota; class Bacteroidia; order Bacteroidales; family Muribaculaceae; genus Lepagella. The sequence goes on from JAMPEM010000011.1 coordinate 21,728, forward strand.
CTCCGTGCGTTAAATATCCCCAAATCTACATTTGTGTGGCGACATGGGCTGCAGGATTGGGTATTGGCAGAAAATTTGCCGGAGTTGGCTGATGTTTTTGAGCCGGATTCGGCATTTGGTGATTATGCGAAGGCTGAACCATCAGTCTATTTTGCAATAATAAATGACGTTCAGACAGGCCCCGATTCAATCGACAGTTTGATATCCAAGGGTCTGAAAGCGGACACACCTGTATGGCGCAATGGTATGGCGGATTGGGAGTCGGCATCTACTCAGCCTGAGATAATGCAAAGGCTTAGTGGTATGAATCGGATGCATCAGACAGCAATTCCACCACAAATTCCCCGTGTGCCGTCGGGAAATATGGCACAAGGATATGGTCAGCAGAATTATCGTCAACCGTTTGGCCGCGTACCTCGTACAGATTGGAAGGTATGGGCAATTGTTGCCATCATCTTTGGAGTATGTAATTGTTTAGGTTTGATATTTGGGATTATCGGATACACCAAGGCATCACAAGCATCGCAATATTATGCGATGGGGAATGATATAATGGGGGATCATGAAAATAACAGTGCTCAGATTTGGACAATAGTGGCATTGGTAGTGGATGTGATGTGCATTATTCCATCCATGTTGACGTTTATAGGAATATTTGAGTAAAAGTAAATGTCGGGTAAGTTTTTTGCTATAATAGACGGTGAAAAGGCAGGGCCGTATACACTTACGGAACTGGAGGAAGCCGGAGTCGGACCTGATACGTATGTATGGTGTAAGGGGATGACAAAATGGAGAATGGCAAGGAGTGTGGCAGACGTATGTCGGTATTGGCGGCAGAGGCTTGGAGGAGAAATTCCGACAAAGACAGATGTTGAGGAGCGGAATGGCGGGAAGGGAGTAGATGATGACAATAATATCAATACCGAAGTTGTGTCACGTCGTGGGGCGTTGCGTACAATCCGTTCATTTAATCCGGAAGAAGGCGAGCCGGATGTTGATAAGACTCTGCCACCGGCAAATCTTGTCCCCATATCCCTGTTAATTATTTTTTTGTGTATGCCCCTTACAGGATTTGCCGCATTATATTTTGCCGTGCGAGCTAAAACGTTGTGGATGCAGCGGGAAAAGATTGAGAAAAATAATACAAAGGAGGCAGAAGAGTATGCAGATGCAGCACACGATGCTGTTCGCTCGTCGAAGATGTGGATTGGGATTTCATTCTTTTTGGGTATAATAGTTTGGGCGGTGATGATGTATTTTATGCCGGGAGGGAATTAAGTAAAGGAACAGGGTATGAAAGTAGACGTAAAAGAGTTAATATGTAGGTATTGGATTTACATTGTGGCATTTATCGCAATGTTGCCGGCTCTGATTTTACGAGATTTTACACCTGACAATGAGTTGCGATATGTAAGTATCGCCGGGGAAGCTCTTGATAATCTGACATTTTTTACATTCACCAATCATGGCGAGATATATGCCGACAAGCCACCGATGTATATGTGGATTTGCATGTTGGGCAGATATCTCTTCGGCACTCGTTGTTTATGGTTTGTAGCCCTTTTTTCGGTCATACCGGCATTTGTGATAACTGAGGTGATGGGGAAATGGAGCGAGGAAGTCTTGCCTGAACGATGGCGCAACGTTGCCAAATTGATGCTCCTCAGCTCTGTGCTATATCTTGGCTTGGCCTTAACGATGCGTATGGACATGCTTATGGCAATGTTTATCGTATTGTCTCTGCGAGAATTTTACCGTATGTATAGCGAAGGGGGAGCATACCGATACCGTTGGCTGTTCCCGATATATCTTTTTTTGGGACTTTTCACCAAAGGCCCGTATGGACTATTGATTCCACTATTAAGTTCAGTGGTGTTTCTTCAGTTTGCACATCGCATCAAAGATATTGGCAAATATTGGGGATGGCGCACCTGGACAGTTCTTATAGGACTATGTCTTATATGGTTTGGGGCCGTTTTTTGTGAAGGAGGTTATCCCTATATAGAAAATCTGCTTGTCAAACAGACAGTGGGGCGAGCCGTTAAATCTTTTGCGCACGATGAGCCATTCTATTTTTATTGTATCTCAATATGGTATTCGATAGCTCCGTGGAGCTTATGTGTTATTGGTTTAATAGTCGGAGCTTTTTTCAGACGCCATTTTTACGGGTCTGTGAAAGAGTTGGAAAAATTTTATCTTACAGTTACCGGTGTTACGTTTGTGATGTTGTCACTTGTAAGCTCGAAACTTGCAGTTTATTTGCTTCCCACATTCCCTTTCATAATATATAGCGGAGCATTCCTTTTGCCACAATATAAAGATAGTAGATGGGTAAAACTAAGTATCGCATTTCCGGCGGTGATATTCATGTTGTTGCCGGCGGCAATACCATTTGCCCTACAAAAATCACCTGAATTTGTTACATTTTGGACTGTTGTTGCCCTTATAATTCTTGCATTTGGGGGAGTAGTAACGATAATTTTTATATATAGGAAGGGGGATGGCTTGTCAAGAGGAATAATAACACTTGCATTTACTATCTTACTGTTTCTCTTCTTTGCCGGAATGTCGCTCCCGATATTGAACTCCGGCATAGGTTATAGAGATTTGGCTGAAAAGTGTCTCCGATATTCTACTAATAAGGAAGATAAAATATATACCTACAAGGTGCGTCGACCGGAAAATCTTGATGTATATTTGAATAAGGGAATTGAAATTATATCGCAGCCCGAAGATGGCGCTCCGGTTTTTCCCGAACAGGGAGTCCTTCTTATACGTACAAAGGATTTGCCGGAGGATATGATACCGGTGGCGCAGTCCGGAAAATATTCAGTAGTAAAGTTGGGAAATGAGAATTGAAATGAAAAATAATACAAGTAAATACGATTTAACAATACTTGTGCCGGCTTATAATGAGGAGGATAATATATCTCGACTCGAAAATAGTTTTGATGCTTTCCTTCCGGTGTCGAAACTTTCTGCGTGTGTATTATTCATAGATGACGGCTCAACGGATAATACACTTGCAAAGCTTAAGGATTTATGTAGCCGACATGAGGATTTCTATTATCTTTCACTTAAGAAAAACAGTGGACTTTCAGCAGCCATGAAGGCTGGAATCGATTTTACAAAATCCAAATATGTTGGATACATCGATGCAGATTTGCAAACCGCACCCGAGGATTTCAATCTCCTCATACCACATTTAGACAACCATGAACTCGTGATGGGTATACGTACAAATCGTAAGGATTCAACGTTTAAGAAGATTCAATCTCGAATAGCTAACGGGTTCAGACGAATGATGACTCACGATGGAGTAAGCGATACGGGATGTCCGCTCAAGATAATGCATACCGAATATGCAGCTCGTATTCCATTTTTTACCGGTATGCACAGATTTCTTCCGGCCCTGATACAGCTTCAACATGGAAGGGTGAAACAAATACCTGTAAGACATTTCCCACGACAGGCAGGTGTTTCAAAATATCATCTTTTCAATCGATTAATCCAGCCGTTTGGTGATTGTTTTGCACTTCGTTGGATGGCAAAACGGTACATCAATTATCAGCCGGGAGATACAGATTTAGACAACGCATAGCATTATGCCCTCATACCTCGTCATAGGAATCGGTTTGCTCGCACAAGGATTCTTTTCTGCCAGGATTTTAGTACAATGGATCTTGTCCGAGAGAGCACGCAAGGTACTTAATCCGTCGATATTTTGGATCCTAAGCCTTGCAGGATCATACCTCTTATGTATTTACGGATGGATGAGGTCGGATTTTGCCATAATATTAGGCCAATTTATCTCTTATTATATCTATATTTACAACCTATCCCTAAAGGGTGTATGGAAATTATGGCCACGATGGTTGCGAATTTTGTTAATTATTACTCCTCTTATAGCATCAATATGGCCTCTTTCTCATGGAAATGAGTTCGTTTCGACCTTTTTGCGAAATGAGAATGTTCCGTTATGGCTACTCCTGTTTGGATCAGCAGGACAGATTATCTTCACACTTCGATTCGTATATCAATGGTATGTTTCTATGCGTCGGCACACTTCTGAATTACCTCCCGGTTTTTGGATTTTGTCGCTGATAGGAAGTTTAACAATTGTCAGTTATGCTATTTTTCGTCAGGATCCCGTGCTGATTTTGGGACAATCGTTTGGAGTCGTTGCCTATTGTCGAAATTTATATTTCGGTCTTAAAAACCGAATGAATGAATAATATTTTTTTTGTCCTGGATTGCGAGTAGTTAATAGATTGATATACAGTCTGTTAACGGGGGGGGCCCGGCTTGAAAAAATATAATTTCAGAAATCTTTTTATTGAAAATATTATTAAATATTAGTAGGAAAAGTCTTGCAAAAATCAATGAGATTTTATAATTTTGCAGTCCCTATAAGCTATATATTCCTTTCTACAGGGAAACCTAATTAGTTCACATCATATCTGTTATGATAAACCGACTATATTCTAACGATTATATGCGAGCAGGTCTTGTCCTGTTTCTTGACACGTTCACATCAGCTATAGCATCCGGAATAGTCCTATCGATTTGTTTTTTGTTGGGGGTATCAGTCTCGTCAACCCACATCGTTATCCCTTGGATAGCCGGTGCTGTCGTTGCATCTGTTGTTTCATTCTATTTCACAAAGATTTATCGATCTATCATAAGATATTCCACACTTCATGAGTTTGTGAAGATGTGTATAGCCGTTGCTGTTAAAGAGGTTATAATGGCAATAGTGATGATTTGGCTTTTAACAACCGGATATGTCCCTTCGCTAATGCGTGCATCGGTGATGCTTGTCTTGGATTTCTTTGTAACGGTGTCACTGCTTCTGCTTATAAGAGTTGCCATGCTTGTGACATACAGAATGATGATGGCACATACCCGTCAAGTTCGGGATATGAATCGAGTATTGGTGTATGGTGTCGACAATAAGGCAGCCGCTGCGCTGACCCGTTTACGTCATTCAGAACACTACGAAGTCGTAGGATTCCTTACTTATGGTGAGACACCGAACCGCAAGACTCTTTTGGGGCTGCCGATATGCACATTTAGCTCAGTGGAAGACATCAAAAAACTAAAGGAGGGGATGAATCTGACCGGAATCCTCTTTGCATATCATGCCGATTTACGTAAAGAGCAAGAAAGGCTTATCAACTATGCGCAAGATGAAAATCTCAAACTCTTTATAGCTCCGGCCATAGATGAGGTAAACGATAGCAAAAATATAGCACGCGGCATCCGGAAAATCAAGATTGAAGACCTCCTTGGTCGTCAAGAGATTAAAATATCAATGGATGAGATTCGCAACGGACTTCAAGGTAAAACTGTACTTGTAACCGGGGCAGCCGGATCTATCGGATCAGAATTGTGCCGTCAGATAGCGCGTCTGGGAATAAAAAAACTGATAATGCTCGACAATGCCGAGACTCCTCTTCATAACGTTCGTCTCGAATTTGAAGACAACTATAAGGATTTGGTTTTTATTCCGGTGATAGGAGATGTCAGAAGTCGTGAACGACTTGACTATATTTTTAGAGAATTCCGTCCACAGATTGTGTACCATGCGGCTGCATATAAACATGTTCCCCTGATGGAAGAGAATCCGTGCGAGGCCATCCTCGTCAACGTGGACGGTTCAAGAAATGTCGCTGACAAATGTGTGGAATACGGTGTCGAAAAGATGGTAATGATTTCCACTGACAAGGCCGTCAATCCTACAAATATCATGGGATGTACCAAACGTTTGGCTGAAATCTATGTTCAGTCGCTCGGACTCGGCATTGAGAAAGGGGAGGTCAAGGGGAATACAAGATTCGTAACTACACGATTTGGTAATGTGCTTGGCTCTAACGGATCAGTGATACCTCGATTCACCGAACAGATAGAACACGGAGGCCCTGTAACAGTTACCGATCCCGAGATACGAAGATTCTTCATGACGATACCCGAAGCTTGCAGATTGGTGATGGAAGCTGCCACAATCTCAAGCGGAACTCAGATTTTTGTGTTTGACATGGGTACGCCCATTAAAATATCTGATTTGGCTAAGAAGATGATACATCTTGCCGGATATCGTCCCTGTATAGATATTCAAATTGAGTATACCGGATTGCGCCCGGGTGAAAAACTTTATGAAGAGGTGCTCGCTACTAAAGAGAACACAATCCCCACAGAGCATCATCGTATCTTTGTGGCTAAAGTAAGGGAATATCCGTATAATTCCGCTGTTGAGAGTGTAAACCGACTGACTCAATTAGGTCGTAAAGTGCAAATGGAGGAGATGGTCATTCTGATGAAGAAAATTGTACCTGAATTCAAATCCAAGCACAGCGTATTTGAAAAATATGATAAAACTGAATGTATATGATTAAAACTCCGTTTGCTTTCTTATTTTGTACCTCTTTTATATTTGCATCCAATCATGCAATTGCCTCATCACCATATCTTTCCAAGGTATATGATTATTCACCGGCTCCGGGTCAGTTTATCAATCAGATACCGAAATATGAAAATGGTGACACCAAGGAATCTATTATAAAAAAAGCCCAGGACGCAATCTGTCATGAACAAGCTCCGGGGATGATATCTTTGGGTGCTTGGGGAGGATATGTTATAACGGGATTTGACCATCCTGTAGTAAATATGCATGGCAAATATGATTTCAAGGTATATGGTAATGCTTTCTATTCAAATCCTCGATCATCCTCTGCAGAACCCGGTATTGTTGAGGTATCCGTTGATGTTAATGGTAACGGTATTCCTGACGATGAATGGTATCAATTGGCCGGATCTAAATTCAGAGATTCGGATACATTTGAAAACTTCGAGATTACATATATTAAACCATCGGCAGACAAGGAGGCAAATCCTGATTCCGACTATCCCGCAATTACAGACAAGGACTATATCAAATATACCACTAATGATTCATACCTTCCGGTAGGATATCTGCAGAAAAATAACCAGCATACTCAATCGTATTGGCCTGAATGGTTAGAAGAGTCTACTCTTACATTCAAAGGGACACGATTGCCCGACAATGTATCGAGGCCCGAAGGTGGAATTGGTCTCTATGTTATGCAACCCTTCGAATGGGGATATGTGGATAATGAGCCTAACAATAGTTGCAAAGGATTCAGCATTGATTGGGCTGTGGACAAATACGGCAATCCGGTAGTTCTTGAAAAGGTGGATTTCATTAAAATATACACCGGTGTATGCAGCACTGCCGGTTGGCTTGGGGAGGTATCCACAGAGATATCCGGTGCTGAGGATTTGCATCCGGATGCAGTTTACTCACCGCAATGGCCCGAAAATCCTGAAACACCCTCCATACCGCAAAGCGTCGCCGGAGCATATATTGATAAATTTCAATTTCTCGGATGTCGGGAAGGTTATTTAAATCTTAGAAATTCGACATCATTGACTATAGAAATTTATTCAGCTGCCGGGATAAAAGTTTTTTCGGCCAATTTAGAATCCGGTGAGAGCAACGTTGATATATCATCTTTTCCCAACGGACTTTATGTAATTTGCGCCGAAGGATATGCTATAAAATTCTTGAGATAATCCCTCTTAGAGGTTTGTATTAAACAATCTCTAATTAAAGACCCCCAATCGCTTCGCCTTGTACCATCCCTTAAGCCAATGACGGATATAGGGAAAGAATCGATATTTTTTATTTTTACCTGTCTCGTTCCATCCTCGCCATATCATTCTAAGCGGCCACGTAAAATGATGCCTGTGACCGGTTACTGCACCTTTTGTCTCAATCAAATGGTATTCCGGATCAGGTCTGGTGCCGGTTGATGGTCCTTCATGAAATAAAATTTCATGAGGGACAAACACCCAATCCAATCCACTCTTTAACACATCTATGAGAAAGACATCTTCCTCGCCTCCGTGAAAATGTGTTCTAAACCCGAAGGCTTCATTGAATTTCACCTTACCCCGAATCTTTTCCGGACGAACAGCAATCTCCATGGCTGAGACATAGTAAAATCTTGGAATCTTCTTAAGGTTGAATTCAAACGACGGATACTTCTTTTGTATCGTATCCGAGACAAATTTAAAACTCATGACGGCAGCCTCCGGATGTCTCTCAAAATCCTCCATAAGAGTGTCAAGTCCTCCGGGTAAAATAGAGATATCATCATCACTTATTAACGCTACGGGAGCTGTAGCATTTTCAATTGCCAAATTCCGGTTAGCAGCTATTCCAACAGTATTTGAAGTAATGATTCTATAATCCTCGCGAGCCTCTATTTCAGGCCAGGTGTCTGTTTCCGAATCCCCTTCGCCAAGCTGCCGACAAATCACATACTCCACTCCGGGATGAGGCTCATGAAGCTGTTTTGCCATTCGGTCAAGTCGCTCGCGGCCATAAGTACAAATAAATACCTGTAAGATTATCTTAGCGTCCTTCATTTTTTTGTGTATCTCCTCTATCGCTCCCAAGCCATAATAAAATCATGAACCACCTTCCTGACATCATTATGACGTTCCACAAGCTTACGTCCTTCGCCGGACATTCTTCGAAGCTCCTCCTTATTATAAAATATACTTTGCAGATGCTCCTCAAGATTAGGAATCAGAGGTGATAACTGTATCACCGGTCTAAGCGCTTTCTCATTGATAAGGTCATAATATTCCGGTTCGGCTCCACTTGCTGCTACAAGTCCCATCGCCATCGCATCAAGAGCATTTGTTGCCGGTGAATAGCTGTAAAGCTGATCAATCAAGATATCAGCCCCACTAAGTTTGTCAAGATATTCTTTATATGAGATGCCACCAATCCCCTCAACTACAATATTCCCACCACTTCTCTCAGCAATACCTTTGCATTTTTCAAGCAGCAAGCGAGTCCCTTTTTGAATAGTCATTTCAGGTTTCATACCGACCACCACCTTCAGACTCCCTTCGAAATCCCTAGGACGGAAAGGATGCCCGGACAAATCTATCGGGATGGCGCCCGCCGAACACTTCTCTCCCAAAATCTTGCGCGAAGCAATGTAATATTCCGGCAAAACGGCTACTGCTGAATCAATCGTATCATAGACCAATTCATTGTATCGTTTTACATCATCTCGCAGCCATCCCCTCTCTACATTTGCATTGTTGACACTATAAGGTGTTCTCTCATCACCCACGCGAAATTCAGAAAACCGAAAACTCCCTTCTACACACGCTTTTACGAAGAAATGGTCGTTGCCACATAATGTCAGCCCTATATGACCATTCTTACGTTTAAGTTCTCTATAAAAATATGCAAGCCTACCCGGCTTTAACTTAATGAAATGCGGATTAATGAGTTGGACTACATCATATCCCGCCAATTCGGGCCATAGTCTCATCACATCAATCAGATAACGTATCGAACCGAATTTCCCGGCATTCCGACATAATGCCACATCGGCCGAAGTGTGTTGATAACCACCCCGGTCGGAAATTAATGTGACATTATGTCCCATTTTACGCATCTGCGATGCAAGACACGCATGCAGATTAGAATAATCGCCTATAAAGAGGATTTTCATCTATATTGGGACGTATTCTTTTACTTGTGCATTATAAGCGCAGAATAGGGTGCCAATGTTATCTTGCCACCTTTGAATGTGCCTAATCCATCAGGGTTTATCTTCCCATCATGTGCCACAATGATCCATTTACCCTTGATTGTCACAGTATTAGGCGTTGATGCACCATTGAACACCACCTTAATATCCTTCCATTCGTCACCATTTGCATTATCTTTTAGTGTATAGGAGATTAGATTAGGCGTTTTGGAAGAATCTATCTCATCAAAGACAAGATGGCGTGCTATATCATCGGCAGTCGTCATGCGGAATGCCGGATGCGATTTTCTCAGAGATATAAGATTCTTGTAATAATGAAACTGATCTGCATGCACCTTCTTCAAATTCCAGTCAATAGCATTGATGGAATCCGGGGATTTGTAAGAATTATGTACCCCTTGCTTATCGCGAAAAATCTCCTCGCCGGCAAACATGAATGGTGTGCCCTGCGAGGTAAAGACAATTGTCTGAGCAAGTTTGGCAGCGGCAAGACGTTCTTCTTCAGTAGCATCAGGCATCGACTTGCGAAGCTTGTCAGTCAAACTTAAATCATCGTGGCAGCTCACATAATTGACTATCATTTCCGGACTTGAAGCATAGGCGAATTTCGAATTAGCACCCTTTGAATAATCCACTTGCGGATGTGCCGTTGATGCCACAATACCGATTTTTACTGTCTCCTCAAGCCCCGGTTTCCCTGTAGCAAATCCCCGATCTTCAGCATTCGAGTAATGACCCTTAACAGCATCCCGGATATCATCAGAGAAAACAGCAATGTCTGTCATCTTACTTACATTCTCTTTCAAGGCACGTCTTTCTAGAGAAAGGGGAGAATCTCCCGCTGTCCATCCCTCTCCATATATGAACCCGTCCGGATTTATTTCCTTGATAGCCTTCGCGGCATCTGTCATCGTTTCGGTGTCATGGATTGCCATCAGGTCAAATCTGAACCCGTCGATATGATATTCCTTCGTCCAATACTTAATCGAATTAATTATATAATCATGCATTTGCTTACGCTCAGAGGCTGTCTCATTGCCGCATCCCGAAGCATCCGAATATCTTCCATCATCCCAATGTCTGTGATAATATCCCGGAGCAGTCAACTCAAAATTGGAATCATCATTAGTAGCCGTATGGTTATACACCACATCCATGATCACGCCAATTCCGGCATCATGAAGAGCCTTAATCATCTCTTTCATCTCCTTTATCCTGACTGAAGGTTCTGCCGCATTGGTGGAATATGAACCCTCAGGAGCATTATAATTCAATGGATCATACCCCCAATTGTAAGTGTTAAATTGCGGATTGGCTTCATCCACCGAATTGTAATCGTAGGAAGGGAGAATATGGACATGGGTGATCCCAAGCTCCTTAAGATGGTCTATACCTGTTTTAAGTGAATCGGGAGAAAGAGTACCCGGCTCTGTCAATGCCAAAAATTTACCTTTATTGGAAATTCCTGACGAGGGATGCATGGAAAAGTCCCGATGATGCATCTCATATACTATCACATCAGTAAAATTATCCACTTGTGGGCCCTTGTCATCTGCCCATCCCTCAGGATTGGTGTCATCAAAATTTATTATTGCAGCTCGATTCCCGTTTATACCAACGGCTTTTGCCCATACTCCGGGAGTTTCTTTAAGCCATTTACCATCCTTTTCTATTTGAAATGTATAGAATTTACCATAAAGTTTTTCCGGTACAGAGGTTGTCCACGTCCCGTTTTCCGGATGAAACGTCATCTCAAGTGTCTTAAACGGTTTGCCATATGCTCCATGATCATAAAGGTTTACTATCGCTCCATTAGCCGCAGGACTCCATAGACGGAAAAACGTCCCATTCTCAGATACAGAAAGTTCAAGATCATCCGAATTATATGTAGGATAGTTTACAAATTGTTCATCATATTTACTTTGTGCCGATGTGGAAACAGGTCCGAATACGGGTGTGAGAAATGTTGCTGCCATAGCAAAGCTCAGAATATTTCTTTTCATTTGCGTTCCTATTGTCAATTTAAGGTTATATCTATAAATAATAACGGAAACAAACCCATAATGTTATATTTTTTTGCTAAAATCTCGAATTACAACAATTTTCATGGTGCTTGTGTTATTCAAGCAAACATATAACCGATATTTTGTGAAAAAAAGTCTTATAGCACTCGCTGCAGCAACATTTGCGCTTGGCATAGCGGAATTTGGCATGATGGGCATCCTCTCTGATGTAGCTCATGGGATTGGTGTGGACATTGTTAAAGCCGGACATCTGATTTCCGCCTATTCGCTTGGAGTAGCTATCGGTGCACCATGTTTGGTCGTGTTAAGAAAATTGCCTTTACGCAGACTCCTCTTATTTTTAGTTACACTGATTGCTTTCGGCAATCTATTTACCGCTTTGGCACCCAATTATATTATGTTACTAACAGGGCGTTTTATCTCAGGACTGCCTCATGGTGCTTTTTTCGGAGCAGGAGCAATTGTATGTTCCGAACTTGCCGGCAAGAACAAAGGTGCAACGGCTGTGTCTGTAATGGTTGGCGGTATGACCGTGGCTAACGTTATTGGAGTGCCCGGAGCAACATTTTTGAGCAACTGCATTTCTTGGCGATTTGTGTTTGGCGCAATTTCCCTGTTTGGCATAATTGCGTTTGCAGGAATACGGTTTTGGATACCAAAATTGAATCCACTCCCTAATGTCGGAGGAATAAAAGGGGAATTCGGTTTTCTCAAAAAATTAGCACCCTGGCTTATTTATGGAGGTGTATTCTTCGGTCAAGGTAGTGTTTATTGCTGGCTCAGCTATATTGACCCTATAATGACCAAGGTAAGCGGATTCGCAATGAGTGATATGTCGTGGATTATGATGGAAGTCGGACTCGGAATGGTAGTCGGTAATTTAATTTCGGGAAAACTGGCCGACAAGTACGGCGTATCAAAAGTGTGTGGAGTAGCAGCCGTTTCCGTAATATTTATAATGACAGCAATATATTTCACAGCATCGGTAAAACTCATGTCGGTTATATTTGCGTTTTTGGCACCCGCTATGTTGTTTGCAATTGGAGGCCCCTTGCAGTATGCCATAGTTAAATTTGCCCGAGGTGGCGAAATGTTGGGAGGTGCCGGTATTCAGATTGCATTTAATGTATCTAACGCTTGCGCGGCAGCTATGGGAGGAATTGTCATAAACGCCGGTCTCGGTTACCAAGCGGTAGCATTAGCCGGAGCTCCACTTGCAGCTGTAGGTGCGGTAATGCTCTTTGTATTAAACAGAAAGTATGGTGGAAATGATGGTATATAGGATTTTGTATGTTAAAAGGTTTGAGGTTTATGGTTTGTCGTTAATGGTTTATGGAACGCCTTCGAGTTAAGAGGTTGTTTAAAAATAAATGTTAATGGATTTGGGCATAATTTTTGAGGAAATTTCTGTAAATGAGAAAAGAGTGTAGCTCTCTACACGATTTACGAATTTGCAGAAATTAACCAAAAAGAAGTCCAAAGACATTGACAATTAAAATCCTTTAAGTGAATAAAATTGTTAACCGGTTGAATAAAACCTATTTAACTATTTTATGAACGAATCATTTTAAGTTTTATTATAAAACAATCTCTAAGATTATCCAAAATATCGTCAACACCTCTACTGATTGCCTCAGTTTGGTTGTTTTCAGAGTTTCGAGCAGGCTCATTTTTCAGATGTACAGGAGATTAGAGCTACACTTGGGATAATAAATGTAGCTCCAATTAACAAATTTACAATTCCTTTCATCTTATTGTTTTTTTGTTTAAATTTCCAAAGAATTTAATATTTTAGTTAATTTTGTATGGATGCGCAAATATTAAAAATATATCTTATACACAAATTTTAATAAAATAAAGTACAAAACCACATTCATATTTGCAAACTTCAACGAATTATTATAACTTTGTAAAAAAATAATCGCATCACACTCCAAAATGCGAATTATTGATTCTCTCCAAGCAAGATGCCGCCACAACGACTCTTTTGGCATCTAACGCTTAATCTTTATGATATGGAACCGATTATAAACCCCGTAGACCGTAATTTACTTCTTGCCGAGCTCACACCTGAACGTATGCTCCGCAAAACTAACAAGGGAGACAACGAAATCTATATCATCAACGCTCATGACTGCCCCGACACAATGAAGGAAATTGGCAGACTGCGTGAAATAGCGTTCCGTGATGCCGGTGGGGGAACAGGTACTGCTTGCGACATAGATAAATATGATACTATGCCAAACCCTTGCCGACAACTAATCGTTTGGAATCCCCAGGCTAACGAAATTATCGGTGGATACAGATTTATCCTCGGCAAGGACATTGAATTTGATAACAAAATCCCCAGAATCGCCACATCTCACCTCTTCAATTTTTCAGACAAATTCCTCACCGAATTCCTCCCTCAAACATTGGAACTTGGAAGATCTTTCGTCACACTCGAATATCAAAGCTCTAAAGCCGGTCCTAAAGCTATATATGCTCTCGACAACCTTTGGGATGGTCTCGGTGCGCTGACTGTCATTCATCCCGAAATCAAATATCTCTTCGGGAAAGTGACCATGTATCCCGAATATGGACGCGAAGGTCTTGACCTACTTCTTTTCTTTCTCAACAAACATTTCCCCGACAACGACCTATTAGTAACACCTATCAATCCGGCACCCAACGGACTAAATGAATCTCGATCTAAAGAACTCGCCCAAATATTCTGTGGCGACAGTTTCAAAGAAGATTATAAAATACTAAATCATCAAATAAGAGCTTTAGGACGCAATATTCCGCCTTTGGTCAATGCCTATATGTCACTTTCTCCTACTATGAGAATGTTCGGAACTGCAATTAATGACGAATTCGGCAACGTTGAGGAATCCGGCATTTTCTTTAAAATTTCCGAAATCTTCGAAGAGAAAAAACGTCGTCATATCGGCACTTATATTCAAGAACATTAACTTTATTCTTAGCCCGTTCATGTCCGCACATTGCAAATTCACTTATATCATATACCCGGTTCTAACATTATACCTCTCACTCGTTTACGCTCAACATACTTTCGCTCAAGCGCGAGACATGACGGATTTCCTACCCATCCATCCACTCTTCTCTCAGCTCGATTCTATCGATGACTCAAACGGATACCAAATAAACTGGTTTGCAACAACTGAAATTAATGCCGGCTCCGGACAATTCGCACCTCGCCTCATATCAGCAAACAACGGCGGTTTAATTACACAACCCGTCACTATTCTGGAACGAGCCGGATTGCGTCGACCTATTGATAAATCAAAACGTTTCAGTTATTCGTTCGGTGTGCAAGCCGTAGCCGACGCCTCCAAATCAACATCTTACAGGCGTTGGAATAATCAAGACAATCAATTCTTTTTCCACAACGAACGTCCGGCTGCAATCTTCATTCAGGAACTTTACGGTGAAGTCAAGTTTCGCGGCGTATATCTGATGGTCGGTATGAAAGAAAATGACCGTTCTATCTTCGACTCCGAAATAGCAAGCGGCGACCTGACGCTCTCCAACAATGCCCGACCAATACCTCAAGTTAGAGTCGGTTTCATCGATTTCCAAAACATACCATTCACCAACGGTTGGGTGCAAATTCAAGGTGATATCGCCTATGGTAAATTCAGAGACAGCAAGTGGCTCGACAATCACTACAATTTCTACAACAACTATATCACGACCGGTGCTTGGTATCACTATAAACGTTGCTATTTCCGCACAAACCCTGATAAACCTTTCTCCTTTACTGTTGGTATGCAACACGCATCCCAATTTGGAGGAACTCGAAGGTATTACTCTAAGGGAAAGTTAACCTCCACTTTCACAGAAAAAGTGAATTTCAAGGATTTTATCAACATTTTCTACCAAACAAAAGGGAACGACAGCGAAAATATAGGCGAAGCAGTTAATTTCTATGGAAATCATCTCGGTTCTTGGGATATCCAGATGAGATACCGTTTCCACAACGGCTCCTCGCTCACTGCATATATGCAAAAACCATGGGAGGACGAATCCGGAATAGCTTGGCAGACAGGTTTTGACGGAGTCTGGGGGCTTAGATACGATTTCGGCAAAAAAGGTATTGTGGAGGCTATTGATATTGAATATCTTGACTTCACTAATCAAGGCGGTCCTATACTTTGGGATCCTACAGATTTGATGCCGAATAAAGCCACCGGAAGCGATAATTATTATAATAACTTCATGTACAACGGATGGGCTAACTATGGTGTCGCAATAGGCTCTCCCATATTCAAAGCACCCATCTATAACACCGATGGCTATCTCTGTTTTAAAGACAACCATTTACGCGGTTTCCATGTTGGTATAAAAGGAAGTTTTTGTAATTCCTTATCATGGCGAGCACTCCTCTCCTATATATCTTCCAATGGACGTCCTACCCAACCACGTGCCAAACGCAAGGATGTCACATCCTTCCTCGCTGAAGCAAGTTACGCTCTGCCAAGTGTAAATGGATTAAGTATTAAAGCTCAGATGGCTTTTGATGCAGGCTCACTTTACCAACCATGCTTTGGTGTTTTCGCCTCCGTTGCATATGTTGGCAATTTCTCCTTTAAACGATAAATATGATGAAAACAAAACATCTATACATAATATCCTTTATCCTAATTACAATTTTGACCGGTTCATTAGGATGCACTCAAAATAATGGTCATATCGGACCAATCTTCGGCAGGTGGAATCTAAAATCAATTGAAACCGTCAATTATACCGAAATAAAGTGGGAAAACGATATCTTCTGGGCTTTCCAAAATGATGTTATTCAAATCTCACACATATTCCCGGAAGAACAAGGATTCACCACCTACGGCTCTTTCCGTCTTATGGATGATACACTGTTTCTGGATTTCTCCGACCCAAGATATCCAATCTACAATCTTTTAAAACTCCCATCCCAATGTCAGCTGCAAGTATTGAAGCTCACCGGCAATACTCTTGTATTACAATATAACCCGACAGAAGATTCTTCAATCACATATACTTTCCATAAATGGTGATAATCTCAATATCCCGGCCTATTCACTTTCCCAATAAAATTCACTCGATATGAAGCAACTCGTAGTAATGATGCTCGGTGGAGCAAGACGCGTCTCTATGGCTGAACTCCTTAAAGAGAGCGGCAAACGAATGGGGTACGATATTAAAATCGTAAGTTATGAACTTCTCGCACAAGTTCCTATAGCCATCATTGCAAAAGTGGAAGTAGGGTTAAAATGGACCGACCCGGATGTTGTTGCCGACATCGTAAGAGTAGCAAACGAATATAAGGTAAATATTATTCTCCCATTTGTGGACGGGGCTATCGAGATAGCTTCCGAATGTCGCAAACACCTTCCGGACGTTTTCATTCCGGTAAGTGAATACGAGACATCAAGAATACTCTTTGATAAACTCGAAGCCGCAAAAGCATTCAAACAACACAAGCTCGCTATTCCCAAAACATACACCGCCATAAATGCCGATGTGCCGGCTATCGCAAAACCGCGTCACGGCACTTCTTCAAGAGGTATTAAAGTGTTTCAAAACATTGAAGACCTCATGCAACTTGAAAATCTTTCGGAATATCTGGTTCAGGAATATATCCAAAACCGCGAAGAATACACAGTTGACTGCTACGTAAGTCAAGAAGGAGAAGTCCTTGTTTCTGTACCCCGTCTCAGAATAGAAGTTGTAGGTGGTGAAGTATCACGAACCAAGACTTTCAGAATACCCGAGCTTATAGAAAGCAGCCACGAAGTGATTCGTGCCTTTGACCTCAAAGGTCCGGTAACTCTGCAGTTTATCCACGACCTCGACAAAAACAGATACCTGCTCATGGAGGTAAATCCACGTCTCGGAGGCGGTGTCATCTGTTCTATCTATGCAGGTGCGCCAATTCCTGACTATATACTCAAGGAAGCACTTGGTGTTAAGGTATCTCCATGCAACGACTGGACTGACCATACTCTGATGGCCAGATATCAAAAAGAGACTATTTTCTTCGACTATAAATAACTCTACCTGAGATAATCACCAAGAAGCTCCACCACCCCCTCCGCCGGTCATACCTCCACCAAAGGGTCCGGTCCAGCCTCCTCCGCTGCTCCCTCCTCTACCACCAAGCCCGCTTAAACCGCCAAGTGCTGCACCGGCTATTATAGCACCTCCGGCACCATTGTCTTGCCGCGGAATCCGATACTTCTCTCTATGGTCGTTCCCACAATATTCACAATGATATATCCTCTCGCCCAATCCCTCTCTGCGTGATGTTGGCTGCACTATTATTTTATCGCATACCAATTTGTTGGCTATCGTGTGACATTTAGGACATTCACTGTATTTTGTCTGTTTTATCTTAAAAGGAAAACGCTCTATTGTACCACATTTCGGACAAACCCACACGTCATAATCAACAGTATCAAGACGCTCTTCCAAATCCTGAGACGGAGATAATAACATATTATCTTCTTTCTCTCCAAGCTTATTCATTTTTGCGCCACAGGTATCACATTTCAGCCGTTTGCTTCGATAATATTTTCTCAAAAAAAGTACTATGATTGGGAATATTATCCCCATGCCCAATGAGAAAATTCCCAACACCCAATATAGAGACAAATGATTTCTCCACAACTGAGCCTTGGTGTAATTGTCTTTCTTTCGCACTGAAAACACATCGAAAATAAATAGAAATAATGACAAGCATGTCAGAGCCGAACATATCCAAAACATTATTTGCCAAAAATCATACTTTGACAAAACCTCCATCCCACCAACCTTTTCAGACATCACCTCACCCTTGTTGTCGGGATTTTCCAAAATAGAGATCAATGCAGTCAATGTAGAGACAAGTCCTTCATACAGATTACCCTCTCGCATATAAGGGACAAAATATTTCTCACATATTCCGGCACAGGTCACATCCGGCAGTACACCTTCCAAGCCATACCCCGTGCAAATGAATATTTTATGTTCCTCTACAGCTACTACTATCAGAAATCCATTATCCTTATCGTCATTACCCGGCTTCCAATTCTCATATAGTCGTGTAGCATAATCATTAATCTCCATATCACCGATACTCGGAATCACAGCAATCGCTCCTCCTACCGTAACGTTACGAGACAATTCCTCAAGCATTCTCGAAAGCTCAATACATTGAGTTTCACTCATCATTTTTCCGGGATCATATACACCTTTCGCTACTCCCAAAGGTTTGGGCAATTCCGCCGGGTTATACGATTCAACCGGCAATGACCATGCCGACAATGCTAATACACAAAATGCTAATATGCAGATAATATTTCTCATTTTTAATTTTGTTTTGGCAAGCGTTATCATACTGCCGGCAACGAATGTCCGTTTAATTTCCGGAAAAGATCAAGTGCATAGACATCTGTCATGCCCGAAACATGATCAAGCACACTTTGAAGCCTCGTATATAAATTTTCTGAATTTGTATCATATTGCTGCGGGACTTTCGATAAAAGTAATTTCGAAAAATTTCGATTGGGATGAAGAACAGCATCTGTCAGACACTCCATCAAATATGTAAGAATTCTGTTTCCCGCTATCTCTACATCCACTACATCCGATGCACAATATATCTTTGCCCATGCCGTCTCGCTACACCTGCTGTACGCATCTCCTAAACGGGTTATGAGCATATCTGTAAGTGGCCTGCTGACACTCCCCGACAAAATCTCACCCTCATGAGCCACAAACGCTCTTGCACAATCCGCCACAAGCATTCCTATTACTTTCGACCTCAGATAGGCCACCTTCTCATTCGGATCATAAAGCCGCTGCATTGACCTTCGGCAATGCTCCGCATCAGTAGGTTCAAAATAGGATGTCAGTAAATCCGTTACCTCATCAAGACTCAAAATCTTCAACCTATGGGCATCTTCTATATCCATTATCTGATAACATATATCATCGGCTGCCTCCATTATGAATACCAACGGATGACGGGCAAATCTCCCCTCTGACAATTCAGGTATCCCCAATTCGGAGGCTATCTTCCGGAATATAGACTCCTCACTTTCAAAAAATCCGAATTTTCCCGCTTTTGGTGATTGTGACGATGAATATGGATATTTCACCACTGAAGCCAACGTACTGTAGGTCATCGCAAATCCACCATGTCTGCGACCTACAAACTGATGCGTCAACAACCGGAACGAATTGGCATTACCCTCAAAGTTTGTAACGTCACTCCATTGTCTGGCAGTCAATATATCCCGAAACTTTACCCCCTTCCCTTCACTGAAAAAGGTAGATATGGCCTTCTCACCATTATGTCCGAACGGAGGATTCCCCAAATCATGACAAAGACATGCCGTGGCTACTATATCAGGAATATTACCAAGATATCCCGGCAAACCATCATCCTTATCAGCCATCCGGATTAAAACCTCATTAGCTATCGACCTTCCCACCGATGCCACTTCAAGGCTATGTGTCAGTCTATTATGCACAAATATACTGCCGGGCAATGGGAATACCTGCGTCTTGTTTTGAAGCCGCCGGAAAGGTGACGAAAATATCATACGGTCATAATCGCGCTGAAATTCACTGCGAATATGATGTCTCTCATCATGATATTCCTCAAGACCAAGACGTTTATCACTTATCAATCTGCTCCATTCCATCCTTTCCATTTCTATTCTGTCAATAACCTTTTCAGAGAATTTGCCAATTCATCCCAATCATCAAATATCACACTGCGATCCACTCCTTTTCCCCGAGCATATACCGACTCTGCCGTCTGACGCAATTGCGAAACAATCCCCTCATACATCCCATTGTGATTCCACACCAATATCGGACGGTTAGCTTCAGAATCCACCTTCTCCCTCACTATTATATCAGAAAGTGTGGAAATCCATTCATCAATAGTGCCAAGGCCCCCCGGAAGAACGATAAAAACATCTCCTTGCTCTATCATTCGCCCTTTCCTTTCATTTAAATTTTTTGTCTTGACCACAATGTCAAGCAAAGCATCCGCTCTGTGTGAAAATACCTCCGGAATTACTCCACAAATCGGAGCGCCTGACTGATGGGCAGCTTCAGCCACCTCATGCATCAAACCGGCATCTACACCGCCATACACTAACATTGCTCCACATTGACCGATTATTGATGATATTTCCCTCGCACCATTCACCACATCCTCCGCCAAATCAGAACGTGACGAACAATACACCACTACCATTCTTCCCTTATATTCATTTAACTCCATGTCAATTCCTGATTTCGTCACAAAGATAATAAAAAAATCCTCACATCTTGCCGAGTTACATAAAAAAGATACTGATAAATCTGCATTTCTCATCTCTTACAATAATTGGATAAAACAAATGCTTAACACAATTTTTACACTTCCGGTTCGTTTATATTATTGAGGTAAAATCAAAGCCTTGCCAAATATGAATCAAAGACGACACGACAACACAAGAAACTTTATAGCTCGACTAACGGCCGCGCTTGCACTCGTCGTGCTCGCGTCGCTCCTCGCTCCAACCATTGCTGCAAAGCCGCAAGAAAAGCTATATAACCGACCATACGCCGATCTTAAACGATGGCATCTCGGATTCTCTGTCGGGATGCACGTTCAGGATCTCAATTTTACTCACAACGGTCTTGTTCGCCCTAACGGAGAACAATGGTATTCCGAAGTGCCGGACTTCTCTCCCGGATTTTGTGTAAATGTCCTTGCCGACCTCCGTCTGCACAAATATTTCAATTTACGTGTCTCTCCCGGTATATATTTCGGCAATAAAGTGGCCTATTTCCGTGACCAGAACAGCGAGCTGACCGATAAGCAGGATATCAAAACTTGCTATGTCACACTGCCCATTGACCTGAAAATATCCGGTGACCGATTAGGTAACACAAGGCCGTATCTGACTGCCGGAATTATGGGTACATACGATGTCAGCAAGAAAAAAAGTGACTTTTTGCAGTTTAATTCTGCCGACGTCTACCTCACAGTAGGTCTCGGTTGTGACTTTTATCTTCCCTTTTTCAAGCTCAATCCGGAAATAAAATTTTGTTTCGGAATGACTGATATTTTACGCCACAATCGCCCCGACCTTATAGATGATCCCGAAACGATGAAAATCACCGAGGCTCTCTCTAAGGTGAAATCCAACATGGTGGTCTTAACTTTCTATTTTGAATAAAAAAGTTATGTCTCTTAATCGACATATAAAAATAAGACAGCTCTTTAATAGTCCCACATC
Organism: Bacteroides sp.; assembly: GCA_023665145.1. GTDB lineage: Bacteria > Bacteroidota > Bacteroidia > Bacteroidales > Muribaculaceae > Lepagella. The sequence continues at coordinate 43,613 of JAMPEM010000011.1, forward strand.
GTCAAGGAATTGGATTGCGACATTCTTGTCTCTCATTCTGACAATGATTGTCACACAGGACATTGCTGCCCAAACCGATGTGCAAATGACTCAATATTGGGCCGTCCCAACATATTATAATCCCGCCTCAACAGGTGAGACGGACAATCTTCGCATACGCGGTGGGGCAAAACTCCAATGGCTCGGCATAAAAAACGCCCCGATGGGATTTCTTGCACTCGCTGATGCACCGCTCAAAATCGGAAAACAGAAAATCGGTGTCGGAGTAGCTGCAATGCAGGAAAGTCTCGGACTCTTCTCCAATCTTCAACTCGGGATTCAGGGTAGTGTGAAATTTAAAGCCCTAAAAGGTGAATTCAGCGTAGGTCTGCAAGGTGCTTATTTCAACCAGAAATTCAAAGGGACAAAAGTAGACATACCCGACGGAGATGACTATCACGAAAGCGGAGACGAAGCAATTCCTAATGAAGACCTCTCCGGAAACGCCTTCGACTTTTCGGCCGGTATACTTTACACCCATAAATATTTCCATTTCGGGATTGCCGGACAACATATTCTGCAGCCAACTGTCAAAATGAATGTCGAAGGAACTGAATCCACAGACACACATGATTTCGAAACAGAACTCGGAAGAATGGTTTATTTTATCGGTGGTGGCAATATTCCGATAAAAAATACGTTATTTGAATTGCAGCCCTCTTTCCTCGTGAAGACGGATTTCAGCAATTTTACCGCTGAGATTGATTTCCGCGCCACCTATAACAAATTTCTGACATTTGGTGCCGGATATCGTTGGAAAGATGCTGTATCAGTGATGGTAGGAGCTACCTACAAAAACTTTTTCCTCGGATATGCCTTTGACTATCCACTCTCAGCTATTGCTAAAGCATCATCAGGAAGCCACGAGATTGTAGCCGGTTATCAGCTAAAACTCGACTTCTCACAAAAAAACAAAAACAAACATCGGTCCATCCGACTAATGTAGAGAATACGACATGAAAAAAAGATTTTTCAACTACAGAAAATACAGCGACTCACGCTTGTTCCAACAAGGAGCATTCGCAGCCACCTGCACAGCACTTCTTTTGCTTGCCTCCTGCTCGTCATCACGAAGCAGCTCGGCTGGAGGTGAGGTGACAGGCGTAGGAGGAGGCTCATTCTCCGAACCGACACCTTACGGAATGGTGCTTGTAGACCGTGGTGCTTATAAGATGGGACCCGGCACCAACGATTCCGTTCACGGAATCAAAGCAGATGCCCACGGTGTTACCGTCGATGCTTTCTGGATGGACGAAACGGAAATCACCAACTCCAAATACAAACAATTTGTATTTTGGGTGCGCGATTCCATCATCCGCGAACGCCTTGCAGATCCGGCCTACGGTGGCAACGAAGCATTCAAAATCGAAGAGGACCGCGAAGGTAATCCAATTAAGCCTTACCTTAACTGGAATAGACCCATACCTTGGAGAAACGCCAATGAAGATGAACTGCGCGCCATCGAAAGTGTCTACCGCACAAATCCAATAACCGGCAGACGTGAGCTTGATCCCACTCAACTCAACTACCGTTATGAGATTTATAACCACACAGCAGCAGCAAAACGCGCTAATCGCCTTGATGCTACCCGCCGTGAATACAACACCGACCTGCCCACTCCCACAGATTTGCCTACCATCTCAAAAGATACTGCATATCTGGCTGAAGACGGCTCAATCGTTAGAGAGACAGTAACTCGTCCCCTCACCGGAGATTATGATTTCCTCAATACATATATTGTCAATGTATATCCTGACACAACAGCTTGGATAAATGATTTTGACAACGCTTATAACGAGCCTTACACAAGAATGTATTTCGCTCATGCCGGATATAATGACTATCCGGTTGTAGGTGTAAGTTGGGAACAAGCTAACGCCTTCTCCAACTGGCGCACAGACTTCCTGCGCCGATCCTTAGGCCGCGACGGTATTTATATCGAGCCCTATCGTCTTCCCACAGAAGCAGAATGGGAATATGCAGCCCGTGCCGGCAATTCCGAAAGCTCCTACCCCTGGGATGAAACACTCCCTATGGATGAAAGAGGTTGCTTCTACGCCAATTTCAAACCTATGGAAGGAGACTTCGTAAGAGACGGACATGTCATCACCTCACCGGTGGGCACCTACAAGCCAAATGATTTCGGACTCTACGATATGGCCGGAAATGTCTCTGAGTGGACATCTACCGCTTACACAGAATCAATCAGCAAGTTGACATCGGATCTTAATCCCGAATACCGTTATGATGCGGCAGTGGAAGACCCATACAAGATGAAACGAAAGATAGTGCGAGGCGGTAGCTGGAAAGATGTTGCACACAATCTTCGCAGCGATTTGCGACAGTGGGAATATCAGAACGAGCAACGAAGCTATATCGGATTCCGCAACGTCCGCACACAAGTAGGATTCGCACGTGGCAATAAGCAACGCGGCAAGTAATAAAACAAAGAAATTACACGTCAATGGTCAAAATAAGAAAATACGCCAACGGCATAGAACGCTTTCTTCATGGTCCCAACGGCCAGCGTTTTTTCAATTTCGCATACTCAATCGGCGCAGCGGTCGTCATCTGGGGTGCACTCTTCAAGATTCTTCACCTTCCGGGTGGCAACACACTGCTCTGTATAGGTATGGGCACAGAGATTGCAATGTTTATACTCACGGCATTTGATCGCCCGCCCAAGGAATATGAATGGGAGAATGTATTCCCCGTGCTTGATTCAAAAGACCCGGAGGATCGTCCGGATTTTGCCGGAGGTGGTGGCGGTGGTGTCATAATCACCGGTGAAGATGGACGCGGTATCGCAGCTGATGCACCGCAAGGTGGCACCTATTCAGGTGGTGGATACGCTCCCGGGGTTGTAGCCTCCGGTGGATACGCAGCCGGAGGTTATTCACCTGCAGCGACGGCTCAATCCGGAGTCCCGGCCACAATGATAAGTGCAGCCGAAGCTTACGGGATATCGGAAGATGATGCTGAATCACTTCGCGACAGCATTGACAAGATGGCAGCTGCTTCTGATCAGCTCTCACAGATGGCTGAGCTCACAAGTGCCACACGCAATTATCTCGAGCAGATATCCGGAATAGCTGAACAGATGACCAAACTTCAGCACACTACAAGTGAACTCAACAGGGTCTCCGAGGTGCTTCTGCATAGCTATGAGGCTATCACACAGAATAGTGAAACAATCACTCAATCCTCTACGGGATATGTGGAGCAGATGGCCGGATTGAACCGCAACATCGCCGGGTTGAACACTATTTACGAGATTCAGCTCAAGAGCGTGTCTTCGCAGCTTGATTCAATCGACAGGGTGAATCGTGGTCTGAAAGATATACGTGATATGTATGACAAAGCGGCCAATGAATCATCACATTATTGTGAGGAGACGGAGAAGATGGCGCGCTATATGAAGCAGCTCAATAAGGTATACGAAAAGATGATTACGGCCATGACCATCAATATGGCTAATCCGATGATGGGAGGGGGACAGGCTCAGGGAACGACTCCGCGACCCAATCCATTTGAGGAGTAATGAGATTAGTGAAATCAATTAAAAGACAAACAGCCTCAGGGCAACAGATAATACAAGCAATCAATGGCAGGTGGAAATAATGTAGCAAGGATGTCACCTCGACAGAGGATGATTAACCTGATGTACATCGTCTTGACAGCGATGCTGGCACTGAACGTCTCTTCTGACGTGTTGAACGGGTTCAGCCTTGTGCAGGAGGGTTTGCACCGCACCAATCAGAATATGACTCTGAGGAATGAGGTACAATTCAGATATCTTGCATCGCTGTATGAGCAGAATCCGACCAAAGCGGCAGCCTGGTATGAGCAAGGGGTACAATTACATGACCGCAGTAATGCTATATATAACAGAATTGACACGCTCAAGACGATGATAGCCAAGAAAGCCGACGGGCCGAACGGCGATTATAACAAGATTGTGAATCAAGACGATTTGGAAGCGGCATCTACGACTATGCTCAATCCGATGACTAATTATGGCAGAAAACTTCGCGAACAGCTCACATCATATAGAGATTTTATCCTTCCTCTGATTACTGATCCGGAGAAAAAGAAGGCTATTTCGGAGATGTTGTCATTAAAGGTGACTCCACCGGCCGGTACGGTAGGGCCGGTGAGTTGGGAGACTCGAATGTTTGACAATATGCCGGTGGTGGCGGCCATCACTCTTCTGACAAAGCTTCAGAATGACATTCGCCAGGCAGAGTCGGAAGCGATGGGGAATTTGATTTCCAGTGTTGACATGGGTGATATCAGGGTCAATGAGCTTAATGCCTACGTTATCCCCAAGAGCAACATGATAATTCGTGGAGGTAAATATTCTGCCAATATAGTATTGGCTGCAATCGACACTACTCAGCGTCCTACAATTTATGTAGGTGGAAGTAAATTGAATAATAAGGACGGACTGTATGAGTTTGTGCCGGGAAGCACCGGAACGCATGAATTTTCGGGATACATTGAGGTGCTTCGTGCTGATGGTACGATAGACAAACGCCCCTTCAAATCTTCCTACACGGTAATCGAGCCAATGGCGACGATTTCTCCTACAATGATGAATGTAATTTATGCCGGAATAGATAATCCTATTAGCATATCTGTACCGGGTGTTGCTATGAGTGCTGTTCAGGCTACGATGAGTAATGGCATACTGACACGCAGTGGTGACGGTTGGATTGCACGAGCTACAGCTGTGGGCAGTGAGGCTACAATCTCGGTATCTGCACAGCTTGAGGGACGTACTCAGAATGTAGGATCGATGACGTTCCGCATCCGCAAGTTGCCTGATCCGGATCCATTCATACCGATTGGCGGTACACATTATAAAGGGACACCACGCAGGATTACAAAGGCACAATTAATGAGTGCAGAGGGAATTGGGGCTGCTGTGGATGACGGTCTTCTCAACATCACCTATACAGTGTTAAGTTTTAACACTACATTCTTTGATAGTATGGGTAATGCCATACCGGAGGTGAGTAATGGTGCGAGATTTTCGGAACGTCAGCGGGAGCAATTCAAAAGGATGAAGCCCGGAAAGAGTTTCTTCATTTCAAATATCAAGGCCAAAGGTCCTGACGGGATAACACGAGACATCTCGCCTATGGAGGTAGGTCTTAATTAACATAACCATCAGAAACAATTGAAACAATGAAATATATCAAGCAGATATTACCGGCTGTCATAGCGATGTTGTTCATACTTCCGGTGTATGGACAAGTGGAAGATGCCGGAGGAGTGCGCAGGCGCAATGCCAACGACCGTAAGCAGGAGAAGAATGTGGGAATAACGGACCGCATGCAGAGTTTCTATGAGAATAAACCGGTGCATGACGCCGACCTCGAATATATGCGCGAGATATATCGTGAGATTGACCTTGAGAAGGAGGCCAATGCCCCGCTATATTTTCCGGAGGATATAGTGGATGGCCAGAAGAATTTGTTCCGAATCATCATGGAGCAGGTCGTAGACGGGAAGTTGCCGGCCTATGAATACCTTGACGGGCGTGAAGTTTTCACCGATGAATATAAGGTGAAGGTAGGTGATATGTTGGATCGCTTTGGCATTTATTATACTGAGGGGAAAGGGTCAACAGAGAAGAATCCCAAATATGAGATAGAGGAAGCGGATATGCCGACGGGACAGGTGCTTACCTATTATATCCTGGAGAAATGGGAGTTTGACCGTCGCAGCAATCGTATGCGTACACGGGTAGAGGCGATATGTCCTGTGTTGACAAGAGCCGGAGATTTCGGAGGAGAAGCTCGCTATCCGATGTTCTGGGTAAAATTTGATGCTTTGCGTCCATGGCTTGCACAGCAATACATATTTTTGAGTGACGATAACAATATGCCTCAATATTCACTTGATGATTATTTTAATCTCGGGATGTATCAAGGCGATATCTATAAGACGAAGAATCTGAGGAATCTGTCAATGAATCAGATGTATCCTGATGAGGATATGCTTAAACAGGCACAGGACAGCATAGACCGTCGACTTCGCGAATATGGTAATAATCTGTATGTGCCGACGCGAGAGGAATATCTTGCGAAGAAGGAAGCTGAAGCAGAAGCGGAGCGACTTGCAGCAGAGAATGCCGCTGCGACAGAGGCCGGAGACAATATACCTGTCAGAGAAGATGTGAGTGTTTCGGAGCTTCAGCCTACAAAGAAGACTTCAACACGCAAGAAGACATCGACTACTAAGAAGCGTTCCAACAAGAAGCCGAAACAGATTAAGTCATCCGGAGGATCGTCAAACAGCAACGCAAATAAATCCGTGAGACGACGTCGTAAGGGTGGATAAAATATGATTAAGAGGTTGTTAAAAATTATGTCCAAATCTTTTAACATTTATTTTTTAACAATCTCTAAGTTTTATTTTTAAATAACTTCTAACATTAAGTTTAATCAGTCTATAAAGATTTTGCGCTTCCTTACGAAAAAAAATATGCAAAAAAAACAGAAAAATTTGTTTGGATTAGATTTTTTTTGTAATTTTGCATTAAGAAAGCGCACGTGGCGTAATTGGTAGCCGCGCTAGACTTAGGATCTAGTGTCTTACGACGTGGGGGTTCGAGTCCCTTCGTGCGCACAAATAGAGTGTTAACAGAGTCCGCGAATACATAGCGGACTTTTTGTTTATTGTAATCAATCGTGGATTAACGGTCTTATCGATAACCGATTAAGAGGTATGAGGGTAATTATTCTATCATTAGCGGTGATTATATTGTCTGTCTTGTCGGGATGTTCAGACGATATTGTCGTGCCGGAGTATGATGACAATAATTATGAACTTCAGCCGCGATGGGATGGTTTTGATAATGATTCGGAATATCTTGTGGTGTTGGGGGATGTACAATCTTATGTAGATAAGTCGGAAAATTTCGGATATTTTCGCCATTCGATGGAATGGGTGGCATCGCAACTTTGTTATGAAGCGCCATTGCGAGTGATGCTTTTTACGGGTGATATGACGGATAATAATAGTTCGATTCAGTGGAGAACGTTTAGAAATATAGCCTCAGTAGCAGCCAACCGACTGCTGACTGTCTGTTGCCCGGGGAATCATGATTATGAATGGAATCGTACAAATGATAATTATTCGGGGATTGAAAGCAGAGAATCGTGCGAGTTGTCGAAGTATGTAAATTTTGATGGGCTGACCGAGCATATCGTAGATAGCTATTCAAGTGGGAGTCTTGACAATATTGTCGTGGAATTATCGATGGAGAGTTGTCGGTTATATGTTGTGTCGATTGAGTTCAGTCCGCGTCATGATGTTATTAGGTGGGCATCTGATTATATCGGCAAACATCCGGATGATAATTTTTTAATACTTACACATGAGATGCTGACAGAGTCGGGGAAATTAATTGGAGCGGGAAGTTTTGGCGATATTCAATTCAATGAATCCGGAATAGATCATACTACTCCTGTAGATGTTTATGAGGAAACAATAAAGCCACATGGCAATGTAATCGGATGTATATGTGGCCACAATGGATATTCAGCATATAGGATGGTGAAACAAGATTCGGGTAAGGAATGTCCAATCGTGCTATTTAACCTTCAGTATCAGGACAATGGAGGTGACGGGATGCTTGAGTTGTGGGAATTTTCGAAGGAGAAAAGGGAAGTAAGGGTTCATATCATATCTACAATAACCGGGAAGGTGGTGGATAACCCGGCAGGTGAGATAATTTTCAGTTATTGACTCGGCATCTCCGGGAGTTTATGGACATCGCCAAGGCAAAATATGCTATTGTGGGTAATACTTGCAGGTTTTGCTGATTTTTTTGATGAAATCTACCGTTTTTATAAAATAATTGAGGATGTTGTAACGTTGACTGAACAATCGGAGTCATCTTTTCATTGTAACATTATCCGGAGACGTTTCTTTATTGTCCCATCAGTATAATGGAACGGGAAGGATGTTGAGAGATATTTTTTTTATTAGTCACGAATACACCTTAAAAAATGAAATTTAATAAGACAGTCATCATCGCAGCAGCTGCTACACTGACACTTGCCGCATGCACGGAATCCAAGCAATCGGATACTTCCGGAACAACAACAGATATGGGTATCAATTTGACAACATATACCTATGATGGAGTCGCCATAGATAAGTCGGATTCCATCAAGGTAGATTCCTTGAGGAATTGGAGAATATCCGGGGATTATGTTCTTCCGGAGCGTATCGGGAAGAATGATATCACAGCGCTAAGGGATTCATTGGCGTCGTTGTCCAAAATTAAGATTAGTTCCGGGAAGGTGGTTCCGGTTCTTAGTGCTGATATGGAGTCGAGCAAGCTTGATCCGTCCAAAACAAATACAGTCAGCTTGTCAGTTAATTCTCTTTCAGTGGATCTTATAAGCTCGACACTAATCGTATGGGAGAATTATTCATACGAGTATCAGGTATATATGGCACATGGCATGGCAGAAACGAATTATGTCAATTATAGCATTGCCGATAATAAGATTTTGAATTTGGGCGATTTGATGAAGAAGGGTTATGAACCTGTGCTTCTTGGGATGATACGCGATGAGTTGAAAAATAATCATACAAATTTGCTTGAGCCGATAGAGGATATTCAGATGCCACCGATTTTCAGAATTAAGGCGAGCAGTATTGAGTTTATTTATCCGGTGATGTCAATAGCTGCCTATTCGGAAGGAGATATCCGTATAAAGCTCTCAGTAATGGATTTAGCAGATTTGCTGACTCCGAAGGGAGAGAGACTTATTCTTGGTATGCAGCAAGAATAGTAAAAGGCAATTCAGTCACAGATATGACGATAGCGGAATTATCACGCAATGTGAAAAGTGAGCTTGCGCCACTTTACGGTAAAGGGGAGGCCGACGCGATGGTGCGTCTGGCCTTCCATGCATTATATGGGTGGGACACAACGGGGTATCTTATCCGTTGCGACAGAGAGGCTTCAGACTATATGCAGAAACAATTTGAGAAATTGATACGTCGTCTGAAGATGCATGAACCGATACAGTATATTCTTGGTCAGGCAGAATTTTACGGTATGCAATTCAAGGTAGAGCCGGGAGTATTGATACCAAGGCCGGAGACTGCCGAGTTGGTGGATATGATTGTTGATGCAAACAAGGACCGTAAGGATTTACGAGTGCTTGATGTGGGAACAGGTACCGGATGTATAGCAATAAGTCTGGCATTAAATTTGCCGTTTTCAGACGTTACGGCTATTGATATAAATCCGAAAGCTGTATCGTTGGCAAAGCGTAATGCGAAATCACTTCATGCTACGATAACTGCAGAAGAGGGAGATATTATGAAATTGAAACCGAAGAGCGATTCTTATGATATCATTGTTAGCAATCCACCCTATATCACGGAAAAGGAGAAGTCAGGTATGGAAAGGAACGTTCTTGAACATGAGCCATGGAATGCTTTGTTTGTGCCGGATTCAAATCCACTGTGCTTTTATCGAAGGATAGCAGAGTATGCATGGAATGCACTTTCGGAAGGTGGCCGACTATATTTTGAGATAAATCCTTTATATAGTGAGGCATTATCGACAGAGATGACAGAGATGGGATGGCGAGATATAAATTTTGAGAAGGACAGCTATAACCGGGTTCGCTTTATTAGTTCCGTTAAGAGGTTGTTTAATAATAAAACTTAAAATGATTCGTTTATAAAATTGTTAAATGGGTTATTGTCAACTTTTTAACAGTTTTATTCACTCAAAATATTTTAATTGTCAATGTCTTTGGACTTCTTTTTGTTTAATTTCTGCAAATACGTCAATCATGTATAGAGCTACATTCTTTTCTCATTTACTGAAATTTCCTCAAAAATTATGTCCAAATCTATTAACATTTATTTTAAACAACCTCTAAGAGATAATATAAAATGAAAACGATTGATTATGATGCGGCAAAGTTGAGATATGCGGGATTATGCGCAAGGTCAGAGCAATGCACATTTGACATAATTGTTAAGGCTCGAAAAGCAGGTTTGACGTCAGAGGAGACGGATAGATTGATTGAATATTTGACGAATCATAAATTTATAGATGATCGCAGATTTGCCGGAGCATATGCTCGGGACAAGGCGAGGTTTTCGGGTTGGGGACCATATAAAATAGAGGCCGGGTTACGCCAAAAACGGATATCTGAATCTTATATCAATGAGGCTATTTCGAGTGTGTCGGAAGAAGTTTATGCCAATTCTGCAGCTGCCTTGGTGAAAGCGAAGTTGAGGGGTATAGATTCTGTAAGTGTGCTTGATGAGAAGCAGAAGGGGAAGATAATCCGATCGGTAATGAGTCGAGGATTTTCTTACACTATGGTAAAAGAATTTTTGCCTAAGCTTTAAGAGGTTGTTTAATAATAAAACTTAAAATGATTCGTTCATAAAATCATTCAATTGATTGTTACCAATAATTTAACAATTTTATTCACTCAAAATATTTTAATTGTCAATGTCTTTGGACTTCTTTTTGGTTAATTTCTGCAAATTCGTCAATCATGTAGAGAGCTACATTCTTTTCTCATTTACAGAAATTTCCTCAAAAATTATGCTCAAATCCATTAACATTTATTTTTAAACAACCTTTAAGAGGTTGCTTAAAGTTGTTTAACAAAAATCGGAGTAGGCTTGCAAATATGTATGTGATTTTGTAACTTTGCAAGTGTGCTTTAAGAAAAAGGTGACAAAAAGCACGAATCTAAAAAAGATGTCTTACCGGCCGGAGGGGGCAGGTGACATCTTGACATGTCATAACATCTTAAACATGTTTACATTATGAACGGAACAGAGAAACTATTGGCGGAGAAACTGCTGCAAATACGCGCCATAAAACTTCAGCCGGAGAATCCCTTTATATGGGCATCCGGATGGAATTCGCCTATTTATACGGACAACAGGACTACATTGTCCTATCCGGATATCCGAAATTTCATCAAAGTAGAGATGGCACGTATTATCATGGAGAAATTCAGTGATGCACAATATATAGCCGGAGTAGCAACGGGAGCGATAGCGATGGGAGCAATGGTGGCAGATGTATTAGGGATGCCGTATGTCTATGTACGTTCCACTCCGAAAGATCATGGATTGGAAAATCTGATTGAGGGGAATCTGAAACCCGGCAGCAAAGTAGTGGTAATAGAGGATCTTGTGTCGACCGGTGGCAGTTCACTCAAGGCTGTGGAAGCAATAAGGAACGCCGGGTGTGAAGTGGTCGGAATGACCTGCATCTTTACATATCAATTCCCGATAGCGACAAAACGATTTGCAGAGCACAATGTAGAGTTGGTGGCACTGTCGAACTATTCGGCTATGCTTGAGGCAGCCTTGTCCACTAACTATATTCGCCCGGAGGATGTAGCTACGTTGAAGGAATGGCGTAAAGATCCCTCGACCTGGACAGTGGGGCAGGCAGAATAACCGCTTCCAGTGCATCAATATTTATTTTCAATAACCTCTAAGACGCTCAAAGGGGTATCCTTTGGGCTGTTATTCAGTATAATACAGATAACGTTATATACAGCAGACAAAATGGCAGAGTATAGAAGTAAGGATGTAACCCTTCAGGGGAGCGCGGAGCGTGTATATCTAAAATTGACAAATCTTGAGGCACTTCGTGATTTGATGACTAAGGTGCAGGGGTCAGCTTTACCGGAGGATCAAGCGAAAATGTTGGATAACATTAAGATTACGTCAGATACGATAACCATACCGGCCGGAAACGGTCCTTTGGGCGAAATAACATTGCGTAAAGAGGGATGCATCGAACCAAATATGGTGAGATTGGCAGGTGTAGGCACTCCCGTTCCAATGGCCTTGAAAATGGAGCTTCAACCGGTAAGCGAAACTGAATGCATTGGTGCTGTAGTAGTAGATCTTGACATTCCGGTGATATTGAAACCGATGATATCGGGACCGATAAATAAATTGACATCACAGATAGCGGAATTCCTCCCGCGTCTAAAATTTGACGAATGATTCGCATCCTCGCCAAAATATTATCGAGTTTGATTGTTGCGACCTCAGTAGCGGTGTGTCTTGTATCATGCGACTCAATAGTGGATGACAGGATTCCGGCCTTACCTGTATCTATAAATCTTGGGGATGCGGGGATGTGGAATACGTACGGGGTAGCCGGATTTGGTGTTCATCGTTATTTCATCAAGGATTCTCGGCCGACCCAGCCCGCGGGATATCTATATAATGAAACAACGTATACAGGGTTTGGTGGTGTACTTTTGATTGGAGGTATGGATCCATATACATCGAGTACGAATGTACCGTTGGCATATGATTTATCATGTCCGGTGGAGGTAAAACCGGAAATCCGTGTAAAGATAGATCCTGAGACTTATCATGCTGTATGTCCGAAATGTGGTAGTGTATATGACGTAACGATGTTGGCCGGAGCGCCAATAGAGGGGCCGGCGGCAGCTCCTTCTGCCAAATATCGATTACAAAATTATAGTGTGCTTGGAACACAATTCGGAGGATATGTCATAATGAGATAGAGGAAAAAAAGAGATGTTTGACAATTTGTTCTATATGTTGTGGCGTGGAATAGCCATCGGTTTTTTGATATCAGCACCGATGGGGCCGGTGGGTATATTGTGTATCCAACGCACATTGAACAAGGGACGCAGGTCGGGATTTTTTACCGGGTTAGGAGCGTCGTTGTCAGACCTTTTTTATTGTTTGTTGACAGGATTCGGACTTTCTTTCATAGAGGAGATTTTGAAGCAGAATCAGATATGGATACAACTGTTTGGATCAGTTGTATTGTTTGGATTCAGCATCTATTTATTTCGAAAAAATCCTTCAAAGTCATTAAAAAAGCCGGATAAAGGTACGGAATCCGATAGACGGAATATACTCGGCGGTTTTTTATTTACGTTTTCCAATCCGTTGATTCTATTTTTGATAATAGGGCTTTATGCACGATTTAATTTCATGTTGCCGGAACATCAGTTTTATCATTATATCATCGGGTATTTAGGTATAATAGCGGGAGCTATCGGATGGTGGTGGATTGTGACTTATTTTATAGATAAGGTCAGAGCTCACTTCAATTTGCGTTCCATGTGGTTGATTAATAGAATAATAGGATTTATAATACTTTTGTTTGCGATAGTAGGAACTGCCACGGGGATTTATGAATTATGTTGAGGTTGAAGTATCTGATTACAATTATAATACTGTTGGCGGGATTTCATGAATCATCATCCGAGTCAATATATTTAAATTCGCAACGGAGCATGTCACCGCTTCCGGGTAGTGAATTAATAAATGAGAAGGATAAAGAGTTAATCTTTCCGATAATTTTCATAGACAGTACAGCAACATTGAATATTAACCTTCGAGTTAAAAATCTTCACGGAAAGTCAGACCATGATTATTCATATTGGGAGGGAGAGAAAAAACGGCGTGTCAAGAATCCTGCATGGGGTCTGATGATGATATCAGACGAGGATTCGTTGCGGATTAAATTTCGGCCGGAGAATGAACAATCTGTTCTGGGATCATCATCGGAGAGATTGGGTGTGGATATTATTGTGGGAGATTCGATAGTGAAGCGTGAGGTGTTCAAGTCGAAATTCTCCGTATTGGAAGAGAATTTGGTTGTTGTAGAAAGGAAGAAGGATGATTGGAAACTGCGCTATGGTGACGGGGCAGAGCTTAATCAATTATTGTTCAAAACAGCAGGCACGGGTATAATTAAGGAGGTATGTATAATACTTGAGCCGGGGAGTGGAGTTGAAATTAGTTCCATGTCGCTTAAGAGTGTAGATAAAGAGATTACTTCAGGAGAGCTTCCGATGGACAAAATTCGGGAGCGATTGGAAAATAGTTCCGATGCGCTGGAGGGAGTATGGCAAATTTATGATTATGAGATAGAAGAAACATTTCTCAAGCGGCCGGATAAATTGACACTGGGCATTTTGCGTAATGGCGATTCTTATGAGATCTATTATCTTGAGGGGTATGTTGAGAAGTCATGTTGGCGACGTGGTATGCTTAAAGGTAAGCTGCGTCCGAGTATTTTTGACGGTATTTACGATGTAGAGTGGATTGACGCAGAATTTCTTCCTATGAGTAAGGGGATAACCGGGAGTGTGGATTATCCGGTTTTAAAGCTCGATTTCACGCCACAGGAGTCAACTCTACGTCTTCGCAAAGTGAATAAGGAATCCGGAAAAAGATTTATACAATGATATTGCCGCTACAATCACTGCGAGGAATTTTTGCCCTATTGATTTTTGTGCACCATTATACAGTCTATGGTAAGCCGATGATTTATGCGGGGAATATTTCTGTGGTATTCTTTATGATGCTAAGCGGGACAATGCTTACTATCGGATATGGCAGAAAATGTTGCGAAGAAAAGTTTAGTTATTGGAATTTCATACTCAAACGCATTGCACGAATATATCCGGTCTATCTTCTTACACTAATAGGAAGCATCATTCTTTTCCCACAGAATCATCATGAGACATCAATTGTTCCGCTGATTTTGGATGTTTTTATGCTTCAAGGATGGATTCCTCTGGAAAACTTCTATTTCTCCGGGAATCCCCCCTCTTGGTGCATTGCTGATTTCCTGTTTTTCTACTTGATATTTCCACCATTATATAGATGCGCGGAGCGATATCCCATAAGTTTTTTCATAGGGGTATTGGCAATACTTACAGCATATTTTTCATTAACACCATTCCTTCCCTCCTCATTATTGGAGCCAATCATATATATATCGCCAATAGTGAGATCGATAGATTTTATTATCGGAATTATAATATGCCGATATTTCATCTTATCAAAACGAGAGATAAAACAATCAAGAAAGAGAGCAACAGTGCTTGAGACAGCCGCTATTTTGCTGACAGCACTATTTTATTCAGCACAAGATTATATACCGACGTTGTATGAAAACGCCTCATGGTACTGGATACCGGTAGGAATTTTAATCTATACATTTGCACGCAGACCGTATGGAGAAGGTGTATGGAGTGATATTTTGTGTATGAGATGTCCGGTAAAATTGGGTGAAGTGAGTTATTGCATATACCTCATAGGATATTTGTGTATTATGACAACTAAACTAATATCATTACATTTCGGTATAAATATTAACACTACCTCGACGATGTTAGTATCAATGGGGATAACAATATTGGCAAGCCTTCTGATGAATAGAATCATAGAACAGCCGGTGAGCAAAATGTTGGGAAGATTATGCAAATAAAATATTACAAGCTGTTATTTATCGGCTAATTGCGCAATTCCGTCGAATTAAAAAAGCGCTGAATATCAACTGATTTCAGTGCTTTGCGGTGTTCTTTCGAAACCTTCTGTGATCCGCCTGGGATTCATCCACTGCGGAAATGCTGTATTGACTGTCAACGTTTTAGAATGTGAGCGTGAAACACGACTCACGCATCTATCACGTAAATACTTCAATGTACTTCATCAGTCTGCCAAGACTGACAACGCAAAATTACAAAATTTTCCCGGAACTGCCAAATTATCAGGAGATAAAAATTCAACGGATTTTGACATTCACTAAAGGACGTGGGGCTTAGGGTTAAGATTCCTCCTCACAACCTATTACCCTGACTGTATTTTTCACGTTAGTCGCATCGGTATGGCATATTTTAACATAGTTAGTCGCACTACAAGAACAATAAAAACGCCTATTAGTCGCAGTACGTCGAAATAGAGTATGAGACACAAGATTCTCATAGAGACGCCACGGCATTATTCGGGCGAGAGGCGTATGGGGCCGATACAAACAACTGTTGCGTCATCTTCGATTGCAATTTCTGATTCTATTGGAGTATCCACATCACGTTAAAGATAATATCCGTCTGTGGCAATAATGACTTTATCGCCGGAATGTATAGTCACGTCAGCAACAACCGGAGCATAACGAAATTTTGCCTATCGCTTCAGAGGAGATATTTAAGCTCATTTTCCTTTATCTTTTGAGCAGCCTCAATGCAACGGTTGTTAGCCGTGTCCATCAAATCTGCGTATGTCAATATTGCCGGTGTTACATTCGTTGCCTCTTCATCTTTCCAGAATTTCTCATATACGGTAATTTCTCCGTTTGCATCGGGAATTACAGCACCTGTCTTCATTAAATTTGCGGCAGGTACATCTGTATAAATAGTAAATTCTCCCGGTGTGAGGAAGCCATCGGTAAGAGCAGCGGCAGGTTCTCCTCCCCACATCATGCCGTCAGGGAGCGTAATTGTCTTCCAGTTCCTACGTTTTTCCTCATCACGAAATGTAAATCGGCTCTGCAACAGTTTAGGCTTCAGAATCTGCCCGTAGTTAGTCGCCCAAAGCATCATCAACCGGTCTGCATTTGTCAGGAAGCGTTTATTACCTTCAACACGTGCGAATTGCTGATATATCATTCCATCAATGATATTCTTGACTGTTCCGATGGAAACCCCGGTAGCATCCATTATATCACGGTAAGGACGGCCAATGTGTTTTTTATCCAACAGCAGATAGAAGATAACTTTAATTCCTTTTTCCAGAAATATAGGGTGGACTTTGGGCTTTACATCCACAATTGGTTTTTCTCCCTTGTTGGCAAGCATCAACACTACATTCCCATTTTTCTGCTGATACTGTATATTGAAATTACCGGCGCAGTCCAAAACGTTAATGTCCGGGAGTTTTGCAAGCTCCAGCATTTTGGGCGTAGCATTGATAGTAACGTAAAGAATCCGAGCCTCTTTGTCGATGGGAAGAGTTTTGCCCACCATATCTCCAAACGTAAGGTTTGGCTTTACTACACACCAAAACCTCTTGCCCATTAAGTTTAGGCAAGGGACATTACCGTTATAATCTACCGTGGCTTTATCATGATAAAGATTACTGTTCAACGCAGCAACGGCTCTATTTAATATTTCCTGATTATCCATATTTTGTTCAGTTGATATACTATGTCTTTCCCTGAAAAAAGTTGACTCGTAAAGACAAAACAAATGAGTCAAGACAA
>JAMPEM010000012.1 GCA_023665145.1 Bacteroides sp.
TAACTATTTTATGAACGAATCATTTTAAGTTTTATTATTAAACAACCTCTTAATCAGACGGCCAATGATTATTCCGACTACAAAGTTAGCTAAAAATAGTTGTTTGGACAAATGTGCCGGTAGCAAATTCCCATGCAAATCCTGTAGTAATTAAAATTTCGCAAGTATTTAACTTGCGAAATTTTAACTGTTGGATTAATCTTCTATGGTTTCTGACAAATGCAAGAGGATAGGGAAAAAGGGAAATCTAAATTTTTATTCCCTCTCCCTTCCCCCTCAGAAGAACATTCCGTTTTGAATTTTAGGTTGTTAACCCAATATTCAAACTCATGTTTTCTGTCGGGTAGGATATTTAGAGGTTGTTAAAAAATAATATATGTTATTTTGATATTTATTAGTTAAACAACCTCTTAAGCTGTAAGGCTATTTCTTATCAGCTGTTTTTTTGCTTCTTGAGGAGCGACGTTTTGTCGTTTCTTCTTTTTCCGGTTCCTCTATTCCGGCGAGTTTCGCATCAATCATAATTCGTCCGCAGTATTCACAAACGATCACTTTCTTGTGCATCTGTATTTCGAGCTGACGCTGAGGCGGGATTCTATTGAAGCAGCCTCCGCAAGCGTTACGTTGTACAGTTACAATTCCAAGTCCGTTACGAGCATTTTTGCGGATACGCTTGAATGCTTTAAGAGTTCTTTCATCGATAAGAGGTTCGAGGGCTTTAGCCTTTTCCATGATGGCTTCTTCTTGTTCACGAGTCTCGGATACGATATCGTTAAGCTCGGCTTTTTTCTCATCGAGGATGTGTTCATTGTCGGCTTTTTCTTCGCGTGCGCTATTTATTTCCTCTGTTTTGCGCTCTATTTTTGCTTTGGCATCGCGGATGTTTTTCTCTGCCAATTCTATTTCGAGCGATTCAAACTCTTTCTCTTTTTCAAGGAATGCGTATTCGCGATTGTTGCGGACATTGTTGATTTGATCTTCGTATTTTGCAATTTTTGCACGATGGTCTTCTATTTCACCGATTTTGCGATTAATCAGATCGTTTAGTTCGTGGATTTCATCTTCGTGTTTGGCTATACGAGTTTGAAATCTGATGATTTCATCTTCGAGGTCTTTTACCTCGTGAGGAAGTTCACCGCGAAGGAATTTGATGCGGTCGATGTCTGAGAGGTAAGACTGAAGAGTGTAGAGCGCTTTAAGGCGTTCTTCAATACTGCGTTCTTTTTCAGGTTTTTTGTCAGTAGCCATAGTCAGCTTATGTGATTTAATTTCTGATTATTAATATATTAAAGAGGTGGAAGGATTATATTACACCGATAGGGTTTGATTCATCCTCAGCCATAAATGTGACAAATTCGGGGAATCTCTTTTTCAGGATTCTTACGAAAATTTTTCTTGCGCACAGCTCACTTTCGTAATGCCCTATGTCAGCAAGCAGGATGTCTCCACCCCATGTTGTATAGTCGTGATATTTGATATCTCCACTGATATAGCAGTCTGCTCCCAACTCAATGGCATTAGGGATGAATTCGGCACCCGCACCTCCGCAAAGAGCCACTTTCCGGATTACAATCTTTGGTGATTGTGTGCTGAATTTTAGGCATTTTGTTTTGAAGGTGTCGCGTATTTTGCGAAGTAATTCGTGTTTTGGTGTCGGAGGAATTTCTCCGATGACGCCGAGTCCGGTATTTGAATCATCCTCTTTTGGACAAAGCACTTTAAGGTTTTCCACACCGAGTTCTTTTGCCATTTGATGGCTGACACCGAGCACGGAACTGTCCAAATTGGTGTGTGCGGAATATATAGCTATATTATTTAGAATCGCCTTAATGACAATTCTCTCTATATATGTCTTACCACTTATTTGTTTCAGCCCTTTGAACAGGAGAGGATGGTGCGAAATAATCATATTGCATTCGCGGGCTATAGCTTCATTAATGACATCTTCGGTGACGTCGAGGCAGAGTAGTGCTGCTGATACATCCATTTCAGGATTCCCTACCTGGAGGCCTGCATTGTCATAACCTTCCTGAAGGGAAAGTGGAGCAAATTCTTCTATGGCGGCGGCAATATCTTTTACTTTTGGCATTGTTCTGAGAAGTGGAGATATAAGATTGTCAATCTTCTTTTTGGGGAATATCTATTTTAAGACAAAGCTCATCGAGCTGAGTGTCATCAATAGGAGATGGTGACTCGTTCATCACATCTCTACCGGAATTGTTTTTCGGGAATGCTATGACATCGCGAATTGTGTCAAGTCCGGCGAGTATAGATACAAAACGGTCAAATCCCAGAGCGAGACCACCATGAGGAGGAGCTCCATATTTGAAAGCGTTCATGAGGAATCCGAACTGCTCGTGTGCTCTCTGCGGAGTGAATCCCAGGAGTTCAAACATAGTGTCCTGCAATTCGGAATCATGGATACGTATTGAGCCGCCGCCGAGTTCGGTTCCATTTACTACAATGTCGTAGGCAGTGGCACGAACTTTTCCGGTGTCGGTATGGAGTAATGGTATATCTTCCGGATTGGGTGATGTGAAGGGGTGGTGCATAGCGTAGAAACGTTGTGCCTCTTCATCCCATTCGAAAAGTGGGAAGTCTATTACCCATAGTGGTGCGAATTTTTGTTTATCCCGCAATTCGAGACGATCACCCATTTCGAGACGAAGGTCGCAGAGTTGTTTGCGGACTTTCATTGTGTCGCCGCTCATGATGAGCAATAAGTCACCGGGATTGGCGCCCATTTTATCACCCCATGTTTTGAGTTCATCTTCCGAGAAGAATTTGCCTACGGAGGATTTGATACTGCCGTTATTTTCAATCTTGACCCAAACAAGCCCTTTAGCCCCGGTTTGCGGTCGTTTGACGAAGTCGGTGAGCTGGTCAATTTGTTTGCGAGTATAGTTTGCACATCCCGGCACGCAGATTCCGACAGTGAGCTCTGCATCATCCATAACGCTGAATCCATGACCTTTCACGAGGTCTGTGATTTCTACAAACTGCATTCCGAAACGGAGGTCGGGTTTGTCGCTGCCATAAAGTCTCATGGCGTCATTCCAGGTCATTCTCAGGAACGGCTCCTTGAAATCGATGTTTTTGACATATTTGAATATATGTTTTATAAGACCTTCAAACATTTCAATGACATCCTCTTGCTCCACAAAACTCATTTCGCAGTCGATTTGAGTAAATTCGGGCTGACGGTCGGCTCTGAGGTCTTCATCGCGGAAACATTTAGCGATTTGGAAATATCGGTCATAACCGCTCACCATCAATAGTTGTTTGAAAATCTGAGGACTCTGAGGAAGGGCATAGAATTCACCGGGATTCATTCTTGAAGGCACGACAAAGTCACGAGCTCCCTCCGGAGTGGATTTTACCAAGATAGGGGTTTCGATTTCGAGGAAACCTTTTGAGTCGAGATAACGACGTATTTCGAAGGCCATTTTGTGGCGAAGCTCAAGATTTTCTTTGACGCAGTGTCGACGTAAATCCAGATAGCGATACTTCATTCTCAGGTCGTCTCCGCCATCAGTGTTGTCTTCGATTGTGAAAGGTGGGATTTCGCTCTTGTTAAGGACATAGAGAGAGTCAGCCACGATTTCGATTTCTCCGGTGGGGAGATTTGGATTTTTGCTTTGGCGTTCTTGCACCGTCCCTGAGATTTGCACTACAAATTCTCTTCCAAGAGAATTTGCATCATCGCAAAGGGCGCTGTTGATTTCGTTGTTAAAGACTACTTGAGTGATACCATAGCGGTCGCGGAGGTCAACAAATGTCATTCCGCCAAGTTTTCGAGTGCGTTGCACCCATCCGGCTAAGGTTACTTTCTTGCCTGCATCATCGAGGCGTAATTCGCCGCAAGTTTGGTTCCTATACATCGATTTTTTTATTAGAGCCGTCAACAATCTGCCGTCAGGCAAGTGAATACCGGCTTATAATTGCATTACTGTCTGTGGCTGACAAGGCTTGAGTATGGGTATGACAAGCCTATGTGTTGCCACACATTTCATTGCAAAATTACAAAAAAAATACCCGATTTCCAAATAAGCGGACCGGGATTTTGTCGTCATGATATTAATTGTCAGATAATCATGTGGTAATAATCTCTAATACACGTTGTAAAAGATTGCGGGTATCGTTTGAAAACTTCACTTTGTAGCTTTTATTGGCTGCATCATAACTGATGATTTCTCCTATTCCGAAAATTTTGTGTTTTACCTTTGTTCCGGGTTTCCATGGGTTTTCGGTATTGTCGCCAAGTTCTTCATTTAAGGTTTTGACTAAATTTTTAGTGCCTTGCAATAATGAAGGGTCTACTTTTCCTTCTATTTCGATGAATTGCTCAGGAATTTCACTGAGGAATCGGGATGGGAATTTCATAGCACCGTTGTCGTTCATATACCCCTCGGAATCGGATAGGTATAATCTGTCTTCGGCTCGTGTGACGGCCACATACATCAAACGGCGTTCTTCTTCTTCTCCATCTTTGCGTCGTTCGCGTATTGTGCGATGGCTTGGGAAGTTCCCTTCTGTGAGTCCGATGACGAATACTGTGGGAAATTCGAGGCCTTTTGATTGGTGGATGGTCATGAGTCTGACGCGTTGTGAATCACTTTTATAATCGGCGTTTGTGTATAGAGCTACGTCCTGAAGGTAAGAGTAAACAGTGCTTTCATCGTTGTTGTCTTCAGCGCGTGACTTCTCAAACTCTCTCATGGCCGAGATGAGTTCGGATATATTTTCCAGCCGTTCTTCTTCCTCATCATTGCGGAGCATATCAAGGAGAGCGGATTGACGCAAGATATAATCGGTGAGTTCAGAGACGGGTGTGGTTTGAGCCAGAAGTCGAGCGTTTTCTATAAGGGCGATAAATTCGTGCAGGGATGCTTTGTTGAATGATTTATCGTCAATGTGGTTGCATAGAGTGAGGAATAGGGGAGTGTTTTCTTGCTCTGACAGTTGTTGAAGTTTTTTGAGGGATGTTGAACCGAATTTGCGGGATGGGAGGTTAATGATACGACGGAAAGCGGTGTCGTCATGGTCGGATGCTATTACTCTCAGATATGCCAGAGTGTCCTTGATTTCTTTACGTTCGAAGAATCTTACGCCACCCCACACTGTATATGGAATTTTATATTTTAGGAGTGCTTGCTCGATCTGTCTTGAGGAGTGAGATGCACGATAAAGGACTGCATAATCTGCCGGGGATGCACCTTTAGCTGTTTCATCGGCAATTTGAGTTGCAATCTTTTCGGCTTCCTCTTTTTGGGAAGTGCAGTGTCGCCACACCACGGGGGTGTCATTGAGTTTTACCGTAAACAGGTCTTTGGGTATGCGATTTTGGTTATTTGCAATAATAGCATTGGCAACGGAAAGTATGTCAGGAGTGGAGCGATAATTCTGGTTAAGGACGATGTCGGTATCGGCTTTGAAATTTATGAATATTTTGGGATTTGCACCACGCCATTCATAGATTGCCTGATCGGGGTCTCCCACAATGAATAGGTTGTTGTGTCCTGCAGCGATTGCCTCGAAAAGTTTCCAGTCATCACCGGAGCAGTCCTGCACTTCGTCAATCATGATATAGTTGAGCTTGTCAATCCAATATTCACGTGCATCGGGGAAATGACCGAGTATGTAAAGTGTTATGTAAAGCAGGTCGTCATAATCAAGGGCGAACTCTTTGAGCTGTAATCTTATATATCGTGCTATTGCATCGGGAGTCTCGGATGGTGAATTTGGCAAGAGGTATTTTTGGATGTAAGCATCCGGGTCCCAACCTTTCACACCGGCTACTTGCTTTAAGAATCGTTCAGCCGTGGTCTTTTTTCTGTCTATTCCGAAATCATTCATTGCGACTTTTGCAAGTCCTTTTGCATCTTCTTCGTCGATAATTGTGAATGATTTGGGATAACCGATGCGATAAATTTCGCGGCGAAGGAATTTAACACAGAAGCTGTGAATGGTACAGACAAAATCGTTTACACTACCTCTATCTACCAATTTTGAGATGCGTTGTTTCATCTCTTGGGCTGCTTTATTGGTAAATGTAAGACACAGAATATTACCCGGACTGACACCGATTTCGTTGACAAGAAATGCAAATCTGTGTGCGAGGACTCTTGTTTTTCCACTTCCGGCACCGGCTATAATTCTGACGCGTCCTTCTGTAGATACTACTGCTTGTTGCTGGCGTTCGTTTAATTTGACGGTTTTTATATCGCTGCTTTTATTCTTTTCTGTACTCATCACTGCAAAGTTACAAATTTTTTGCGTAACTTTGTAATTCGAAATCCATTTAAAGGGTATTTTTATAAATAGGATAGAATATGAATCTTCAAGAAATAAAAAGAAGAGTTATAGCCGGAGATAAAATCACACGGCAGGAAGCTGAATGGATTGCCGGATATCCGGATTTGGATGAATTGTGCGAGGCTGCTGACGAGATAAGCCGCCATTTTCATGGCAATGAAGTGGATTCGTGCAGCATTGTCAATGCCCGCAGCGGTCTTTGCGGTGAGAATTGCAAATGGTGTGCGCAGTCAAAATGTTACAGCACAGGATGTGAGACATACGATTTTTTGGAAGATGATATAGTGCTTGAGGCGGCTCGTCATAATGCCCGGGAGGGGATTAAGCGGTTCTCATTGGTGACTTCGGGAAGAAGTATAAGCAAGAAGGATATGGAGCGATATTGTGCCACTATCCGAAAAATTAAGGAGGAGACGGGATTGTATGTGTGTGTCTCTATGGGGTTGATTGATTATGAGCGGATGAAGATGTTAGCCGATGCAGGAGTGCAGAGGTATCATTGTAATATGGAGACTTCAGAGGAGATGTTTGGCAAGCTCTGTACAAGTCATACTCCCTCAGACAAGAAGTCCACAATAGATGCTGCCCGCAAAGCCGGATTGGAAGTTTGTTCCGGTGGTATAATTGGTATGGGTGAGACGATGAAACAGCGCATCGATTTCGCGTTTGAGCTTCTTGAATTGGATACTGTCTCGGTGCCAATAAATATCCTCAATCCGATTCCGGGAACACCACTTGAAAATCAGGAGCAGCTGAGCGAGGAGGATATAATAAGGACAGTAGCCGTATTCCGATTTATAATGCCACTTAAATCGTTGAGATTTGCAGGAGGAAGAATGAGGTTGAGCCACGATTCGATGCTTAGGATAATGAAGGGTGGTATGAATGGTGTATTGATGGGTGATATGCTAACTACAGTAAGCAATACCATTGAAGATGACCGGTTGCTCTTCAAAGAAGCTGACATGGTATTTTAAAGAAATTAATCATGGTATAACATGACCTGACAGATGCAAAGAAGCATAAAAGAAATAATTGGATATGCGTCAAAAGCCGGGTTGCCGATGGGAATATACCTGACGGCAATGACTGCGTGTATGCTTGGTACGTTGTATTGGGATTCCTTTTCGTTGATAGGATTGGTGATGAGTTGCGGTGTTCCGGTTTTGTTATGGCGATTACTGATGCCACTGAGTCGTGATGCAGAGGACATCAAATTCGGCCCGATATGGTTGGCCGGAATATACATATTCATTTTCGGGGGATTTATAAGTGGGTTGTTTACAGCGATATACATGATATGGATAGAACCCGGTTTTTTCTCACTATATATAGAAAAATATCTTGCCATGGTGGAAAATATGCCTGATTCTGAAGCGTTAAATCAACAAGCAGACATCCTTAGACGTATGCTTGAAAATAACCTGATGCCACGTGCTATGGAGTTTGTTTCAGCTATGATGTGGGCTACAGGATTCTTTGGATCACTTCTGTCAGGAGTAGTGGCTTTTATCATGATGAAAAAATCACAAGTCGGTAAATATATGAAATCTAATTAACGTATGAAAGATAATCAGGAATCAGATAGAAACCATCTCGACATATCTGTAGTGGTGCCATTATATAATGAAGCGGAATCGCTTCCGGAATTGGCATCCTGGATAGAACGAGTTATGAATTCGAACAACTTTCACTATGAGATAATATTTGTCAATGACGGGTCAACCGATGAATCGTGGGAGGTGATTAAAAAATTAGCGAAGAAGAATGAGTCTGTACATGGAATATCTTTTTCGCGTAATTATGGGAAATCCCCTGCACTGAATACAGGATTTGCCGTTGCCCAAGGGGATGTGGTCATTACAATGGATGCGGATTTGCAGGACTCCCCGGATGAGATTCCGGAGCTTTACAGAATGATTACAGAAGATGGTTATGACCTTGTATCCGGATGGAAAAAGAAACGATATGATCCATTGTCGAAGACCATCCCGACCAAACTTTTTAATGCGACTGCGAGAAAGGTGAGCGGTATCAGGAATCTGCATGATTTCAATTGTGGATTGAAAGCTTACAAGAAGGCTGTGGTCAAACATATTGAGGTGTATGGCGACATGCATCGTTATATACCATATTTGGCCAAGAACGCCGGATATGACAAGATAGGAGAGAAGGTGGTGCAGCATCAAGCACGTAAATATGGCACTACAAAATTCGGACTTGACAGATTTGTTAACGGATATTTGGATTTAGCTACTCTCTGGTTTCAAACAAAATTCGGAATAAAACCGATGCATATCTTCGGGCTTCTCGGCTCTTTGATGTTTGTGTTGGGTTTTGTGGCTGTAGTAATTGTGCTTGTGCTTAAAATAATTTCAATGTGTTCGGAGCACTATTATTTTTACGTCACAAATTCGGTATATTTCTATCTGTCACTGGCGTGCATGGTGATGGGGCTTCAATTTTTCCTTACAGGTTTTGTGGGAGAACTGATTACTCGCAATTCGCCTGAACGCAATAATTATCAGATATCAGAAAGATTTTGATTGCATATACACGACATATTATCATATTATTGACGGGAGTATTATTGCTTTTCTCTTCTTGTGCCACGGAAGAGTGCCTGGACAATAAGAATTCGTTACCACTTGCAGGTTTTTATTCATCGTCAGTTACTCCGCAACCGATACAAATCGATTCGATATCATTGCAGGGAGTCGGTGCCCCGGGTGACTCTCTGGTATTGGACAATTCGCAGGGAGTATCTCAGACCTTTCTGCCTTTCAGAATCGACCATGACGAGACAACATTTCATCTGATATATAATTTTACTGCGACAGAGAAAAATACCACACCGTTATATGATATCGTTACATTTAAATATGACATATCACCACTATTTGTTTCGTCAGCTTGCGGTGTTATATATCAATATAAAGTGAAGGAGATTAACTCTACGAAATTATATATCGACAGTGTGACATGTCCCGCCGGGATTATTGATAATACACCCGGACAAAATATATTTTTCTATTTCAGAGTGGCTGATGAGGAAGGAGGCGGAGAATGAAACGTATCATATTTTATTTTATCCTCTTTGCCACAGTGCTTCCCATGTGCGCACAAGATAGAAAAGTTACACCGGTAGATGTAGATGAAAAGAAGCCTCCGGGGCCGACTCTGCACTACTATGACAAGCATGGTGAACCTCTTGACGAACCGGTATTATTTCTGGCTGATATTGATACAGTGAAGAATGTATCGGCCAAACCCGTTTATCCGCTACTGAACGAGGTGTCAATCGGTGCTAATTTTTTTGATGGAATATTGAAAATCGCCGGACAGAGCTATGCGAGCTTTGATGTGTGGGGTGCTTTGTCTCTTCATAATTGGGTATTTCCCGTAGTAGAAGCCGGAATAGGATTTGCCGATAATACTCCGCAAGGAAATAATTTCTCCTATCATTGCAAACCATCTTTGTATATCAAGGCAGGTGTAAATTATAATTTCTTATATAAATCAAACCCGGATTATAAGGTATTTCTCGGAATCAGAGCCGGATTCTCCTCCTTTTCGTACAATATAAAGGATATTACTATTTCCGATGGATATTGGGGTGAGACTAATAATTTTGATATACTGTCACAGAAGGGCTCGGCTTGGTATGGCGAAGCACTTGCGGGACTGCAGGTTAAGATAGCCGGACCGATAAGTCTTGGCTGGACTTTCAGATATCATTTCAAGATGAATGTGAAGAATGGATCAAACAGTATTCCATGGTTTATTCCGGGATATGGTGCCAAATCACCGATTACAGCTACGTTCTCAGTAATTTATTCAATCCCACTATCTCGTAAGATACATCCTGATGCAATAACTGAATAATAATTTTTACGGACATCAATAATTTTAAATAACACAGACCCCATCGGAATCTAACTAATTCTCTGATGGGGTCTGATTATATTATGTAAGGAGATAAACGTCTAAGCGCAAGTATAATTACCTTTGTTACGCTATCGTTGGCGAATATTATAGAGCAGGCTTCAGTACAGGTATCTCAATGGGTGATGAGTAACTGCCGGATGTTGATTTTACATGCAAACGGTACAATCCGTTAGGTATCTGCACTCCGTCAAGAGTGCCGTCCCATTCGAATGAATTGCTTATTGGAAGAGTGCCAATTAGTTCACCGTTAGCATTTTCCACATAAAGAGTATATGTAGAATTTTCGGATGGATCGGAAATAATCAAATTCACAGAGTTATAGAGTGCTTTCTCTGATGTTTTCACCGATATATCACCCATTGCCGGCATTATATGGAATATTTTCTCAGAACTAGTTTGATTCCCGGCTACATCTGTCACTTCCACTACAATAGAGTGTTGACCGTTTGCAAGCCGGTGAGTTGCTACTTGTAAGGAGTATCCATTTTTGTCGTTTATGTATCGATTTGCGAGATGAAGGTGGGGAATCAGGTTACCGTCAAGAGTTACTTTTAATTGTGAATCAAATGATGACATAGGAGGAATGACTCCCTCATTGTCACTTACTTCTATCTGTATAGTAGATTTTTGTCGGTCATATTCAATCATCTCTATTGAGGGTGAGATATTATCTGTTGAATAATCAGGTGTTGTATTAACAATATTTGTGACTGCAAATCTATTAGCAGCTCCTATTCGCTTAATGTTATCGTAAGCTGCGACACAGAAATTAAGATTATTCATTTCGGCAGCGGAGGCAGTAAGGGGAAACTCTATATCAAATTTTCCGTTTGTGACGGTTGTTGCATAGAGAGCCTCTGTAATATTGTCAATAGTATAAGTTATCTTCCTTTCAGAGGGACTTGTATAATTGGCAGAAGTGTGTTCAATAGGCTCTTTAACAAGACGAATGACGACCTCTCCGTTGAAATCATTGAGGTCCTCGTTATTTACATCAAGCACGTGTCCGGTAATATTTATCTTACCTTGCTTTTCTGAATGTTGAGCCTCACAATGTATGTTTAGAGTTGGTAGTGGAAGTGTGATAGAAGGGTCACAAAGCAGAATATATTTTCCGCATTCATCGCGTCTTAATTTTCCTTTGGCCATAGATACGGATTCTCCGAGTGTGAGTGGTTTGAATCGGGGTGTTCCGTCATTATTTTGCGTCATGCTTTCAATAAAATGACGATATAACTGGCGGTTGACATCTTGATATGTTTCGCGTATAGATATAAGACCACCCACCAGACCGCGTTGATTGCCCAACACCATCTCTTCACCGATGCCACGTGTCAATCGGTCGGGCATAGTAAGCTCACATCCCATAAAGCACATGAAGGGGAGTTGAGTGTTATTGAATTTCGACAAAGTGCCTCGTGTGATGAAACGTTCTGACATTTGAAGCAAAGAACCATGACCGAAATATGCAGCAAGTATAGGGTTTTTCTGCATCTCAAAATAGAAATGAGCCACCCAATCTTTTTGAGGATAGGCCTCAAGCAGGAAGGGGGATGCTATCATATTGTTGCCAAGACTTTTCTGTGTGTTCTCGATGGCGAGCATTGCAGCGTCTGAATGTTTTTGTTCATCACCGGTGCAGCCTGTCACCAAGATTGAGCTGAGACGATAAGCCATCTTGTCATCAGTCAGAAACTGCTCTATTTTATCTATGGCAAGGTCAGCCTCTTTAGTATTTCTCACAGGAAGAACTCCGACACCGAGTTTGGGATTCCATGATGTAAAAGAAGAATTAAGGTAATCGTCAGTTAGTCCATAAAATTCTGCGTATGATTCAGTGCCGGTTTCTATTGGAATGGATTTATCTACTTGATAAGCAATAATAAGATTGTTCTCCGGTTCATAGTCTATAGGGTCGGCCGGAAGTGAAATCTCAGATTCGTCGAGAGAATTAACAGCTTCTATTCGTCTTGGATTGGCCGTGTAAGGGCCGAAAAGAAGAATGTTCTTCAGAGCAGAATCATCGCGGTCAAACATAAATTTTGCGGCTGCACGAATAGCCATCGGATCGGGATTCCCATAGCTGAATTCATTGTAAAGCTCGGGTAATGTGGCCACAACACATCTGACACCATCGGTGTTTCTGTGTATTTGCGCAATCCTTTCAGCTCTATCTTTTAGAGCAGGAATAGTAACAATTAGCATATCTGCTTGATTTGCTAATCTTTGTCTAAGATTATTGGTGACAACATCCCTATATTCGGTAATTTCCAATTGGGGCTTTTGAGGATTGAAAATTACAATATTGGGAGTCGCCCCTTGATTTTGAATTGTGACATTTCCTGATTCATCCGGCAAAATATATGAAGTGTTGTCTTTGTAAGTGATGTCAAAAACAATATCTGTGGCAGACGGCAATCTAAATTTACAGTTTTCAGATGTTAGAAGGTCTATGAATGCGTAATGGTTTTGTACATGATTTTCATCAGTAGGGAGACGTTTTTTGTAATTGATTGCCACAGGCCCGAGAGCCATCAGGAGATTTTTGTCGACATTTGGACGATTGATTGTCAACGTTACATTTGAAGATGAGTTCAACGGACTTACAGTCATATAATTTGGAGAATAACTCATAGAAGATTTTGCTACACCTGTATATGAATAGTTCCCCAATTTATATGTAAAAGTCTCATTCTTGTCAGTGTTTTCCGGCTCATAAAAATATGCCGCGTTCATATAAATTTTATTTCCGGGCACATTGTTGTCGAGAAGAAAATTAAAAGTTTGATTCGGTTGAGTGATTCGTTCTCCGAAGAAGTATCTTCCGGTATGAGTGGTATTATAGGTTAAATGCTCATCCATCAAGACAAATGAAAGAGCTGAGGAAACGGTTTTTGTTTCTTGGTCTTCAATCTCTTTATGTGCGTTCATGTCCTGCTTGGATGTGTCCGATAGGAAATACCACCCCTTTGTGGAATATATATTTTTACCCTTTGTGGTAAACCATGCTGTTATTCCCAAGTTTACACCGGGTGCTTCCAAGGATAAATTGTCTACTCCATCGGCGTAGAAATAGATTTTTTCACCGGAGTGATAGACAGCTACAGGTTTTGGCGTAGCGGGAATAAGAATGTTCCCGGATGCATCGATGAAATTTTCAGGTAAAGATGTTCCTCCATTGCCGAAGACACCAACCTTTGAAGGATTGCTGAATCCCAATTCCCGAAGTTTATCGTATGAGATTTCGTACACTCCTGACTTATCTACAGCTATTTTAATCCATTTCCCTGATTCAAATATGGATTTGGACGGATAATAACCGGAAGTGAGTGCTGAAGAAGTGGCTGAATAACAAATTATAGTCAAAGATGCCAGGAATAATCCTTTCAATCGTTTTGAAAATGTCAGCTTCATTACTTTATGTTGAATTTTAGAAGAGTAGAGCTTCCGCTTGTTATTTTAACTTGAATGTCAGGCTTGACATAACTTTTGAATTCGAAGAGTGGTACTGAAAACCAATCACCCATTTTTAAAGTGTTCAGTCCGGAATATGATGAGATTATATTGTATAAAAATTGTTTGTAATTATATTCGGAAGTGAGGTGAAATTTCTCCGCCCCGACTTCCCATAATGTGTCGAAGTCGGTAATAGTCTCACCATGATGCACAGCACCGTCAAATGAATACAACGAACTGCCCGGAATATCAGTTCCATGAGCTCTAAACATTACAGCAGGACACGGTGTGCCGACATATCTTTTAGCGAACCTTTCGGAAATGCTTTTCCCTTGTTTTATTACAGGAAATAACAATGTTGCAAAAATGGAATAAGGGGCGTTGAGATCAGGCAAAAAAAATGGTCTGTTCCCTTTGGTGAGTGCTGAGTCTGCTATATTAAGCAGTACTCCTCGCCACGCAGGTGAAGATTCGGATGAAATGATTTCGTCAGGACTAATTATCTTCATAACAAGTTGTTCGTCTTTAACCTTATTTTGTTATACACCCATGGCTTCAAGACGATTATAAATCAGTGCAAGATGAGCATAAATGGAGGTGGAGGTCATTACAATCCCTTCACTTATCCTGACTCTACACGGGGTGAAATTCCATATTGCTTTGATTCCGGAAGCAACCATCGTGTCGGCTGCATCCTGGGCATTGGTGAAGGGTACGGTCAAAATACCTATAGTCGCGTCAGTGGATTGACGGACTTTCCCAAAATCCCGCATATCATAGATTGGGATTCCATTTATTGTAGTGTCTACAAGTTCAGCTTTAGTGTCAAAGCCGGCAACAATTTGCAAGCCATATTTGGCTAATCCCGTGTCATGAATCAGCGATGCTCCAAGAGAACCTACACCTACCACTACAGCTTTGTGAGACTGTTTAAATCCAAGAAAATTTGTCAGTACTTCAGTGAGCGTTTGCACTTCATATCCGATACGCGTTTTCCCTTTTACATTAAGGAAGGACAAGTCTTTAGCTATCAGCGAGGCATCGACATTGATAGCTTTTGCTATTCGGGTGGATGAAACAGTTTTGACACCCTGTTGATGCAGGATGTCAATATAAGCCAGATACCATGGTAATCTTCTAAGTGTGGGTTCGGGCAGTATTATTTGATGGTCTGAATTCACTTTTTAATTTATAAAAAAGGATATAAACCGTATTTTGTTTTTGATCAGTCTTATTGCATTTCTCCTGCTACGGCCATCTTCTTTGACTTGGTGGCCTTGACACCTTCTGGCGTTACAATTGTAGCCCGATAAATGTATATACCTCGAGGCACACGTTCTCCATCCTTATTCTTCAAATCCCAATTAATCTCAATTCCCGCACCAAGTTCTGAAACGGCATCAGTAGTTGCCGACCATAGTTTACGTCCGTTCAGGTCAAAGACCTCAATTGTAGACGTCATGGCAGCTTCCGGGCGGTCATGTTCAAGGACAAAGGTGACAGAAGAAGTGTCTTTACTACCATATGCTTTTACATCATAAAGTGACGGTGCTCTATTGACGGCTACTTTGAAATCTATCGTAGCCGATGAGGAGTTGTTTGCATTGTCCCAAGCGGTCAGCTTCAACGTATGATCACCGGGTTGGAGAGTCGGCATTACATACGCTAATGAACCGCGAGTATAATCTGTAGGATCGGATGTATAAGCTGATGTGAGATTATCGTAGACAGTAGTGCCGTCAAGCACAAGTGTCAGCTTGTGGCCTATGCCGGCTTGAGAAAGATTTATTCCGGATGGGTCACTAAGGGTGGCGTAGACCACAGGAGTGTCATGCGTCACATCTCCATTGCTGAAATTATCGCTGTTAAGAGTAAATCTCTCAATAGCAGGTCCTTCATTGTCTTCTTCGGCATCGTTGTTGTAACCGTAAACATAGAAATCGGAGAATGAGCCGTTGGCCTCTATACCGTCTTGAGAATAAGCATAGAACGACAGAAGAGCCGGAGAATAATTGTTCTCAATCTCTGAGGGCATAGCCACTTGCAGTTCAAAGCTTCCGTTGGTGACGGTCGTTTTGCCTGTATATAATACGGTACGTCGGTCGTTGTAGGTGCTTACGAATCCGTCAGTGCCGGATTCACCATCGGCACCAAATGTGGTGATAACCTCTTCGGCATCCATAAGCGTGATTTCCAAGATTCCGTTGAAATCATTGAGTGTATTACCGTCAGAGTCGCAAATACTCCCTTTTGCCGTGAATTTTGATCTTGCGCTGACCACCGGTTTTCCGTTTCCATCGGTTTGGGCACCTTCGATTTTGTCAATCTTTACCCTGTTCTCGTGGAAAAGCATTTTGAGAGCGGGGTCTCCTATGATATTATATCTGAATCTCTGGTCGCTTAAGGTGGAAAGTGCATTTTTCCCTTCAATAAGGAAATCGCCCAGCCGCTTGGTGTGTCCGCTGCTGTCTCTATTGAAAGTGTTTTGAGCGATAGCTTTTACTATAGTTCCGTTTTCATCCACATATACCTTGCGTGTTGTACCAATAAAAGCAATAGCACCGCCATTGGGGTTTAACCACATATTTTCCGCTCCGCTGACAGAGGTGTCGTCCCATCTTCCAAATTCGCAGGTGGCTGCGAAGATTACGGGCAAGTTCTTGTTTTTTAGATTGGTGAGGTCATCCCATAACATAAGGCGTTCGTGTCCCCAGCCTCTTGTATTGCCGTGTCCCAGGTATTCTATAAAGGAAACACCTCGATTGAGCAAATCGTAATATATTTCGCGAGGTTGGGTGTATTCTTTTCCGCTTGCAGTGTATTGCAAGGGGTACGCGTCAAGATAAAGGCGCTCCATTTTTAAACTTCGGCCATCGTCTGTTTTTTGTGCAGCGGCATATACGGATTCACCTTGATCCAGGTGACGCCCTCCATCTGCATTATCTGCAATTATAAGGTATCGGTTTCGCCAATCACCGTAACGGGGTTGTCGCATATATTTTTCAAGCTTATCAGCAGCTATATTTGCTTCTGTAAGCGATTTAACGGGGAATCTCCCCACAGCAATATTTACTTTGTTACGTCCCATTTGGAAAGAACCATATGCATCGTCGTCAAGCATTGCTATATAATCGTCTGTGGTGTAAGCACTCAGTTCAGATTCACCGGAATTACCGTCAGGATAGTTTTGCCAAGAAAGCATTACCGGATATGTGACTCCATCGGCTGATACTTTGAGTGATTTACAATCGTTGCTTGTTCTACCCATCAGCAAACAATACTTAAGTCTGTGGCCGTCTTGTTCACCACGATCATACCACATCTTCAAGACTTTCCGGAAGGCTCCCAAATCTCTGACACCGCTTGAAAATTCGTTGTATATCGCTTCCGGAGTGAGGACATGAACTTTCATATTGTCAATGTCCCGATGGAGAGTTGCAATGCGCTCGGAAGCCGACAGATATTCTTGGGGAGTTATTATGAGCATATCAGGGACATCCATAGCATGGATATCCTGATTTGCAATTTTTCCGGCAGAGGCGGGGTTGATGGATGTGGGAGTGGGTTGGAAGGCTACATAGTCACGACATCCGGCAGGGGAGTGGAAAAGAGC
Organism: Bacteroides sp.; assembly: GCA_023665145.1. Classification (GTDB taxonomy): domain Bacteria; phylum Bacteroidota; class Bacteroidia; order Bacteroidales; family Muribaculaceae; genus Lepagella. Next base: position 17,333 of record JAMPEM010000012.1, read on the forward strand.
TGTATCCCCTTTTCTTGTATATGTAATCTCAATTGGCTTTCCGGAGTTGGTGACATCCCAAATTCTTGTTGATTCATTTACACCATCAAGCTCTACGTTGTATCCGTTGGTGCCGCTGTTGATGTCAAAACAAAGGAAAGAGTCTGTGAGTTTTAGCTGCCGGTTGTAGTGTACCTCAATGTAGTCGAGGGCGGCCAATTTGATTACTCCGGCACCTTTGAATCCGAGCTGGACATTGATTTTGTCTCCTTCGTGATTGAATTTCCAAGTTTTGCGAGTTGTTTTAGTGAGCTGTTCCGAACCGCAATATTGTAATTGAACGTTGTTGGCTATAGAATTGTTGTCGGCCATAACGTTCAGAGAAGAGGAGGATGAAGTGTTTGTGACAAAGCTGACTACAAGTTGTATTTCATCGTTGGCTTTCCCTGGTAGATCGAATGGGAATTGCTGAGTGGTGGCGGCACGGAAATCTTCGCCCACCATAGTTCTTGTCATGTATGAAGCCAAGGTTTGGTCTTTCTCATGTACGAGCATACGACGGAATGAATTGACCGTTTTAGCCATAGGGATGAGATTGCGTTCCTCATGAACTATCTGAAAGTCGTCAGATTGTCGGTCGCTGAGGAAATAGTAAGAGTCGTCGGAATAGGCGTTTGATACATGTGCGCGCAGTCCATCGGTGGATGTTTCATCCTTTTGTCCGATTGAGTTGACACCATAGAACATCAGGCCGTCGGCGAGTCTTATAACCGGCAGCATTGGAAGGTCATCGTTCTGGGCGCTGTTAAGCAAATCTGAAATCATCTTGCCACCATAGCCATATACATTGACTTTAGTGGGGTCGGCAAATCCCATTTGTCGTAAAGAGGCAGCCGAAAGGGTTTGCATTCCGGTCTGTGCTACTTTAATCCTGACCCATTTCCCGGATGATAGAACGGAAGATTTAGCATAGGCTTCGGGATTGAGTGCCGAGGAGTCGAGACCGGAGCAAAAAGCCATAATGATGGCAGCTCCTATTGCGACAATTTTTTTTGCTGAACGGGAACGTTGTTTTGTTTGTGTGAGTATAATTGCTTGTATATGACGAAGTAAAGTCATTTAATAATCATTTGTTTCGTGTGTCGGTCAAACTAAGTATAGCATGTCAATAAATTAACGTAAAATCTGTGTATTTATTGTTGTAACTTATTTGAATTTCTGATATTCTTATATGGTCGTGGACTGACTGTATTGTCGCGAAGGTATTGTTGCCATTCGGCTCTTGAGCCGTAGAAAGCATTTAAATCGACATCACCTTTTATACCTTTCACTTTACCGTGATGAAAATATTGCCAGAAGGTCCAATCGTCATTGATTGGGATTTTTGAGAAGCTGCATATCCAAAGTGGGTATCCTCTGAAATCATCCTTCAGATAATCATAATAACCGTCGCGATTGCTATAAAGTGTGACGCTGTAACCTCTGAGGTTGAGATAATCAATCATTTCAGAGAGCCGATATCTTATAGAGTCAATCGGAACATTCTTTGCGTTACCGGTAGATTCAACGTCTATGGCGATGCCAAGGTGAAGACGTCTTGTCCCGATTGCTCTCAGGAGATTCAGAGCTTGGGAAACACCGTCTTTATCGAAACGGAAATAGTGGTATGCTCCTATTTTGAGACCTGCACGTGATGCCTTGTCATAGTTAAGTCGAAAATTTGAATCACGGAAATCTTCCCCTTCAGTGGCTTTTAGGAATACAAATTCGTAGCCGTCCTGTTTTACACCATCAAAGCTCAACATTCCGTTGTGAGAGGAAAGGTCTATTCCTCTAACAGGATATTTTACGGGGTCAACGTAAGGGGGAGTGTGAATATAAAGGTTGTAAGCATACCAACCGGCAAGAATAAGCATAATAGAAACACCAATGAACAGCAAGACAATCTTTATGTCTTTGCGTCGGATGGTACGCAAATCCAATGAAGTGAGTTCAGTTTGCTCCGGTGCTTGAGTATTCTGATTTTGAATTTTATCGGACATCTGTAAGAGAGAATAGAGATGCTTTGGATTCTATGGAATATGCAAGTATCTGTGGATTTGGACAGAGAGAGTCCACCGTGGGTCGGCAAGGACACGTTTGACGGTGTGGAGACGGTTTTTGTCAAACTCTTTTTCTTCCGGTACGAAGCATGGTTGCAGATACATGAGTGTCTTTGAAGTGCGGCACGGCAAATTAAAATATGGGTCGAGAGGTTGACCAACGTCGACAACCTTAATTTCATCGGCTTGTCGGGCTAAGATTTCATCCGTGCTGCAGTCGATTTTATCTATTCCTGTCTTTGGAGATACACATACCCAATCGACTGAAGGAGGGATAGGTCTTGTACCGTTCGTTTCGATTGCAACTTTTTTGCCTGTGGCACGTTTGAGGGATTTTACAAATTCATCATCGATGTGAAGCGTCGGTTCTCCGCCGGTCAGTACTATCCAAGATGCGGTGTATAGATTGACGGCACGAATTATGTCGTTGTCACTCATTAGCAGACCCTCTTGATGAGACGTGTCGCAGAAAGGGCATTTAAGGTTGCATCCACTAAAGCGTATGAATACAGAAGGGTAACCTGTATGGTGTCCTTCGCCTTGTATTGAATAGAAGATTTCATTAATCTTTCTCATGCTCAATCTATCTCATAAATCGCGGTATTTCCTTCACTTTCTTGAACTTCACATCGATAGCATTTGGGAATTGAATCAACAATCCAGCGAGCAATATTTTCAGCTGTGGGATTGTAAGGGATTACATCGTTAATAATCTTATGGTCGAGTTTTGAAAGCACTTCATTTTTTATGTGAGTAAAATCAGCCACCATCCCGTTTTCGTCTAATTCTTTGGATTTACACCATACGGTTATAACCCAATTGTGGCCGTGAATTTGAGTGCATTTGCTCTCATAACTTAGTGAAAGTCTGTGAGCGGCACTTATTTCCATTTGTTTTTTAACGTAATACATAAAAGTAATAAGATATACTGTCAGTATTATTCATAAATAGTAGGATCCACGATGCCGGCCAATTTCATAGCCTCGCGGCGTTCCCGACAGGTGCCGCATTTCCCGCAATGTTTATCTCCACCTTTGTAGCAAGAATAGGTCAGAGAATAATCCATTCCTATTTTTTTACCTATGGATGCTATTTGTGCTTTTGTCAAATTTGTGTAAGGCGCGTCAATGGTAATTCCGTCGTATGTGCCTTGTTTCATGGCAAGGCTCATGGCATCGACAAAATCGGGACGGCAATCCGGGTATATTGCGTGATCTCCGCTATGGTTTGCAAGCATGACATGTTTAAGTCCTCTTGATTCGGCAAGTCCGCAAGCGATAGCAAGCATAATGCCGTTTCTGAACGGGACCACGGTGCTCTTCATGTTGTCTTCATCATAGTTGCCTTCCGGTATTGCAGCGGCTCCTTCGAGAAGTGAGCTTTTGAAATAATCGGACATGAATTGCAGTGGTATAAGGATGTGTTCGATTCCGAGCATTTCGCAATTTAGGGCAGCACACTGTGCCTCTTTTTCATTATGATTTGAGCCGTAAAGGAATGTTACAGCGAGAGCTATAGAGTCCTTTTTGTCGTGGAGGAGTGTTGTTGAATCCATTCCTCCGGAGAGTACCAGTATAGAATCTTTCATTTTTGAAGAGCAGTCTTTTTTAGAATGAGACCCGGGATTAACCGGGGAAATTGTCAAGGAGGCGCTTGATACGCATTTCTTGATGATTTTCATCGGCTTTATTGGCGAAAGGATAGATGCTTATCCCCCCTCTCGGCATGAAGACGCCTTTGACTTCAAGATATTTTGGTTTCATAAGTTCCCAAAGATCATTGAGAATTATGTTTACACAATCTTCATGAAAATCACCATGATTTCTAAAGCTGAAAAGATAGAGTTTGAGGCTCTTACTTTCGACCATTCGTTCAGTCGGAATGTATGATATGTATAAATGGCCGAAATCGGGTTGTCCGGTTTTTGGGCACAAAGTAGTGAATTCCGGACAATCAAAAGTGACGAGATATTCGTTTTCCGGATGGACGTTTTGGAATGTCTCGAGCAGGTTGGGATTATAATCGGTGGGGTACTTCGTTCCTTGGTTTCCAAGAAGAGTGACACCATCAAGTTGACTTTCAGTTCTCATTGTTACAAAATGTATCGCTGATAGTAGCGATGCAATTTGCAAAGTTAATAAAAAAACGAAAGATTTGCAAATGATGGTAGGGCTTCATTTATTTTTAAACAACCTCTCAAAAATCTGAAAATTTGTGAAGTGAGAGATTTTTGCCGTCAAAGTGAGCGTATGAGAATGTATTGATCCATTCTCCGAGGAATGTTATGATGGCGGATTTTTGCTTTTCGGTGATTGAAGTTTGTGCGAGAATGTGCAGATGGCCGTAAATGAAATAGTCAATGTCTGGATGATTTTCGAGATATTCTTTTGAGAATGATACGAGAGTATTTGTATCGGGATCGAGGTTGTTGGCATCAGGATGCAGTTCACGATTGTGTTTGCTCCAGTTCAGAGCAAATCTTACTGTCCATCGTGGATGAATAGCTGAGAATAGTTTCTGACAAACTTTGTTCCGGAACAGGGATTGAATGAACCGGAATTTTCGTGGTCTCCATCCTACCGTGTCGCCATGGTTAAGAAAGAAATGTTTGTTATTTAGTGAAATAACTTTAGACCCGTCGTGCACATTGATTCCGAGTTCATCTTCAAAATATCCGAACATCCAGATATCGTGGTTGCCTGTGAGCCATTCGATATGAATACCGTTGTCAGACAATTCCGCCAGTTTGCCAAAGAATCTTGTGTGCCCTTTGGGTACAACATCGCGATATTCGAACCAATAATCAAGTATGTCTCCAAGCAGAAAAATATGGGTGGCGTTGTTCTTGATTGAGTCGAGAAAATGTACGAGTCTTCTTTCGGCCTTTTTTTGGTCGGGAATATAACCGGCACCGAGATGGGCATCGCTCAGGAAATATGCGCTTGTCTTATCGTTCAAATCCAAAAATAATCAAAGAAAACCTAATTCAAGTTTAGCCTCTTCGCTCATCATGTCTTGACACCAAACCGGATCGTAAACCACTCTAAGATCGACGGACTCGGGTCCTTCTACACTGAGTAGTTTTTGACGGGCATCTTCCAATAAGAAATCGGCAGCGGGACACCCCGGAGCTGTGAAGGTCATGTCTACATGGAGCACTTTTGTTTTAATGTCATAATCTATTTTGTAGATAAGACCGAGGTCATAGATGTTGACCGGAATCTCAGGGTCATATACAGTTTTAAGCATATTGACGGCATCCTGAGTGATGCGAAGAGTTTCGTCTTCAGGATTATTTGTGGTATTGATATCGTGGTTTTTATTTTCCATAATCAGATTTATCCTAAAAATTCATCACAAAGTTATGCTAAAAAATTGGAAAATCCAAATGAATAAGATGAAGCAACGTGTTAATTTTCCAAAATATGAAACAAATTCTCAGAAATGGTTAGGAATGATGAAAAATATCGAATTTTTTTTGTAATTTTGGGTTTTGGATTCTCAGAACCGAACGATATGGACTACAGCAAGGAGATAGAAAGAAGAGCAGAGAGGGTGTTTGAAACAATGCGCCCCAGAGTGTCAGATGAGGATATGAGGCGTCTCAAAGATGCCTTTGAATTAGCTCGTGAAGCACATGCTCCACAGGTACGCAAAACGGGTGAGCCGTATATCTTTCATCCCATAGCGGTGGCTACAATAGCCGCTGAGGAGCTTATGCTCGATACAAACCCCGTTATAGCAGCTTTCTTGCATGATGTGGTGGAGGATACGCCATATACTAACGAGGATATACAGAAGAGATTCGGAGATGATGTAGCTTTCTTGGTCAGAGTTGTCACCAAGCAGAAGAAGGATAAATATGATTATTCCAAGCAGGTGGATAATTTCCGACAGATGTTGAATTCTGTGCAGTATGACATTCGGGCATTACTTGTAAAACTCGCTGACCGTCTTCACAATATGCGGACACTATCTTCGATGCGTCCTGACAAGCAGATGAAAATAGCAGGTGAGACTGACTATTTTTATGCTCCTCTTGCCAATCGTCTCGGTTTTTATAATGTTAAGACTGAACTTGAGAATCTGAGCTTGAAATTCCGTTGCCCTCACGAATATGATGATTTGTGCCGGAAAATTGAGGCATACGTAGAGGAGCGAGGACCGCTGCGTCGTAAATTCTGCAATGAAATAAGCCATATCCTTCAACAAGAGGGGATAGATGCCAAAGTATATGTGGAATACAGGAAGCCATACAGTCTTTGGAGAAAAATGCAAAAGTATGGTGATGATTTCAATCATTTGAAATATCGTCATTTTATTGAGATAGTTTATTCAGACACTCAAGGTGTAAGCGAAAAGAATATGGCTCTTAAGATATATTCGATATTGACTGATCATTTTAAGGAGAAACCGGGAAGCTTGCAGAATTATATCGACACACCAAAAGAGAATGGTTATCAAAGTCTTCATTTCAAGTTGTTGCCGGATTTTGGCAATTGGCAGGAGGTGCACGTCAGTAGCGAGCGTATGATAAAGAATTCGCAGATAGGGTGTGTGGCTGAAAGAGGTGAGGATACGATACACAGATGGATAGAGAAATTCCGCACTGTGCTTAAAGATCTCGCACAGCATAATCATGAGGGTGATAGTTTTATTGAGAATGTCGTGACGTCTTTTTATAACGATGACATAACTGTATATACACCTCAAGGCAAACCGATAGTGTTACCTCAGAAAAGCACGGTGATAGATTTTGCATACGAGCTTCATTCTCAATTGGGAAGGAATCTCAAATATGCATTGATTAATAACCGGTTGGCGAGCATAAAGACGCAATTGCACAGAGGGGATGTGGTGAGAGTTTTTACAGATCCCAACAGCCATCCTACTGTAGATTGGCTTGATTGTGCGAAAACATATCGAAGCAGAAAGGCAATAAAAAATTATCTTAACCGACTGCCAAAACCGAAATATGACAGATGTCCGATATGCACTCCTATCCCCGGTGAAGAGGTTGTGGGTTTTAAGGGGAAAGAGCATAATCATCGAGTCATGATTCATAAGCGAGACTGTCCGTCAGCTATCAGTCTTGCATCTCGGCAAGGTGATGATATCGTGTCGGTGGATTTTGAGCCGGATGCAACACTTTATCCCGTGGAAATAGTTATCAAGGCTGTAGACAGATACCATATGCTAATTGACCTTGTGGACTGTATCACCAATGATCTAAACTTGTCAATTGAAAGTATCAATACAAATACTCACGATTCGATTGTTACTTTGACAATTATATTCGGTGTTCATTCATTCACTGAACTTCAAAGTATAATCAAACATATTAGTGTGATTCCCGGAGTGGATGAAGTGAAATTTTCACAGAAGAAGTGATAAAAGGTATTTGCAGACACCGAGCAATAATATAGAATAGTCGGAAAATGATTAATATATCTGAATTTATTAGTAAATACGTCACCGGACGTCCGAAAAGTTTATTCAGCGAGGACATAACGCGTCATAGTGATGATTTGCGTAGGGAGATAGAGGGGAAGAAAGTTCTTGTAATCGGTGGTGCTGGATCGATAGGTTCTTCGTTTATCAGAGCGTTGCTTCCGTTCAATCCCGCCGAGCTTGTGGTAGTGGATATCAATGAAAACGGACTTGTAGAGTTGACTCGAGACCTTCGTAGCAGGACAGAATTTAAAGTTCCGGATGTATATTTGTCTTATACTTTGAATTTTGCCGACCCGATATTTGAGAGAATTTTCAAGGAGCATAACGGATTTGATATAGTAGCGAATTTTTCTGCTCATAAGCATGTCCGCAGTGAAAAAGACAGATACAGTGTCCAGGCGTTGCTTGAGAATAATGATATAAAGGCAAAGAAGTTGCTTGATTTGTTGAGTCAAAAGAAGCCTAAACATTTTTTCTGTGTATCGACAGATAAGGCTGCTAATCCGGTCAATATCATGGGAGCGAGTAAGAAGGTAATGGAGGATATGATAATGTCTTATTCCCGTGAATTTAAAGTGACAACGGCTCGCTTTGCCAATGTTGCGTTCAGCAACGGGTCACTTCCTGATGGTTGGATTCATCGGTTTGCGTCACGTCAGCCTCTTGTAGCTCCCAAGGATGTAGAGCGATATTTTGTGTCTCCGGATGAGAGTGGCCAGATATGCCTATTGGCTTGCATATTAGGTAAATCAGGAGAGATATTTTTTCCAAAACTGCGCAAAGAGCAAATGAAACGATTCAATGAGATATGTGATGACTTTGTTCGTGCTTATGGTTTTGAGAAGGTGCAATGTGCAAGTGATGAGGAGGGGCGACGTTTGGCCGCATCAAATATATTCTCTGAGGGGAAATGTCCCGTTATATATTTTGAAAGTGATACGACGGGGGAGAAAGCCTATGAGGAATTTTTTGTAGAGGGTGAGAATCTTAATATGGATAGATTTGTGAGTCTTGGTGTGATAGAGGATGTTAAACCGCGTCCGCGTCAAGATGTAGAACATTTTTTCGACAAACTGGAGGGTATATTTGCAAATCCTGATTTTACGAAAGCGGAAGTTGTTGAAGCTCTAAAAGAGTTTATACCTACATTCAGTCATGAGGAGAAGGGTAAAAATCTTGACCAAAAAATGTAAATGAGCTAATTGATGGAAACGAAGAAGATTATTGAATTTATACGAGATATTTATAGAGACGATAAATTTGTACCTCTTCATGCACCTCTTTTCGCAGGGAATGAGAAAAAGTATCTTGAGGAGTGCATTGATACGACATTTGTTTCAAGTGTGGGGAAATTTGTTGACAGATTCGAGCAGATGATGACAGATTATACCGGAACTGCCAAGAGTGTTGTGTGCGTAAATGGTACAAATGCACTTCAGATTTCATTGCTTCTCGGAGGTGTCAGGCGGGGTGACGAGGTCATCACACAATCAGTATCATTTATAGCTACATGCAATGCCATTTCATATTTGGGTGCTTTCCCGGTGTTTGTAGATGTGGATAGAGAGACGTTGGGGATGTCTCCCGAAGCATTGAGGATATGGCTTGATGAAAATACAGAGCAAAACGATAAGGGAGAGTGTATGGATAAAATTACCGGAAGGAGAATAAGTGCATGTGTCCCTATGCATACGTTCGGGCATCCGGTAAAGATTAAGGAAATAGCGTCAATTTGCAAAGAACACGGAATTGCACTTATAGAGGACGCTGCAGAAAGTATAGGGTCGGAATATGAAGGGCAACATACCGGGACTTTTGGTGAGATTGGAGCAATAAGCTTTAATGGGAATAAGACAATAACCACCGGAGGGGGAGGTATGATGCTTTTCCGGGATGCGGAATTGGGAGAAAAAGCCAAACATCTTACGACGCAGGCTAAAGTTCCGCATAGATGGGAATTTGTTCACGATTCTATTGGTTATAATTTCAGGATGCCAAATATAAATGCAGCACTTGGATGTGCTCAGATGGAAAATCTTGACAGATATATAAGTGTAAAACGAGAGACAGCAATGCGTTATTCGCAATTTTTTGAGAACATTGATGGTGTTGAATTTGTAACAGAACCGGCAGGTGCTCGGTCCAATTATTGGCTTAATGCAATAATTTTACCGGATAGAAAATGCCGTGATGAATTCTTGACTGAGACTAATGACAATGGAGTTATGACAAGGCCGATTTGGGAATTGATGCACAGGCTTCCGATGTTTGAATCATGTAGACGCGGAGATTTGCGGATGAGCGAATGGCTTGCAGACCGAGTAGTAAATATACCCTCAAGTGTATGTTTGCCAATGTTTGAAAAAACGTATAGCGAATGAAGCCATTAATATTGATAGGAGCCGGAGGGCATTGCCGTTCGGTGATAGATGCGGCGGAATCGGCCGGATTATCCATAGCAGGTGTGTTGGATCGAGCTGATTCTGACGTGTCAGATGTGTTGGGATATAATGTGGTAGGCGATGATGACATGATACCACAGTTAGTTCCGGACTGTTCATTTATTGTTACTGTAGGATATATCAAATCACCTGAATTACGCAGAAAATTACATACACTGGTCAAGGAAAGTCGAGGAGAGTTGGGAAAAGTGATAGCTTCGACGTCAAGAGTTTCTCTTCATTCACATATTGGAGAAGGAACTGTAATATTGCACCATGCAACGATAAATGCCGGAGCGCGAGTTGGGTGTGGATGTATAATAAATTCCGGTGCAAATATAGAGCATGATGTCAGAATAGGAGACGGGACACATATCTCTACCGGATGTATAATTAACGGGAATTGTATCATCGGGGATGAGGTGTTTGTGGGAAGCGGGACAGTGATGTCAAATGGAGTAAAGATTTGCTCGGGTGCTGTAATCGGAGCAGGTAGTCTTGTTCTTCACGATATAACCGAACCGGGAGTTCATTATGGAATAATATGAGAAAGGATCATACAATAATCATAGCCGAAGCGGGAGTGAACCATAATGGAGATCTACAAATGGCACTTCAGCTTGTGGATGCGGCAGCCGAAGCGGGTGCAGATATTGTGAAATTTCAAACGTTTAAGGCAAAAAATATAGTGACTGTAAATGCCACTCGAGCCCTGTATCAGATTGAAAATATGAGCGGTGAAGAGATTTCTCAATTTAAGATGCTTGAGAAACTTGAACTTTCCGATTCAGACCATATTGCAATTATGAATCGATGCAAGGAGAGAGGGATAGAATTTTTGTCCACACCGTTCGACCTTGAAAGTATAGATTTTTTGGCGCATTTGGGGTTGAACACGTGGAAGATCCCTTCGGGTGAGATTACGAATTATTTCATGCTCAAAGAGATTGCCAAGCATAACGGGAATGTGATATTATCTACCGGGATGTCCACAATTGACGAGATAAGCGAGGCTTTGGAAGTCCTGAAAATTAATGGACAAAATCCCGAACGGGTTACATTGCTTCATTGCACTACGCAATATCCTACACCTATGGAGGATGTGAATCTTCGTGCTTTGATTACATTAAGAGATATATTTCATCTATCTATCGGTTATTCTGATCATACACAGGGGATTGAGATACCGATAGCAGCAGTTGCTGTTGGTGCTTCGGTGATAGAGAAACATTTTACGTTGAGCAGAGAATTGCCGGGTCCCGACCATAAAGCATCGCTTGAGCCAAGCGAGCTTAAACAGATGATAAATGCAATCAGGAATATAGAAAAGGGTATGGGAGACGGTCGAAAAAGGGTGACGGAATCGGAAAAGTCTAATCGCGGTGTGGCCAGGAAAAGTTTGGTGGCAAGTAAGCCAATCCGTAGAGGTGAAATACTGACAGAGGAGAATGTAACGGCAAAGCGTCCCGGAAACGGAATTTCACCTATGAAATGGATAGAATTGTCGGGGAGTGTGGCAAAGAGGGATTATAATACAGACGATCAAATAGAGTTATGACAGAAAAGAAGAATCTCCGCAAGGTATGTGTCTTTACAGGTTCTCGGGCTGAATATGGCATATTGAGCAGACTGATGAAAAATATAGAGGAACACCCCGAGCTGGAGCTTCAAACGGTGGTTACGAATATGCATCTTTCACCCGAATATGGTCTGACGGTCAGTGAGATAGAGTCAGATGGATTTAAGATCGATAAGAGGGTGGAGATGCTCCTGTCGTCGGATACTGCTGTCGGAACAACGAAATCAGCGGGTTTGGGGATGATAGGGTATGCGGATGCGCTGTCGGAGTTAAGTCCTGATATTATAGTGATACTTGGTGACAGATATGAGATGATGGGTGTAGCGCAAACGGCATTGTTTTTCAATATTCCGGTAGCTCATTTGCATGGAGGCGAAATAACAGAAGGTGCTTATGATGATTCGATTCGTCATGCGATTACTAAATTGAGCAATCTTCATTTTACGTCTACTGAAGAGTATCGCCGTAACGTGATTCAGATGGGCGAGAATCCGGAGATGGTGTTTAATTTCGGGGCACCGGGAGTGGATAATATTAAAGGGACGGAGATACTTGATAAAGAGAGATTGATGGAATCGATAGGGTTTGATTTGGGTGAACGATATCTTGTCGCGACATATCATCCGGTGACAAAGCAACCGGGAGAAGGGAAGGCACAAACGGAGGTTTTTGTGGACAGCCTCAGAAAATATCTAAAAGATTTAAAAGTGTTGATAACACTTCCAAATTCTGATACTGAGGGTAGGGAAGTGACACAGGTTCTGAAGGTGTTTGAGAAATGTTATCCGGAACGGGTCAAGACAGTTACATCTCTTGGACGCAAGAGGTATTATTCTGCGGTGTATCATTCACTTGGAGTGGTGGGTAATTCATCAAGCGGATTGATAGAGGTTCCGACGCTTGGAGTCCCTACTCTGAATATCGGTGATCGACAGAAGGGAAGGACACGTGGAGAAAGTGTGGTGGATTGCACTGTTGACAGAAAGGAGATTGTCGCAGGAATTGCAGAGATATTGAGCGATGATATGCAGTCAAAACGCAATGAATTTACGAATCCATACGAAGGAGAGGATACGATAAGAAGGATAACAGAACAATTGGCGAAGGTGGATTTAAAAGCTGCAATGGAAAAACGATTTTATAAGATATGAATAAATAGGGGATATTCAGGAAGATATGTTTGTTGGTGAAAAAAAGATATAAAAAAGTGCTGAAAAAGTTATACGGAATTCAGCTATAATGATTAATTTTGAGCCAAATTTCGAATATACGATTATGGCGAAAGAAAAATTTACCGTACAGTACATTTTGAAGAGTATTCCGGAATCTCTCCTTTGGTCGTTTATCTCAGACGATGCGGGGTTGTCATCATGGTTTGCCGATAGGGTAAGTCATGTTGGTATGCGACATGAGTTTGAATGGGACGGTTCTGTGGAGGTCGCAGAATTGATAGATTATCAGGAACCGGAGTATGTTAAATTCCATCGTGAGGATAGCAATCCGGAAGAGTATTGGGAATTAAGAATATCGGTAGACGAATTGACGGACGAAACAGTACTTACAGTTACGGATTTCAGCGAGCCTGGAGAAAGGGAGGACGATATAGAGCTTTGGAATGCTCAAATCGAACAACTAAAAGATAAGCTTGGATGCCGTTGAGAATAAAGGATGTGGAATAACATTTCCTAATGAGGATAATTAAGAGACTGCATTTATTCATCCTGCAGAGTTTTCTGCCGCTTTTTGCGATGACATTCTTCATCGTACTTTTCATTGTGTTGATGCAGTTTCTTTGGAAATACATAGATGATCTTGTCGGGAAGGGTTTGTCTGTAGATGTGATAGGAGAATTGTTCTTCTATGCTGCAGTAAGTATGGTGCCAATGGCATTACCGCTTGCCATTTTGCTTGCGTCGTTGATGACGTTTGGTAATCTTGGCGAGAAATTTGAGCTAACGGCAATGAAGGCTTCGGGAATTTCGCTTGTAAGGGTTATGACACCATTGATAATTCTTGTCGGGGGAATATCTGTGGGTGCATTTTTCTTTCAGAATAATGTGCTTCCAAAGGCGCAGGTGAAAATGTGGACGTTGCTCTTTTCAATGCGTCAGAAATCCCCGGAGGTGGAAATACCCCAGGGGGTGTTCTATGACAGAATTCCCGGATATTCACTTTTTGTCAAGACTAAGAATCAGGAAACGGGATTACTGTATAATGTCATGATATATGATATTAAAGAGGGTGGAGACAACAGCACAATTCTTCTTTCGGATTCCGCACTACTTGCCTTTACTCCCGATAACAGGTATCTTTATTTACATCTTTTTCATGGTGAACAGTTTGAAAATCTCCGCGAAGCACGCATGATGGATGCCAATGTTCCGTTTCGCCGTGAAAATTTTGAAGATAAACAGATACTTATCCCATTCGATGCAAATTTCAATCGCCTTGATGAGGAGGGGATGAGGAAACAATACGTCGGTAAGAATATAGCGGAGCTGAACTTTGCCATCGACTCTATAGGAAAGCGGGTGGATTCCATAGGAGATATTTATGCAGTCGGGCTTAAGAATGATTTCTCAAGCAGATTTGGTGGAAGTAATTCTCGTGGAAAAAAAATTGAAACTAAAGGACTTCCGGCCATAAAGTCCATTGATTCATTATTGATATTAGAAGATGCCGGGCGTAAGGGAATGATATATCAAACGGCTGTGATGCAAGCCAGGGGACAGGCTCAAAATTATGAATTTAAATCCGCAGCGTTTGAGGATGAGAAACGGGTGATGAGGCGAAACAAGATTGAGTTGATAAAGAAATTCACGCTCTCGGTAGCTTGTATAATAATGTTTTTTATTGGAGCACCTCTTGGCGCAATTATAAGAAAAGGAGGTATTGGTACACCACTTGTAATCTCAGTCCTTTTATTCCTTGTTTATTATATCATAGACAATACGGGTTATAAAATGGCGCGTGACGGAAGATGGGATGTGAATTTCGGTATATGGCTATCCACAATCGTGCTTGCTCCGTTGGGCATATATGTGACATATAAAGCAATGAATGACTCTGCCGTGTTTGATAAAGATGCTTGGTTGAGAGTATTCCGTAGATTCTTACCTGAACGAGATCGGAGAAAGATTGAGTTTAAGGAAGTAGTGTTTAAAGATATATCGGAAAAGGTGGCTGTTTACAGGCTTAACACATTAGTGGAAGAATGTAAAGAGTATGAAGATATCGCAGGGAAAGACCTTGGGTATTTTTCCTATTTTAAGCGAGGGTATGACAGGAAGCGATTATTATCGATATCGGATTTGCTTGAGGGTACGATAGATTATCTGAGAGATAGTACAAATCGTAATGTAGTGGGGTTGTTGTCAAGCTATCCGTATGTAAGCCCAGGATGGTATTTTGATCCGGGACGATACGGATATTTTGGAAAGACATTGGAAATATTTTTTCCGACAGGTGTCGTTATATGGCTTTATGCAATGAGAAAACACCGTAAAATGCTGTATAAAATAGGGAAAATAAAAGAAGTATCAGAACGAATTTCAAGTCTGTTGGAGAATCAGCACTAAACCTCTTAGAGTTTTTTAAAAAAATTACAATACAATCAAACAGCAAAAAGGAACCGCCCTCACGAGTGATTCCTTTTTATTAATAGGAATATCCTATTAACTTAAACTTAAATGAACAAAAAATTATCTTCTTTCAAGTTTAAAACATATTTTAGTGGAATAAAGTTCTGAAATAAAATGTTAAAATTGTATTTAAGATTGTGAAAACGTAAGATAAATAACCGTAAATCGAGCAAAAAATGAGTTGGGTGCTTGACAAATGTAATCTGATTCGCTTGATGTGTGGATGAATTTTATAAATATTGACGTAAAATAGAAGGAATGAAAGTTGAGGGAAACTCGTTAGAGTGTAAAAATTTTTAACATTCACCCTTTAGTTTGCGAAGTTTTTCATTAATCTCTTGTTGTTGCCGCTCAAGTTCTGAGATCATGTTTTGGCGTAAACGTGCCTTTAGCAGGTCTACTTCCTCATGTAGTGATTTAATTGATTCGCGGATGGAATTGAGATTATTATCGTTGATGTTTTTAGATTTGCGAAGCAAGATTTTGACATTATCAATAGCCTGTCGAATGGCATCTTCGTCAGCCATCTCAGCATTAATCTTCTTCATTCTGAATTCCCAATTTTTGATAGATGCGTATTGACGGTCAATGTCTTTTGCAAGAAAGTTGTCTATATATTCTTGAGATTTTCCTTTTAGAAAAGCGGGACGCAGAGCCTGAATTGTTTCTAATTTACCCATACTGTTAATGTTACTATAAATTGTATCAAAGCTACAATATTCTTAATGCAAATTTAAGAAATATAATTGATTTATTTGCAGATTAGCCAAAAAAATTGTAACTTTACGAAAATTTTATTATAAAAGAGGAATGCTCTAAAAGAGAATTTTGAGCTATTGAATCAGATATGGATGAAGGGCAAATCGATAAAATAGAACCGACAGATACTGCTCCGCAAAATTCAGTTGACAGGGAGGAGAATACTGAAGAATATACCGATTCGAGTGAATTGATTCCGGATGAAGAGGAATTTAAGATAGCTGTCACCGGAGATAAGCGTACAGTATTGTCCGGAATGTTTCGAGATTGGTATTTGGAGTATGCAAGCTATGTGATACTTGAACGAGCTGTTCCACATATCGAAGATGGACTCAAGCCGGTTCAGAGACGCATCCTCCACTCGATGCAGACGCTTGATGACGGTCGCTTCAATAAGGTGGCAAATATTGTGGGAAATACGATGCAATATCATCCTCATGGAGATGCATCGATAGGGGATGCGCTTGTGCAGCTCGGTCAGAAGGATTTGCTGATAGACACTCAGGGAAATTGGGGAAATATTCTTACCGGAGATGAAGCCGCTGCACCTCGTTATATCGAAGCCCGACTTTCTGAATTTGCTCTTGAGACAGTTTTTAATCCCAAGATAACAGAATGGACACTTTCCTATGACGGCCGCAAAAGGGAACCGGTCACTCTGCCGGTGAAATTTCCGCTGCTGCTTGCTCAGGGAGTGGAGGGTATTGCCGTCGGTCTGTCATCGAAGATTCTTCCTCATAATTTCAATGAAATAATTGATGCGGCGATTGCATATCTTAATAACGAGTCGTTTACACTGCTTCCGGATTTTCAGACGGGTGGTCTGATGGATGTATCCAGATATAATGACGGTGCCCGGGGCGGTGCTGTTAAGGTTAGAGCTAAGATTGAGAAACTCGATAATAAGACTCTTGTCATAACAGAACTTCCGTTTGGAAAAAATACAAGTACACTGATTTCCTCAATTCTCAGTGCTATGGAGAAAGGGAAAATCAAGATTCGCCATGTGGATAACAATACGTCGGCTAACGCTGAGATTGTGGTTCATTTAATTCCGGGAACATCTTCTGATAAGGCTATAGATGCTTTGTATGCGTTTACAGATTGCGAAGTGAGTATATCCCCAAATTGTTGCGTAGTTCGCGATAAGAAGCCGCGATTTATGTCGGTAAGCGAATTATTGCGATTCTCTGTTGATCATACGATGGAGCTTTTGCGTCAGGAATTGGAGATAAGACTTGCTGAATCAAGAGAAGCCCGACTTCTATTGTCTCTTGAAAAAATATTCATCGAAGAGCGGATGTATAAAGATCGTCAGGTGGAGCAATCTTCCGATATGGATGCGGCAGTAGATAGGGTGGATGAACTGTTGGAACCATTCAAACCCTCTTTCTTCCGCGAAATTATAAGAGAAGATTTGTTGAAGTTGTGGGAAATCAAAATGGCGAGGATTCTGGCCTTTAACGCCTCCAAGGCGGAAGAAAGAATAGCAGCGCTCGAAGCCGAAATAGAGCAGCTTGAATATGACCTCAATCACATAGTGGAATATACAGTAAAGTGGTTCAAGCATCTTAAGGACAAATATGGCGCAAGGTATCCAAGACGCACTGTGATACGCGGGTTTGATTCTATAGAGGCGTCCAAAGTAGCAGAGGCCAATAAGCGTTTCTATTTTGACAAAGAGGGTGGATTTGTAGGTACGGCTCTAAAAGATAAAAAATTCCTTTTTACTTGCTCAGACCTTGATGATGTCATTATATTTTATAAGACGGGGACATATAAGATTGTGAGGGTGCAAGAGAAATTGTATGTCGGCAAGAAGATATTGCATATAGGCCTTTTTAAAAAGAATGATGAACGTACTATCTACAATGTCATTTATCGGAATGGCAAAGATGGGTATTACTATAAGAAAAGATTCTTTATCACCGGCTTGACAAGAGATAAAGAATATGATATGACCAAGGGCTTGCCCGGAAGTAAGATAGAATGGTTTACTGCTAACAGTAACGGAGAAGCTGAGGTTGTTAAGGTAATGTTGAAAGACGAGCCGCTTCCCGGTGGCCGCAGGCCGAGGATTAGTGAGGTGATTGTTGATTTTTCAGAGCTTGCGGTGAAAGGGAAAGAGGCTCTTGGTAATCTTGTCACCAAATATCCCGTATCGTCGGTCACATTGTTAGAGAAAGGTAAAAGTACGCTCGGTGGTAGAGAGGTATGGTTTGACTGCGATGTGCTCAGACTTAATTATGACGGCCGCGGTGAAAGTCTCGGATTGTTTCAAGGAGAAGATAAGATACTTGTTCTTACCCGCGATGGAGAATTTTTCACCACCGGGTATTCAGACGAAATACATTTTGATGACAATATCTTCAGGATAGAGAAGTTTGATCCGTCAAAGGTATGGACTCTGGTGCTTTTTGATGCATCGCAAGGGTTTCCATATATAAAACGATTCGGGTTTGAGATTTCAGCAAAACCGCAGCGATATGTCGGCAATGAACCGGAGTCGAAATTATTGCTTCTGACAGATACTGTCTATCCGCGTCTTGAAGTCGTATTTGGTGGTGTAGATGAGGTGCGTCCTCCCATGATATTTGAAGCTGATGAATTTATAGGGGTTAAAAGTTTCAAGGCTAAGGGGAAACGACTCACTACATATCAGATGGCGTCTGTGGAGGAATTGGAGCCTACTCGCATCCCGGAAGCCGAGCCCGAGGTTGAAGTTGAAATTGTCGAAGATGTGAATGATACTGAAGATGGGCCTCAAATTGTGCAAGGGGATCTTTTTGAAAATGTGTCTGATTGATAATATCTCCGCAAAAACATCCTTATTGATTGTCTTTATGATTTTATCCATATCGGCAAGGGGTGGATGTGTATCGGAATGTGATTCTGTGTCTCGTCCTGTCACTCAGACCTACTCGATAGAGATAGGAGGGGTGAGCAATTTGGATACCTATATTTCACCGTTGAGGTATCATGGCAGTTCGATAGCACTTTCGGGAACGTGGGCAAAGTGTATGGCATTTGATGCTAAGAATTGGACCATGCAGTTTGATGCTTATTTAAGTTTTGACCGGTCCTTCAATAAGCATCATTCAGCCGATTTATATGGCTTGGATTTTAATTTCAGATGGGGAATAAACAGAAGATGGCAAATGGTGCGCAAATTGCAGTTGAGTGTAGGAGCTACAGTTGGTTTGGATGTTGGCGCGTTGTATCTTCCTCGCAACAGTAATAATCCGGCTAACATTTCAGCTTCGACGGATTTGTCACTTAGAGCATCTGTATCGTATCCGTTAAAGATAGGAAGATTGCCGATATTGATTTCAGAAACGGTATCATTGCCTTCGCTTGCTGTATTCTTCTCTCCACAATATGGTGAGCCATATTATGAAATATATCTTGGCAACCATTCGGGACTTGCTCATTTTGGATGGTGGGGTAATCATTTCGGAATTGACAATTTATTGAGTTTCGATCTTGATTTTGGAAGAACAGCTATGAGATTAGGGTATCGTTTTAATGTACGTTCATCTTTTGTCAATTCCATCAATCATCAAAATGTAATTCATGCGTTTGTTATAGGTGTAATCCCTCACGGACTTGGGCTTAAGCGTAGGATGTCTTGCAAAACAACTTCAATCAATGCGTTATATTAATGTTATAATATTATTCGTTTGTGGTATTTTATTTTCCGCCTGTCATCCTCACGATGAGTTTGAAGATGATGCATACGGTAACTTTGATGCATTGTGGAAAATAATTGACGAACATTACTGTTTTTTCGCTGAGAAAGATATAGATTGGAATTCTGTAGGAAAAAAATACAAAGACAGGATTGAGCCCGGAATTACTGTCAACGAATATTTCAATATTTGTTCAGAAATGCTTAATGAACTTCAGGACGGGCATGTAAATCTGGTATCATCTTTTAATCAGAGCTACTACCGGAACTGGTGGACGGATTATCCTCAAGATTTCAGTTTGCGTACGTTGCAACAGTATTATCTCAATTTTGATTACCGTACCACGAGTGGTATCATATATAAAGTGCTTGATGACAATATCGGATATTTGTATTATCCTTCGTTCAGCAATACGGTAGGTGAAACGAACCTTGATTACATATTGAGCTGGTTTCAAGATTGCAAGGCTCTCATAATTGATGTTAGGAACAATGGCGGGGGGAATATGACGAATATAGACAGATATGTGGCTCGATTTATTGAGACTCCCATTCTTGGCGGATATATAAGACACAAGACAGGTCCGGGACATTCCGATTTTTCCGAACCATATCCAATAATATATAAACCTGCACCTGCGTCAAGAGTACACTGGTATCGACCTATAGCTGTATTAACTAATCGGTCGACATATAGTGCTGCTAATGATTTTGTCAGTGTGATGAAATCGTTGCCGAATGTTACTGTGATAGGTGCGAAATCCGGAGGCGGAGGCGGTTTGCCTTTCAGCTATGAGATTCCTATTGGATGGTCAGTGAGATTATCCACTGCTCCGGTCAGTGATGCAAATGATTTGTGTATAGAAAACGGCATCGAACCGTCACAAGGATTCGCATTACATTCGCCTGAAGATGAATTGGCAAAAGGAAAGGACGCGATTCTTGATCGCGCCCTGATATATCTCTCTAAATTTCCGAATCCGGAAAAGAAATAGTTGTAAATCTTAATTGTTACCTCTTGATTCCTTGTTGAAAATATGTCTTAAGCGCGAGAAGATTCTTTTCGAGGTGCTTTCAGTAGGTGTGATGTTTGGTTGTCCCTGAAGACTTTGAATTGCGGATTTCTCTGCCTCAGTCATATTCTCCGGCACATATACCATCACGTTGACAAGAAGGTCACCATGTGAGGATGTGTTCATCTTCGGCAGACCTTTACCTCTGAGTCTAAGAACTTTTCCGGGTTGTGTTCCGGGCGTGATTTTTAGTTTTGCGCGACCATCAACTGTCGGGATTTCAGCAGACCCGCCAAGGGCAGCTGTCGGGAAGTCAAGCATAAGATTGTATATAAGGTCTTGTCCGTCGCGAATCAATTCTTCATTCTTTTCCTCTTGAATGACAACAAGCAAATCACCGTTTACACCACCATTTCTTGGAGCATTGCCCTTACCTCGCATTGTAAGAACCATACCGTCTTCAACACCTGCCGGTATATGGAATTCAATAATCTCATCTTTTTTAACCACACCGGTACCGTTACAGTAGCTGCAGGATTCAGAAATCACTTTTCCCGTACCTTCACATTCCGGACAAACGCTGCGGTGTTCTTCCGGACCAAAGAATGAATTAACAACTTGGGAAACATATCCCGAACCATGACATGTAGGACATGTCTTGAAAGCTGTCCCATCTTTTGCGCCTGTGCCGTTGCAATGTTCACAAGCCACAAGACGGGGTATCTTAAGTTTTTTGGTGACGCCATTCATTATATCTTTAAGCGACATCTTTACGGTGATACGCAAGTCAGTGCCTTTGCGAACTCTTTTGCGAGGTTGACCACCGGAAGCACCTCCATATTGATGTCCGCCGAAAATGTCTCCGAAATGAGCAAAAATATCCTCCATTGACATTCCGCCTCCGAAGCCGCTGAATCCACCGAATCCGGCACCACCGGCACCACCGAATCCTTGCGGCCCCATATTGTGTCCGAATTGGTCATATTTTGCTCTCTTTTCGGCATCGCTCAATACGTCGTAAGCCTCAGCTGCCTCTTTAAATTTTTCTTCAGCAGCTTTGTCTCCCGGGTTTTTGTCGGGATGATATTTGATTGCGAGCTTGCGATATGCCTTTTTAATTTCATCGTTTGAAGCTCCGCGAGCTACACCGAGCACTTCGTAATAATCTCTTTTTGTCTCAGCCATGGCTGTATATTTTTTAACAACGTTTTGTTGTCTGTATTGATTCTATGTTTGTTTTATTGTCCGACAACGACCTTAGCATGACGGAGCACTTTGTCATTTATCATATACCCTTTTTCCACTGTATCAAGTATCTTACCCTTATTCTTCTCATCCGGCACCGGAACAACAGATATTGCCTCGTGCTTGTCAGCATCGAATGTTTTGTCATCAGGATCAAACTCCTTTACACCATTTTGGGCAAGATATTTTTTCAGTTTATTGTAAATCAATTCCATCCCTTCACGAATGGAGGCTGGGTCATCAGCGCTTTCTGATGCTTTAAGTCCTCTTTCGAAATCGTCAAGTATGGGTAATAAACCTTTGAGAACAGTCTCTCCGGCGTTTTTGATAATATCAGATTTCTCTCGCAGAGTGCGTTTGCGGAAATTGTCAAACTCCGCCATCAGAAACATATATTCCTTTTTCTCCTTGGCGAGTTCTTCGTTAAGTTTGTCAATCTCTTGTTCGGGAGTGGATTCTTCCTCTTCAGTTGTAGCATCCACCACTTCTGCATTACCTTCTGAGTTTTCGTTATTATCCCCTTCAAGATTGATGTTTTCATTATCGTCATATCTCTCCTCTTCGTTGCGAGTCTTATTATCTTTCATCTTCAAGTAATTTTTAAGTTTTATTTGCAAAAATCGCGCCAATTTATGTTAATTTGGTTCGATTGTCTCAGGGTGGTAATCAGAAAATACCTGTATGTGTTTATTTATTGATTATATGAGTACAACCATGTCCTGTATTTACCCTTCTATATAGACAACAAAAAATTGTGGATTCCGTTCAAAATCATAAGATATGACTCATTACGAGCGAATCTCGTTTGTGAAATTCCTATTATTTTCTTATCTTTGCATAGTAAATTCAGCCTTTAATGCAACTACATCGCATATAACCATTGTTGTGCGGTGATTAAATGCATGACATTCACATGGATAATGATATAATATACGATGGCTTTACATCCGATAATTTGCCAAGTGCCGACCCATCGGAGCGTCGGCTCACAATTTGTATCGGCTTTGGTGGAATAAAAGCCTATCTGAAGAATACAGTTGATGTCACTGCCGGTTATCGCACTCTTATAGATGCATCCTGGAAATGTGATGAATCAGAGTTGTTACGACATATCGAAAATACAGTTTACGACCATCCCGAGGTGCTTGATGATTTCGAATGTGACATTATCATTGTGTCAGATAAGTTGCTTTGGATTCCTTCAGAGATAGCGGAAGATGAAGAATGTCGTGACAAAATATTTACCGATGTCTTCAACGTTGACTCTGAGAATATCTTTGAAGATATAATAAAAGAAACTCCTGAACATATTTCAGCGGTATATTATCTATGTCCCGGATTGCCTTCATTCATTCGAAGGACATTCCCCGGTGCGAGAGTTTCTTCACAACTCACTCAATTGTTTCACAGGTTTTACGGCCGTGTAACTGATGAACCTTCAGTCTTTGTTGATTTGCGTCATGACAGAATGGATATGCTCATATTTAACGGCAAGGAATTCCTTTTGGGTGCTACACATAGATATGCCGACGAACATGATGCATATTATCATATTCTGAATTGTATCAGGCAATGCAGCCTTGACGAGAAACGATGTGAGGTATATTTGTCAGGAAATCGTAATATCAGAGCTTTGCTGCTCAATGACCTTCGCGACGAATTGACTTACGTGCGTAATACAATGCTCCCAAGAATTGATGCTCCGGCCGAGATGCCTACTGCTGCTCTGGTGTCTGAAGTGAATCATAAATCATTAAAAGAGGAGTCCGAATGAGGATTATAAGAGGAAAATACGGAAGACGCAGATTTGATGTCCCGCACAATATCACGGCGCGACCTACCACTGATTTCGCACGTGAGAATATTTTTAATGTAATTGAAAATATAGAAGACCTCGAAGATAAAACGGCTCTGGATTTATTTGCAGGCACGGGTGCTGTCAGTTATGAATTTCTTAGTCGTGGCTGCAGAGAGGTGACGGCCGTAGAGAAAGCTGCTGTTCAAATCGGTTTCATAAAAAGTGTCAAAGAGAAACTGGGAGACGAGAATCTGAGAATCATAAAAGGAGATGTCTTCAAATTTGTTGCAACCGCCTCGCAAAGCTATGATATTATTTTTGCAGATCCTCCATACGACCATCCTCGATTCGCAGAAATTCCGGAATTAATTCTTGACTCTAAACTTGTACACGAGGCTGAAATTGATGAAGGGGGTGAAATAATATCTGAAGGTTCACTCGTCATAATAGAACATTCCGGTAAATATAATTTCTCAAGCCTTCCCGGATTCGTTGAGCAGAGAATCTATGGGAGTGTAAATTTCTCCATTTTTCGTGTTACTGATAAAAACAAACTTAAGATTATAACATATATATCCCATGGACAATAAGATAAAATTAGACAGCATAGAAGAAGCAATTTCAGATTTCAAGGAAGGAAAATTTGTCATAGTCGTAGACGATGAAGATCGCGAAAATGAAGGCGACCTCATTGTTGCAGCTGAAAAAATCACCCCCGAACAGGTGAATTTTATGCTTAAAAACGCTCGTGGAGTGCTATGTGCCCCATTGACAATGAAACGCTGCAAGGAGCTTGATTTGGATAAACAGGTACATGATAACACATCCATGCTCGGAACACCGTTTACTGTCACTGTAGATAAACTTGAAGGTTGCAGCACAGGTGTATCAATAGCGGATCGTGCAGCGACGCTCAGAGCACTCGCTGATCCTGATTCGAAGCCTGATACATTCGGACGTCCGGGGCATATCAATCCGCTTTATGCACAGGATCATGGAGTCCTGCAGCGTGCAGGTCATACCGAAGCTGCCGTGGATTTGGCTCGTCTTGCCGGATTACAACCCGTAGGCGTCTTGATGGAGATTATGAGCGATGACGGCTCAATGGCAAGACTACCGGAGCTCCGTCAAAAAGCTGACGAATGGGGTCTGAAGCTGATTTCAATCAGAGATTTGATTGAGTATCTTCTGAAAAAAGATTCCCTTGTGGAAAAAGGTGAGGAGGTGGATATGCCCACACAATATGGTCATTTCCGTCTTATACCTTTCCGTCAGAAGGATAATGGTCTCGAACATATAGCCCTCATTAAAGGAGAAATTAATGACAAAGAACCGATATTGGTGCGAGTCCATTCCAGTTGTGCTACCGGAGATATTTTCGGCTCACTGCGTTGTGAATGTGGTGAGCAGTTGCATGCTGCCATGCGTGAAATCGAAAAAGAGGGTAAAGGTGTGATTGTTTATCTCAACCAGGAGGGAAGAGGTATCGGTCTTATGGATAAGATTAAAGCCTATAAATTACAAGAGAATGGTCTTGATACGGTGGATGCCAATCTGCATCTTGGTCACAAGGCAGACGAACGTGATTATGGTGTGGGCGCAAATATTTTGCATCTGCTTGGCATCTCAAATATGAGACTCATGACGAATAATCCAGTGAAACGTATCGGGCTTGAAGGTTTTGGTCTTAATATTGTGGATATTGTGCCTCTTGAGGTGGATCCAAATGAGTACAACCGGTTCTATATGCACACGAAGAAAACGCGTATGGGACATAACCTGCATAAAGTAGACTAAACGGTTTTGCTATGAAAAAACAGGCCATAATAGCAATAGCTGCCCTTACAATTACACTTTGTGCGACAGCTAAGAAGATGCTCTCTCATGGTGATTTTGATGGCTGGAAAAGCGCAAGAAATATTTCCCTGAGTAATGACGGGCGTTGGGCTGCCTATTCCGTGCAACCACAAGAAGGTAACGGGATGCTCTCTTTAAAGGATACCCGTTCCAATAAGGTAATAGAGATAGAACGCGGATATAATCCCAAATTTACTGCTGATTCTCAATGGGTAATTGCGCTGATTAAGCCTTTATACTCTGATACAAGACAGGGTAAGATTGATAAGAAAAAAGGTTTTGAACTCCCTCAAGATTCATTGGCTATAGTGAATCTGAAAAACGGGAAAGTGACCAAAACACCTAATGTTACAGGGTTTAAGATAGGTAAGGATGGTGGAGAGTGGTTAGCATATGTTTCTGTGGATACGCTTTATATCAAGAAAAAAGAATTAAAAGACAAAAAAGCCGGTAAGCCACTGATAGTCCGAAATTTGTTTACAGGGAAGGAGAATGTAATAAAGAATGTCAAAGATTATTCACTGTCAAAGGATGGTATGAATCTGGCGTTCACCCTCAAGAAAAGTGAAAAAGACTCTCTTTCTACTGATGGCGTGGGGATTATGAAATTCCCCGATACATCATACGTTCTTATAGACCGAGATCAAAAATTCTATGGTGTACCCGTATTTGATGAAACCGGTAGGAAATTGGCATATACGGCTTCAATGGATACTCTCGAATCCGGAACTCTTCATGCTGAATTATATCTGGCCAATCTTAATAATCCATTGATTGAGCCGAAGTTAATACAAACTAAGCGTACGGAGAATGTCCCGATAAACCTCGCACCGGCTCATTCTTCAGATTCGAGCCTTAATGTTGAGCTCGAAGCACAAAGGTCTGAATCACTTAAAAATATGGCCGGGAGAATGTTGTATGCCAACCAATATTCCAAACCTGTTTTTTCCCACAACGGCAAAAGACTCGTGATAGGTATTGCACCCGAAATATCTCCCGACGATACCACGATTGTGGATTTTGAGCAAGCTGCGCTTGATATTTGGCGTTGGGATGCACCTATGACACCACCCCAAGAAATAAAAGCCGCAGATCGCCTTAAAAAGCATACATTCCCTTTAGTTATAAACCTTGAAAATGGTGGAATGGATCAATTATTGACGTCCAATCCTCTTGCTAATGTCGTGGGTTTGAATCGTTGGGATGCTGATTGGGCTATGATTATCGACCCATCCAATGAGGTAGTAAGCCGACAGTGGGATTATCTCGCCCCGGAAGATGTATATGTGATAAATGTAGACAATGGTAATTCCCGGAAGGCCTTTACCGCAATGAAAGAATGTACGGAGGTGTCTCCTGCGGGGAAATATATTATTTTTTACGATAAGGATCGGAATTATAGATTATACGATATTGCATCAGATAAAGTGCTTGAATTAACATCCCGTCTCCCGGTGACAATTTGGGAAGACAGCGAAGATTATCCTATGATGCAAACCCCATACGGCATTGCCGGATGGACCGATGACGACAAAGAAGTGCTTATATATGATAAGTATGATATCTGGAGTATTGATCCGACAGGGAAAAGCAAGCCTGTAAATCTGACGGCCGGGGATGGAAGAAAAAATAATCGCAGATACCGATATATAAAAACAGATCCGGAACAAAGGTCTATCAAAAACGGAGATAAAATGCTCCTTTCCGTCTTTGATTACAACGACAAACGTAACGGACTTGCTACAGTGACAGCCGGTAAAAGTGCCGCGCCTGCACTTAAGGTGCTTGATACATATCAATTCAATCAGATTCGTAAAGCAAAAGATGCTCCAATTTATACATTTACTAAAGGGAATTTCAGTACCATTCCGGACATTTGGCTTGCGAAGGGAGAAGAATTCAAAAACGGAATTAAACTGACAGATGTTAACTCTCAGAAAAATGATTTCTATTGGGGGGAAGCACAACTTGTAAAATGGACTGCATATGATGGCAGGGAATGTGAAGGTGTGTTGTATATTCCGGAGAATTTTGATACATCGCATAAATATCCAATGATATCCTATTTCTACGAAAAAAATAGCGAGCAATTATATCGCCATTATGTAATGGAGCCGTCATGGAGCTGGATTAATTTTCCGTTTTATACATCTCGCGGATATGTAATATTTGTACCGGATGTACATTACACTCCGGGTATTCCGGGTGAAGGTGCATACAATTGCATAGTAAGCGGTATAGAAGCTTTATGTCAAAAATATCCTTGGATTGACAAAGATAAAATAGGTATCGACGGACAAAGCTGGGGTGGCTATCAGACAGCCTATCTGATTACCCGCACCAATATGTTTGCCTGTGCAGGTTCAGGTGCTCCGGTTGCCAATATGACATCTGCCTTTGGAGGTATCCGTTGGGGTACCGGAGACTCCCGACAGGTGCAATATGAAATGGGGCAATCAAGAATAGGACGTA
Organism: Bacteroides sp.; assembly: GCA_023665145.1. Lineage (GTDB taxonomy): Bacteria > Bacteroidota > Bacteroidia > Bacteroidales > Muribaculaceae > Lepagella. The sequence continues at coordinate 45,361 of JAMPEM010000012.1, forward strand.
ATCTGTGGGAAGCTCCGGAACTTTATATTGCCAACTCACCGCTGTTTAGACTGGATAAGGTGAATACCCCACTCCTTATCATGCACAACGATGCAGACGGAGCAGTGCCATGGTATCAAGGAATAGAGCTTTTTATGGGGTTAAGAAGATTGCAGAAGCCGGTGTGGATGTTGCAATACAATGGTGAAGGTCATAATCTCAAAGAGAGAAAAAACTGCAAAGATATCACCATCAGATTCCAGCAATTTTTTGATCACATCCTCAAAGATGCACCCATGCCTGAATGGATGAAATATGGAGTCCCAATAACCCGCAAAGGTCAGGAGATGGGCACCGGTTTGGTGGAAGATAAATAGTGGCGGGATTATGCGGTATTTCGCAATGTTGATTATGGTAAATTATGGGTCTGTCCATCAATAGGGAGATTATTCGGCTCACTTTCCCGTCAATATTGACAAATATTACAGTCCCAGTTTTGGGATTGTGTGATACAGGAATATCCGGACATCTTGGTGATGGTCGATATATAGGTGCCATATCGATAGGCGCCATGATGATAAATGTGCTGTTTTGGCTGTGTGGTTTCTTGAGAATGGGTACCACCGGGCTTACAGCGCAAGAATTCGGCAAGGGTGATTATGATGCGATTCGTCGTGTATTCACCCGAGCTTTTCTTTTGGCTCTTGTTATTGGTAGTGGAGTAGTGATGTGCTGTGTGCCTCTCTGCAATCTTATGATTACACTCATTGGCGCAGAACCGGAAGTCAGAGAATTTGCCGAATTGTATTTTTATATTTGTATTCTCGGGACACCGGCTCAATTGACAGCCATGACAGTCTCAGGATGGTTTCTCGGTATGCAGGACACTGTAAGACCAATGATAATATCCATAAGCACAAATATTATAAATCTCGCACTAAGTTTTACATTTGTATTTGGATTGGAAACGGGTTTCAAAGGGGTAGCCTTAGGGACGTTGACGGCCAATTGGTTAGGATTGGGAATAGCCCTTATTTTGGCTTGTAAATTTGCGAAGGGGCATGGGTTGTGGTGCAAATGGAGCGAAATATTTAAAGATGGAAGCCTGAATCGATTTTTTAAGGTTAACAGTGATCTTTTCTTTCGCTCGGCATTTGTGATGGGAGTTTCTCTGACGGTTACAGCTGTTGGGGCGAGAATAGGCTGGTTAACACTATCGACCAATGCCGTAATGATGCAATTCTTTATTCTGTTCAGCTATTTTATGGATGGATTTGCCTTTTGTGGAGAAGCTTTGTCGGGAAGATTTCTTGGAGAAAAGAATCGGAGTTTATTGCTGAAATCTATCAGATATTTGCTTGTCTGGGCAGGTGCTATGTCCGTAACGTTTCTAATTGTTTATCTTATTGGTTGGAAAGGTATCGTGGAAATCCTTACTAACGAACATGCAGTCATAGAAAGTGTTACGAAATATCATATATGGCTGATAATGATACCCCCGGTGACTGTAGCTGCTTTTATCTTCGACGGTTTTTTTATCGGGATGACGGCTACAAGAAGGATGCTTATAGTGACAGCTCTATCCGCGACAATATTTTTCTTGACGGCTTTCGTACATTTATCTAATGGTGATTTAATCCTCTCACTTCCTAACAATAACACTCTTTGGACTTCATTTTTGATATACCTGTTCTGTCGTGGTGCTTTTCTCGCAATACAGACTCCATATATTCTCAAAACAAATTTCATCAATTATGATAACGTTTGTTCCGGCAAAGATTAATATAGGCCTTTACGTTGTATCCCGTAGAGAAGATGGGTATCACAATCTCGAAACGGTGTTTTATCCCATAGGATTACATAATGGTACCCCTTCGTGTCCTTACCCTTTTGGGGATATTTTGGAAATAACACCATGTGATGAAACAGTGTTTGAATTCACGGGGCGAGTCATTGATTGCCCACTTGAAAAAAATCTTGTAGTAAAAGCTTATCGTCTTTTCGAAAAAGAGTATGCTTTGAAGACCGGAAGGATATTGGGTTCATATAGGGTCCAGTTGTATAAGAATATACCCGACGGTGCCGGAATAGGTGGCGGCTCGGCAGATGCTACTTATACACTGACGACACTCAATTCTTTAAACAATAATATATTTGCCATTGAGGAATTGAAACGGTTGGCTGTAATGTTAGGAGCAGATTGCCCATGCTTCTTATATCCGGCACCTATGTATGGCCAAGGAATTGGGGAGAACTTAACTCAACTTAATCTTGATTTGACCGGAAAGTGGCTTATCCTTGTAAAGCCCGACCTTTATGTGTCTACAAAAGAGGCGTTCGCCAATGTCTATCCACAGGTTCCAAATAATAATCTCAAGGAAACTCTGAGATTACCAATACAAGATTGGAGAAACAAAGTTTATAATGATTTTGAAATTTCAATAAGCAAATCTCATCCTATAATTATGAGAATAAAAGAGTCTTTATATGATGAGGGTGCTGATTTCGCATCCATGAGCGGAAGTGGATCTTCCGTTTACGGTATCTTTGATAATAAAGAATTGGCGGTGGGTGCTTACGAATCTCTCAATGCTCGATATAGTGATTGTTATTGTGCGTTAATTATGCTTTGAAACATTAATTGTCACACCAACAAAATCGATGTGACAATTAATAATCAAGTGTTGCGTAAAAGGCAACGAGTTATTTCTACACTATTTACTTTCCTGATTCATTTGTTACCCGATTTCGGGGACTCAATGTTAAGAGTTAAAATTTCACTCAAACAAAAAATCCCTAAAGCCGATATAATAATCTGCTCACGGGAACAATATGAATCAACAATTACATTCTAAATCCTTTTCATAGAAGTAATTGAAACAAGTATTACCCATTTCCCGGGGCAAATCTATATGTCGGTCGAAAAGCAGGTCTTCTGACTTATCTCAGAGAGTTGCGCCTTCCCGGTCAATATGACTAGTGGCTTTTTGCAACTTCATTGCTTAATAAAAAAGCTGAGAATTACAGCAGCGGGTACTGTCACGGAATCTCACCGTATTCCCTTTTTATATCCGTTTGTTAACGCCTCCGCGCATCCGGATTACTTTTACACCGCAAAATTACAAAACAAATAAGGTGAAAACAAATTTTTTGAAAAAAATCGCACGAAAAATTACGAACTACCATTCAAAGGCAGCATTAACACCAAAGGCATTAAGCGTAACGTTATTATTCCAGTTATTCCAATAATTAGATGTAAGGAGTTGATAATCAATCCCTATGTTGATTGCCTGTTTGGGCTTTTCTTTATTAATCGGTATTCGTACACCTATGGATGGCCGCAAATAGAAATGTTCATTGCTTGTAAGATACCCATTATTTATACGTATGTAATCTTGTCCGATAAGAAAAGATGCTCCAATCCTTAAGTCTATATAAAAGGATGGAGAGGAAGAAGATGAGCCACCAATATTAAAACGGAAATCAGAGAAAAGCGGTATCATAACACCGGTCGTTGTTGTTTCATGATTTCTATATGGATCATTGTTCCAACCATTTCCCCAGTCATCATCAGTATGTGCGAAAATGATATCAACACCAAGTCCGACACCCATATAAAACCAGGTGGAGTACGTGAATCCTTGACTTGTGGAAAAATCAAGTATGTCTGCTTGATTAGATCCGACACCCTTGAGGAAAGAAGCATCTACAAACCCTTTATAATTCATCGATCCTGATAAGGCCGGAGAAATTAATTGGGGGAGTTGGTTTGCGATTTCATAATATTGCGCTTTGGAAAAAGCAGGAGAAAAAAGTGTGCAAAGTGCAATTATTATAATGGGAAAAATTTTTTTCATAGCTGGCTATTCTTTTAGTTGTAACAATTATTATCTTTGAAAGTTCTCTTTGTGTATTCACATATCATAGTTTATATTTGCAATAGAGTGCTTTTATTGATATAAATTTCGCAAATAGCGAGAAAATGATTAATTTTGCATGAAATTTTAATTTAGAAGCTACAGATTATGAAAGCTTATGTATTCCCGGGTCAGGGAGCACAATTTGTCGGTATGGGTAAAGACCTCTACGACAATAATGCAGAAGCCCGTGCTATGTTTGAAAAAGCCAATGAGGTGCTTGGTTTTAATATTACCGATATGATGTTTAATGGTACAGAAGATGACCTTAAACAGACCAAGGTTACTCAACCGGCCATTTTCCTTCACAGTGTCATATTGGCAAAATCACTTGGTGACGATTTCAAACCGGACATGGTAGCCGGTCATTCTTTAGGTGAGTTTTCAGCACTTGTGGCATCAGGTGCTCTGTCATTTGAAGAGGGTCTGAATCTTGTTTCAAAAAGAGCTCTGGCTATGCAAAAAGCATGCGAAATGCGTCCTTCTACGATGGCCGCAGTTCTCGCATTGGCGGATGATAAGGTTGAGGCACTTTGTGCTGAGGTTGACGATATCGTTGCTCCGGCAAATTATAACTGCCCGGGTCAGATAGTAATATCAGGTACAATTGAAGGAATTGATGCAGCATGCGAAAAGATGCTCGCCAATGGAGCCAAGAGAGCATTGAAACTCAAAGTCGGTGGCGCATTCCACAGTCCTTTGATGGAACCGGCTCGAGCAGAACTTGCAGAAGCTATTCAGGCGGCTGAGTTTAAAATTCCGGTATGTCCAATTTACCAGAATGTGGATGGAAAGCCACATACCGATCCGGTCGAAATCAAAGAGAATCTTATAAAACAGCTCACAGCTCCTGTACGATGGACTTACGATGTACAAAATATGATTGCTGACGGAGCTACAGAATTCGTAGAACTCGGTCCGGGCAATGTGCTTCAAGGTCTTGTTAAGAAGATAGACAGAAGCATGGCTGTCAGCGGAATGCAGTAAGAAAACAACGTTTTTAGTAATTATGTACAAGTAGTTTCGGAAAATCTACAGATTTTCGAAACTACTTTAATAGGTTGACTAATAATAAAATTTATAGTGATTCGTTCATGAAATAGTTAAAAGGCTCTCTTAAGCTGATTAAAGTTTTTCATAGTTATGTCCGAATCCATGATTATTTATTTTAAAACAACCTCTAAAAAATCTTAAGGTATGAATGTAGCAATTGTAGGAGCAAGTGGTGCAGTAGGTCAAGAGCTGCTTCGTGTGTTGGATCAACAGAATTTCCCAATCGATACACTCCGCCTTTTCGGTTCCAAACGTAGTGCCGGCAGTAAATACGCTTACAGAGGAAAGGAAATTGTTGTAGAAGAATTGTCTCACGAAAGTGATTTCAACGGTGTAGATGTTGCATTTACATCGGCCGGTGCAAGTACCTCAAAAGAGTATGCCGAGACAATCACACGACATGGAACGTTGATGATCGACAATTCTTCGGCTTTCCGCATGGATAAGGATGTTCCCCTCGTTGTGCCTGAGGTAAATGGCGAAGATGCTTTGAATGCCCCTCGAAGGATTATCGGTAATCCTAATTGCACTACTATACAAATGGTGGTGGCTCTTAATCCTGTCAATAAACTTTCTCCGATACGCAAAGTGCATGTAGCCACTTATCAGGCTGCAAGTGGTGCCGGTGCATCAGGAATGGAAGAGCTTAAGATGCAGATGAAGCAACTTTCCAATGGAGAGGAGGTAACTGTAAAGAAATTTGTGGCTCAACTTGCAAATAATGTTATCCCCCATATTGATGTCTTTATGGACAATGATTACACCAAGGAGGAGATGAAAATGTATAATGAAACAAAGAAAATCATGCATAGCGATGATATAAAGGTTTCAGCAACATGTGTCAGAGTCCCTGTCCTTAGGTCACACAGCGAGGCTATATGGGTAGAAACAGAAAATCCTGTCAGCGTGGAAGCTGTAAGGGAGGCTATGGAGAAAGCTCCCGGCATTGTGATGATTGATGATACTAAGAATTTAAAGTATCCTATGCCTATTGATTTGGCCGGTAAAGATCCCGTGTATGTAGGTCGACTCCGTAAGGATATTTCGAACGAAAACGGGATTACATTTTGGTGTGTCAGTGACCAAATAAAAAAAGGTGCGGCTCTGAATGCCGTTCAAATTGCCCAATGGCTTATTAATCACAATGCATTGTAATAACACATATTGATCGCAGTGCGTTGTAATAACACATTGTTGGTATGATAAAAAATAGAGGAGAGTTCATTAATCATGCGAACTCTCCTCTAAAATTTTATAGGTTATGGTTATTTTGCCAAGAATTTATAAGTTGCCCCGTTAATTACAACGATATACAGTCCGGCAGAAGGAAGCTCGATGTCCTCACCTGCGGAAACAGCGGTCAGGCATCCGGTAATGTCATAGACGGAAACTTGTCCGGTGGTGTTGTTGAGATGCAAGGTCAATCCTTCGAGGTATGGAGCGTTTACCATCTGGATATTATCAACGCTTTCGGTGCCTTTTACATTAGCTTGGAATGTGATTTTTCCATCTTCTGTTTCAGTAATTTTATAAAGCCCCAGTCCGGTTGATTTCCCGCTCCATGATTCGAATTTGGGACGTGTGGTATCAGTAAATTCGGTTCGATTGAGCGGTCCTGGAAATACATCTCCATTAGCATCGCTTTCTCTTTGAGTGCCATCAGCTTCTACAATGTCTACATATTGATGGCTGTTACTGTTATTGACCTCATTGTTGTCAAATTTACTTTGTTCTACATCAATGTGCCATACGAGCATTCCGTGTCCCGGGATGTATTTGTCGTTGCCGGTCTGCTGCCTGTTTTCAAAGAGGAAATACTCTTGCTCTCTCTCTGTTTTGACTATGAAGGCCTTGTTGGAGTCAGCGAGATTTATCAACTCGTAATCTCCTGTCTCAATAAGCTGGTCGGGAGTAATCCAATCAAGAGCATATCTCTCATAGGTGGAATAATTTGGCGGAGTGCGGCCGGCATTGTTGTATGGGCCGTAGTCAAGTACTGAATATTCTCCGGGGGTGTATGGTTGATTTCTATTTGAACTTCCTGTATAGTACAAGTCAGGGAGTCCCATCACATGGCTGAATTCATGTACGAATGTGCCGATGCCGTCAGGACGGTGATTTTGTCCGTCTATCTCGTTGGAACATGCGTAGTGCTCAAGGATACAACCGTCAAGCAGAGGTGAGATTGTGGAGCTTTCACTTAAATCCCAAGAGTGTGGCCAAATTGTATTTGCGTCGTCATAATCTGCTTCACCATAACCGGCATAGAAGATATAGACATTATCCACTTGGTGATTATTGTCTCGGTCGTAAACAGTGAAATCAATTTCTCCATCCAATTTCTCGCAGGCTGTGACTACCATTTTCTCCGGTGCTTTGTCATTGCCATATCTGTCGTTGCCACCATAGTAGCTCATCTTTTGCGGCATTGTCACAGGTCCGTATACATCAAATTGCGGATGGAACTGTCCCATACTGTTTTCTACAAACCATTCGCGAGCCGAGCCGGTGGCACCATAGTCACTAAATCCTTCTTCGTTTAGAAGACGAGTGAAGTATTCTTTGGGATTTTGTGTCTCGAATTTTTTATCGGGAAAGTCTACAAGTATTACAAGCCCTTTTTGTTCACCTTTGGAGGGGAAGGTAGTAGTACACAATCCGGGTCCTCGAGTGGCTTTCTGTCCGGGGATAATACCTTGCGGACGTACTCTATTCGGTGACTGAGTGGATTGCATGATTGATTTAATATCGTTGATATCCATCTTCGCAATGAAAGATTTATGCTCAGAAGAACGCAACTCAGCAGGCATTGCTCTCAATGAGGAGGCAGAGACGCTGTTGTCATCGTTTAGTGTGGCATAAAAATATTGGCCATCTACGTTTATCAGAGGAATACCATCATCGGTGGTTATATAGTGAGAATATTCATCACCGAATTTTTGAATTTTTAGTTGTGTGCCATCGGGCTGTGTGACAGTCATAATAGCCTTGGATGCTCTTTTTGCATAAGCATCCGGTGATGTCAGTGCAAAAGCGCCTAACATTATTGCGATAGACCCCAACTGCACAGTCCGGGAATTTCTTAAAGTAGATAAAACAGATCTCATAAGATGCGTTGTAAAAAATATAATTCAGTTAGTCCGGTTGAATAAGATTTTTAGTTGTCTAGATAATCCGGAATATTATTTAAACAAAATAAAAAGAATTAACACATGCCGTATGAAGAGTATTGGCATGATAAAAAATGTGAGCCTGAATATCAAGCTCACAAAATTACATTTTTTTTTTGCTTAATGCAAATATTTTAAATAAATATTATGCTGATTTACCTCTTTTTTTATAAAATCTATGTTGTATATGTTTGTTTATTGGTAAATATTGAAAGATTCAATGTTTTCTGACATAGACATTTCTCCGCAAATGGATTCTACCATTTTCTCTTTTACTTCGTTCGGACTGTACCCTTGTCCAAATAGATGCATTAATTTTGTGATTGCGGCCTCGGCAGTCAAGTCATGTCCCGGAGTTACACCGGCTTGTGTGATTTCAAGGCCGTTACGATATCTCATAGGAAGAACACATCCGTTGCTGCATTGTGTAATATTTACTATTACGAGTCCACGTTTTATGCCGTCGCGGATCGCGCTGAGAAACCATGCGTCATCAGGTCCGTTACCACTTCCGAACGATCTCATGACTACACCTTTTATTCCCGGGGCGTTCAATATATGGCGTACAAGGGATTCGTTGATTCCGGGGAAGAGGTCAAGAAAGACTACATCCGTGCTCATTTCGGGATGCATAGTCAATGGTCCGGCGGGTTCCCCTCTCCATATAGCTTCGCGATTAAAATGTATTCCTAATCCGATACGTGCAAGTTCGGGATAATTGTTTGATTGAAAGGCATTGAAATTGTCAGCGCTGTGTTTAGTACTTCTATTCCCACGCCAGAGGAAATTGTCGAAAAGGATTGCCACTTCCCTGATGATGTGGCGTCCGGAACAATCTTTTGCAGCTGCAATTTGCAATGCGGTAATCAGGTTTTCTTCTCCGTCTGTTCTGACTTCACCGATGGGGAGTTGAGAGCCGGTAATGATTACAGGTTTGTTGAGATTTTGGAGCATGAAACTGAGCGCAGATGCTGTGTAGGCCATAGTGTCAGTCCCATGAAGTACTACAAATCCATCCACCTCATCGTATTCTCTCTCGATAACGTTGGCTATATCCGCCCAGTTTGACGGTTTCATGGATGAAGAGTCAATGGGATTGTCAAACTGAAAGTTGATTATATCGAAATCGAGCATTTTCAATTTCGGAACGTTATTGAGAAGGTGTTCAAAATTGAAAGGCTCGAGAGCGTGAGTCTTCTGGTTCTCTATCATACCGATTGTGCCACCGGTATATATAAGAAGGATTTTAGTTTTGTCGGTCGGAGACATGTCCGGAGTGTTTGTTGGTTTGTTCTAATGGTAAAGTTATTGAAAATCAGATTGCGACAGTCTTGTTGATTAAGTGCGTAACATCTTGTTTTCAATTTGATGGTGCAAAGTTAGTCATTCTTTAAGCAAATTCCAAAAGAAAATGAAGAATTTTTACCTTAAAATTTGACAAATGAAAATTGTGAGAGGTGTTTTTAGGCAGTTATTTGTGTAAATTCTTTACGTTTGTAAAGCAAGGGGTTGAAAAATGTCAGAATTGGCATTGTGGGGGTAATATAAAAGTTGCGAAAAAAAAGCTCGCTTATTTAGCGAGCTTTTATATAGATTTAGAATGAAAAATTATTTCACCCTCTTGATTTTTTTGTAGCCGTATACGGCATCTTTGCCGAGTTGTTCCTCGATGCGAAGAAGTTGGTTGTATTTTGCCATGCGGTCAGAACGGCTTGCGGAACCGGTCTTGATTTGTCCGGAGTTGGTAGCTACAGCTATATCAGCTATAGTCGCATCTTCAGTTTCACCTGAGCGGTGTGAGATGACAGCGGTGTAGTTGTTACGCTGTGCCATTTGCACTGCACGAAGAGTTTCTGTAAGTGTACCAATCTGGTTAACCTTTACCAAGATAGAATTGGCGCAACCTTCAGCAATACCTCTTTCAAGATATTTAACGTTGGTAACAAAGAGGTCATCACCTACGAGTTGGCAACGGTCACCGATAAGGTCGGTGAGGATTCTCCATCCTTCCCAGTCGTTTTCTGCCATACCGTCCTCGATTGAGTCGATAGGATATTTGGTGATAAGTTCTTCGAGGAATTTAGCTTGCTCTTCGCTTGTAAGTTTTTTGCCGTCTGCTTGCTTCCAAGTATAGTCATAGAGACCGTCTTTATAGAATTCGGAGGATGCGCAGTCAAGGCCGATAGTTACATCCTTTCCGGGTTCATAACCTGCATCTTTGATTGCAGAGACAATAACATTGAGGGCGTCTTCAGTGCCTTCGAGTTTGGGTGCGAAACCTCCTTCATCGCCTACGGCAGTGCTGAGACCACGGTCGTGAAGCACTTTTTTTAGGTGATGGAAAACTTCAGTACCCATGCGGATTCCCTCTTTGTAGCAGCAAGCGCCGACGGGACGAATCATGAATTCCTGGAAACAGATAGGGGCATCAGAGTGAGCACCACCATTGATGATGTTCATCATGGGAACGGGGAGTACGTATGTGTCTGCGCCGCCGATATATCTATAGAGGGGGAGATCGAGATAGTTTGCAGCAGCCTTAGCTACAGCGAGTGAAACACCGAGGATGGCATTTGCTCCAAGGTTTGATTTAGTGTCGGTGCCGTCAAGTTCAATCATTGCGCGGTCAATAGCCACTTGGTCAAGAGCGCTCATCCCTTCAAGGGCTGTTGCGATAGGGCCGTTAACGTTGGCTACGGCTTTGAGTACTCCTTTGCCCATATAGCGGTTTTTGTCACCGTCACGAAGCTCAAGAGCCTCGTTTACACCGGTGGATGCTCCGGAGGGAACAGAAGCACGTCCCATGACACCGCTTTCAAGATATACATCTACTTCTACTGTCGGATTGCCGCGTGAGTCAAGCACTTCGCGGCCGATAATTTTCTCAATTCTCATTTTGATAATTGCTAAAAATTGGTATGTTTTGAAATTTATTTTACCTGTAATTTTGTGTCTGTGTTTACAGACTGCAAAGTTAACAAATTTTTGGAAGATTTACAAGATTTTATTGATGTTACATATTAATTGATTATTGAATATGTAATCTTAAGAGGTTTATTGTTATATGTAGTTGGGAAATTGCATTGAGATTACGTTTGTCGTTATCTAAATAACCAATTAGTCCGGAAAAAGTTTACTTGGCAAAATTAATACCCTCTCTCGCATTACGTTAATGTGAGAAAGGGTATTAGTGTTTGGGTTGGTATGTTAAATAGCTATTTTTTATTCTCTAATGAAGATTAGTTTAACGGTCCCATCGGAGTACACCACTATATTCAATCCATTGGTTAGATTGTCGTGTTTGATTCCGTTAATGTCGTAGATTGCATTAATTTTCACCTCATCTATGTAGTGGTTATAAATACCTTCAGATTCTTGAGTCTTAGAGGTTGTTTAATAATAAAACTTAAAATGATTCGTTCATAAAATAGTTAA
>JAMPEM010000013.1 GCA_023665145.1 Bacteroides sp.
AACAGGGGGTAGGAAACAGGGGGTAGGAAACAGGGGGTAGGAAACAGGGGGTAGGAAACAGGGGGTAGGAAACAGGGGGTAGGAAACAGGGGGTAGGGGATAACTCAGTCTCGGAGAGACGGTATATCATCAGTTTTGATATATCGTTTCTCCGAAACTCTTTTTAAAGGTTGTTTAAGAGGTCGCTCGCTTGCACATCTGAAAAAAATTTGGATTTGAAGCTCTTTTTTTGTATATTTGCACCGTGGAATATCTTTTCCCGCCTTTTTATAATACCATTTTGATAGCTATAGCCGAAATATTTTACCATTTTTCAACCAATCAGACATATTATTAAAATTTTTAAACATTATAATTTCGGATTTAATGAAACGTAACATCTTGACATTAGGGCTCGCTACCCTTATCGGATGTAGCGCTTTCTTCGCTACCGATGTTTATGCACGTCAGCAGCGAGTACTCTCTAACGGAGAACTTCCTTCCGTTAAGGGTATTGACAAGAATAGTGCTACAGTTCAAGCAAGAGCGCTTCGTGGCAGTCGCCAGCTTAACAGCATCAAGTCTGTTCGCTCCGGCAATCTCGACTTGACAAGACTTCGCCCCGCTCAGCAAAACTCCGCTACACGCTCTATCGCCGCTCCTCGCGGCCATTTCTGCGGTGGTGTGGGTTCCTACTCCACTATGGAGACTTTCTCACAGGCCTTCTTCGGCGAACTCAACTCCGCTACAGGTCTCGTGACTCCTCTTTTCTACAGCTCCGGACTGATCAACTCTAACGATTATGACATTCAGGGCGGTTTCATCCGTAAAGGTATCTATTACACTCCGGTTCTCATCTCTGACACCCAGACTGCATGGAACCGTTTCGACATCGAAACCGGCAGCCAGCTCCAACCTATGATCTTCGATGAGGGTATCTCAAATGCTTACGCCTATTCAATGGCTTACAATGAAGCCGAAGATAGAGTATACTGCCTCTCAATCGACCTCAACACCGGTACTGACAATCAGCTCGTAGTCTTTGACTGTGCCGACAACTTCAAACTTTGGAGCGCTATAAACCTCAACACCAGCAACTTCGTTGGCGCTTTGGCATACAACCCCGCCGACCAGCAGGTGTACGCTTTTGATGACAGCGGCAAAATCTACATCGTAGAAAGCGGCAAGGCCAATATGATCGAACAAGGCCAATTCATCAACGATGTTTGCCCAATCGAAGGCGGTGCAGCCACACAGGTATGCTATTCACCTCTCGATGAAGCTTTTGCCATCGTCATCAGAGATGGTATCAAGAAAGTAATCAGCCTCGGATTCTTCTCAATGGAAGATGCCGAAGACGGTTCTTACGAAGCTTGGGAGGTAGTAGACGGCCCTGTACTTTCCGGTCGTAACTTCAATACCCCCTACTTCATTTCACTTAACTGTACCGACCCGTTCGCAGAAAACGACGCTCCGGAACTCCCCGCAGCTCCGGTGTGGAATTTCACCGACGCCGAACTGACCGGTTCAATCTCCGTAACCATCCCCGCCAATTATTACAGCGGCGTGGCTATACCCGCTACTGAAAAGGTGGGTACAGTAGTGACTGTAGACGGCAACGAAGTGCTTAAGGGCGATTTCGCTCCCGGTTCTGTTCAAACTATCAATCAGACTCTTACCCAAGGTGAACATACAGTGGCTGTCACTTGCACCACCAATAAGGAGAAATCACCTACTCGCACCACTACCCAATACATCGGTAATGACAATCCCCTTGCACCGACCAATATATACCTCGAAGGTGACAAACTTACATGGAAAGCACCCGGCAACACAGGTGCCCACAAGGGATATGTAGACGTAGCTGACCTTACATACGATGTTTACTTTGGGAAAACCAAACAGAACACCGAGCCAATCAAGGGTACTGAATATACAATCACCCCTCCGGCCGACCTTCAGTATGTAAAAATCAACGTTGTGGCCAACGCACACGGTCTTTCATCCGCAGAAGCATCCATCCATGAGGTGATTGGTGCCGCAATGAATCTCCCCGTAGCTCTTGAGCCTACAGTGCAGGAATCCGACCTCTTCCAGGTAATCAATCCTCGCAACGACGACACTCAATGGCAATTTATCCAAGACAACGGCAATGAGTTTATGTGCTGGGTAGGTTATTACAGCGCAGCCAACGACTGGCTCTTCCTCCCGATCATCAACTTCCCCACTGATGAACACCTTTACAATTTCGCCTTCACATACCGCAACGCTCAGTTTGAAGGATCTGAAAGCCTTGATATGTATTTGAGCAAGTCCGTGACTACCGACACAAGCGATATGATCAATATCTTCTCACAGAAGAACATGGACTTCCCCAATAATAAGGAATACTCCCTCAACTTCGGTGTCCCTGAAGCAGGCAACTGGTATATCGCAATCCACTGCACATCTCCCGGTGGCGCCGGTGGTGGTGTGGCTCTCAGCAACTTCGCTGTCAACGGTCTCAACGGTGTATCATCAATAGTGCCGGGCGACGCTCAGAACGTGGAATTCATTCCCGCTGCTGAAGGTGTTCTCTCCACAACAATCAATATCACTTCTCCCACAAAATCAATCACAGGGAAAGATCTCGATCCTAATCAAGATATCACCTACACCATTACTTGCGGCAAATACACCACTACGGCAACTTGCAAACCCGGTGCCGTAGCTACTGCCACTATCGATGTAGAGAAAGATGGTTTCAACCTCTTCGACATCACTCCGAGCAATGTAAACGGTACAGGTCTTCAGCGTACTTATCGCCAATATATCGGCCTCGACCGTCCTCTTTGCCCCACGGACATCAAGGGTGAACCCGGTGCGGACAACACTACTTACACCCTCACCTGGCAACCCTCTCCCGACAAAGGTGAGAACGGTGGATATGTAGATATTGCAAACCTTAAATACAATATCTACAACGTCAACGGTGTGGCATTCGCCAAGCTCGGTGAAACAAAAGGTCTCACCTATACCGTTTCCACTCCGGGCAATCAGGCAATCTACAATCTCGGTCCTGTGGCAGAAAACAAAATCGGTGAAAGCCGCAACTCACAGTTTATCTGCGACATCCTCGGTAAGCCTTACGAACTCCCGATGGTAGAGGAATTCGGTAACACCAACTTCAGCTATGAACCGTTCTACCTCAACCTTACTCCTCCTTACCAGAATTGCGCTATTCAGCCTATCTACTCCGTAATCTCACCGACTTACGCTCACAATTGCAAGCAGGATTGCGACAACGGTGCAATCATCATCTATAACACCGCACGTTACAACTGCCCCGGTGAACTCGTCCTTCCCAAATTCACTACAAAGGATGTCACTGACGCAACAATAAGCATAAACGTACTCGATTACGCACATACTCCGGATATGTCGATCTGGGCTCGCTGCGAAGGTCAGAATGAACTCCAAAAAGTGGGTGACCTCACTCTTGAGAAACCTGAACAAGGTAAATGGGTTGACGCTTCCGTAGTCCTTCCCCAGTCTTATCTCGACAAGGGTTGGGTACAATTCGTTATCCGTTTTGCCCTTACCACAGATCCGGATGAATACGCATTCATCGACGGTTACTCTGTTCGTCAGAATATCGACCTCGACTTCGGTGTGAAGAGCATCACCGGTCCTTCTGAGGTATTCGTAGGTGAAACTTACGGCCTCCAGATACGCCTTGTCAACGGTGGTAACGACCTTATTCGTCAGGGTGCCGGAACTGTCATCATCCGTCTCAAAGACAAAGATGGCAACATCCTTACCCGTCGCGATGTCCGGAGTCCTCGTATGACATCAATGCAAGAAACCAACCTCCCCTACTCTCTCGAGGTGCTCGAATCATACGCTGATGTATCTCCTCTGACACTTGACGTGGAAACACAGCTTCAGGATGATGAAGTAGCTTGGAACAACAATCGCTCCATGCAAATCAATGTTCACGCGAATGAAGCTCCTGTGGTACATGACCTCAGCGGAAAATGGAACGACAGCTACACCGAAATCGCTCTTGACTGGAGCACTCCTAACATGGACCACAGTAACTATGACGGTTTCGAGCTTTATGAAAGCGGTGAAAACGGACAGAAACTCGGTCAATTCCAGAACATCGACATGGATAAGGGAATTCCTTTCTGCTTCAACGGTCTCCGTTGGGAAGGTGATGCCCTTCCGCAGGCTTGGCACATCATCGATGTCAATGATATCTACCCCTTCAAAGATGACAAACGTCTGAGTCCTCACGGTGGAAGCAAATATCTCATGGCACGTACTCCCGAGTATGACCAAAACACTGATGAGAACAAAACACAGGCTGCCGACTGGCTGATCTCACCCGAGGTCATCCCCGGTTCTACCATCAGCTTCTGGTATGGCACTATCGATGAACAATACACTGAATACATTGAGCTTTGGGTATCTTCAACAGACGATGTGCTCGGCACTGAAATCAACAAGCCCAATGAAGACACTTCAGTAGGCGCTACCTGCGGTTCTTTCAGATATGTCCGCACATTCAGCAAGAGCGGTGAGGAAGCATGGGAATATGTCCAACAAAAACTTCCTGATGATGCCAAATATTTCGCTCTCGTATATCGCTCATACGACGGATTCGGTGCAATGCTCGATGACATTACTTTCGACCAGGTAGGTAAAAACGAGCTCGAGCTTGACAAATACTCCATCTGGGGTCTGACCAACGATAATTGGGAAACATGGCATCTCGTGGCTGATAATATCACCACTGACAACTACATCGTAAAAGACGCTAACAAAGATGCCACCAATACTTACTACGTTATCACTTACATCAAGAACGGCAACTCTATAGTGAGCGGACCGAAATCCAATCCGGCTCGTATCTTCGGACAGAGTGTTGACGGTATTCAGGACGCATCCCGCTATGTAGCCGGTGGAAAAGGTGTCATCAACATCTCCGGACATGCAGGTGAGCTCGCCAAGGTTTATGCAGCAGACGGCAAACTCGTTAGAGAAATAAACGTCGAAGCAGCCTCAGCAAGTTATCCTTCACAACCCGGTGTATATGTTGTCCGCATCGGCAAGAGTGACTATAAAGTCATGGTAAAATAAGACGTTTCAGTTTGTTTTCGCTGCCATATAGAGAAGCAGCCGGAGCAAACATCCGATTACAGCAACGGCTCGGGAATCTTCCCGGGCCGTTCCGTTTTTATGTACATTTTGCCATGAGTCTGCGCGGTGCTTCTTTGAAGTCCAATATGATGGGTTCCGGGTTATAGTTGATGGGTGATGGGTGATGGGTGATAGTTGATGGGTGATAGTTGATGGGTGATGGAATATCTATTTTTAAAAGGAGGCCGGTCTCTCGATCGGCCTCCTTTTGGTTCACACTCATTTTCTTTTTGTCTGTTTTGTTACTCATGTCCTGACGGAAAGATAATTGCGACTCTTTGTCCGTTAGGGAATAATGGTATTGTTATGTATTTCCTCTTCCTCTCCCGAGGATTGAATGAGGACGGTATGTTTTTACAAGTGCAAAGTTAATATATGTGGGAAAAGATTCCAAGTAATTTTGAATATTTGGGAAATTTTGCTAATTTTGCACCGTAAACGGGGAATAAAGTTCTGTGATTGGATTTAATTAAAGAGTTAAAAGAATAATTTTCTATGGCAAATTTAGATTCAACGGATATAAAAATCCTGCAAATCCTTCAACGAAATTCACAAATGACGATGAAGGAACTTGCCTCAGAGGTCAATTTGAGCACCACGCCTGTTTATGAGCGAGTAAAGCGATTGGAGAAATGTGGAGTTATAAAAGGTTATGTAGCGATTTTAAATCCGGACAAGTTGAATTTGGGATTTTCGGTGTATTGTAATGTCAAATTGGAGTCACATCGCACAGATGCAGCGATTGAGTTCATGGATATTATCAAGGAGATACCGGAAGTTACGGAGTGTTACAGTATGGCCGGAGCATTTGACTATTTATTAAAGATATATGCACCGAACATGGCATATTACAAGGAGTTTGTAATCGGCGTTTTGGGTCAGATAAAGGCTATTGGCTCGGTGACATCGACGTTTGTGATGTCAGAGGTAAAACGAACCTCGGCGTTGCCTTTGAATCTGTAATGTTTTGAGTAAATTTATCGGGTAATTCCTTTGTCGAGGAGTTGGGTTTTTATCAACATTCTGACCGGGCGTGGTGTGATTCCTATCAAGAATATTGCGAAACGGTTAAGCGGCCCGTTTATGTATTGAGCTTTACCGCGAAACAGATGTTTGAGGGCATTTTTTGTGAATTGCTCGGGTGTCTGTATCGCTTTTATTCTGACGGCCAATTTCATCAGTTTGTCAGATATTCCGAACAGATCAGTGGCAATTCCACCCGGGCAGGCCACCATAATATTCACTCCTTGTGATTTCATTTCGTAGTTCAATGCTCTTGAAAGCACACGGATATAAGCTTTTGTGGCGGAGTAAAGTGCAATACCGGGCATCGGCATCCAGCAAGACATTGAGGACATATTCAGAATCCATCCGGAGCCTTGGCCGGCAAACCGTTTGGCGAAAACATCGGTCAGAAAAGTAACCGAACGGACGTGCAGGTCAATGAATGTGTTGATTTTTTTGGTGGGGGTATTTGCCAGATAGCTGAATGAAAAGATACCGGCGTTGTTAATCAGTATTTCTGCTTTTATCTTGTTGGCATCAAGGAAAATTTCTATCCCATTGGGAGCATCAGGGTTGGTTAGGTCAATAAAAAGAGGCCATGTTTTGACGTTAAATTTCTCGGAGATGTCCCGAGCGGCTTCATTTAGTTGAGGCTGCTGATTTGAAATCATGACGATGTTGCAACCGTAGAATGCGAGTTGATTGCAGAATTGAAGTCCGATGCCGGAAGATGCACCGGTGACGATTGCCGTTTTACCTTTAATATCTGATATTCTCATTGGCGATATGAAAATTATTACCCTTTTGCTTTAATTTTTTCTATTTCACGGAGTATAGGCTTGGGGAGATTGTCAAGGTGTTTATGACAAGCCATTTCTTTTGAATACATTCTGGCGATACAATAGTTCACGTGGTCGCATCCGCAACGTTCCTGCCCGTTTTTAATAGAATTGACAAAATCGGGTTGATTAAGTAGAGCCCTGCCCATTTGCACGAAGTCGAAGCCGGCATCGAGGGCTGTCTCGATGTTTTGACGTGAGACGGCACCTCCTACGTATATCAGTTTCCCGTTAAGGTTTTGGCGGAATATTTTGGCATCATCAAGAAAATACATCTCTTTGAAGGGGACAGTCGGAATCAAATATTTACCGAAGAATCTGACGCCGTATTTCATATAGAGCTGTTTCATATAGTAAGTCATCGAGTAGATTGGCATTTCTCCTCTCATGACGTACATGGGTGCTTTACTGACGAACCCGCCGGAGAGGACAAGTGCGTGTGCACCGAGACGTTCGAGCTCCTGAGCAACGGTTAGACAGTCCTCTATTTCGAGTCCCCCTTTGAAGCCGTCTCTCATATTGGTTTTAACGATTACAGCCATATCAGACTTGGCAGCTTTCATGATCTGTTCGAGGCACAGCTGCATGAAGAGCATACGATTTTCGAGTTTACCTCCGAATCTGTCTTTGCGGTGATTGGTGTAAGGGGAAAGGAACTGGGAGATTAGATAGCCGTGTCCGGCATGAACCTCTACAGCGTCAAACCCGGCATCACGAGCTGTATTGACTGCATCACCGAATTGCTTTGCCAGAGATTTTAATTCGTCTTCGCGAAGACCTCTCACAAAAGTTGGAGAATAGAGATTGAATCCCGTGGATGCGCCAACGGGAGTAGTACCGGCTGTGGAACGATGCGTCATGTTGCCGCAGTGTCCTATCTGAATAGAAGCCTTAGCCCCTGCTTGGTGTATACCATCGGTAATTTCCCGCAGTTGGGGGATAATTTGCGGTCTAAGCCATAATTGCGTTTTAAAAGAGAGGGCGGATTGGCAAATACCGGCATAGGCGAGAGTCGTCATTCCGACACCTCCGCGGGCTACGCTGACGTGGTAATCGCGGAGCATCTCGGTAGGGTTGTTATCTTTCCCCATACCTTCGAAAGCTGCGGAACGGATAGTTCTGTTTCTGAGAGTAACCGGGCCGATAGATTCAGGAGTAAATATAATTGAGTCTTTATTCATGTCAGTAAAGGAAAGGAATTATTGCTTTTCTATTGAGTTTGCTGTATTGAGGTCCGAATTCGGTAATGTATTTACGGTGTACTGATTTGGCACGCGGGGCAAGGTTTGCGAAAGTCCAGAGGGCAAATACAGCTCCGGGGAGTGACCATGAGAGGATTGCGAATCCCACCCATTCCGTAAATTCTCCGAGATAGTTGGCGCAGCTGACGTATCGGAACATACCTCCGTAGGGGATGTAGTGGCGGGAGTCTCCGGGTTTGCGAAGATGACGGATAATATAGTCGGAGCGAAGGTTGATATACATCCCGCCCAGGAAGATAATTGTGCCGGAGATGAACAAGGGAGATGTCAGCCAATCGGGTTGATAAAGGTTTTCGGGAGCGAGGAAGAATATCCAGTCTCCGATAAGATAAGCGTTAATGACATTAAACAAAGCCCCTGAGAGAATAATCATCCAGGGCATTTTGTTTTTGCCGTTGATGAGGAGAGGAAAGATGAATGAGCGCTGGAAATAGTGAATAAGGTAAAGGGAAGCCATTACGGCAGGGGCGGGATTGAGGGCTCTTGGCGAGAGAACCCAGAGGAGAGCCAGACAGAGAAATGCCGGGGTTTCCATAATAATCCAACCGGGACGATTTGGGATAGATGGCCCCCAGGATGGAGAATAGTTTATCCCGTAAGGGGCATTATGTCGCTGCAGTGCGAAAAACACAATAACGGCGAGAATCGTCATTGCAGCGATAACTGAATTAAAGAAAGTATAGTTATGAAGAATCATGATGCACAAAGATACGCAATAAAATTGATATGGACAAATCAGATGTTTGTAGCGGCGAGAGAAAGTACGGAAATTGTGGAAGATGGTGATTTTTTGTGGATTTCGAGGGCGGCTGCGGCGATTGTTGAGCCGGTTGTTATGACATCGTCAATCAGGAGGATATGTTTGTTGGCAATTTTTTGAGGTTTTTTCAAACGGAAGATGTTGTCAGGGAACAATTCGGCTCGTTGCCGGAGGGATTTATGAGTTTGCGTTTTGTGTGGCCGCACAGCTGATAATATTTTAAGCATGGGGACATTAAGAGTTTCAGCTACCGGTCGGGCGATTATTTCCGATTGATTGTATCCGCGTTTCATCCTCTTGGTAAAGTGAATGGGTAGAGGTATAACAGCGTCAATCAGCAGGGAGAGTGTTGATTGCGAGAACTGTTGAGCGAGTCGCTGTCCGAGGCGTTTAGCGATGAGTGGAGAGTGGTAATATTTAAATTCTTTGATAAGATTGGCGACGATGGAATTTCGTTGGTATATCAGCAACGAGTTGGCGGAGAAGCAAGGGAAAAGCCTGACGAGACGGTCGGCCACCGGGGGGTATTTTCGTCCGAATTGCGGATGAGCCGGAAGGCTCCAGAGGCATTGGTCGCAGATGTTATGTTCGTAGCTGAGTGTATCTCTGCCGCAAATTTTGCATGAGTGAGATGAGACGAGAGCTGAGAGGAATAACATTGCGATAATACGATAATAAATAGGGGCGCGAGAGATAGCGCCCCTATATGTATCTATTGTTGATTAATGTCTGATTATCTTGGTGGAGAAAGATGTTCCGTCCAGTCTGAAATCTACACGGATGAAAGGTGAGTTGAGAGGTGGTTGGGAAAGGTGTTGGCCTTGGAGATCGTAATATTTAGACTCTACGACGGGGGAATCTGAAACGGAAATCTCTTTGACAGATTGGGAAATGGGGGCATCGTTCAAAGAGCCGGAAGAAATGGAGTTAATGCCGAGGCGTTGGTCAGCGTCGGTAACGACAGCAATTACTCGGAGATCTTTTCTGTCTTTCCAGATTAGTTTTCCGGTTTTTTCGGAGATAGCCTTATTAAGGTCGATAGTAGCATAATGAGTATACTCCTTATATGCTTGAATATCGGTCGGAAGCGAGCTTTCAATTCCGCGGGGATTGTCGAATACACAAAGGACATCGTTGAAAGTGAGACCTCTGACACCTGGCTCACCATTTGTAAAGAGATCCCAGAACGGGCCATCATAAGGAGCTCCTTTGAAGTTAAAATAGTCGTTGGATTGCATCCATTCGGGGTCGGATAGATTGTCGGAGACGAGAGCGTAAGTTACTTGATAGTTGGAATTGGGAAAATCTTGCACAAATTCGATGTGAGATTTCGCAATTATTTGCTCTTTGTTTTCGTCAGCCCATTCCACATCAAGTTTTATTTCTGCCACAGCGAGTCTGTTGGCCTCAACTTTCCAATCTTCTATGGCTGACATAGGAGAGGATTTTTTTCTGTTGATGAATACAGAGGGGTATCCGGTGATTTTGACTGGATAGAAAGGAGCTTGTTTAGCCATTGCGTCACCATTGTGGAATGCGATACCCACGAAGTCGTCACCGAAATATAATTTACCTTGTTCCATAGCGACGTATCCGGAGGGGCAAGCATGACACCACAGTCCGGTATATTCTTCAACGATTGGACGATGCTTGGGAATAAATTTTACTGTACGAAGGTCCGATGTAATAATGTCGGTAAGAGCGTTGGGACTGCCGTTTACCTGCTCAAGGGAGAAGAATATCTGTTTTGTGGATATCTCTTTGTCAGCGGGCATAGAGAAAGGGAATTTATGAACGGTTCCATATACGTTTGAGACGGGTGTATCAAAGGTTATGGTAATATCTTCGCTTTCATTTTCGTTGCCGAAATTGTAAGATACGACAATAGAAGAGATAGGGTCGCAACCTGTGTTGCAAATAGAAGCATATGCAGTAGCTTGTTCTCCCACAATTCCGTAAGGAGCTTCAATTATTTGGAAGTCGGCATATACAGAGGGGAGATCACCTTCGAGGAAAACGGTCATGGGAAGCATTCTGGGATTTGAAGAATCACGTGATGCGTCGGTCCATTTGGGTTTGTTTCCGCGGGCGCGATAGTTAAGAGCACCGTTGGATTTGCCGGAAACTGTCGGTATAGGGAAATATTTTGTGTCTTCGAATATTTCTGTAGCTGTTATGGTGTATCCGATGTAAACCGGTTTGTCATCGATGATAACCGGGTTGTCAAATGTGGCGGTAATAACACCGTCATGGATAGTGGCAGAAGCGGATGCAACGGGTTCGAGGGGGAGTCCGTCAGAGGGGAGTGAGTAAACACACCATGCCTGGATATTAGAATCGAATGTACCCCCTTCCGAGATGACGGGGACTGTGATAGTTTTGACGGCTGCGCCTTTGAACGATGGATTATCGAGCTTGGCACAAACGTCGTAAGTGTCGGGTTTACCTAATCCGAACCCAACGGGTTTGTTACCACTCAAATCGAAATTGTATTGAAGGGTATTTGCAACGGCAGCAAGAGAAAGAGCTGCAGCGGCTAAGGTTAGTATTTTTCGTAACATGATATTGGTTGAATTATAATGCAAATTTAGAAAAAAAAAAGATTGGATGCAAGCAAAAGTTTGTACAATTGCCTAAAAATGGTTAATTTTGCATAATGAGCCTCATTTGTCGAGTCTCAATCAGAGATGAAAGTAAGTGAAAGTGAGATATTGAAGGTTAAGCAACGGTTTTCGATAATAGGGAATTCCGGATTGCTGAACAGTGCGATAGAACGCGCAGTGAAAGTTGCGCCTATCGATTTGTCGGTGTTGGTGATTGGGGAAAGCGGCTCCGGGAAGGAGTTTTTCCCGAAGATTATCCATCAATATGGTTCACGCAAACATAAGAAATATATAGCGGTGAATTGCGGTGCGATACCGGAGGGCACTATAGACAGCGAATTGTTTGGCCATGAGAAAGGTTCGTTTACGGGAGCCGTTTCTGCAAGAAAGGGTTATTTTGAGGAGGCAGACGGAGGCACTATATTTCTTGATGAGGTAGCAGAATTGCCGCTTACCACACAGGCTCGACTGCTGAGGGTTTTGGAGACGGGGGAGTTTTTGAAAGTCGGGTCATCGGTAGTCCAGAAAACTGATATCAGAGTAGTGGCGGCAACGAATGTGGATTTGCTCAAGGCTGTCAGACAAGGGAAATTCAGAGAGGATTTGTATTATCGATTGTCGACGATTATAATAGAGGTGCCTAATCTTCATGACCGCGGAGATGACGTGGGATTGTTGGCAAGGAAGTTTGCCTCGGATTTTTCCGAACGATATATGACCGGGTTAATTCGCTTCAGCGAAGATGCAGTGAGCTTGATGCGGGCATATCGCTGGCCGGGGAATGTACGTCAATTGAAGAATGTAGTGGAACAGTTGGGATTGTTTGATGCCGGTGAGACGATAAACGCAGATATGTTGGCCGAAGTATTGCCGCATCATAATGAAGGGACGGGACTGCAGCTTGCTTCGGAGAGTCATACCTATGAGTCAGAGCGGGAGCGGTTGTGGCAAGCACTCGTAAGTCTGAAGCAAGAGGTGGATGTACTAAAATCACAGTTGGCCGTAGAAGGTGTTCCTTCCGAAGGATGCAGAACTGATATCCCGATGCGGTCAGTAATCAAGGTAGGCGACCCGGCGTTCAGTCCGTTGCATGATAATCCGTTGGCTGACAGTGAACGAGCAACAATAATAGCGACTTTGAAGCGCAATAACGGGTCAAAACGGGATGCAGCGCGTGAATTGCGTATGTCGGAACGGACACTTTACCGAAGGATCAGAGAGCTTAACATAAGCATCTAATCCCTGAATGTAAAATTGAGAAAGCATGGAACTGCAAATATATTAACAAGAGCATGAAGGGGTTGATAATAAGCGCGTTAATGATTATGATTATGCTGACGGGGTGTGTGACATACACATTGAACGGATCAGCAATCAATTATGACATATATAAGACAATCAACATATCTGAATTCCCCATACGGGCAGCATTGGTGTATCCACCTCTGCAACAAACATTTGAGAATGAATTACTGAATACAATTACCAGACAGACCCGTCTTCAAGAGGTAGATGGTCCGGCTGATTTGGAGATGAGCGGTGAGATAACGGGATATTCACTGTCGCCTCAATCGGTGGGCACTGACGCATACGCCACTGAAACAAGACTGACGATAACGGTAAGGGTGAAATATGTCGATCATAAGAATCCGGCGAATAATGTGGATCAGACCTTTTCGGCTTATCGACAATTTTCGAGCAGTATGATGCTTACAGACGTGCAGGATGATCTATGCCAACAGATATCGGATGAACTCGTGGATTTGATATTTAACGCCACATTGGGGAATTGGTAGAAAGGGGAATAAGAGGTTGTTTAATAATCAAACTTAAAATGATTCGTTTATAAAATTATTAATTGAATTATTATCAGCCTTTTAACAATTTCATTCACTCAAAATATTTTAATTGTCAATGTCTTTGGACTTCTTTTTGGTTAATTTCTGCAAATTCGTCAATCATGTAGAGAGCTACATTCTTTTCTCATTTACAGAAATTTCCTCAAAAATTATGCCCAAATCCATTAACATTTATTATTAAACGACCGCTAAAAGATTAACGACTTATGGAACTGGCAGACAAGATATTTGAAGGAAAAATCAAGACAGCGGAAGCTCGAGAGTTGTCCCGCAAATATCCTTATTTTATATATTTTAGCATCATGGCATTGTCAACGTGCGAGACGGCTGATGAACGAATGGAGCTTAAGCGACGCATAGCTGCACATTTGGGGGACACGGACACGTTGCTAAATATGTTTGGGGCAGATGGAGATATTTTCTCTGATTTTTACCCCGACATACATTCACCTAATCCAAGTACGGAAGATACCATAGATAATTTCCTGAATAAATTTGGAGGCAATGTAATGACAAAGTCAGATCCATTGAATTTCGCACCGGCTGTTGATTATGCGGCCATCCTTGAAGCTGAAGAGAAAGGACAGAGTCTTCCGGGTGGCGACACCACTGCTGATATATCTGAAAATGAGAAAGAAGAAAGGCCTTCAGAGGGGAGTGCGCTTACTGAATCATTGGCTCGGATGATGATTCGTCAAAAGAAATATGAGCAGGCATTGGAAATTATTAACGAATTATATTTGAATAATTCGGAAAAAAGTGTTTACTTTGCAGACCAAATTCGTTTTCTGAAGAAGTTGATAATCAACGAGCGAAAACGGAAAGGATAAAAAAACTGACAAAACTAAAGAAAAGATGTATATTTTTTTAAGTATTTTGATTGTAATTGCCTGTTTGCTTCTCATAGGCGCAGTATTGATTCAGAAATCCAAGGGTGGCGGTTTGGCAGCTGATTATTCAGCCGGCAACCAATATATGGGATATCGCAAAACCACTGATTTCATCGAGAAGGCGACATGGTCATTGGCTATCTTCATCTGCTTGGTCAGCATCTGTGCATCATTTGCCGTTAAGCCGAGCAAGAATGTCAGCAGCATCCAGCCGGCCGCTCCTGTACAGACAAGCATGCCTGCAGCAGCACCTGCGGCAGAGAAACCGGCAGCCACTCCCGCAGCAGCACCTGCGGCAGAGAAACCGGCAGCCACTCCTGCAGCCGCTCCGGTCAACTAAGAGTGTTCTCAGATTCATCAGGCAATGCTGATGTCCGATAGGATGTCGGCTTTTGTCGTATGTCATGAAGGAGTTAGGTGTCGAGGGAGGTTGGTTTTTTGATAAAGATAAAGAAAAAGAACAGTACTTTAGCAATTTTTAAGAATACCATGTGTTATAAAAATTTCATTACCGCAGCCTTTGCTGCGGTTGCGCTGACGTGTTTGGGCGCATCGAATAGTTACAATATTCCGGAAAAGATATCGGACGGCAACATATTGCATTGCTTCGACTGGACCTTCAGTGACATAGAGAAAGAACTTCCGGCAATCGCGGAAGCCGGATTCGGAGCCATACAAGTGTCGCCCGTCCAAGGGAATGCAAATACAAATGCAGAATGGTTTTATGCTTATATGCCATACGATTTTGCATTCAAAGCCAATGGTAACGGTTCAAGGGAACAATTAAAAAGCCTCTGTCAGAAGGCAGACGAATACGGGATTAAAATCATCGTGGACGTTGTAGCCAATCATGTAAATCAGGCATCCGGATATCATGACACATGGTGGGACAATTCGGGCAGAGTGAGATGGGAAGGGAGTGTGAATTATGGGAATCGATATTCAATCACACATGGCCAAGTGGGTGATTATGGTGATGTTAATTCGGAAGATGCTCAAGTGCAGGCACGTGCCAAAGCATTTATCGAAGACCTTAAAAGCCTTGGAGTGAAAGGAATCAGATGGGATGCTGCGAAACATATCGGCCTACCTTCAGAGCAATGCGACTTCTGGAGAACAGTAACGTCAGTGCCGGGAATGTGGCATTATGGAGAGGTGCTGGATGGCCCCGGAGGTGACACTTATCGACTCCTGAAAGAGTATACTCAATATATAGGGGTGACAGATACGGAATATTCGAAATGGACTCGCAATGAGGTTTGTTCCGGGAAAGTGCCGAGCGGACACGGCAGCTGGACCGCTAACGGAGTGCCTTCAGCAAGTGTGGTACTTTGGGCTGAAAGCCATGATGATTATTCCAATGACGGACAATATGGCACAAACACGGCAAAAATATCTCAGGACATAATAGACCGTGCATGGGCCGTCACTGCTTGCAGAAACGCAGAGTCATCGTTGTATTTTTCACGACCGAGCGCTACTACACGCAATACAATCCGGATGGGACAAAAAGGGAGCACACATTTTAAGGAGAAACAGATAGCCGAGGTCAACAAATTTCGAAATGCCATGGTCGGAAAGAGTGACTATTATACGGCGGAAAATGGTGTCGCTTGCGTAACGAGAAAAGATGGCGGTGCTGTTATTGTGGTTGGAGCCGGTGGTTCACGAAACGTATCAATCAGCAACGGCGGCGGTTATGTTCCGGCAGGCACATATATCGATAAAGTGAGTGGAAACAGTTTTACAGTTACGGCCACAACAATTAAGGGTAAAACCGGCAATACCGGTATCGCTGTTATTTATGGTGAGACAGTGACACCTAATCCCGACCCAAATCCTAATCCCGACCCAAATCCAAATCCCGACCCAAATCCAAATCCAAATCCCAATCCCGACAGCTATATAGTTTATCTCGATAATACCTCAGGTTGGGAGAATCCTACCGTGTGGGCGTGGAATGAGAATGAGAATTGCACTGAAAGCGGCACATGGCCCGGTGACAAAATGACCAAAGGAGCAGACGGAAAATGGAGCTGGAGCATATCCGATGGACGAATACCCACATCTGTGATTTTCAGCAATAACGGCAATGACCAGACCGCTGACTTAACATTCGTCAATGGGGCAACCTATACCTGCACCGGCAAAATTGTAGAAAATGGCGGTGAAGAAAATGAGGATGTTCAGATGCCGGAAACTCTTTATCTGATAGGTGACCTTGCAGATAACCATTGGATCACAACGTATGGTGTGGAGATGACACGAGAAGGGGACTGTTATGTTGCTAATGACGTAACTCTTGAGTCAAATGGCACAACATACGCCTTCTTCAGTTTCACGACGGCTTTGGGAGAATCCTGGGATATACTCAACCGGAATGCAGACCGATTCGGAGCTAAAAGCGAGGGCGTAACAGTTGAGCCTAATCTTGAGTATGATTATGAAATATACACGAAGAATCAGACAGCGTCCTCCTGCAAATCATGGAAAGCACTTGCCGGTAAATATAGATTCACACTCGATTTCAAGAAAGGGAAGCTCATCTTAAGTCGCGCTCTTTCGGCTGAGATGACAACTGATGAAACCAAGCCGGTTTATTTTACTCTTGAAGGTATTCAGGTGGAGAAACCGGAGGCTCCCGGCATCTACATTATGGTTAAGGGACAAGAGGTAAAAAAGATTCTAAACAAATAGCTGTGAGGAATAGTCACTTTAGACGATGGTTTCTAGAATATATGGGAAATTTTGATTAACTTTGTGGATTATAAGTGAACAAGCAAAAAAAACGATTCTATAATGGAAGTAATCAATTTTGCAGACACCCCTTCGCTGGTGAGTAGATATATGCTTGAGCTTCGCGACAGCACTATCCAGAAAGATCCGATGCGATTCCGCCGTAATCTTGACAGAATCGGTCAAATAATGGCTTACGAGATATCAAAAAAACTCACATATCGCAATGAAACAGTCAAGACCCCACTTGGCGAGGCTGTATGTCAAACACCTGCTGACCAAATAGTCATCGCTACAATACTTCGTGCCGGATTGCCGTTCCATCATGGCTTCCTCTCCTATTTTGACAGAGCAGAAAACGCTTTCGTATCAGCCTATCGCCGATATAAGGAGAAAGGTGAGTCTTTCGATGTCCTGATAGAATATCTTGCTTCACCGTCAATAGAAGGGAAGACTGTTTTACTTGTGGATCCGATGCTGGCCACCGGCTCATCAATGGAGCTTGGATATAAGGCATTGCTTTCAAAAGGGACACCGGCTTATGTTCATGTGGCCTCAGTAATCGCATCACAAGCAGGCGTGGATTATGTCAAAGAACATTTCCCGGACGATAAGACAACACTTTGGACCGGAGCAATCGACGCGGAAATCAATTCCCACAGCTATATTATTCCCGGACTGGGAGATGCCGGCGACCTGGCCTATGGTCAGAAACTTTAACGGAATTACACAAAGAGGTGCATATTTGTGATTCTTAAGAGCATTGACATACTCAACTTCAAGAATATAGCAGAGGCCACATTGGAATTTTCCGATGGGGTCAACTGCCTACTCGGCATGAATGGAATGGGGAAAAGCAACCTCCTTGAGGCTATACATTTCCTTAGTTTCAGCCGGCCGATATCGTCAATGCCGGAATCCGCATTGATACGTCACGGAGAAGATTCACTACTTGTAAAAGGTGACTATCTTCTTGATTCCGGCAGTGAGGAACATATAGCATGCGGTATACTCAGAGGGAAAGGGAAAACCCTCAAGCGCAACGGCAAAGAGTACGACAAAATCTCACGTCATATCGGAAAATTCCCCTTGGTGACCGTTTCACCGCAAGACTCCATGATTGTGACCGGTAACGGTGAGGAGCGCAGAAAACTTATGAATATGGTCATCTCGCAGGGGGACGGAGGGTATCTGTCGCATCTTATTACTTACAATCGAGCTCTTGAAAGCCGCAACCGGATGCTTCGGGCCGGTGTAAAAGATGCCATATTATACGAGTCGGTAGAAACCACCATGGAAATCTCAGCAGTTGAAATACACGCTGTCAGAAGCCATTGGGTCAAGGAGATTTCTAATGTCTTCGCGCATTATTACAGCAGTGTGGCCGGAAGTATGGAAACCGCATCGCTGAAATATAATTCCGTGATGAATCATGAGACTCTCAGAGAAGCACTCATGCGCAAGCGAGGTAAAGACACAGCTTTGGGGTATACCACTGTCGGACCTCACCGCGACGACCTCGAAATGTCGCTCGGCAATTACTCGATGCGCCGACTCGGCTCACAAGGACAGGTCAAAACTTTCACCATCGCACTGCGACTTGCCATATTCGATTATCTCAAAAGGATTAAGAATGTGACACCTCTGCTACTGCTTGATGACATTTTTGACAAACTCGATGCCGACCGTGTAGCAAGAATAATGCGCTTGGTGAGCGATTCCGAATCTTTCGGTCAGATATTCATTACCGACACCAACCGAAAACATCTCGATGAAATTCTCGCCGAAATAGCCGGCAATAAACTACTCCTTGAGGTAAGCAACGGTCGTTTCACTGAATTACCATCGTAATATAATATGAAACGAATTGAGACCCAATCCATAGGCGATGTAATGCGTGCCGCTATCGATTCCCTCTCGCTCCGAGAGGGTGTGGACAAGGCCAAGGCTGTCGAATGTTGGGGGAAGGTGGTCGGTAACGGTATTGCATCCATGTGTGCAAAGCCGTATATGAGGAATTCCGTAATGGTAATCCCTGTCAAAAGTGCCGCTTTGCGACATGAATTGAATATGCGTCGTTCATCAATTGTAGCAGACATTAACGCCTGTGTAGGGAATAATGTAGTTAATGATTTGAAATTTATATCTTTATAAGGTAGGGGTAAAGAGATAGCTGGAATATGGATTGAGGATAAGTCATAAATATAAGAATGATTGTATGAACCCGAATAATTTGCCAAACCCGTCAGATTTCCGCCATCACACTGACTTGCAAATCCGTTTCAGTGATGTGGATATACTTGGTCACGTCAATAATACCGTCTACCTTGCCTTCTATGACACCGGCAAGGCTCATTATTTCCGCAGCGTCAGAAAGGATAATTACAAATGGGACGATGTAGACACTGTGATAGTCAATGTCAATTGTGCCTTTATTTCGTCAATTGTCTTCGGAGACGATATTGAAGTGCTGACTCGATGCGAAGAGATTCATGACAAGAGTTTCAAACTCCTGCAATTAATTCGCGAAAAAAAAACCGGGCAAATAAAATCTATGTGCGAGACTGTAATGGTATCCTTTGACAAAGCCACAAAACAGGCATGCCATGTCTCTGACAAATGGAGAGAGGCTTTGTGCAATTACGAACAACGAGACCTTTGCAAAAATGAACAATAAAAACCTCGAAGACCTTCGCGAGATTTTACGCGCTGAGGCGAAAGCAGTTCTTGACATACCCATCAGCGACAGCTATCCACAAGCTGTAGACCTGATTGTCGGACATGTCTCGGTAAAGAAAGGGAAATTAGTCACCTCCGGCATGGGGAAAGCAGGACAGATAGCCCTCAATATAGCGACTACATTCTCAAGCACCGGGACTCCGGCTGTATTTCTCCACCCCTCCGAAGCCCAACACGGAGACCTCGGTTTACTCCAAGAAAACGATATCCTCTTGCTTCTCAGCAATTCCGGCAAAACACGCGAGATTCTTGAACTTGTCTCTCTGGCACGTCATTTGAACCCCGACATCCCAATTATTGTTATAACAGGAAATGAGACATCTCCTCTTGCTGAAATGGCCGATGTAGCTCTCTTTACAGCTCATGCTCCCGAAGTTTGTCCTTTGGGATTAACACCCACCACTTCCACCACCATGATGACCGTAATCGGAGACCTGCTTGTTGTATCCACCATGAAAAAAATTGGATTCACTGCCGCCGAATATGCCAAACGACATCATGGAGGATACCTTGGGCATATATCGAAAGAGAAATCTTCGTCAGCCGATTCTCTCATTACCAACAATAAATAGATTATCCTTAAATTTAGATATGAACCACATCCAAATCCCTCTTGACCTCAAAAAATTTGAGAAACATTCACCGGACCATAAGGTGATTGAAGATGCAATGGGCTGCCATAACACTATCGAGGCCCTTATGAATGAAGAGCGTTATATCGATGCGCTCGAACGTGTAGTGGAGTCTCTTCGCACTTTACGGGATTTCTCCGACTATGAAAATACTGAATTTCGAGCAATGCTCGTCTCGCTCCTTTTCGATTTGAGTGAGATTCATTTCGCCCTCAAAGATTTCAAACAGTCAGAGAAAGAACTTGAAGTTCTCTTTAAGGTGCTTGACAATCTTATCGCTACAGATCCTGACCGATTCGGCAAATACCACATCCTTGCCATGGAGCTCTCCACACGAATACTTCGCTCTCGCAAGAAGGCAATGGAACTTCTGGTGAAACACCAAATCACTGCCGGCACTCTCTATGAGAAAGTTAATTCCGGTGTCCTTGCGGCAACTGACAAACTCGTTGACTCGCTGCACAATGTCGGTAAACTTCTCGCATCCTCCGGAGATTATAAAGCCGCCACCAAATTCTATGCCGAGGCCATCAAATTCTCCAAGAAAAGGAGTGGTCGTGTCACTCGCAAAGAGGTCAAAATGACAATCGAAATGGCTGAGGTGATGATTCGCGTAAAAGCGATGCGCCCCAGAGCACGCCGATTGCTTAATGCAATCCTTCCTCACGCCATTGCTCTTGAAACCATTCAACTTGAAGAAGATACACTTGCTCTAATAGAGATTATCGACGCTGATATCCTTCATGAACCAAAATGGAAAGGGTTTGTACACAACCTTACCGTTTCGGCAAAAAAACGTCTGAAATCAGGCGAAAAGGAAGCCAAAGAGGAACGTGTAGCCGACCTGCTCAAGGAGGAAGTTGAAAGTAATACAGCCAAAGCTGTGCTTAAGGTAGAACAAAAGCTGGAGAAAAAGCTCTCCGCCCGTGAGAAAAAACGCATAGAACGCCTTGAACGCGACAAACTGGTCAAGGCCGAAGAAGAGGTGGAAAAAGAGGTGATACGTGATGCTGTCACCGATGCCATAGTGGATAGAGAACTTCAGCGTTCAAAAGATAAAAAGAAGAAAAAATAATGGCAACAGCACTGCAAACAGGAGGTGCCGTACACAAAACGGTATCTCCCCTTTCGGCTGATTTCAAGTGTGTCATTGTCAAAGCTCAATGGAACAGCCACATAACAGAACCGCTTGCACAAGCTGCTCGAGAATATTTTCTAAAGGCAGGTATAGATAAAAGGAATATACTCACTGTAGAAGTGCCCGGGGCGGTAGAGTTGGTATATGGTGCATCAAGAATGATTGATTCCGTAAAACCGGATGCAGTCATTGTCATAGGATGTGTAATACGTGGTGATACTCCTCATTTCGACTATGTTTGCAAGACTGTCACTGACGGTGTAACTTTGATGAACACCAAAGGCCAAACACCGGTAATTTTCGGACTCTTGACAGTAGACAGCGAACAACAAGCTCACGACAGAGCCGGCGGAATCCTGGGCAATAAGGGGACAGAATATGCTCAGGCCGCTGTTGAGATGGCCAATCTTTCAATCCGTTATCCCCTGCCGAATATTAATAAGTGTGACAAATAATTTCGTATTCATATTTTGATATCTCCTTCCCGCTTGGCAATCCATGTTTAAGAAAATCTGTATTATTGGTGGTGGTTCCCTCGGACACGTCATCTCCGGATGGCTTGCCAACAAGGGTATGGATGTTTCTGTTCTTACCCGTAATCCCGATAAATGGTCAAAAAATATCACCATTAATACTCCTGACGGAACATTCGAATCCCGACTCCACAACATTTCGTCCAATCCGGCAGATGTCATACCGCAGGCAGAGATAATTCTGTTGACAGTCCCCGGATTTGCCAACAGTCCGGAATTGCAAGTCATAAAGCCTCATCTGAAATCCGGCACTTACGTAGGAGGAGTGTTCTGTTCATCCGGATTCTTCTTCGAGGCTTTGGAAATCCTTCCCCCCGACATTAAGCTTTGGGGATTTCAACGAGTGCCATTCATCTCACGCACTGCAGAATATGGACACACCGCAAACTTAATGGGATATCGCCCCGAATTTAATATCGCTGTGGAAAGAGATTCCGCAAATGGTAAAGAGGAATTACGCAGATGGGTTGAGAACTCATTTGGCAGCCATACCAATTTGATGAAAAATTATTTTGAGGTCAGTATCACCAACAGTAATCCCATTCTGCATACAGCAAGATTGTATTCAATGTTTTCCGGATGGGAAGAAAATAAAAGATTTGACCGAAATATTCTTTTTTATGAAGAATGGACTATAGAAGCAGCCGAATTGCTCATAAAAATGGATGCCGAGCTTTTTAAAATATTGGGACATCTTCCCGTAACGCCCGGCTACCTTTCTCCTATAATGGATTATTATGAGAGTCACGATGCAAAGTCGCTGAAAGAGAAACTTGCATCCATTTCAGGATTTAAAGGGATACTCTCACCTATGAAACAGGATAAAAAAGGATGGTATCCTGATTATACAAGCAGATATTTTACCGAAGATTTCGGGTACAGCCTGAAATATATTCGGGAGCTTGGAAAAAAATATAACGTGGAAATACCCTATATTGACAAGGTTTATCTCTGGGGACAATCACTCTTAAAAAAAGCCTGATTCATTTTATTGATAATCACCTAAAGAATTGACCATCTTTACGCGGATGCCATAAGCACACCCGCCGGCAACCCGTATAAGTATCAATACATCCGATTGACCGACAATTGGCAGTTATACCGGAATGTACCTTTATCATACGTGTTGATCCGGCAAATATATTTTACAAAAGGTTAACATTTATTGAGTAATAAGCCGCATAAAATTGCGTTTATATCATACAAACTAAGGAAAACACCTACATCATAATCGAAAAATTGAATCGTGAAAGAAATTTTCTCATACAACATATTTTCAACCAAACTTACCTAAACGAGTTCACTTTTCAAAAGTGAATATCGAGACAAGACACGTATTCTACATTATTGTCTAAATTTTGGGTTATATACATTAGTAATTTCTACTGCGGTGAGCCGGAAGCTACATGTGCATCCGCACAATGGTTCACCAAGGGATGGAGGGGTACATCGAGAGATGCACCCCTCTTTCTTTAGATAACATTCCAAGAGCCTTATACCCCTAACATTCGTCTTAAGCTATCTATTGTGGATTGTATCTGTGATTTTGATTCAAGATGACTTGCATCTATTGTGAATTGAGCTCTGGTATAATATTCAAGTCTGGAGGCAAGATGACCGGATATATATTCCGGCAATTCTTCGGGGGGAATGCGTTGCACCAATGGTCGGGGTGTGACGGATTTGAGCAGTCGACGGTGAATACATCCTACACTGCAATTGAGAAATACGGATATACCCGCTTTATTGATATACTCGATATTGGACTCACTACATGGTGTTCCTCCACCACAAGAGATTACTACATCCTGCAATTCCCCCACCTCTCTTAACATATTGGCTTCAATAGTGCGGAAACCCTCCTCCCCGCGTTGGGCAAAAATCTCGGGGATGGATTTATGAAAGCGTTGAGTGATATAAAAATCAAGGTCAATAAATTGAAGATTCAAATGTCGGGCGAGACTCCTTCCGAGCGTTGTCTTGCCACTGGCCATATATCCTATCAGAAAAATCGGTTTCATCTGTGAAGTGTCGTATGGGGAATTTATTTTTCAGGTATAGGCGGGAAATCCGCTGCTCCGCGTATTTCAGAATACTTCAAAAGGTCGGCACTTTTCCCTCCGGCCTTAAAATAATTGTCCAGATGCAACTTGGTGGAATCCGAATGTTCCGGATAGCGGGCATCGCGAAGCAGTTGGCGGCGCAATTCACGTATCTTCCAATCTTTCTTCTCATTTTCCAAATTAATCGGTTTGAGCAAACGATGTTGACGGATAAATTCCGGCTCACCCCCATTATTCAAATATGCATCTATGGGGGCATAAACACCATGAGCCGATATATTGACAATTGGAGAGGTGACACCTCTGAGACGCGGCGCAAGGAGATTATAATAATTTCGCCAAGTGGCAAGAGTCGTAATTTGCCGTTTAAGTATCTCGAGTGCATCCCGATGCAGTTCGGGTCGATTAAGTGCCTTAGAACAGCGCATTAGCAACAGAGCTGTCTCCTCGGCTTCGTCACGTTGCAGATACCTGTCGTTATATATCGTATACGGTACCAACGCTGCCGGGAGCTTCTTCTGATGAATATCAAGAAGTTGCAGGGCGATATCCGGTTTCCTCTCATCAAGCATCTTTGCTGCTGAGATTCTTAATGCACGACGAAGAAGTCGCACCTGACCCTTTCCCGGTTCATCGATGATTGAGACTGAATTCAAATTGCCATAACGGGCATCATAAATCAAGAAATTGGCAAGACGAAAAGGATCGGGAGGTGTGTTAACTGATGCCGTGTCGCTTAATTGCGAGACAAGTCCGTCATATCTGCTCAGAGGAGCAAAAGCACCCTTGTGGGAATCGGGTAACGCAGCCGACCAATATACCGGTCTTTGTTCGGGTTGATACGCATTGGCCGCTATAATGTCAAGCATCACAATATTACTGCGCATTACATATGATTTCCCTCCGGACACTTTCTTGAGATCCACAATCAGAGAATCGCCCGACTCCCCTTTCGGAATCCTAATCCTCGAAGACGGGAAACGAAATCCCGACGACGGAGATGAATTATACATATAGAGGAATGCTCTCTTTGCATCTACTGCTGTAGTGTCCGCCGGGATATATGCTGAACTCAGAGTGTTATACGCAAGATTTTTTTCTGTGGCAAACATCGGCAACCTTTTCCCTTTCCGATTGGCCGAAAGGAGCTGCACCGGATACCAGTCTGTACCTAAATATGCAAGATTTATGATACTTACATCTTCTCTTACACCCTCCACCTCTTGCGAATACCACAAGGGGAATGTAAAATTGTCACCATTAACAAAAATTATTGCGTCCGGCAGCATCGAGGCTAAAGTATTGTATGCCATATCCGAAGTGAGAGTCCTAGAAGACCGATCATGATCATCATAATTTGTAGCCAACAGCATACCGGGGATGGCAAATGATGCAACACAACCAATAATAAGAGCCTTTTTTCTACGACCACGCGTCTCGAATCTGCTCGCAATATGACGAACAGTGCCCATAGCTCCTATTCCCACGAAAAACGATAACGCATAAAATGACCCGATAAATGAATAGTCTCTCTCACGAGGCTCGCACGGCGACTGATTAAGATAAAGCACAATGGCCGGACCTGTCATGAAGAATAGAAGAAGAAGCATATAGAGGACACGGTCACCTCGACGCCCTCGACGCACCAGCCATATCATCCCTAAAAACACAAATATCAATGGCAGGAAATAATATGGATTGCGCCCCGGATTCTTCATGCCATAATAAAATGGAAGCGCGTTCTGAGGCCCAAGCATCTCTCTATCCAAAAAATCGATACCGGTGATAAAATTTCCGGTATCCACCTGCCCTTGTGAGGGAACATCATTCTGACGCCCCACAAAATTCCACATCACATAGCGGAAATACATATAGAACATCTGATAAGAGAGCAACGCTTCCAGATTCTGCAGATACGTAGGTCGTTGGGCATCCCGTTTTATCCTTTTGCCGGTGAACTTATCCAATTTTCCTACCGGATGTCCGAGCGAATCGACAGCTTCCGAAGCCTTGACACTCATCATCGTCGAGCTGTTCATCCCAATCCATGAATCGTAGGCCTCCACATGGTCCGGATTGCTGCTTGTGATTCGAGGAAACCACATATCCAATTCCTGTGCATAGAGATAATCATAATTATAATCTGCCACCACATAATGATTTCCGGCCGAATCATACTGCCGCTCATTGAAAGTAGAATCAGCAGCTGTCATAAATCCGGAAACGTTATTTATACACGCCCCGGCTACTGCCGGATATATACGAGCCCTCTTTTTCTTACGCGCCAATGCTGAATAATCGGGTATAGTATCACCTTCATTATTGACCGTAAATCGTTCTTCTCTCAACATTTTGCTCTGTGGTGTCCGACCGTATAAAAGTGGGGTCGATCCATATTGATCGCGATGTAAATAGGATGAAAATGCAAAAATATTGGATGGATTCCCTTGATTCATAGGGGGGAACGCATTTGCTCTGATAATTATTAATGCAAACGAACAAAATCCGAGCATCAGAAAAGCCACACACCATAGCGTTACCGAAGCAAGACGGAGCAATCGTTGAGGATAAACAAGAAATCCCAAACCGCAACAAACGGCAACTATGGAGCCAAGTATGATATCCCCTCCCAATGACGTCATTCCCGAAATAAACAATGAAGCAGCAATTAGTGCCGCATCAAGCCATTTAGAACGACTCAGAGGTAAAATAACAGCCGAGGCAACAACTATTACAAACGCAACACAAACATAGCTCAAAACGCCTGTATTGAAGCCTGTCGGAAAATGACTCGTAATATACAACTCCGTCTCCGAAGCCAAAGTGGTCATTCCCGGCATCATCCCAAACAAAATCGCAGCTATGACTACAAATGAAATTATCAAAACACCGGAAGTCTTCCAAAAACTGACTCCCCTCCGATGTCGTGCAAAAAGAATCACAAGCGCTATGGTCGGGATACAAAGCAAGTTCAGTTGATGCACACCTATAGACAGCCCCGTGATGTATGCTATCAATATGAGAATCCGAGGAGAACGGGATTTCCTCCATAATAAGATGAGCCAAAAACAGAGTGCCGTGCAGAATATCGAACAAGCATAAACCTCCGCCTCAACTGCCGAAAACCATGTGGAATCCAGAAATGCAAATGTAAGTGCGGAAATGACTCCGGCTATATGTGGCAACGGATCTACATCCCCACCTTTTGATTTACGCCGACCTATAAGCAATACCACGGAAAGATAGAGCAACATCGCAGCGAGCGATGTGAAAACGGCACTTGAAAGATTGACAAACAATGGCGCAAATTCCTTGCAGGGAGCCAACGAAGCAAATGTTCTTGCCGCAAGTGCCCATGTCGGATTGCCGGGTGGATGCCCTATTTCAAGCATTACGGCATTGGCAATATATTCCGGACAATCCCAAAACGAAGCTGTCGGCTCAACTGTAAGGGTATATACAATCATCGCAACAAGGAATACCCCCGTTGCTACCAATCGTCGTAATATCTTTTCATCTATTTTCATATCGGCTCGTCAACTTACAGTTGTGAGGGTGGCAAAGGACGGAGCCAGTCGTCATCTTGCCCGTCCGTCAGATTTTCATCATGTCGCAAAACATCGCTAACCGGGGTCTTGGGCTGTCCACTCACCGGCTTCGGCTCATCCCCGTCACCTTGAAGCTCGGGAAATTGCAACTCATCTTTTTTCACATCAGCCTCTACCAGCTCATTTCCTGAAGGAAGCGATGTCACCTTTCGTAAAGCCTTACGTGATTCCTCAAGTGCCCGTTTGAGCGTTTCCACTCTGCGTAGTGCATCCTTTTTTTCAGCCACGGCATTGGCAAGGTCATTGCGTAACGCATCCATCTGAAGGATGTCAAAATTGGCACGGTCAAGTCGCTTGCGCACACGAAGTAAATCATCATTAAGAGCCCTTACCGCCTCATTTGATGAATCTACCTGTGTCTGATATTCTATGACTCTGTCTGAAAGTCGGTCTATCTCATCCTGACTCTGCGACAATCTCCGAGCCAAGTTTTCATTGTCTTGTTGCGCTGCATCGTTATCTGCCAGAAGATCTTTAATCAATCTTCCGGCTCGCCGTGGATGAAGGAATATCTCTAATACTTTCATTACAAAACACTCTGCATAATGTTAAGAGGTTGTTTAATTCAAGTTTCTCAAGTTGCTTGGCATCTTGGAAACTTGAAGTTTATGGTTTATAGTTTATGGTTTACGGAACGCCTTCGAGTTAAAATTGATATTAAATTTTCGATAATTCTCTAACTTTCTAACCTCCAACTCCTAACTTTTCGCAAGTTAAAACTTGCGAAAGTTGAGTTGTTTATTAATGGATTTGGGCATAATTTTTGAGGAAATTTCTGTAAATGAGAAATGAATCATTTTAAGTTTTATTATTAAAAAAAACCTCTAAGGCTGTGGCTTTGCCACTATGCCGGCTGATTTCCTGCCATTGATGGCTATCATCAGAGGATCCTGAAATTCCACTATCCTCACTGCGTCACTCTCATACACGGCCGGAGTCTCATCCAGAAAACCGTAATTGCAGAAACCCTGCCCGTTATCCTGGTCTATGGTGAAATACCCCACACCAAACGATGTCAAATTCTGGAAGAAATGTGTACCCTGTGACGGTTCGATGCGATATCCGGGCAAGGCAGATTCCACTATCAAGCGGGCACCGGCTATCTGCGGCCATTTCACCGGGATGCCGAGTGCATGGTCGGAAGATCCCCAACGTCCGGGGCCTATCAGAATATAGGGTTTCTCCTCCTCTATCAATTTCCTGTTGATTTTCTCAATCTCCTGTGCCACTTCCTCGTTACGCGACGAATCGAATGTGGACGGTTTGACATAAACCACCGTCATGACATTGTCCATCACACCATGTCCAAGTGCCGTTCCACTCCGCAATATCAGCTCTTTGTCCGGAAGGTTGAGGATTGAGTCATCAAGCATCTCCTTCTTATCCACAATAGGACGAATTTGAAGCCAATAGAGTGTACCTTTCTTTTCCGCCTGCGATGAATTGGCATCCGGCTCTATATTGCCGGCAAATTCTATCTCTACCGGCCGTCCCATTTCATACTGACCGGTGCGCAGCATAAATTCAATAATCTTGGCAAGAGGGAATACATTATGCTGAAGCACATTGGCAAATGTTATTACCTTGCGCCCCGGACCCAAGTCATTATCCACTATTCGGCCATCGTATGCATTATATGTGGAGGCAAGGAACTTCAACGCCCCGGATTTTGCCGCGTCATTTACCGGTATCTTTTTGATGTTGAATCCGTCATCCACCGTAAAATGCTCACTCGACTGCTCATCCGAGGGAAGTGCAAACAGGAATGTCTGTGTGTCACGAAGTGCCAAATCCAATGTGGAAGTCTGTAATACCTTATGAGGCTGATTCGGTGAGAATCTGAGCGCCATGCCACCGTCAACTATATATTTCCCAAGTCCCACGGCCACTTCGGCAACCCCGTCTTCCGCCACCTCATCGTTTATCGGATAATAGTTCAGGGAACGTCCCACTCCGGAAAACGACGGATAAAAATACCCGTCATGATTCTCTGATGCCACCTCCTGTAGGATGATGGCCATCTTCTCTTGGTCTATAACATTTGAAGTAGCGTTCATATATGCTTTCGAATCCGCAAAAAATACGGATGCATAGACTGATTTTACGGCATCTTGCAGAAGTTCAAGATGTTTTTCCGTATCCTCAAGGTGAGGTATCATATAAGTAGAATACACACCGGCAAACGGCTGATAATGAGAGTCTTCAAGCAAAGATGAGGACCGCACCGCAAGCGGTTTGTCCATCACATCAAGGAGAGCCCGAAGATTATCAGTCAAATCCAGAGGCAGTTGTGCCTTCAGAAAGGTAGCAAGTATCTCCGTATCCGGACGTGAGGACAAAGCTATCGGATAAAGATTATTCTCTTCCATGAATTCATCGAAGATATCTGTGCAAAGCACCACCGTCTTCGGTATCGTAATCTCCACACCGCCAAAATTCTCGCACACGGGATTTCGCTTGATTATTTGGTCGATAAACGCTAATCCTCTACCTTTACCTCCCAGCGACCCCTCTCCGATACGCGCAAAGTTGGAATATTTGTCAAATCTGTCCTTTTGAAACACTGCCACGACACCGCGGTTTTTCATCCTGCGATATTTGACTATACATTCAAAAATCAGCTGACGGACTGCCGGTGACTCCGACATCTCGGTAAATTTATATTTCTTGATTGCATCCGCTATCGGGAACAAAGCTCGTGAATAAAGCCAACGGCTCACATCATTGACCGAACAATGATAGAACAACGAGTCGCCCGGAATATTGAAGATGTTACGTTGCAGACTCTTAAGGTTAGGGATGCGCATAATCTCGTGTCCTGTAGCCGGATCCCGCACTATAAAGTCACCAAACCCGAAATTATCGCGAATGGCATGACGCAAATCCTGCGGCAACGTCTTGGATGATTTGTCCAAAAAGATTCCTCCGACATTAAGTGCCAGTCCGCGATTATGTGATTCCGATGATTCTATAATAACGGGCAGACACGGATTTTTGTCATAGATATAGCGTGTAAGTTTAAGTCCCGCCTCAGGATCCTTCTCACGAGTGCCGGAATGTTGGGGAAATCTCACATCAGTAATCACACCAAGCATATTCTCGCCATATTTGTCAAAAAGTGCCTTCGCTTCCGAGTAATCACGCGCCAAAAGCACTTTTGCACGCCCCCTCATTCTCAGCATCTGCTCATGTTCATTGAGAGCCTCCTCCGAGAATACCATCGATTGCTTGAGCAAAAATTTAAAAAGATGAGGCAGAATGGCCGAATAGAATCGGATAGAATCTTCCACAAGCATTACACACTGCACTCCGACATCCAAAATATCATTGTCGGCATTCATCTTGTCCTCTATGAGCTTTATAATGGCCAGAATCAAATCCACATTTCCCAGCCATGAAAAAACATAATCCACGCCGCGCAAATCCTCATCAGCTATCCGGCGTCTTACCTCCTTCGAAAAAGGTGTCAGCACCACAAATGGTATTTCGGGATAAAGCTCATCGATTTTAATTGCCTCGCGGAATGTCTCCGAGACATCCACCCCCGGCATGGCTATGATTAAATCAAAATCCTTCTCTTTAAGCAAAGAGTAAGCCTCCTCGTAATTCCCGGCTTTGGTGAATCGAGGCGGTGAGGAAAGATTGAGCTTGACATATTCAAAATACACCTGCTCATCCACTCGGCCATCGTCCTCAAGCATAAAAGCATCGTAAGGCGTGGC
Organism: Bacteroides sp.; assembly: GCA_023665145.1. Lineage (GTDB taxonomy): Bacteria > Bacteroidota > Bacteroidia > Bacteroidales > Muribaculaceae > Lepagella. Next base: position 31,553 of record JAMPEM010000013.1, read on the forward strand.
TATAAGAAGCACATTGTAAATGCGCTTTTGCATCAGATTCTTAAATTCCGTATCCTTGAGATACAGAGTCTTGAAGGCCGCTTGGTCGATATTTTTCATTTTTCAGAGGTTGTATTGAAAATCGAAAAGTCCGTCAACTCTTTTGGGGTGACGGACTTTCCTTGATTCCTGTTTATAATTGCACATGGCTTCCGCCATGCTGTTTATGTTTTGTAATTGAGGATAAGAGGTCCGTGTGGTGCGTCATTTTTTCTTCTCGTTGGCAGTCAGGAATGCATCCAATGCTGATGTCATTGACGGGAATTCCGGTGATGGCGCCACTATATCTACCCGAAGTCCGGCATCTTTGGCCGCTTGCACCGTAGGTTGTCCGAAACATCCGATGGCTATCTCTTGCTTGGTCTGGTCAAAATCAGGGAAATTCTTCTTTAAAGACTCTATTCCTATCGGTGAGAAAAATAACAGCACATCATAGTCAAACGGCTCGTCCGGGGCAAAATCATTGCTGACGGTGCGATACATCGTGGCCTTGGTATAGTCATAACCCGCATCATCCAGTATGCTCAAATCCTCATGATTGGCATCCGATACCGGATAAATCATCTTCTCTTTTCGATGCTTGGTCATCGCTGCCACCAATTGTGGATCATCAAGTTTCCCGGTCTTGCCGAAGAATATCTTCCTTTTCCTATAAACTATATACTTCTGTAAATAGAGCGCAACCGCTTCCGTAGTGCAAAAATATTTGAACGTATCCGGAATATGAATGCGTGACTCTTCACATAAACGAAAAAAATGATCTACGGCCGTGCGAGAGGATAATATTACTGCGGTGAAATCCGCCAAGTTAATTTTTGACTGACGAAACTCCTTGGCAGTTAATCCCTCTACCTTGATGAATGGCCTGAAGACCACCTCAATATGATGATTGTCCGCTATTGAGAAATAGGGCGATTTGTCAGTAGTCGGTTTTGGCTGTGAAACTAAAACTTTCTTTATTTTCATCTTATCGCTTCAATATTCGTATGTAGTTCTCTAAGCTCAGGAATGTTTCCACATTCACTATGCTATCTCGCAATCCTACCCTCCTTTTTTACCCAACTATATACACAATACCCCTATACTCACTGTCTCGCTCAATTGCCAATCATTTCGTGCGCTGACGCGAAGGTGAGTACCAGAGGTACGATTTCCAGACTGCAAAGATAATACAAAAATATTACCCACGACGAATATTTCGTAAAAAAAATGCGAAACCCTTTTACGATAAACAAGATTTTTGCCGTTATAATCAGCAATCCCGCCAACGTTAATATCACTCCGCGCGACTCAGGATAAAATATTGTCAATAACGACAATGGAAACAATCCAAGCCCTAATATCGACTGCGAAGACACAAATCCCCTTACCCACATCCTCGCATGAGTCCTATCGCTGAACACATCCCCTACACACCAATACAGCAGCGGCATTAACACACAATATCCCACAGTGCTTATCAGACAATATATCGCAGTCATTATAGACATCTCAGCCGCTATACTCGGACCAAGCGCATACAGAAGCAAGATTCCTCCTGATATGGCACACATAATGTTCAACAACCACACGAATGACGTCTCCCTTACCGTATCGTCAAAAACATTCCCCCTCTCCCTGACATCGGTCAATTCCCTCAGAAGATTATGAAAATATTTAGTATTGCTTCGAAACTTGAAACATACTGCTGCAAATAGAATTATAAGCGCCAACAAAAGCCACGAATTACCGGCTGCCGGAGAAACATGCCGATGCCCCTCATGCAACGGACGGGGATTGACCAGCACAAGCCCGGGAGGTGTCGCTTCCATTACCGTGCTGTCCGACGATATGGTGTCGCATATCAGGCTATCTGTCGCATTGCTTATACTTTCCGTCATCTCTTCTTTCTTTTTATCACAACCAACCCTCTTTCCTATACCATGCCACCGCCCTTTTTATCCCCTCTTCAAGCGACACTTTTGCCTCAAACCCAAAATCCCGGCGAGCCTTACCCGTATCTACAGCCCAATTTCGCTGCTTCATGATGTTATATTTATCACGATTCAATGTGGAGGGTCGCATCCTTGCCACTCCCCATTTCTCTGCAATGGCTGATACAGCTTTTACTGCCCAAAGCGGCATACAAATTGGCAATACCAAACGCTTTTTCAATGCCTCGGCCGATAATTTCCGAAACTCCTTCTGTGTATAACTCCTGGTCTCGGCTATATTATAAGTTTCTCCCGTTGGTGCATCCTGAAGTGCATCGAACACAGCCCGAGCCAAATCCTCTACATACAAAAATGACAATAATTGTTTTCGATACCCCACAGAGAAATCAAATCCCTTTGATATCGATTTGAACATCAAAAAATAATCTCTGTCACGCGGACCATATAACCCGGTTGCCCGAAATATGATATGCGGTATACCACTCTCTGCAAGCCACATCTCAGCCTTTAATTTCGACGCTCCGTATCTGGTGTTCGGTGTCGGTATCTTTTCCTCCGTAAATGGACTATACCCTTTCTCATCTCCGGGACCTACTGCAGATAACGAGGATATGAACAACAGTTTTTCCGGAACAAGATCCGTCTTCTTCAAAGCTTCCGTAAAATCACGAAGATACCCATAGTTAATCTTGGAAAACATCATGAAGTTAAGACACTTCGTTGCACCCAGATTATACACGATATAATCCCAACGCTGACCCTCAGGCAATGCCGCAACAAGTGTGTCCGCCAGTGTGGAAGGATTCTCAAAATCAAACACTACAAACTTTATGCAACTGTCAGTGAGATATTTACGTGACGTACTCTCCCTAACACCGGCATATACTTCATATCCTCGACGAAGGGCCTCTTCCACAATAAATCCTCCGGCAAATCCACCTGCTCCCACTATCAGAACTCTCTTCATCTCTTATGTCCCTATTTCTGCAATCTTCCTGTTTTATCTCATTCCACACTCCCCGTTATCTCCTCCAATGTCACCGGCTCATACCCTGATTCCTTGAGCCATCTTAACGACTCGGGAAGTGCCGTCCGCAGCTTGTCAATAGCCCGCAATGAGTCGTGAAATACAATTATGCTTCCCGGTCGGGTATACCGCTTTACATTCTCCACTATTTGCTTCGCATCCACTCTCCTGCTATAATCACGAGTCACAAGGTCATACATCACTATCTTATACCCCTGACGCAACGCTGAAAGTTGGCCGCTTCGCAATATTCCATGAGGCGGACGGAAGAATCTCGTCTCTATCCACCTTTTCGCTTCCGACACATCCGTCATATATTCTCCCGTACCACAATGAATCCCCTGGATATGGTGCATAGTATGATTACCTATACTATGTCCCTCAGACCCTATCATTTCATAAAGCTCGGGATATTTTCTGACATTATCCCCCACCATGAAGAAGGACGCCTTGACATCATGTTCCCGCAATATCCTCAAAAGCTCCGGTGTCGACTCCGGGATTGGGCCGTCATCAAAGGTCAGCATCACCTGCTTCCCTTTAGATTTAAAACGGAATAACGAACCCGGAAACAACGCCCGGAAAATACGCGGCGGTCGTTCTATCAGCATCCTGTCACGACTCTGTTATTGTGCCATCTCAGGATGTCTCTTCACATATTCCTCAGCCACGCGCTTCGACCTTGCCCGATCCACCTTTTTATAGTTCGGATTATCCTTCAACATCTCCTCACTGCCTCCGTTGCTCAGATAATAATCAAGCACTTCATTAAACATTGAGTCGATATTACGTTCCATCTCGCTGGTCTCAGCATACTCTGCCGGGCTCAACCCTTGAAGCGTAGCAACTATCTCTGCATATTTAAGCACCTCCTCAGTGTATTGCATCACATCGCCACCGGCGGAGGCATCCGATACATCATAGTCGGGAACACGTGCACCTTTAAACACCTCGTAACTCTTCTGAAGCTCGGCAAGGTTCAGCCCGTACGGTTTCAGAATCTTTTCCACCGCAGTGCGCTTACCCCCAAATTGCTCATAAAGCTCCACTATACGATAATATTGATATGGCGCATAAGTACTCTCAAGGGTAAAACTCGGATTGCCAAACTGCATCTGCATCAATCTAACATATGCCACATAGACTGCATAACGGTTAAGCAGCATATCAAGCATTGAGAGTGCCTTCGATGTGAGTTTCGGATCATTAAGCCTCTGCTTGGTTCCAAGTTCTCCATAAATCTCGGCTCCGGCAATTGCATTTCCAAGGGTGTACTTATATGCCTTCTCTCCCACCATCTTATCAAAGAGATTGACAGCCACAAGCGCCTTGCGGTATTTATCATCGGCCTTCTTCCTGTCTCCATTCTCCGCGGCTATATCACCCTCCGCGATAAGCTGCGTGGCAAGCTCTATGATTGACGATCTGACGGTAGTTATCATTCGCCCGGCGGTCTCGTCAAAATATGGCACTTTGCCATTTTTGATATCCGCTCCACCCCATCGATATTTCCGGGTTATGACATCGTATGCCTTGTCCGTGCGGGTCGCATAGTCGGGTTGCATCGTCGGCACAAGCTGATGCGTCATACCCGTACCTCGCATAAAGTCGTCAAGTCCAAGATAATACTCATTCCCTACCGTGATACACCAATATATCGGTCGTGGCCATCCGTTGGCTGCATTCGTCGCAATGATATCAAGCATCATAACTTCACTCATAGTCAGATAGCCCCTCTGCCCGGAAGTCGGAGTCTGTGTCAAATCTATTGCTATCTCATTGACAAGCCGAGCTGTATCTTCCGGAGCAACAAGGCCACGAGCCACCACCGCCTTCTTGTCGACAGGTATCGTCACTATGGAGGTCGGAATGGTTGGATATGGATAATCATTTATCTTATACTCTCCGGAATAAAGTTTCTTAAGTGCCTCCGTTGCCGGCATCGGTGTCCTCACTCGAGTGTCGAATACCACTACGCCAAGCTTGTCATATGCATAATCTTCCGGCTTGGCTTGTATCTCTATCGGCTTGGAATCGTAGGCCGGGACAAGCTGCTGGTTAGTATACCATGCAGAATTCAGATACGATAAATTGATTATTCTGACATCCGGTCTTACTCCCTCCACTTCCTGTGCATACCACAAGGGGAATGTGTCATTGTCACCATTACAGAATACTATCGCGTTCGGCTCAAGACTCTCCAGATAATTCACCGCATAATCTCTTGCCGCATATCGGCCGCTGCGATCATGGTCATCCCACGTCTGACTCACCATCTGTACCGGAATGACAAGACCCAACAGGCACGCAAGTGCCGCACTGTAGATTGATATCTTGCTTAGATATTTCGGCTCATCGGTCATGCTCGGTAATTGCTCCGGCTCCTCCTTTGCTCCGCGAGGTAATTTCACTGTCGCTGCATCTTCTTTAAGATCCTCCACCGTCCGTGACTCCTTCTTGAACATTTTTCCACCGACCATCCATACCAGAATCCGCCACAATCCCGCTACTCCCATTCCTATCCATATCGCATAAGCATAAAAGCTTCCGGCAAAGGCGTAATCACGTTCGCGCGGTTGCATTGGTGTCTGATTCAAATACAACACAATAGCTATGCCGGTCATAAAGAACAGGAAGAATATTACCCAGAACTGTTCAATCCCCCGACGCCCGGCAAAGGCCTGCCAAAGCAATCCTATCAAGCCTAAAATCAGAGGTAGCATGTAATATGTATTGTGTCCTTTGTTCCCTTTCCCGAGATTCTCCGGCAAAAGGCTCTGGTCACCCAAACGAGGATTGTCTATGAAGGGGATACCCGATATCCAGTTACCGGCATCAAGCTCCTGCTGTTGATTGAGCAAATCATTCTGACGCCCGGCAAAATTCCACATGAAATAACGCAAATACATGTGGTTGAGCTGATAATTGATAAAATATGCCAGATTTTGCGAGAATGTCGGTTTATATGCTACCTTCTGAGGATAGAACACAGTATTCGATACCTCATTATACTGTGGCTCACGTCGTGTATCAAGCTCTGCCACTTCCTCTCCGCTTATTGCATCTATGGCGTTCAACGTCTTAAGATTTTCAGGAAGTGTGTCAAGGTTTACCCATCTGCCGTATTCCGCACGATGTGCACTGCTGTACAAACGCGGGAACAACATATTCAGCTCCGGATTGTATTTAGGCTCCGGATTACGGTCTTTCTTAACATAGAAATCTCGTCCGGACATTGCCAACGACTGATTATGATTAATCTCCGATTCGTCCAGATAACCAAGCTGCGATTCGGGCGCAACTCCTTTCACACCTTTGGCATACAATACCTTCCCCGGATTCTGAATACCACGATACTCCGGTGTGGTAAGCGTAATGGGAGTTCCATCCTCTCTTGCCGATAGTGTATCCACACGTGTCCCTATCATCTCCTGCTGCAGCCCTGCATCAAAGGTCTGTCCGTAAATTAAGGGATTCTCACCATACTGCTCACGGTTAAGATATGACGCAAGGTCAAACACATTGTCCGGAGCATTCTGATTCATCGGAGTATGAGCATTAGAACGTATCAAAATCAATGCGTATGATGAATACCCTACAAAAATCACCGCTACGCTCCACATTACAAGTGAAAGAATTCTTACAGGTAATCCACCTCTCCCTTTAGCATAATAAAGATACCCTGCCAAGCAAACAGTAAGGATGATTCCCAACCACACTCCGTCTCCTATGAACAACATCCCGGAAAGCGTCACGGCAAGCACAAACGAAACAATGATTCCAATAGCTGAACGTTGCATCGACAGCTCTCGCAGTGCCCATATAAAGACAATTACTGTCAGAATACCATAAATCAGCACTCCACTGTTGAAACTCATTCTGAAACTATTCACAAAGGTCAACTCAAAAACCTGAGCCACTTTGATGAATCCCGGAACAAGACCATAAAGCACCAATACAATTATAGAGAAAGATACAAGCAGACACAGAAGTGATTTCACCACATCCATTTGCTTGAATTTCCTATACGCAAATACAAGTACTATGGCTGGTATACAAAGAAGGTTGAGCAAATGAACCGCCACACTTACTCCGATGATATACGCTATAAGAATCAAATATCGGTCAGAATGTGGCTGGTCTGCCCTATTCTCCCATTTTAGTATCAACCAGAAAACCAGTGCCGTACAGAATGAAGAGAAGGCGTAAACCTCACCCTCCACTGCGGAAAACCAAAACGTGTCACTCCAGCAATATGCCAACGATCCGACTGCCGCTGAGCCGAAAATCACCAACATCTGTTGTAGAGATATCTCCTCACGTTGTTTGTCTCTCACCACCAATCGTCTCACCAAATGCGATATTGTCCAGAACAACAATAAGATGGTAAGTGCACTCAATAACCCCGACATGGCATTGACCATCACCGAAACATTTGCCGCATCCGGTGCAAAATTCGCAAAGAATCGCGCGGTCAACATAAAAATCGGGTTGCCGGGTGGATGTCCCACTTCAAGCTTGTCAGCTTGGATTATAAACTCTCCACAGTCCCAATATGACGCAGTTGGCTCCAAAGTGAGCCAATAAGTGGCAAGCGCGATGGCAAAAACTATCCATCCGCCGGCGTTATTTATCAGATTATATCGTTTTGTCAGCATATTCAATCTGCAAAATTACAAAAAAATTCCGTTTCAACAATTACCCATATCCGATTACCTCAATTCAACGCGTTACAGAATATAATGTACCGTCAGAAAGCTCGGTGGCTATCTCCACACCGGAAGGAATATCTTCTGCCCTTCTTACGGCCTTACCATCACACCTCGTTATGCTGTACCCTCGCGACAAAGTACGAGCCGGGCTGTAAGCTGATATTACTTGCTCCACACCCGCCAACCGCTCATCCATACGCCCCAAAACAGCAAGCGAGCGATCTTTGACCTGTCCGGAAAAGGTGTCAAGCCTCATCATCTCCGGTTTCAGCCGCTGTGAGGCAAGCATGGGCAAAATTGTTGTTATATGATTCAGTCGTTGTTGGTATCGTTCAAGTCTTGATTTCCCGATTGTGGGTATTATAGCGCCAAGACGAGTCAAATCGCTCATCCCTTTCTGTACACGTCCTGTGACAAGTGCCGGGAGCATGGCTCCAAGTTGTGCCACTCTCCTCATCTCCCCGTTGACATATTCCGATGCGTATCGTGTGATGGCATTGACAAGAGTCTCTGCTCGATTGAGCCAGTCTGCGGCTCTTTCTACAAAAAAGGCCGCCACTCCTGTCGGTGTCTTGATTCGGGTATGTGCTATCTCGTCAAGCACGGTTCTATCCCTTTCATGTCCGATGCCTACCACGATAGGCAACGGGAATGTAGCAACTGCCCGTGCCAATTCATATTCATCAAATCCCGCAAGATCCGTTGTTGCGCCTCCACCTCGTATGATGACCACACAATCCCAAAAATCTATCGACTCCTCAATCCGGCTCAATGCGGCTCTTATTGAGGATGATGTGTTGTCCCCTTGCAGAACAGCCTCAAAAAGATGCGGATAGAACACAGTCCCGGAGGCATTATTAGTCAACTGATCCTGAAAGTCGCCGTAACCGGCCGCTCCTCTTGAGGATATGACTGCTATGCGCTGAGGCACCGCCGGCATCTCTCTACGTTTGTTCCAATCAAGAACACCTTCTCTTTTGAGGCGTTCAAGTATCTCTCTGCGCAAACGCGCCATGTCTCCCAATGTATACGAAGGATCAATATCGCGTATATTGAACGAAAGTCCGTACAGAGGATGATTCCCGGCCATACCGCCAACCATCACCTTGAGTCCGGTCACTATATATGACCCGGTGGCATCGTAAAATTTCTTCTGTAAATAATGAAGGGTGTTGCGCCAAATGTTGGCTCTCATTTTGGCTATAGTCTGCCCGGTCTCATTCTTCTCCACAAGCTCCATGTAGAGATGTCCTCCCGACTCTCTTACATCTACAAGCTCCGCCGTAACCCATAATCCTCTGCCGGCCGGCGACGTGCTTACAGCATAACTTATCTCTTGCTGAAGCTGACTTAACGTGTAAGCTGTAGGCTGTGACATATAATAATCTGTAAGTATGCCGATTCTATTCTTTTGTCACTTCACTTATCTCTATCAATGCTCCGGTAGCCGGATTAAAAGTGGCATAACTCGGTGACTTCTTGTCGGTAAACAAGGCTGGAGCCAAACCGAAAACCGTACCAAACTGAGCTATCTGCAATTCCTCCTCAAGAAGCGTATCGTTTTTACAACTTATATTTAGCGAAACTCCGGCCGGAATTGCATAAATTACAGCATCTTTCGGTATTTGCTTCTCATTCCCTTTCTCATCCTTGGGTAGAATGGCCGGAGAGATTTCTTTCAACGTAGCTTTTACTTCCCAACCGCTCAAATCATCCTTATCTACAAACCCCGCAAAATCACTCATACGGAACACCGTCACAGTCCCCTCTTCCTCAGGAACATATGAAAACCGCCGGCTTACCGTTTCCTCTATCTCCACCCCTTTGAAGGCACGCGCTATCGCTTCCTCCTGAGCACTGAGCTGCTCAAGCATAAGCTCCAACTGTCGGCCATCTGTTGGCATCGTCTCTGCAGTGCCACGGCTCAGCGACAGGCGCGAATCTCTTACCTCCATCATTGTCTCTGACAAAAGCTGAGCCTGCTTGGCCGAGCTTTGTGATGAAAGGAAATCCTCATTGACATAATCAAGATATTGCTTAAGGTTTGGCATCTGCGGTGCAGACGCCGGACGATACAGCACCGGAGGAACCTGTTTCGGCGGCATTGCATTGATGGATTGCAACATACCGTCATCATCAACATAAATACTTGTTAATACACCGGGCTTCAGCTGCATGAGATAACGCTGCTCCGGATCAGCTACACCACTAATCCAAACCTTAACATCCGTTATCTCCCATAACTCCTCATCCTCACGTATCACATCTTCTGTGCCGAAATACCGTTTGGCGTATTGCCAATAAGGCCCGGCCTGCCTGACAATATGACGTGCAGTCACGTCAATATTTATTTGCGTTTTAGGCAATGTATATACCAGCCCGTATTCATTATGCTTGTCGGCAGTCAATTTCTTCGTCTGCTGAGCATAGACAGCCATGGTGAACAACGTCAATGCTGCTATTATAAGAATCTTTTTCATGATTTTGTTTATTAAAAACCCCGTCGTTTAAGGACGCTCCTACGGAATCTGCTCTGAAGGGGACTATCCTCTTGCCTCAGCCAGTGCCAGACCGAGTTTGTTTGCAATATCTCCGGCTGTCACACCATCTTCTCCCACTTCCGCTGCCGCAAGATCACCGGCTAACCCGTGAATGAAGACTCCAAGTGTAGCTGCATGTTCGGGCAAATACCCTTGTGCCACAAACGATGCTATGACACCGGTTAGCACATCACCGCTGCCCGCTGTCGCCATTCCCGGATTACCCGTACCATTGAAATATACCGTACCGGTTGGACGCACTATCGCTGTATGATGCCCCTTAAGCACTACCACTATATTATAATATTTTGCCACCTCAACAGCCTTGCGGAGACGTTCCTCGCCACTGCGTTGCTCGCCAAACAAACGGTCAAACTCTCCTATGTGAGGTGTTATGACTGTCTTGGTTGGCAACAGACGCAACAATGCCGGGCGTTTCACGATGCAATTAAGAGCGTCGGCATCAAGCACCAATGGTGATTGGCAATGCTTGAGCAGGGATTCAAGAGCATCTACAGTGGAATCGTGAGTACCAAGTCCGGGACCACAGGCCACTACTTGATGTGCGTGATGTACCGACATATCTGTGATATACCGGTCATTTCGGTCCGGTTCAAACATCGCCTCCGGAACAGCCGTCTGAACAATCTCAATGCCACATTTGGCTGAATGTACCGTGGCAAGTCCGGCCCCGCTTCGCAACACACCCCGTGTGCAGAGCACAGCCGCTCCCATCATCCCCATGCTGCCCGCAAAGAGGAGTGCTGAGCCGTAATCACGCTTGGCACTATATGGCTGACGCGGTTTAAGTAACGGCTTGACACTACGTTTCTCTATGAGCATAAACTCCGAAGGAGTCTTCTTGATAATTTCCTTATCAAGATCAATGTCAATAAGTTTACAATCACCTACTGCCTCTGCGTTCTCTTCGAAAAAGAAGCTAAGACGCGGAAGTTGAAACGCAAGCGTGAGATTGGCATGCACCATATCTCTGATATGCGTCTCATTATTCCATTCCCCGAATAGTCCCGAAGGCATATCGATACTTATTATGTAAGCATCGCTCTCATTGATGTATCGGGCAAGAGCCACAAATCCTCCCTCAAGCGGTCGATTGAGTCCGGAGCCGAACAGTCCGTCGATTACCACATCTCCTTTCCCAAGTATGGGTGGTGTAAATTCCCTTGTCACCTCGGTAAAATCCACCGTGTCCAATTCAAGGAGTCGCTCTTTTTCCACCTTACAATCATGAGAAAGTTTGCCGGTTACATTAAAAAGGAAAACCTCGACATGCTTGTATCCTTGCTCCATCAATCGACGAGAAACGGCAAGTGCGTCACCACCGTTATTTCCCGGTCCGGCCACAACAACTATACGCCGTCCGGGCAGGAATCGGCTCATTATTTCTACAGTGACTGCTTCGGCAGCCCGTTCCATCAGCTCTACCGAATCTATCCCCTGCGCTACACACGTTGCCCTGTCTATTTCTCTTATGGTGTTAGAATTGAATATCTTCATATTTGTAGTGTTGGCTTTATGCCACTTATTCTAATAACATTGTAATCACAATGCCGGTTTTACGGAAAACGTTATTGTTCCATTTGCATCCGGCACTCCGGGCCTGGCATCCCATTTAGCTGTATAGGCATCATTGACACATTGTTGCTGCAATTCGGCCGGAGCGCCACCGGATTTTGACACCCTGGCATATTTTACTTTCCCTTCATCTGTTACTGTAACTGCTACTGTGACAGTATATTTCTGATTTACAGAAGGACGAAATCCACGTGTCCCCTTAAAATTGCGACCTCTGACTGACCCGCTTGCGGCTGCAATCCCTTTATTGCCTGTCCCCTCACCTCTGTTTTTCCCATCTTTCACTCCGTTTTTGCCACTGAATTTTCCGGCTGTGGGGTCAGTGGCCCGCTTAAAATCCTTATTATTTTTTTTCGGTTCGGTAACCTTTACCGGTGATTCTTTCTTCTGAGACAACGGTTTCTCCACGTTCGGAGCTTTTGGCTCGACATTTTTACCCGGAGCCTCGATTTTTCGATTCTCCTCCGGAGCAGATTCCGGCTCACCTTTGTCAGCCGGAGCTTCGGGTGCATCCGTTATATCGGGAAGCTCCTCTCCGGGCTCTTCAAGGATTTCAGGCTCAATAAAAAGCGGCTCTTCCGCTGCAACCTCCGGAAGAGACGCTTGAGCTATAGCCTCCTTTTCCCAAGAGATGCTTGAGAAGAAAAGAGTCAGAAGGATGGCTACACATATTAGAGCCGTCACAGCTGCTGCTATATATTTATCTTTTGCGCTATTGCTCATTTATTATCTCCGTTTCAATAGATTTAACGGTGGAAGGAGACGGTTGTTGAGATTGTGGAGCTTTGGTGGCAAGCACCATCTTTATATTATTGCGTGCTGCAAGGTCAAGAATATCAATCACTTTCTCATAACGAACAGAACGGTCTGCATAAAGAGCTACTGCCTGCTGCACCGAATCACCTCTCTGAAGACGACTTAGCTCATCGGCCAAATTTTCAATTGTGACAGGTTTTGGCTCGCTGCGCAATGTGTCATTTCTGTCAGCCACAATAGTTAGATTCCCTATCGAATCAAGCACCACTTCAGTGACCGGCTTGAGATCAGTCTGGGCAGTACTCTTGGGGAGATTTACCTCAAGTGCTGTCGGGAAAATTATGGTGGAGGTCACCATAAAAAAAATCAGCAACAAGAAGATGACATCAGTCATTGATGACATCGAGAAAGTGGATAGAGCCGGGAATTGTCGTTTAAGTGCCATATCTATATGGATATCAAACCGGTTCGTTTAACAAGTCCATAAATTCCATGGTTTTTGCCTCCATGGAATTCATTATTTTGTTAAGGCGCGATGTAAGAAAATTATAGGCAAACAGAGCCAGAATACCGACAATAAGACCGGCAACGGTAGTCACCAATGCTTGATAGATACCTCCGGAAAGAACAGTGATATTGGCTGATGTTCCGGCCTTGGCAAGCGCAAAGAATGCCTGAATCATACCAATGACAGTACCCAGAAAACCGAGCATCGGCGCTCCGGCTGCCGTTGTAGAGAGCCAGGTGAGACCTCGTCCAAGGCGCGCCACCTCTATATTACCGGTATTTTCGATTGCCACAAGGACATCGTTCATCGGACGACCGATTCGTGAAATACCTTTATGTATCAGTCGAGCGTATGGCGTATCAGTGCGTCGACACAAATTCTCCGCACTCTCGAAATCCCCCTCATGAATTAAGTCGCGAATCCGCTTCATAAACGATTCATCCTCACGAGTGGCTCTGCTCAATACTATGCAGCGTTCTATAAAAATATAGATGCTTACAAGCAGCAACAGTGCGAGAGGAATCATAATGTAACCGCCATCAATGGTAAGGCTCCAAAGTGAGAGTGTGTCAGAAGTCGTGTTCATTTGCTTTATGTTATGGTGTATTTGTTTTAGAGGTTGTTTAATAAATGCATCTTATTGTTCAAGACATTTGAGGTAAGCTCGGATCGTATCATGGATGCCAAGATAAAGGGCATCCGAAATAAGCGCATGTCCTATACTTACTTCATCGAGGTAAGGGAGCGATTCAGCAAAAAAATGCAGATTCTTTAGCGAAAGGTCGTGGCCGGCATTGACACCAAGTCCCGCATCATGAGCAGCGATAGAGGCAGTGATAAAAGGGAGCACGGCTGCATACGGGTCATCGGAATAAGCATCAGCATATGGCTTGGTGTAAAGTTCTATTCTGTCAGCACCCACCTCGGCCGCTTTCTCTATTTGTTCAGGATCGGGAGCTACGAAAATAGATACCCTGATACCATGGCCTTTAAACCGTGAGACAATATCACGCAGCAAATCAGCGTTATTAATTACATCCCATCCCGAAGAGGACGTGAGCTGAGAGGGGGCGTCAGGCACAAGAGTAACTTGCGCCGGGCGCAAGTCACAGACCAGACGGATAAACTCTTCATCAGGATAACCCTCAATGTTGTATTCAGTGGTGACTACATCTTTGAGCTGACGGGCATCCGCTCTGGTGATGTGGCGTTCATCCGGACGTGGATGCACAGTAATACCTTGCGCACCAAAGAGCTCACAGTCTTCAGCAAATTTGATTACATTTGGCACGTTCTCACCACGCGCATTACGCAAAGTCGCTATTTTATTGATATTGACGCTGAGTCTTGTCATTGTAAGATTTTTAGTAGATAATAACGAAAAGTGGCACAAAATTTGTAAATTTGCATTTTGAAGAGGAAACGGTATCACCTGTCAGAGTGTTAAATAATAAAAGGACACACACTAAAAGGCGGTCCGATGGCCACTTCAAAGTGCAAAAATAGAAAATTTTTGTCATATTGGCAATAGAAAGGAAAAATAATATGAGAGCAAAAGACGTAATATCGCTGACACAATATGGCAGTTGTGACTTGCCAAGTCGTTGCGTGGCGGCATCGACGCCTCTGCTTCAGGTATTGCCATTGCTGCTTGATACTCCTGACCGCAGATTGACTGTCACTGACAATAGAGAGGTCATAGGAATAATCGATGAATCATCGATGCTTACCGCCCTGGGCACTTTCCTCTCGGCCCGTGATGACAGTTCAGAGATTGTAGTGGAATGTCCCCCGGAGATGTATTCGGCATCATCGCTGGCACATGCCGTCGAAGATGTGGATGCCCACCTGGTTGATTTGATTTCTCATCCGGCTGAAAACGGTAAAGTCCGTGTCACTTTACGTGTGCGCCACACCGACCCCTCCGCTGCCGTCAGAAGTCTCGAGAGATACGGATATACCGTCACTGAAGCTTCCGGCGATTCATATGCCGACGCCCGTCTTAGCGACGAAAGGCTTTCGGCTCTTCAAGTTTACCTAAATGTCTGAGTGCAACTTTCTTACAAAGGTGGAGCGAGCAGCTCTATTCGGCAATCATTATCAAGAGAGGCATCTCTCTGAGGTGCAACGTCTTGTATCACTACTCCGTGAACACAATCTGAAAATCTACATTGAAGAGGATTTTGCTCAATATCTTATTGATTCGGGCGTTGAACTGCCTCCCGAAGCAATCATGGTGAAGGATTTACCCGAAGACACCGATGTAATTTTCAGCATTGGCGGTGACGGAACATTCCTTCATGCCGCCCAATGGTGCGGTGATTCCCAAATCCCCATTGTCGGTATTAATACCGGCCACCTGGGATTCCTGTCAAATTGTCCGGCTGATGAATCACATATTCTTATAGACGAAATGATGACCGGCTCTCTGAGATATGAACGACGTGCATTACTGCAAATATCAGGTGTGACTCTCCCGGATGGATTCTGGCCTTTCGCCCTCAATGAGATTGCCGTCACAAAAGAGGAAACATCCTCAATGATAACAGTCAGCACATTTGCCGACGGACACTTTGTAGCCGATTACCTCGGAGACGGGTTGGTGATAAGCACTCCTACCGGCTCTACCGCATACAATCTGGCTCTCGGCGGTCCTATCCTGCAACCTACTCTTGGATGCGCATTACTCACACCCATCGCACCTCATTCTCTGACATTCTGCCCATTAGTTGTCTCGGGAGAAAGTATCATAGAATGTACCACTCATTCAAGAGCAGCAAACTATCGCGTCACAGCCGACGGAAGATCTTTCATAGCCCCTTGCGGGACAGTACTCAAAATAAGCCGTGCACCCTTCCGGATTGTCACCTTACGAAGACCCGGAGATAATTTTGCAGCTACACTGCGTCATAAACTTCATTGGGGAAGCAGATAGTCACCTTTTGAAAAGAGCAGTAAGATTATCCAAAGTCCGCTGAAAAGAGAAGCGCTTGCGATATGTATGAAATGCCCCCCTCGCAAGACGTTGACGCAGATCTGTATCCGAAGCCATCTTTAATAAAGCCTCGCCAAGAGCTGCGGCATTAGCCGGAGGGACAAGAAGCGAATTTTCATTGTCTTGCAAATATTCCGTCTGCGCTCCGTTATTCGTAGCTACCATCGGACGTCCAGCCGACAGAAAATAAAGCGAAGGAAACCCGAATGCCTCCGGTGAGACTGACGGCATTACCCCGAAATGACATTCACCCAACATCTCCTCAGGTGAACCCACATCCTTTTTCCAATCAATCATTTCCATAACTCCTCGAGCCTGAGCACGTCGTCGGAGAGAATCGACATAATCCGGATTCCCGGTACCATATATCCGAAGCCGACCTCTTGCCTCCCGAAGGCGGTAAAGCGCATCGATAAGTATTTCCAGACCCTTTCCCGGTTCAAGCTGGCCGATAAAGAGTGCCGTCACAGCTCCGCGCTCCGGCATTGGAAGGATAGCTTGTGTGTCATACGGAAGTGTAGGGAAAATTACATGAAGACGAGAAGGATCAAAAGGATATTCCTTTTTCCACGTAGAAAGAAATCTATCACGTGCCAACTGTGAAACAAAGATTTGTGCGTCAAGATTTCTATAGACACGACGCAGCATAAAATTGTCAACAGCACGTCTCACCTTGTGTCTTGTGCTTACTACAAAAATATCCTTGCGTCCGGACAATTTGCGGGCAAGCAATGCCATGAAAGCATCCCTATACCTGTGGACATGTATCACACTCCCTTGCGGAGATTTTTTAAGTATTGAATTCAGTATTAACGCTGAGGGAATATCAAGATAACCTCTGAGTGGAGCGTATACAAGCCTTATACCCGCTTCACTGAACAATGAATCGACCGTTCTGGCTTCGCGCGTGACAGCCAAAACCTCAGCACCAACACTGGCCACCCCCCGGGCTATACAAAGTGCATAACGGGAGATGCTGTCCCGGCGCCACGATGGAACTATTTCAATTATAGTCAATACGATGAAACCTTAAAAACGACCTCAAAATTACAGCATGAACTAACCTGCATCAATTACGTGCAGAGAGAAGCACCTGAATGTCGACACTTGGAAGTCCCAAGAAAGTGCCGATTAGCTTGTCTACAAGCGTGCCGCCATAAGTCACAATCCCTTGTTGAAGACCCGGAGTGGTGGCAATCATCGAATCCACACCACCCTTAATCACAAGCTCGTCAAAGAAATTCACCAACACATTGCTAATACCCATAGCCACCGTTCTGGGAACAGCCAAAGACGGAGATGTCTCATTGAAATCAAGCACATAAGCATTCTCTTTCATAGCCACCGAAAGATTGGACGGGAATTGGAATGGACGTGTGCAAGTATCAAGAAGGATTACATCAGCCGTTTTCACCTTATTGAGAAGCACCCGAGGATGAATGGAGATGGTATGCACCCTTTCCGAACAATAATCCTTTACGCACTGAAGCATCGAGACATCATTATCCATAACAGTGACACAAGCACCGGCTGCCAATCCCGCTGCTGCTGCCGCAGCTACACGATTCCCCGCCCCTATTATCAGGATTTCACATGGATTGATTCCGGCTACACCGGCAAGCAACACACCCTTGCCACCCCCAAGGAAAGAAAGGGAATCTTCTGCATACATAATCGATGCCCGGCCGTCAACCTCATCTATGATGTTGGCAAAGATTGGCTCATCATTGTGACTGAGCATATTGTCAAGCCCCACCAAAGTGATGGATTTGGAAAGCAAAGCATCAATCACCGGACGCTCAAACAAAGGATGATTAATCATGCACAGAAGCATCGCCCCATTGCGCATCAATTTAATGTCCGCAGCATTAAGCGGCTGATAAGAAAGAACAATATCCGCCTGCAAAGCTTCACGTCGAGACACAATCTTAACCCCGAAAGATGCATAATTCTCATCGGAAAAAGAGATATCGATGGCAGCACCTTCCTCCATAAATATATTGAACCCGGCCCCAATAAGAATCCCGCACGCCTCGGGTGTGAGAAGAAACCGAGTCTCGTCAGAATCCGGATAATTACCCGTCAATCCTAACTTGATTCCCGACGCGTCATCATGTGTCAAAATCACTTCAGGCTGAGGAGAGAGTCTTTCGTCACAATGGTTGGTGCTCATAGTTTATGTAGGTAAAAAGTGGTTTAGATTCCCAAAATTAGTAAATTTTTTTGGCACAACAAAAAAAATTATTAAATTTGCAAACCGAAACGAAAAAAATCGTGCCAAAGGAAACGGTTAAAATACCGATTAGACACAAAATAACATTGAAGCTAACTTTTTAAATATAGAAGAAAAAAAATGAAAAAGATTGTTTTATCTCTCGCAGTGCTTGCAAGCGTAGCACTCGTATCATGCGGCAACAAAGAGGCAGCTGCTGCTGATTCAGATTCAGTAGTAGTAACCGATACTGTAGAGGCAGCTGAAGTAGTTCTTCCTGACTCAGACACAATGGTAGCCGTTCAGGAGAAAGTGACTGAAACTGTCACTCCCGCCGCTGACTCTGCTAAATAATCAAGCACTGCACGACGAAAAGTTAGTCGACGTCGACTGCCCACCGGCAGCCGACGTCGATCCTTTTTATCGAATAAAGAGCATCGGAGATGCGACATCGTCTAAAACCCCACACGAAGGAGCGAAGCGACCCAGTATGGGGAGATACAGAAACTCATAAGCCAACCCCCTACCTCTAACTCCTAACCCCTAACACCTAACTCCTAACACCTAACTCCTAACCCCTAACCCCTAACTCCAAACCCCTAACCCCTAACTCCTAACACCTAACTCCTAACTCCTAACTCCTAACTCCTAACTTTGAGCTTTAACGAAGCTCAAGTAGATCCTCCAAGCATCGGAGATGCGACATCGTCTGAAACCCCACATGAAGGAGCGCA
>JAMPEM010000014.1 GCA_023665145.1 Bacteroides sp.
TGTCCTTAAAAAGCTTTAACCTTCGAGTCAAGCTATGTCAGGACGAGACAAAGGATATCGTAAACCAAATGATTTGATGGTATGGAAATATAGTTACGAAGAGAAGCTTGTCGGTGACAATACTTTCCTTAACTATCTATACAACACTCGCGATGAAGAAGCTTTAAACTTCATAATGATGGCTAAACATATTGCCACTATGCGAGAAGACCGCAATTCTCCTTGGTACTATCCCTCTTCCAAAGGTGAGGTTGAAAATAGTTTTTATCCGGTGATTAAGACGATATTAGCTTATAAAGGCACCCGATTTTATAACCGATACTCGCTTCAACTAATCCGCGCACTTTTTGCATCCGCACGATATGAGGAATGTATAAAGACGTTTGATGAACGTTTTGCAAATGTCCCTGATGATGATTTGATGAAGCGGATGTCTCGTGATTATGTAGCCGGTGCAGCTCTGCGTCTGGGTAATAGAGAAGCCGCCACTGCCCACTTTGCGTCTACCGGAGATGTGGAATCTTTGTTGAGATTTATGTGTTGTGATAATCCTTTCGAGACTGCCGCACTTACAAATCCGGAATCTCCAAAACTCTTGAATTTCATAGAAGCACGTTTCAATGGTCGATGGGCGAATGAATATTTTACTAAGGATTCTGTTTGTGTCAGAGAGATTATTATTCCTGCGGCCCGAAAGATTGTCGCTAAGAAGAATGTTAATAACAAAGCAATATGGTATTACATTTTGGCCGTTGGGGAAGGTGAGTTTAATAACGATTACATTACTGCATATCGATATATTATCGAGGCAAGAAAACATCGGGCAGGTAAATATGCCGACAATATCCGTGGATATCAAATTGTAGTAGAAGCGGCATTAGGTAAACAGGAAAACCTTATATCAAATCTTAAATGGCTCGAATCCAAGATAGCAGATGTTACCTCTCCAAATAAGAATTACTGGGAGCAAGTGATGCAAAACATTGTGTTCACGCGTATTGCCCCATGGTATGCCGAACATGGAGATGTCATCACAGCTTTACAACTTGCCAACTATGGAGATAATATGCCGTTGAAATTTTCTTCTACTTGTTGGAGATATTCAACATATTACGGTTCTTGGAGTGAAAATGATGTCTTACAGGCACGCGAAAATCCCAAGAATTTCAATTATCACGATTTCTCAAACGCGTTCTTTCTATATATAACGATGCAGACACCTCAAACTATCGAACGCTACATCGCATCGTTATCTTCTACCGCACCATTAGCTTCATATCTAAATTCACGCGGCTACACCTCTCTTGACTATCTCCACGATATTGCCGGCACCCGATATCTTGCATATCGCGATTATGCCAACGCCGCTCGTGTCTTATCTCGCATTTCTGACGATTACCAAAAGCTACTCAATACCGACCGAAAAGGATTCTTGAAGCGAGACCCATTCTTTTACAAGTCTGATTTACAGAAAAACGACTGGTATGACAGAGGTAATTGTCATGACCCCAATTCTCTTATACAAAAAGAGAACACTAACCATGCAAAATTATATTTCGCAAGAAAAATGCTGCTCCTTGAACGCGAAATACAATCTTTCCGAGATTCTAATAAACGAGGAATGGCACGTCTGAAATATGCCATTGGACTTGAAAATTCGTTCAACTTTTGTTGGGCACTAACATCCTATGGTAGAGGTTACACATTAGAAGCCGCGAGAAATGAGCTACATGCTTGCGGCGAATGGGAGGCAGAAGATTCGCAGCTGCCGGATGAGGCACGTATAGTCAAAGCTACAAAAGATGCAGAAGAGATGCAAAAGAAAGCACTCGCTGAAATTACCGACCCTGAAGTTGCAGCTCGCGCCAATCTTATGCTTTACAATGTTAGAACTATAGCTCGACGTTTCCCTAATACAAAGGTGGGTAGAATGATGTCTGCGGAGTGTGATGCTTGGTCTGATTGGGTAAAATCACCTCTAGGAAAGTCAGTGTAAAAAGTAGCCTTATGACACCGATTCTTTCGCTAAACAAGCATTTAACATCAATCTGGGATTGTCACGTTTATCCTAATGAATATGAGGGAGTGTCTCTAAAACCGGAAGACATTGTTTCTCCGTATACTTGTGATTCCGTAAAGGTCAAATTCAGCGAAATGCGAAACGAGGGGAACGAATTTCTGTTGATTGACACCATTATGCCCATACTTCGATGAAACCAGCCAAAGTAATTTCTCTCATTTATCTCGGCCTATATCTTTTGTGGCTACCATTAATCTATTATCTTTCATGGGCAGAACTCCATACAAATATAGATAGGCCGCAAAGCGAAGAACATATTGGAGTATGGGGGTATTTCGCTTATGGCTCAATAGGAGCTCTATTAGTTATCATCTTATTGTGGTCTTTAACTATTGGTGCATATTATATCTTATACGTATTTTTTCAGAGCCGCAAACCGACATCATGAAAAGATATTATAAGATTGCTATATGCTAAAATTTTTGGAGAGGAGATAAAATTAGGACTGATTCCATTTGTGGAATCAGCCCGTGTGGTTATTTTGTTTTCGCTAAAAAACTTAATTAACCGTGAGTGAAAAACAAATTTTTTAGGACATCCCTATTCCCCCCATCTTATTCGATTGCAGATTTGATGGTGTCGACGATGTAGCGGACATCGTCGTCGGTGACGTAGGGGCCGGCTGGGAGACAGATTCCCACCTTGAAGAGGGCTTCCGATACACCATTGACGTATGCCGGGGCATTTTTATAGACAGGCTGTTTGTGCATCGGCTTCCAGAGGGGGCGGGCCTCGATGTTGGCTTTGTCGAGATAGACGCGGAGTGCCTCAACGTTGTCGTTAGGCTGACAATTAGTTGTAGCTGTTGAGGCGGCGTGGATTACTCCGGCTGCTCCACCCACTGCACCTGTGATGATGGTCTTGTAGGCGTTCTCCTGCCCTTTGATTTTGAGGTCGGGGTCGAGAGTAGCAGAGCAAAGCCAGAAGTTGGAATCCGACTCCGGCCAAGGATTGGTGTGCATCGTGATGCCTTTGACATCCTTCAACAGCTCGCAATAAAGCTCTTGCACATGTTTGTGGTGAGTGATGTGTTCATCAATGATGGTCATCTGGCCGCGACCAATGCCTGCGCAAATGTTGCTCATGCGGTAGTTGTATCCAATAGCTTCATGTTGATAATAGGGATATGACTCACGAGCTTGGGTAGCATACCACATCACCTTATTCTTGTCCTCATCATTGTCGCAAACGAGTGCGCCGCCACCGGAAGTGGTAATCATCTTGTTGCCGTTGAAAGACAATACACCGTATTTGCCAAAAGTTCCGAGAACCTGACCATTGTAGCGTGAGCCGAGACCTTCGGCAGCATCCTCAATCACCGGTATTTCATAACGATTGGCAATCTCCATGATTTTGTCAGCCTGATACGGCATACCATAAAGAGCCACAGGGATGATGGCCTTCGGTTTGCGGCCGGTCTTGGCGATACGATCTTTGATAGCCTCTTCAAGAAGTTCGGGATCCATGTTCCATGACTCCTTTTCAGAATCGATGAATACCGGAATGGCACCGAGATATGTAATTGGATGTGAAGACGCACAGAAAGTAAACGACTGCACCAGCACCTCATCGCCCGGCCCAACTCCACAGGCAATTAATGCAAGATGCACAGCAGCTGTACCGGCCGACAGAGCCACCACCTTCTTATCAAGAGGTGTAGCACCCTCACGATTGTTTACAAACTCTTCGAGGTCTTTTTCAAAACCGTTGACATTGGGACCAAGTGGTACCACCCAATTCGTATCGAAAGCCTCCTTAATAAAATCCTGTTCCTTGCCGCTCATGTGAGCCAAGCAAAGCAATATCCGTTCTCTCTTCATATATTGTAGAGTTTTGTCAGTGTACATTCAGTATGCATCCACCCCAAGAATAGCCGACACCAAATCCGCAAATCAAAACACGGCCATGAAGTAAACCCTGTTTCTGTGCATCATATAATGCAATCGGAATACTGTTGCTAACAGTATTGCCGATGTTCTCCATATTGACGAAGAATTTCTCTTGAGGAATTTTTATTTTCTTACGCAGAAAGTTGAGCATATAGCTGTTGGCTTGGTGGAATACCACCAATCCGAGGTCGTCAAGTGATAGGTTATTCTTGGCAAGTATTTGCTTGACTACTATTGGCACGTTCTTCTGTGTGAACATGAAAATTTCCGAGCCGTTCATAAAGAGATAATCTGATGAATGAGGATTGCCATTCTCATCAAACGATAGGTCACCGACTTTTTCCGGACAGTGGGCGCCCCCCGACTTGATTATGAGATTCTCCGCGCCACGCCCATCAGTACCGAGAGCAAACTCTCCAATCTCAGCAAAACCTTCTGTTGAAACTATCGTTGCAGTTGCAGCGTCACCGAAGATTGTGCGGTTCCCTTTGTCTCTTGGATGGAGATGTTTGTTATATGTCTCACCAGTAAGCAACAGCACATTTGTGGCGATACCGCCGGCAATCAAGCCTTTGGCGATGGAAAGACCATAAACATAACCTGAGCAGCCAAGATTAAAGTCGAAAGCACCGATATCGGTACGCAGCCCAAGCAGTTGCTGGATAATGCAAGCCGATGTAGGCAGAAGGTAATCCGGACTTTGAGTGCAAAAGATAACAAAATCTATAGAATCCTTTGTAATTTCGGGATTTTCATCAAACAGTTTCTCAGCTGCCTTGACGGCCAAATCCGTGGCTGTCTCGCCTTCGACTGCCACATGGCGTTCCTTTACGCCGACCTTATCGGCAATCTTCTCAACAGTCCACTCAGGGAATTCTGCAACCAATTCCTCATTGGTAACAACTCTTTCGGGCAGACAATAATTTATACTCTTTATGTATGCTTTCTTCATTTTCTAACTCAATGTAAATTCGCCGCCACCGGTAATGTCAATGCTGCTTCCTGTCATCCATTCGCTTGCATCGCTCAATAGATAAACCACGAGATTGGCAACGTCTTCGGGTTTGCCGAAGCGTTTGAGAGGATATGACTGCTCAACCTGCGAATAGTCAACACCGTTTATCTCGGCATCCCGCTGAACCAAATCCGTCCACACCATAGCCGGGCATACGCTGTTTACACGAATCTTCTGACTTGCAAGTTCAAGTCCAAGCACCTTTGCATAGGCTAATAAAGCGCCTTTTGAGGCGGCGTATATTCCATTACCGGGGGCCGGTGCAAATGGAGCGCGCGAAGCGATAAACACAATGGAGGCCTCGTGTTGCACTTTCTTCTTTTTCAATAATGCACGTTGCAACAACACGGGAGCATCGAAATTGGCTTTCATCACCCGGTCGATGTCCTTTTCACGAACCATCTTAAGCAATGTGCGGTCACCGACTCCGGCACAATGGACAATGCCGTTCAGCGAAGGACAATCGGCAGCTATGCGGTCAATATCCTCACTGACGGTCATATCGGCAGAAATTACATGATGATTTCCCTCGGACATCTGTTCTAAGGTCTGGTTCAGTCGTTCTTTATTCCTGGCAGTCAAGACCACATTTGCCCCCATCTTGGAGCATACTATGGCTATTGCGCGACCAATGCCTGAGGAGGCACCGGTCACAAGTATTGTTTTCCCTTCAAGCGAGAAGGGGTTGAATGTTTCGCTCATATCTCTATAAGTTCAGGTACTGCTATCTTGTCAGTTTCAAAATATACACTGCCCCAAGACAGTCCAACTCCGAATCCACATGCTATATGTTTAAGACGCTCATTTTGTAACTTCTCTCGTTCTCGAGTTACGAGTGCCAATGGGATTGAAGCGCAAGAGGTGTTGCCGAATTCATCCATGCAGTAAGGTACTTTCTCGTTGGGCAATTTTAGCTTCTTTCGTATCATCTCGTTCATCATCAGATTGGCCTGATGGAATGTGAATAGATCTACTCCCTCTTTGTCTATGCCAAAATGTTCGCAAAGTTGCTTTACCGATTTGGGAGCCTTGGTTATTCCGAAAGAGAAAACATCCATACCATCAAGTTCAAGGTCTATATCTCTTCTGAGAATATTCTCGCCACCATCATGCAACTTCAACGACTCTTCTGTCACCGGGGAGCGATAACCTCCGTCTCTGACTATGATTGTTTCGTATCCACTACCATCGGTGTTGAAATTAAATTGCATTCCAACACCATTGGGAGTATATTCCAGTGCAGTAGCTGTACCGGCATCTCCAAACAAAGGATAAGTACTTTTGTCTTCCGGAGAGCAAATTTTGGTTACAGTATCACCGGCGAGAAGCAGTCCTTTCTTTATAGTCCCATTCTGGAGTAATGCCGCAAGTACACTAAGAGCATATACCCAGCCGGAGCATCCGAGAGAGATATCGAGCGTGTAGCATTCCTTGGACAAGCCAAGACGTTGTTGAAGCACACATGACGTTGCAGGAAGGATATAGTCAGGAGTCTGACTTACAAAGACTAATGCTTCGATTTCAGACTTCGCCCAATTCAACTGCTCAATCAGCTTTTCAGCTGCATGGTAACTGAGGTCAGAGGCTGTGACATCAGCTGATGAGCGTCGCCGTGCCTTGATTCCCGTGGATTCAGCGAAGCTGTTTACCCCCCCCCATTTATATATGTCTGATATATAGTCAGATATTGTAGGGGTGCAAGCCGATATTCCTTTTATGGCAACGTTCTTTATGTCAAGAAACGCCATCGGTTTATTTTGAGGTGATGAGATTGTAGAGTTCCCGGATAGTGTTGGCAGAACGCAACTCAGCACCGCTGAGTTCCCTGTCAAACTCTTCGTCAGCGAGGGCGATGACACCGAGAGCTGAGAGCGAGGACCATTCGTCGAGGTCGCGGAAGTTGGTTTCGGGTGTGAGGGTTGAGGCGTCTGTGTCGTCGAAGATTTCGGCGAATTTCTCGATAAATTCTTTGATTTCCATTACTTGTGGGTTTATGAAGTTAATAAATTATTTTCTTTGCCGGATTTCCTACATACGTGCCGGGAGTCTTGATATTGCGGAGTACTACACTTGAAGCACCGATTACATTGTCATCGCAGAGCGACTTGTATTGGAGAATCACGGAGTTGACACCGAGGAAATTCCTGTTACCGAGTTTCACACCGCCGGAAATTTTTGTCGCCGGCATCACAGAGTTGAAATTTCCAATCACCGAGTCATGACCGACCGTGATATATCCGTTGAGGGTGTTGAAATCACCAATCTCAATATTACATGAGATCAGACAACGAGAACAGATTACATTTCCCTTACCCATCTTCACATTGTCTCTGTCAAGGAACAGTGTGTCAGGGGCAATGATATTGGGAAAATCAATCTTGCCGTTGGTGACTTTGGAATAAAGAAGCTCAACTATCTTGGGAGAACCGATGGCAAAGACCACGGATAGTGGCTTATCCCATGAATTGAGTGTATCGATGTTTCCAAGAACTCGGCCGTATTCATTCTCTGAACCGGGAGAGACCCCGTCATCGAAAAATCCGATGAGATTCCATTGCAGAGACTCTTCATTGTTGATTCTCCGCAGGAGGCACGCCACTTCACGCCCAAATCCTCCGGCACCATATATTGCAATGTCTTTAACTTCTGGCTGCATAGTGATTGTGGTTATGCAGCCAAGTAATGGAAAGACCGCGCTTTATCCCCCCCCCTTTTTTGGATTAACTTGTTGATGTGCTGCATTTTATGATTTTTATTTATTATTATTGCGGGATTGCCGTATGCCGTAGAGTTGTCGGGTATGTCTTTAACGACAACAGCACCGGCACCAATCATACAATTCTTCCCGATTTTAATTCCTTGTTTTACACACGCCCCGACTCCTATCCAAGAACATTCGCCTACTTCAACATTGCCGCTTAGAGTTGCACCGGGTGCGATATGTACAAAGTCCCCGATTTGACATTCATGGTCAACGGATGACTTTGTATTGATTATACAATGTCTCCCAATCTTAACGTCTGAATTTATTATAGCTCCGGGCATAACGACTGAGCCAATCCCAATCGCGACCGAGTCGGATATAATAGATTTTGGGTGTATGGCCGTAGCGTAACTGACGTTATATCTTTCAGCGATAAGTTTACGCACTTGGCAAGAGCCGATGCTTATAATCATCGGACCAACGATATCATTCTCTGTGGCCTTAATCACCGGTCGACCATGGAGTTCTGTACAATGAGGATTATCATCGTATAAATAGCCCACATCATCGCCTTGAGCCACAATAATATCCATCACGACCTTGGCGTGGCCGCTTGCCCCGAATAAATTAATTGTTGCCATTAAAGGCCTCCATGGTGGCAGCGGTAGCCGAATTGATATCAGCCCTGCCAAACACTTTTTTTATAGTAGTCAGAATCACCTTGCAGTCTGTAAGGAATGAAATGTGGTCAACATACCACACGTCAAGTTCAAATTTCTTTTTCCATGAGATCGCATTGCGCCCGTGGCACTGAGCCCAGCCGGTGATACCGGGACGCACCTCATGCCGCCGAGCCTGTTCTTTCGTGTAGAGAGGTAAATACTGAACTAACAGTGGTCTTGGACCTATAAGCGACATATCTCCCTTGAAGACATTCCATAGTTGGGGAAGTTCATCTATTGAAGTTGAACGCACAAATCTACCTACCTTGGTCAATCGCTTTTCATCCGGCAAAAGATTACCATCGGTATCTCTTTCGTCGGTCATTGTCTTGAACTTGACCACCTTGAATATTTTACCATCCTTGCCGGGCCGTTCCTGAAAGAAGAAAGCTCCGGCACCTTTGTTGGCGAAGTGAAGCCAGATGGTGACAGCCGCAAGAGGCAAGCAGAGGACAATCAACGCCCCACACGAAGCCATCACATCAATCTCTCGCTTAAAAAAATCGCGATATGGTTTCATTCCCTATTTTTATTTTGGTTATAGGACTGCAGTTCTGAAATATATGCATTGATCACTATGTTGCGATCGAACTCGCGTTCCATCTTTGTTCGGGCTCGCAATCCCAGGGCTTCACGTTCCTTGTGGTTCATAGCTACGAACTCGTCGAGCCGAGCAAGCATAGCAGAGGTGTTCTGAGGTGGGAAGAGAAATCCGGTAACTCCATCGACCACCGGTTCACGGCATCCGGGGCGGTCTGTGGTAATCACGGGACGTCCGGCAGCGCAGGCCTCGAGCACTACATTGCTCATACCTTCGGGATAGAACGACGGATGAATCAGACAATGCGCTGACGCAACGAACGGACGCACATCGTTCTGACGTCCGTGATATGTGATGAGTCCCTTGGACTCAAACTCGGCCAATAGCTCAGCATAGTTCTCCTCACAGTCGCCCACAATGTGAAATTCAGCCTTAACCCCACGCCCCCGAAGGTGTTCAGCGGCCTTGAAGACCTCCTCAATACCCTTCTGCTTCATAACGCGCGACACGAATACGAACCTGAGTACACCATCTTCTTCATCCGGGTATGGCTGAAGCTTATGGTGATTCAGGTTTACGCCCGAACCAGGAATCAGACGGTGATTGCCTCCTGCCAGTTTGAGACTCTCGAAGAACTCTTTGTTGGCAGTGTTTTGGAAGAAGATAGTGAGAATGTTCTTGAACGCAATCTTGTAGAGTGTTGTGGTAATTGTGCGTAATATGCCCGGGTTCTCCACTGCCGAACCTAAGCCGGTGATATTGGCAATCCGGGGTACACGGCAGAGACGGGCAGCTATGCCACCATAGATGTTGGGTTTGATTGTGTAAGACAATACAAAGTCAGGCTTCTTGTTGCGTATCAGACTCACGTATCGCGCGGTCAGCCGTAAGTCGGCCACCGGGTTGATACCATGACGGTTAATGGGTATGTCAACAAAATCAACACCCATTTCGCACAGGCGGGAGGCAAACGGCTCCATTGCCGGAGCGCTGACGGTTACGAGGTAGCCTTCTGCCAAAAGGCGCCGGAGCAGTTCGATTCTAAAGCTGAACAGGCCGCCCAATGCGTTGGTCAGAATCAATATTTTGCATTGTTTCATTTAGAGGTTGTTTAATAATTAAACTTAAAATGACTCGTTTATAAAATAATTAAATTGATTGTTACCAATAATTTAGCAATTTTATTCACTCAAAATATTTTAATTGTCAATGTCTTTGGACTTCTTTTGGGTTAATTTCTGCAAATTCGTCAATCATGTAGAGAGCTACATTCATTTCTCACTTACAGAAATTTCCTCAAAAATTATGTCCAAATCCATTAACATTTATTTTTAAACAACCTCTTAAACGACGATATATCTCTTAAACGACGATATATCGAAGTGTTTGCCCAGATCCTCATCGAAGGAGTCTGGTGTGAAAGTCATGTAGCCCGAACCAATTCAAAATTCTGAGCCTTATGGTTCTCGATGGATTATCTTCTTATAGTTCATCGGTCTATGCTCGTTGATAATGGTTAATCACATCATCAGCGGGCATAAACCCATTACATCGGAAGATGGGATTTAAGCACCCCCCCCCCCGAATTATTTGCTGATAATCAGCAAGTTGGTATTTTGCGTCCATGCTGGATATTTTTGAATCATTTATTTCAAGTCTCTTTATAATCTTTGCGGGATTACCTGCCACCACGCAGTTATCGGGGACATCTTTTACCACAACCGCTCCGGCACCGACAATTACATTGTTCCCCACGTGTACATTGCCTAAAATCATAGCCCCGACACCGACAGTGACGTTATCTCCAATCACGGGACGGATATTATCCTTCTTTCCAAGCGTTATGAGATGAATGCAATTGAAATTTCGTCCTATAGATTCGGCGTTGACAATAGTCCCGTAAGGATGGGTCATATAGAATCCCTCTCCAATTCGAGTCGTTTTGGAGAAGATAAAGTATTTGTTACCCGGACGATACCACTCCATAAGCAAAGAGGTCACCGGCCCGATGCGGTAGTAGAAAAGGCTTCGATAGTACGAATTGTTGTGCAGAAAAAACAACAATAAGAGTGTGAACGGCAACTGCACATGAATTTGCCGCTTCATGGCCAACAGATCACTCTTAATAAGCCGTCGTTTGGCTCGCCTCGCAAGGTAATAGCATAGTAGATGAGGCACATATACAATGCCGAACGCTACCGCTCCGCCTGTCTTAAGACAATCTCGCAAAAATCGCTTATCCATATTTAGTTGATTGAAATGCTTTAGAATATTTCGCGTAAATTCTCTCACCGAATAAATCAATTTGATAATAGAGAGTTCCAAAAGTTTAGATTATCTTCAAAATTGAAATTTGATTGCCACCTTGCCATAGCAATTAATGAACAATCGTTCCATTTATCAACATTCATCGCGAATTTCATTATTGCCTCAGCCCATTGGGAAGAATCCAATTTATCTACTGCCACCCCTACCTCCGGCGTAATGATTTCTGAATTAATACCAACAGAGGATCCAATTATAGGAAGAGCTACTGAGAGATACTGAATTAGTTTAAATCCACCCTTACCTTTTGTGAAATCAGTATTTTCTAACGGCATTATTCCGATATGACTATTAAGCATCTCATTGATGGCAACATTTCGTTCCCATTTAATATTCCGAATTGTAATAGCGTTATTAATATTTATATTTATATTTAAAGGTTTGTCACATACCACAGTAATTATAATCTTTTGGTTTATCAATGATAAAACTTCGCTTGAGCTATTAATTAGAGCTTCAACCATTCTCTCTAGATAGCACAAACTAACAGAAGTGCCAACCCATATCAATCGTATTTCATCCTTAAAGCTTTCTAATCGTCTTTGATGAACGGTTTTATTATATTGAATAAACATATCACCGTCTGTTGTTGGAAGAATGATGATTTTGTCTTTGTTTTGTTTGCGAACGAGATTTATATTATATGGAGATGCTATGAGTATATGGTTTGCGATATTAGACATATAATCAAAGCCCTTTTTAGTAAGTTCCTTCGAAACGATAACATTATCGTCAAAATCCCAAACTATGGTAGTACCGCTTCGTTTAAGATTGTTTAGTATTAATTTATATGGTGTTGGAAAAAAACGATTGATGAATCTTCGTGAAACGATGAGTATATCGGGCCTATGAATTAAATCTCGTAATAATTGCCACAGTACTCTAAAGTAGATGTATAAGAATATTGCTACCTTAATAATAATGTTTTGTTTACTTACAGGCATATATCTCTTGTATATACATTCAGACAACATTGTATTTAACGAATAATGACAATCAATTTTGTTGAGATATTGGACGATTCTATAGTAAGTAGTCGCTGCCTGAATGCCGCCTTTAGTGTAAACAGATATCTTAGTCTTCATGAAGAACTTTCTTTACCATTTCAACTATTGGATACATTGTTTTATGAAATTCAAAGTCTAATTGTTTATTATCTCTGTTTTGTTGTTTATCGGAGTACGTTTTAAAATAATTCATCAATCCATCCCTAATCGAGACTTCATTATTTTTGATTATTATACAGTTGCTATATCTTTTTAGCACCATCTCTGTTCCATCGTCATCGAAGTCATTGTTTTTAATATAGATAATTGTTTTGCCTGTCGCTATATATGTGAATACCTTTCCGGGAACTTGAAACGGAGTTTTATTTCCAAATAGAATTAACGCATCATTGGAGTATAACAGTCTGAAAAAGTCGCTTGATTTGATGATGGGATAAAGATGAACTTTATCTTCTATACCATATTTACTAATCAACGAGATAATAGCATTGTTATCGCTATTATATATGCTTACGTCTATGCCGCTTATATTTTTTAGGGCTGCTAAAAACGGTTCCGGATTTCGATGAACCGGATCTAAAGACCCTCCATACACAATATGAAATTTATCATGGTGAGAGGCTTTTATGTCTAAACAATCTGATTGATCATAACCGATATTATAAGTGCTAATTTTTTCATTAGAGATTTCATAAAGTTCTGAATACTTGGATTTATTCCATTCAGTAATTAAAAGGACTCCCGAACTTTTGTCAATAAGACGTTTTTCTAAAGCATATTCTATTCGATAACGAAAAAATCCACGCTTTCGCTTTGGTTCATATATCCATGGATCGCCATAGGACAATATGAATGGAATTGATGTGAGTTTAGATATATAGTAAGAGATGATGTGTGCACTATATGGTGAAGAAATTGAAAGAATTATATCAACATCATTAAAGATGCTTCTATTACATTTAAAGTACTTTCTGACTTCAAAAAACCAATCAATTGTGCCATCGGGAATAATTAAGCGTGATGCTATTTTTATAATCCAACTTTTTAGCGTTTTGTTCGAAGAAATGAATATCTGAGATGAACAAGAAGAATTCTTCCTATGCAAAAATCCAGTCTTAGAGGTACGAAGAATCTTTAAATTGGGATGTTTAAATTTCCAATTCTCTCCTGGTTTAGTAAGAATTTTAACCTTATACCCATTATCAAGGAGTATTTTTGCAATTCGTAAATTTTTTTCGCTGCAAGAACTTTCTTCCGGGGGGAAATGATATGCGACAACTAAAACTGTTTTCATTTTTTCATTACAATTGTTTTGCCAATTATCCATGTATAAAAGAAGGAAAGGGAAATTGTTAAGAAGATTATAATATAACTTCTAAATGATAAAGCAAGTAAAGTATACCAAATACAACTGATTATACGATGGGATATGTTGCCTGAACTATAATATTCATACATTTTTTGTGAAATAAGTCCCATTATCATAAAAAATAAGGGAAATAAAAATCCCAAATCAAGCCATGAATAATATAAAATCGGAGCGGTATTAAACATTTCATCAAGAACAAAAAAATCCAATTCAAAATTTGTACGAACATCATAATTTGTGGAAAAGATGCGATTTAGAATAATATAACCTAATCGGCCGGAGGCAATGAAAGGGGGATTCGGAAATTCTAAAAAGTCACAATCCTTTTCGTTCAAATATGGGTAATTTAAAGAGATATATGTATAGGGAGCAGATAGGTATGAAGGTAGTTCTGTGTTTAAAACCGTTATATTTTTGTCTACAGACTTGTTCATTAATGTTTGAGTATAACTCATTACAAATACTATTACAACTGATGCAATGAGAAATGCAGATTTGATTCTTTTTGACAATTCTTTAATTGTATGTTTGTCCTTATACAGAGAAAGAGCAAAAAAAGTCAAAATTATTATTAGATTAAATAGTGAATCTCGTCGTGTAGAAAGACAGTATAGAAAACTTGCTATGAATTGAATTACAATAAAAATATTCTTTCCAAATTTTTTTAAATAAAAATAAGATAAGAGACATATCGGCAAACCTAAGGGTGTTATATAGTTATACCACGAGGACGCATACGAATCACTAGTCACATAAGCATTGACTTCTGCCATTTTAATGAAGAAGTCAATAAATGTAAAAGATGAAAAAAGGTTTACTAAATATGCAAATACGGACACATCATAAACTAAACCAAACATTAAAATAACATTAAAAAGGTTTGATTTATTATAAGATGATGAATTAATAGCAGAACGAGATCTCTTCCCTCTGAAAAGCAATATTCCCATAAAAAAGCTACAAAACATTATGAGAACCAATATGGAAAAGTCAAAAGAATAAGAATATTTAGTATCTTGTAATAATGATAGTGTTAATGACAGTATATTAACACTCACAAAGATGAATACGGGATTAAGAACGCTGTCGTATTTACTCTTACAAATTATGTAAGCAATTAACACAACTATTATGCAAATTATCAACATAATTTTTTATATTGTTTTAGCATTATAGTTAATTGAGAAAAGGCTTCTATATGAAATATCCTTGATAGAAAAACATAACAAACTAATCCAAATATTATCTGTAATAATATTATCACAGAAGCGTTGAGATGTGTATAGCTTATAAAATATGATGGAATAGACGAAATTATACTAATAATAAATATTGGAAATATATCCCTTAATTGGTTTGTTATGGAATAATTAATTAATTTAGAGATTGGGTATAAATTAATAAACAGACAAATAGAATTGTACAATACAATACCCCATGCAACTGCATAAACATTAAATAGAAAAGAGATTATTAAAATAATTGTCTCAATGATTTTTTTTAGAAATTCGATTTTTAAAGTAATATTGCTATAACCCATTGATTTAACAGCAATCATATTCGTGCTTTGAATGGGCATTAATATTAGAGCAATAGAAAATATCTGAATGAAAGGAGCAGATGGCAACCAACTTTCATTTAATAAAAAAATTACAAGAGGTTTGGCAGAGATAACCAAAAACATAAGGAGCGGGAAAACAATAAAACAACTAATTTGCGATGACGTTTTAATCATTCTCTTGAGTTTGTCAACATTATCTTGAGAATCAGAAAATGCAGGGAAAAGAACTGTTTGTATCGAAGTATTTATATTTCCCATAATGAGACTGGGAAACTGTTTACCCCTATCAAAAAATGCTAGAGTTGCCGGTTTGTAAAACTTTCCTATTAATATCCCCCTAATATCTTCATAAATTGCGATAATAAAATTAGTTAAGAAAATTTTCCAACCAAAATCAAATAAAAGTTTAAACCGCTTAATGGAAAAATGAAATGCAGGTCTCCATGGTACTAAAAAAAACATTAGAATTGTAACCAGAGATTGATTAACAACCACTTGCATTGTTAAGGCCCATATGCCATAATCATGTAATGCCATTATAATACCAATAATCCCAGATACAACTATTGCAATCAATGAAGATATAAACATCTCTTTAAACAATAGATATTTAGAGACAAAGGCTTTTTGAATCGAATTAATCGCACATGGGATTATCATGAGTGATAAAAATCTCATCGTTTCTATAAGTTCGTAATTATTATAAAATGAAGCGATTAATGGCGATGCCATGTATAAAATTACATATAATAAAATAGCTAAAGTAATACTTGATACAAATATCGTTGAAAAGTCTTTTAAATCAGTTCCTTTCTTTTGAATCAGGGCAGCTGTCAAACCTCCTTCAACAATTACATTTGCCAAATTCACAAATATTACTATTATTGCAACAGCACCAAATTCTTGTGGCGTTAAAATTCTGGCAAGAAGAATTGTTACAATAAAGGTCGTTAATTGAACACTTGTCCGTTCAAGAAATTTCCATATGAAAGACGTAAATATTTTCTTACCTGTATATTCCATCCTACATTAAACGTCTAACTATCCTTTCACAAGCCATACCATCACCATAAGGATTTACGGCCTGTGACATTTCTTGATAGTGCGATTCGTCATCAAGAAGAACAGATACCTCGTTTACGATTTTGTCATAGTCAGTGCCAACGAGTTTTACCGTTCCTGCAGAAAGAGCTTCCGGACGTTCTGTGGTGTCTCGCATAACAAGAACCGGCTTGCCCAATCCCGGGGCTTCCTCTTGAATGCCACCACTGTCGGTAAGTACGATGTTTGATTTCTCCATCAGGTAGACAAACGATAGATATTCCAGCGGCTCGATGAAGAACATGTTGCCCAAGCCCTCAAGGTTTTCCCCGAATACTTCGTGAATAGGCTTGCGCACGTTGGGGTTGAGGTGCATAGGATAGACGAAATCCACGTCTGGATATTTCTCATTAAGAGTTTTAATTGCCTTGCACATAGATATGAATCCGTCACCGAAGTTCTCGCGGCGATGACCGGTGATAAGCACCAACTTCTTGCCGTCTTTAAGGCGAGTTACATCATATCCTGCATCGGCAAGTAGTTTTTGTAGATCTTTATCCAGATTAACATCATGCTTCATCTTGTCGATTACCCAATATAGTGCGTCGATGACAGTATTGCCGGTGACTGATATTTTATTTTCCGATACATTCTCATTCAAAAGATTCTCCCTACTTAGTGGAGTCGGAGCGAAGTTATATGTAGCAATACGTCCTGTTATTTGACGATTCATTTCCTCCGGCCACGGAGAGTATATATTGTGTGTGCGAAGTCCTGCTTCCACATGACCTACAGGTATCTGACGATAGAAAGCCGCCAAAGCAGTGGCAGTAGATGTAGTGGTGTCTCCGTGGACAAGTACAACATCCGGCTTGGCTTCGTCAAGTACATCTCGCATTCCGGTAAGTACACGTGCCGTTACATCGAAGAGGTCTTGGCCCTGCTTCATGATATTTAAGTCATAGTCTGGCTTAATATCAAATATCTCCAGTACCTGATCAAGCATCTGTCGATGCTGTCCGGTAACGCAGACTATTGTTTCAAACTCATTGGGATGTTTCTGAAACTCCTTAACCAACGGAGCCATCTTGATAGCCTCCGGGCGAGTTCCAAACACAAGCATTATCTTTTTCATTAAATTGCTATGCTAAATTATTGGTACATTTCATCGTAATAGCGGGCGTAGTCACCGGAGGTGATGTTGTCGAGCCAGGATTGGTTGTCGAGGTACCAGCGGACGGTCTTTTCTATCCCTTCTTCGAATTGGAGGGAGGGTTCCCAGCCGAGTTCTCGCTGGAGTTTGCGGCTGTCGATGGCGTAACGCATATCGTGTCCGAGGCGGTCAGTAACAAAGGTTATCAATTCGTCGCTGAATCCTTCGGGGTTGCCGAGGAGGCGGTCAACTGTCTTTATTATGACTTTGATTAGATCGATATTCTTCCATTCGTTGAATCCTCCGATGTTGTAGGTGTCAGCAATCTTCCCTTTGTGGAAGATGAGATCTATGGCGCGTGCATGATCTTCAACATAGAGCCAGTCACGAACGTTTTCGCCTTTTCCATAGACGGGGAGCGGTTTACGATGTCGGATGTTGTTGATAAATAGGGGTATCAGTTTTTCGGGGAACTGATATGGACCGTAGTTGTTGGAGCAGTTTGTCACTATGGTCGGCATACCGTATGTATCATGATATGCTCGCACAAAGTGGTCGCTCGATGCTTTGGATGCTGAGTATGGGGAGTGAGGATTGTATTTGGTTGTCTCCACGAAAAACTCCGTGCCGTAGGCATGGTGATGTTCTGATGAGGCGGTTGTTGTGAAAGGCGATTCAATTCCCTCAGGGTTTGTCAACTCTAAAGCACCATATACTTCATCTGTAGAAATGTGGTAGAATCGCTTCCCTTCGTATTTTTCCGGCAATGATTCCCAGTATTCTTTAGCCGCCTGAAGCAAAGACAATGTGCCCATTACGTTTGTGCGGGCGAATGTAAATGGATCTTTTATTGAACGATCAACGTGACTTTCAGCTGCCAGATGGATTATGCCATCGATTTTATATTCTTTGATGATGCGACGCATTTCATCAAGGTCGGCAATATCGGCTTTGACAAAGGTATAGTTGGGTTTGTTCTCAATGTCCTTGAGATTGGCAAGGTTGCCGGCGTATGTTAATTTGTCAAGATTAACAATATGATATTCCGGATATTTGTTGACAAACAGCCTTACTACGTGCGAGCCTATAAACCCGGCTCCTCCGGTTATGAGTATATTACGCTTCATTAGCTTTCAGGTTTTGGATGCAATTCTTCAGTGAATCAATCCAGTATGGGATTTTGCGACTGAAAGTTTGCTTGTATTTTGTTTTATCGAGAACGGAGTATGAGGGTCGAGTCACAGGCGAGGGAAATTCGTCGCTGTGGCAGGGTTGGATGTCGCATTTGGTGTTACCTGCTATTTCTGCAATCATTTTGGTGAAGTCATACCATGAGCAGACCCCTTCATTGGAGAAATGGTAGATACCATCGTTGCCTTCAAATTTTCGATTCTCAATTATATCATAAATCGCATCGGCAAGGTCTTGTGCATATGTGGGAGTGCCTACTTGATCAAATACGACTTTTAATTCCGGCTTGGCGGATGTGAGGTTAAGCATCGTCTTGACAAAGTTTTTGCCGTACTCGGAATAAAGCCATGAGGTACGGAAAATCAAAGCTTTGCAACCGCTTGCTTCTATGGCTTGCTCGCCATGTAGTTTGGTCATGCCGTAAACACCGGTTGGATTGACAGGCTCCTTCTCTGTGCGAGGTGTATTGCCTAATGAGCCTCCGAATACATAATCTGTAGAAATATGTATCAGTGTTCCATTGTTTGCTTTGATTGCCTGAGCAAGATTGTCAACGGCTATTGCGTTGAGTTTCTCGGCAAATGCTACATCATCTTCTGCTTTATCTACGTTTGTATAGGCAGCGCAGTTGACGATAACATTGACATCGTTATCTTTCACCAGTTCTGCAACGGCGTCAGCATTGGTTATATCAAGCTCCGCTAAGTCAGTAAAGATATAGTTGTCTTTAGAGACTTGGGCGGCATTACGCATACAATTGCCCAATTGTCCATTAGCGCCTGTAATCAATACGTTCATTTTTCGTAGAGATTTACGTTCATATCAAATGGAGAGTCAAAATCTTTCAGAACGGGATGTTTCGTGTCTTTCTCAGATAAGATTGCATCTTCGGGATTAATCTTCCAATCTATGCCAAGTGATTCATCCGCTATCGATATACCCCCATCGGCCTCCGGGTGGTAGTAGTTATCGCATTTATACTGAAACACAGCCGTGTCGCTCAGCACTGCGAATCCGTGGGCAAAACCTCTGGGAACGAAGAACCGGCGGTGGTTATCCTCGTTCAATTCCACAGCTACATGCTTGCCATAAGTTGGCGAACCTTTGCGTATGTCGACGGCCACATCAAGTACACGACCTTTGACGCAACGGACAAGTTTGCTTTGTGTGTATGGAGGACGCTGGAAATGGAGGCCTCGCATCACTCCGCGAGTGGACATTGATTCATTGTCTTGAACAAAGTTGACAGGTTGTACTTTTTCATCGAATTCGCGCTTAGAATAGCTTTCAAAGAAGTAACCGCGCGAATCCTTGAAGACACGAGGCTCAATGATGACCACCCCATCAATATCTGTTTTGATAACTTCCATATCTTAGTCGAGATTTTTAGCACCGGTTCGCTCCACTTCGTCTATCACCTTCATCAGGTACTGACCGTACTGATTTTTTAGCATTGGGCGTGCAAGTTCTATCATCTTCTCTTTTGCAATCCAGCCTTGACGATATGCGATGCCTTCAAGGCAAGCGATTTTTAGTCCCTGGCGTTTCTCCAATACTTCTACATAAATTGAAGCTTCGGCGAGCGAATCGTGTGTACCTGTGTCAAGCCATGCGAAACCTCTTGGTAATGTCTGCACCATAAGTTCGCCATCTCTCAGAAACTCTTGATTAACGGTAGTGATTTCAAGCTCACCTCGAGCTGAAGGCTTTATATAAGTTGCCACATCAACTACCTTGTTAGGATAAAAATAAAGACCAACAACCGCGTAATTGCTTTTCGGGTGTTCCGGTTTCTCTTCAATTGATAGGCAATTCCCATTGCTGTCAAACTCTGCAACTCCGTATCTTTCCGGGTCATTTACCCAATAACCAAAAACCGTTGCTTTTGAATTCTTTTCAGCGGCCTCTACAGCTTTTTTTAAGATATCAGAAAATCCTGCACCATGGAAAATATTGTCACCCAAAACCAGACATACAGTGTCGCTTCCAATAAACTCTTTTCCAATGATAAATGCCTGGGCGAGTCCGTCCGGAGAGGGTTGTTCAGCATATGTGAATTTCACACCATAGTCTGACCCGTCGCCAAGCAGCCGCCTGAATCCCGGCAAATCCTGTGGTGTGGAAATTATGAGGATATCCCGAATCCCGGCCTGCATCAGTGTGGAAATGGGATAATACACCATCGGCTTATCAAAGATAGGTAGCAATTGTTTGCTAACTCCTTTTGTAATAGGATAAAGACGTGTGCCGGATCCACCGGCAAGCACTATTCCTTTCATTTTTGTTGATTATAACTATTTATAGAGTGAAATCGTATTCGCTCTTGTTTTGTAAATTCTGTAATTTCTTGCAAGTTAAGATATTGCGGTATTATACGTTTGTTATATCCGGATGTCTGATTACATTGGTCCGGGTGTCTTCAGAATTTCGGACTGAGGGCGTGGGCGCGGTCTATAGGGCGGACGTAAAATTCTTCGACGGTGACTTCGGCCTTGATGGAGTATTTCTCGGAGAGACGAATGTAGATTTGTCTTACATCCGTGCCTTCTTTGATATCGTAAATCTTACCTTTATAACCCGACATTATGCCACCCGTTATTATCACTTCACGGCCGATTCCTAACGGCATTTCGGGTGTCAGTTCTATTTTTATATCCGGTGTGAATATCCCTATCATTCGCTCAAATAGGGCCATACTTTTAGAGTCAATCACCGAATAGTCGCTGTCTCCATTATTGGCGTTGCGGAAGAACCATCCGATGTTCTCTGTCCGGATAATGGTTTCTATTTTCTTTATATGACGGGGGCGGAGATGGAGGAATACAACATCCGTGATGACGGGGACGTTTTCAGTAACTATTTTATTGCCGACTCTGCTAATCTCATGCTTTTGTGGATAAAAGAGTGTTCCTTTGTCATAAAACTCGCTGCAACTCGTTTTGATTTGTTTCCGAAACTTGTCAAAGTCGAAACCACGTCTGACTTTCATTGCATACCAACGTTTTCCCGATGGAGAGAATGCTTCCGCTACGCGATGTTTTATCTTGAGTCCTTCTTCTACAGATAGTTCCGTACCTTGAATGAATCGCAGGTATTCAAACTGTTCCGGTATTACACCAAGGATCTGTTTTATGTCCGAGAGTCTAACTCCGATATTCCTTGCTTTCAGTGTCCACAATGCCAAAATTGTCTTGGTAGTGAGGCAGTCTTCAAAGCTTATACCCTTCATGCGAAGATACAAGTCAATACCGAATAATACCTCTTTAACGAGTTGAGGTGTCCGTTTGCGACTCTGTTTCAGGTCAAAAACATATTTTCGGCTGTGATGGAAATCTTCGGTGTTTATAATGTCGTCAAGTTGGGCAAATTCCGGCTTGTATTCTTCTGTCGTCAGAGTAACAATGTTATCAATATCTGTTGATACATTAAACAGCAGATAGAGGAAAACAGCCAATTCCGGTCTTGACTTTGCATCAGTGAGGATAACGTCGAATATCTTTTCTATCTTGGAAAGTTCAGTGTGCAGTTGATTGGTATCGGCACTACAATCAAGGTCTCGCAATTCTTTTATGCCGTCTAAGGAATTATCGGCTATGCCATTCTCTTCGCAATATTCACGGTAGATTGTGTTCAGCTTCTTGATATATCGCTGTCGGCTTGATAAGGTAAGTCCCCGGTCTATCATGTCGGCTATCCAGATACACATCCGGTTTTCTACCGACATATCTTCATAACCTCGAATAGATTTAAGGAATGACGTTATCGCCTTGTATTCGATGGTTCGGCAGGAGACGTTATTAAGCCGTGTTGCAACAAATTCAGAAAATAGCATATTGTAAAATGCTTATTTTACGATTGTTGCACAACAACAACGGTGAACCAAAATTTAAGTCGATATAATTCTTAAATTCCTCCTTTTCTATTGTCTTACGGCACAAAAGGAGGTTTGAATAGCGATATGTTCCGGTCATTGTTGTCATCAAACAATTCCACAGAAAAGTAGAAAACCTAAGTAACTCTTAGTTAGAGTTACTTAACCTTCCACACCCCGATTAGATACTCACCATAATCATCGAGGGCTTTTCGGTTGCAAAATTAAAGAAAAATATTGAATCGTACAAATAAAAACGAATGTGCTATATGCTATTTCAGTTTTGGTTAATAAAATCAACGAATATCATGACGCTGACCTGTTTTGTCTTTGGCTTCACCAATATCAACGAGAATGGGATTGAAATAAACGTTAGAAAAACAACCTATAGTTTTAACTCGTAGGCGTTCCATAAACTATAAACTCAACTTTCGCAAGCTTTAACTTGCGAAAAGTTAGGAGGTTGAAGGTTAGAGGTTAGAAAATTATCGAAAAATTTAACTCAACGACGTTCCATAAACCATAAACCATAAACCTCAAGTTTCTCAAGTTGCCCCGCAGCTTGAGAAACTTGAATTTCAAAGAATATGTTTAAGAACAGATTTTTAATATTTAACAATATTTTGATTTTTGGGTATGAGAATTTTTTTGTATTTTTGCTTTCCGATATTGCCCCAATTTACATAAATATATTGGGTTGTATTGGATAAGTGATTGATTGTTAGTAATATATTTGCATAGCAGCAATCTTAGATTATTAACCTTAATTCAGATTTATTATGGAAATGGACAGATACCGCAAGGCGTTGGCCGATAGTAAAGTGACAGGTTCAGATGAGACTGTCGCTGAAGGACTTGCAAAAATATTGGAGAAAGCTCCCGAATATCACACTCCGGAAGTCTATCAATTCTGCTTTTCCTCCATTGACCTCACTACACTCTCCACTGAAGACAGTGTAAAATCGGTTGCAAAATTCACGAGCCGCGTCAATGATTTTGACAATGACTATCCTCAATATAAAAATGTAGCTGCGATATGCACCTACAGCAACTTTGCCGAAGTGGTGAGCACTCATCTTGATGTGCCCGGAGTAAGCGTTGCTGTCGTAGCCGGTTGTTTCCCTTCATCCCAGACCTTCACTGCCGTCAAAGTGGCAGATTGCGCACTTGCCGTAGGGAACGGCGCCAATGAGGTGGATATCGTTTTTAATGTCGGGATGTATCTTGACGGTGATTTTGAAAGCCTTACTGACGAAATAATCGAACAGAAACACACCATTAAAGACGCAAAGCTCAAAGTTATTCTTGAAACCGGTGCTCTTAAAACAGCCCGCGCCATTAAGGAGGCATCCGTGCTTTCCCTCTGGAGCGAAGCCGATTTCCTCAAGACATCTACCGGGAAAGGTTACCCCGGTGCTTCCCTCGAAGCCGCTTACGTGATGTGTCAATGCATCAAAGAATACTATGAACTCACCGGCCGAAAAGTGGGATTCAAAGCGTCCGGAGGTATACGTACAGCCGATGATGCAGTAAAATATTATACCGTGGTCAAAGAGATACTTGGCGACGAATGGCTCTGCCACGACCTCTTCCGAATCGGTGCCAGCAGCCTGGCAAATTCACTTCTTTCTGCCATGGAAGGCTCGGAAGTGAAATATTTCTGATAAAAATATAACTGTCAAATATATGAAAAAACTCGCACGCCTTGCCGTAGCCGCTGTCGCTCTCGTGGTGCTTTGCTGCCTCGTGACCCCCTCGTCGGTAAATGCAAAGAGTGAAGGTAAGAAGTACCAGACTTTCGGTGTGGCCTTCTATAACCTTGAAAACCTCTTTGACACAATCAACAACAACGGCAAATACGACCTTGAATTCTCCCCCAAAGGGAAAAGACAATGGGATGGACACAAGTATTGGAAAAAGCTCGAAAAGCTCTCATACGCCATCTCGCAGATGACCACTCCGGTAACACCTAACGGCCCCGCTGTAATTGGTGTCTCGGAAATTGAAAACATCACTGTACTCAATGACCTTGTCAAGCAAAAATCAATTGCAGACTGGAACCTGCAGGTGGTGCATCATGATTCACCCGACCGTCGCGGTGTCGACGTGGGTCTCCTTTACAACCCGAAACAATTCAAGCTCCTCAAAGTAACCAACCATACTCTGAACATACCCGACAAGCCGTATTTCAAAACACGCGACCAAA
The DNA here is from genome assembly GCA_023665145.1 of Bacteroides sp. GTDB lineage: Bacteria > Bacteroidota > Bacteroidia > Bacteroidales > Muribaculaceae > Lepagella. The sequence goes on from JAMPEM010000014.1 coordinate 24,676, forward strand.
TGTGCGTAGTCGGTCTGATGGGTGGACAAAGAATAGCAATTATCGTAAACCACTGGCCCTCACGATATGGTGGACAGGAACAGTCATCTCCCTTGCGTGAAGCTGCAGCAAGCCTCACCAAATCAATCGCTGATTCCCTATTGAACATTGACCCGTCAATGGCTATTGTTGTGATGGGTGACCTTAACGATGATCCCTCCGACAAATCCTGCGCTCAAGTGCTCAACGCCAAAAAGAAAGAGAATGAAGTGACCAAAGGAGGTTTCTTCAATCCCTTCTGGCAGAAACTTGACGATGGTATAGGCTCATATATCTATCGCGGTGGATGGGACCTCTTTGACCAGATTATCGTCAATTACAACCTCCTCCCCGAAGGAGCTTCAAAACTCAAGTTCTATAAAGCGGAAGTGCTCAACAAACCATTCCTGCTTCAAACCACCGGACAGTATAAAGGTTACACTCTCCGTACCTACTCCGGCGGTGTGTGGATGGATGGATATTCCGACCACCTTCCCACAGAAATATATCTACGCAAAGTAGTGGAATAATCTTATTGCAAATTTTTTTTCAAGCTCTAAGCATAAATTAAGAAAATAAACTATATCATCATGCGAATTAAATGTTTAGTTCTGCTAATGCTTGCCTTCGCGCTTCCGGTCCTCGCCCAGACAGGACTTAAAGGCACGGTGGTAAACGCTCGCACGGGCCAAGCCATCGCCGGAGCAAATATCCTCCTGCGAGATCAAGGCATCTTCGTAATGACCGGAGCTGACGGCCTATTCACTATCACTAATGCCCAATACGGTACTGACGTACTCGAAATCATGGCCGATGGTTATGCCGACCAATACATCGACGTCGATATCGTCAATGGTATTGTCAAAGACCTCGGTACAATCAAGATGGATATATCGGGATTTGACGCCAACAATCTCAACACTGACGACAACATCTTTGATGAGGAACTTATCCTCGAGGATGAAAGCGCTCAGCAGTCTGTAGGTACCATACAAGGTGCAAATGACAATGTCTATTACCAGACGGCAAACTACAATTTCTCAGTAATGCGTTTCCGTATCAGAGGTTACGACCAAAATTGGAATGCCGGCTATATCAACGGATTCTATTTCAACGACTCCATGAGAGGCCGTTTCAACTATTCCGGACTCGGTGGTATGACATCCTCAGCTTTCCGATCCAAAACCGTTGATCCGGGTCTCGATGCAGCTTCTTATGGATTCGGCGGTGTAGGTGGTGCTTCAAATTTCACTACATATGCCTCCGAATATGCTCCCGGATTCCGTGGTAATATCTCTTATACCAACTCCAACTACATGATGCGCGCCATGTTGCAATATAACAGCGGCGTCAACAAAAACGGATGGGCATTCTCAGCTTCTATAATCGGAAGATATGCTCCGGAAGGTGTAGTGGAAGGTACTTTCTACAATTCTATCGGTTATGCCCTCTCTGTTCAGAAAATATTCAACGACAAACACTCTCTGAACCTTACCACTTGGGGTGCACCGACTCAACGAGCTTCCAACGGTGCCGCTACTCAAGAATCATACGACCTTGCAGGCTCCAACCTCTATAACCCTTCATGGGGTTACCTCGACGGGAAAAAGAAAAGTGCACGCGTAGTCAATACCTATTCACCTTCAGCTCTCTTGAACTGGATTTGGAAACCTCGTATGGGGACTACAGTAAATACCGGTATCGGATTCCAGATGAGCCGCTACTCTTCTTCTGCCCTCAACTGGTATCAAGCTGCTGACCCGCGCCCCGACTATTACCGTTATCTCCCCTCATATTATAATCCCGACAACGCCTGGAGTAATTACTATGTAGACCCGGCTGACAGATATTTCGGCAATACCGGTATCATGCAGCCCGTCTATGAAGCAAATATGGCCAATTATGAATATTACACCGACCTTTGGCGCAATGACAAACATTTCCGCCAAATTGATTGGGATAACCTATATCAGACCAACCTCCAGAATCGTGAAACTTTTGACCGTGACCCATCTCTTGTAGGACACTCTACCTACATCCTTGAAAATCGTCACAGCAACTTTGCTTCCTGGATGTTCAATTCATATATTGACCATCGACTCTCTGACCACATGACTCTCCAAGGCGGTGTCAGCTTCAATTATACCGACGCTCGATATTACAAGACTGTCAACAATCTGCTCGGTGGAGAATACTGGCGCGACGTAGACAACTTCTCAGAGCGCGACTTCCCCGGAAATACTGACATCCTCCAGAATGACCTTAACAACCCCAACCGCCACGTAAAAGAAGGTGATGTCTTCGGTTATGACTATCACATCTATTCCTATATAGCCAACGTATGGTTGCAGAATCAGATTAACACAGCTCACTGGAACATAAACTATGGTCTTGACATGAGCTATACATCATTCTTCCGCCATGGTGAGATGCGTAACGGCCGTGCTCCCGAAAACTCATACGGTGCAGGTAAACGTCACAACTTTGACAACGCTTCGATTAAAGCCGGTGCCACCTATAAGATTAACGGACGTAACTATTTCGTAATTCACGGTGCTTTCGGTAACCGCGCCCCGCTCCCCGATAACTCCTATATCTCGCCCAGAACTAAAGACACTTCAATGACAGGTCTTAAGTCTGAACGATATATCTCCGGCGACCTCTCTTATGTATGGAATTATGCTCGCTTCCGCGGTAGCATCACAGGATTCTATACTCATGTATGGGACGGAACAAAACGTTGCCCCGGTTTCTATGACTATCAGCTCAATACCTTCATGAACTATTCAATGTCAGGTATCGAGACTGAATATAAAGGTGTCGAACTCGGTCTTTCTTACAAGATTCTCCCCTCACTTACCCTTTCGGCTGCAGGCACCTATGCTCGATACAACTACAAGAACAATCCTCTCGGGGTTCGTTCTTACGAAAATGGTGCTATGGAAGATGTCACCCGTCGAGTTTACCTCAAAAACTACTATCTGAGCGGCACTCCTCAGCAGGCTTACTCTATCGGCCTCGACTGGGCTGCTCCGAAACAGTGGTTTATCGGTATCAACGCCAACTGGTTTGGTGACAACTACATTGACCTTGCACCTTCACGTCACGAAGAGATGCCTGAACTTTATACAGTAGTAGTGCCGCAACCCGGCCAGACTATGGAACAGGCTCTTGAAGAAAAAATCAGCGAGATTACTCATCAGGACAAACTCAAAAACGCTTTCGTGCTTAATTTCTCAATCGGTAAATTGATTTATACCAAGTTCGGTTCTGTCAATTTCAACGTCAGCGTCAACAATGTCCTCAATAACCGCAACATCCAGACCGGTGGTTATCAAGAGGGTAAATTCGATTATACCAACTACAGCGTCAACAAGTTCCCCAACAAATATTACTACGCTCAAGGCATCCGAGTATTTGTAAATGTCGGTATACGCTTCTGATGTGTTGTAAATAAACAATATCTTGAAAATGAAGAAAATAGCATCATATATGTCGTTGCTTCTTATGGCTCTGGTTTTTGTGGCCTGCAACGATGACTTTGCACAACCTCCTGTGGTTCTTCCCGAAGGCGGTCTCGGTACCGGCCAATGGGACGACCCATATCGTACATCACAACTTGCCAATGGCGGTAAGGGTAACGGTATTTGGGTCACCGGATATATCGTTGGATGGATTGACACCAGCGGTGACAATTTTGCAATGGATGAAAAAACCTGCACATTCAATGCCAATGCCACTTTGACATCCAACATCCTTATGGCTGTTAATCCTAATGAGACTGACTGGCAGAAATGTGTCCCCGTGGCTTTGACCGGTGACGCCCGTGACGCCCTCAATCTTCAGGACAATCCGGAAAACCTGGGCAAACAGGTAACTCTCAAATGCAATAACGAACGTTATTTCTCCAATAATGGTGGTATAAAATCCATAACTCTGTATAATTTCGGTCCTGTAGGAATTAAGGAGAAACCGGCAATTTATCAGTCAGACTTCGCTTCGGGCGATGCGTGCGGGTTCACATTTGAAGACGGCACTCTTCCCGCCGGACTCAATTTCGTATGGAAAGTGGATACCCGTTATGGTATTGTAGCCTCCGGATATTACAGCGGTTCTCGTTACCAGACTGACGCATGGGCCATTTCTCCGGAAATTGATCTGAACGGATATACTTCCGCTGAAGTGAACTGGCGTTGGGCCGGCAATTATTTCACCACCCGTGAAAATTTGTTGAATATGACCGGAGCTTATATCCGCGTAGAGGGAGGCGAATGGAGTAAAATCGAGGGTATCACTTATCCGGAAGGCACTTCATTCACTTACGTCAGCAGCGGTGATGTCGATCTGACAGAATACGTCGGCAAGAAGATTCAGATTGGATTCAATTATCAATCCACTTCTACCATAGCCGGTACGCTCGAAGTAGACTCATTCGTGGTAACGGGTGAAAAAGCAGAGTGAGTGTCAAAAAGTTAACACAATCATTTTATAACAGAATACGATGAAAATTCTAAAAAATATAGCATACTGTGCCGCAATCGCTCTGACTGCTTCCTTGGGAAGCTGTCAGGCCGATATGGACACTCCGGCTCTCGAAGTGCCCCAAGCTACCATGCAGGCTAATATGACGATTGCAGAGTTGAAAAACCTTGCAGCCAAGGCCTCAAGCGATGAGAATTTCGCATTGTTGATGCTCGACAAGGAGCAGGGGTATGTCAACGTAGCCGATGTAAACAAAGCTCCGGCTGCTGTTGACGGAGTTGTTCCCGATGAATCGATGATGGCCGAGTACATCAGTAAAATTAATCCGGACGTCTCTACACACTACATCATTAAAGGTCGTGTAATTTCTTCCGACGCATCCGGTAACATTTATCAGGCCCTTTACATCCAAGACGGAACTGATGCAATCACGCTTTCCATCAGAAAGCTCTCGATGTATAATGAATACCGTGTAGGACAAGAGATAGTGCTTGACGTTACCGGCCTTTACCTTGGCAAATACGCCGGATTGGTGCAGATTGGTGGTCTCGGTGTTTACAATGGTACTTTCCAGGTATCATTCATGACTGCAGAGAAATTCGAGCACCAAGTACAGAAAAACGGGCTTCCCGACCAAAATGTAGATTATATTCAATTTGGCTCAACCCGACCCGAAAATTCCCTCTATTGCACCGTAATGACGCCTGCTCAGCTCCCCACTTCAGCTGAAGGTATTCTTGAGATGTCAAGCCAGTTGGTGGAATTCCGCAACGTATCTTTTGTAGACGGCGGCGAACTTCCCTATTCAGAATATCAGAGCAGCGGTGTAAACCGTACTATAACTGACGGAACATCCTCAATTATTGTCCGCACATCCGGTTATTCCACTTTCTATAATCAGATAGTTCCGGAAGGTGTAGGCACTGTAAGAGGTCTCCTTTCATACTATAACGGCACATGGCAACTTTTGCTCCGCTCCACTCGCGATGTCATCTTCGATTCCAAAGGTAATCGTGAAGATCCTTACACTATCGAGGAAGCTATTGAGAAAATGGCAGACGGTGGTTCCGGTTGGGTGAAAGGTGTTGTGGTCGGTTCGGTTAAAGCCGGTGTTACCGCAGTTACCGACAATGACCAAATCATTTGGGGCCAGGATGCTGAACGTGACAACAACGTGGTGATTGCTCCCAATGCAGAATGTAAAGATTATAAACTCTGTATGGTGGTTAACCTCAATCAGGGCAGCGCACTCCGTTCTACAGTCAACCTCCTTGACAATCCCGGAGCTTACGGAAAGACTCTCAGTGTATCGGGTAAATTTGAAAATATGCTCGGCATGGCAGGTGTTGAGCCGGCTACCGGTGGTGTTTCCGAATTTGAACTTGGTTCTGACCAAGGCTCTACTCCGGTCACTCCTCCCACTCCGTCACAAACAGGTAGCGGAACAGAGGAAGACCCCTATACAATAGCATACGTGCAAGGTACTGCAGCTACTTTCACTGAAGACAATGTCTGGGTGGAAGGTTGGATTGTAGGTTATATCTATGGCGGTAGTCTCGACACAGGTTGCCAATGGACCAACGTTATGGCTGGTGATGATACATCAGGCGACGGATACAATAACAACAACTTGCTTCTCGGTGCTTCTGCCGATTCTAAATCGCTTACTACAGCTATTCCGGTTAAACTCCGTAGCGGAAGTAATGTCCGTACCGAACTTGGCCTTCGCGCCGCTCCCGGTGCTTATCTCAAGCATGTAAAGCTCAAAGGTAATATCAACAAGGGTTACGGAACTCGTATCCTTGATGCAGTCACTGAATATAAGTTCATAGACTAATAAATAATTATTTTTAATAATCCCGCCATAAGTTTGTCTTATGGCGGGATTCATCCCCTCTCTCAGGAATTAGGAAACAGGAATTAGGAAACAGGAATTAGGAATTAGGAATTAGGAAACAGGAATTAGGAAACAGGAATTAGGAATTAGGAATTAGGAAACAGGAATTAGGAAACAGGAATTAGGAAACAGGAATTAGGAAACAGGAATTAGGAATTAAATTTGAACATAAGCAGTCTTTAGGACTTTTTATATATAGTGTGAGTCTTGATGGGCATACTCAGTACCTTCAAATTTTTCACAAACCATTTTTTTGTTAATGTAAAAAATCTGAGTCTATGAAGAAAATTATACTATGTCTTTTAGCCCTTTGGGGCACCTTTGCCGGTTTGGCTCAATATAAACCGGGATATTATGACAAAATGGAGGGGAAGCAGCGCGAGGCTCTCAAGGTTGCCGCCAAGGAATGTGTGAGCGAACACATGCGTTTGGGATATACCGATCTTCCTGTCTATTGGCAATACACTGATATTTATCCCGACCTTGTCAATGGTTCGAGACGTTGGTGGGATATGTATTCTAATAATATTTATCTGATACGCTCAAACCAGACACCGAACTCCAGTTTTTCGGCCAACCGGATGCAAAGAGAGCACTCTATCCCCAAATCATGGTGGAAAAAGGATGGAGATGTGGAATACACACCGGCTTATACCGATTTGTGGAATCTTTATCCCTCTGACGGTTCTGCGAATCAGGCCAAATCCAACTACCCATTTGGTATTACAGACGCCCCTTCTTTCAACAATGGATTGTCCAAAGTGGGTCCGGCCAAAACAGGTTATGGAGGTGGCTCCGGCAGAGTGTTTGAACCCGGCGATGAATACAAAGGTGACTTTGCGAGAAGTATTTTCTATATGGCCGTGGTATATGATGATCTCGACTGGGTATATCCATATATGTTCCGTAAACAGTCTTATCCTACTCTCCAACCATGGGCTTATGAAATGCTCTTGCAATGGTCTCGTCTTGACCCCGTGGATCAAAAGGAGATTGACCGAAATAACGGTGTGGATTCTCAGCAGGGTAACAGAAATCCGTTTATTGACTTCCCTGAGCTCGCGGAATATATATGGGGTACGCGCACATCGGAAGTTTTCCGTATAAGCGAACAGGGGGGTAATATTACTCCTCCGATTACGGGAGAACCTACCATTATCCGCCCATTCAATGGCATGGCACTCTCTTTCGGTGAAACTGCCGTAGGATCTGTCAATCCCCGAGGCCTTGAAATTGACGCTTCCAATTTGACTTCCCCTCTCACACTCCGTATCACCGGAACGAATCGTAATCAATTCAGCATTGAAAAAACTACTATCTCAGCTGCTGAAATTAACAGCACCGATGTATATACCGTTCAAGTGTTCTATCAGCCTACTTCGCTGGGGACACATGAGGCTACCCTTCAACTATACGATGGAGGTCTGGCATTAGGTAAGGATGTGGCAGTAAAACTACAGGGTCAGGCTCTTGCTGTACCCACGTTGACACAGCTGACAGCTACCGAGGCTACCAATATCTCGGAAAATGAATATACCGCCAACTGGGACCCGGCCCCGGAGGTTGTGGATTATTATGTCTTGACTCGTGTGCGTTACACAGACGAAGGTCCGCAAGCATCTACCCTTGTGGCCGAAACAAATTCACTCGTAATAGAAGATTGCGACCCTAACGTTAAGGAAAGTTATTCGGTGCAGTCCTCTCGCTTGGGATATCTATCGGCAAGTTCCAACTCGATCACCGTGGATACCAACAACTCGGTGATAGGTGTTAATATAGATTTGCCGCTCGCCATAGGAACAGTACCGGGAGGGTTTATCGTGCTGACTGACAGTCCATGCAAATCATTGCGTGTGTTTGACCTTACCGGAACTCTTGTGTTGAGCCGTGAAAATGTTCCCGGTGGAGAATTTATCGCACTTCCGGCCGGAGTATATATAATCTCCGGAGGCGATTACTCTGTTCCGCTCAAAACTTTGATTAGATAATATACCATAATACCTAAACATCCAAATAAATGAATAAAAATCATATAATGGCATTAGCCTTGGTGCTTCCCGCCTTGGCAGCTTATGCCGACTATCCTTCGGGTTATTATAACTCCCTTGATGGCAAAACAGGTGTTGATCTAATGCGTTCCGCAAAGAATATTGTGGCTCGCCATACTGTAATCTCTTATGGTGACCATACATGGGATGCTTTTGAAACAACTGACGTCAAGATGGTCAATGGGAAAGAAGCATGGTGGGATATGTACTCCAACGAGATAGTATATGTATCTTCCGGCCATGCAGGTCTGAATATCGAACATTCAGTGGCCAATTCATGGTGGGGAAAAACGAAAAATGATGCTTATAAGGATCTCTTTCACCTTAATCCCTCAGATGCCACGGCCAACAACCGCAAGGCCAATTATCCCTTAGGTGAAATCTCCGGTAATCCTACCTGGACTAACGGAGTTACATCAGTAGGCCATCCTGTATCCGGCCAGGGAGGTGGCAACACCATGGTCTATGAACCGCCTACGGAATATAAGGGAGACTTTGCAAGAGCCTTCATGTATATCTTTACAGTATACAATGACATCAGCTGGAAAGAAAATTATGACTGGATGTACACTGTAGGTTCCGAGCTGATGTTTAAAGACTGGGCAAAGACACTTCTTTTGAAATGGAGCGACAATGACCCCGTAGATGAGAAAGAGGCTTCACGCAACGAGGCGATTTATAAAATTCAGAAAAACCGTAATCCCTATATTGACCTTCCTGACCTTTGTCATTATATATGGGGTGAAAAATCCGGTACTCCTTACAGTGTCAACAATGGTGGGTCGGTTAATCCTCCGACACCTCCCACCCCCGGCTCCGATGTGATTCTCGATATGAATTTCGACAATGTCAGCAGTATCTCCGGAGTGGAGGCTGAGGGATGGTGGAATGACGCTGTTTCAGGCTCTCTGAAGGGATGGTACACCACTTCCTTTGACGGGAATCAATATGCAGCCGCAAGTGCTTACAAAGGGACGGAAACAGGCGGTCCGTATGAATTCTGGCTCATAACACCTGCTCTGCAAGCCGCAGAGGATGATGATATGATACTTACATTCCGCACACAAGGTGCTTATGGAGTGGAGGACTCATATCTGGAGGCATATGCAATGTCAACTTCCGATCCCCGAACTGCCACATTGACAAAATTGGATGCAAATATATGTACGCCAAACTCCGTAGGTGTGAAGCCGGTTTACAGCGACTGGATGCTTTCGGGCAACGTAGAGATTCCTCACGATAGTAAGGCTGTGTATGTCGGATTTAAATACTATTCAGAAAAAGGAGGCAACAACAATTCCGCAACATATTGCCTTGATGACGTAAAAGTGACAGTTAAGAAGTCCGGTGATGTGGAAGAAGCAGTTGAGGATATGTATATCGTATGCGGTGGTGAGGGTTACATCAATGTGCTTTCCCCTTCCGAACTTACCAATCTGGCGGTATTCGACTTGAGCGGCCGCTGTGTGGCTTCATTTGATAAAGCCGGAGGTCAAACTATGATTTCCTTGCCGGCCGGTCTGTATATAGTCACTTCCAATTCTCGCCCGCCCCGTAAGGTGATTGTGAAATAACTAAAACTTACCGTGCTGCGAAACATTTTGTAAAAACTCGAGCAAAGTAAGAGTTTTTATAACAGCTAAAACAACAACAAAATAACAACTTTTTTAGAAATGCGAATGCAATTAACTGCCTCATTGGCGCTGACAGCGCTGATTGGCTTTGCCGCTGTTCCTGCGGGTTATTATTCGTCTCTCGAAGGGAAAAATAAGGGTGAATTGAAGGATGCCGCAAAAAAAGTGGCCAGAAACCATAAGGTGATTTCTTATGGAAATGAAACATGGAAGGCGTTCAGCAAGACGGATACCAGAATTGTGGACGGTAAAGAGGTTTGGTGGGATATGTATTCACCTGATGAGGTGCTTGTATCTTCCGGACATCCCGGTATGAATATTGAACATTCAGTGGCTAATTCATGGTGGGGCGGAACTAAAAATGATGCTTATAAGGATCTTTTTCACCTCAATCCATCCGACGCTGAAGCTAACAACTGGAAATCCAACTATCCTCTTGGATATGTTATGACGGTTCATGTGACAAGTAAGGGTGTAAAACAAGATAACGGTGTGACCAAAGTGGGCAAACCTGCCTCAGGTGCTTCGGGTAATGCTCCCTGGGTATATGAACCATGTGATGCTTATAAGGGGGATATGGCTCGTGCCTTTATGTATATCTTCACAATTTATGATGATATTAATTGGCTTAAGGATTCATCTGACCGCAATTATATGTTTGACGGTTCATCCTATCCATCTTTCCGTCCTTGGGCTTGGGAACTTCTTCTTGAATGGTCGCGCCTTGACCCGGTAGATACCAAAGAGATTAACCGTAATGAAGCAATATATGAGATTCAGGGTAACCGCAATCCCTTTATCGATTGTCCGGATTTGGCGGAATATATCTGGGGAAACAAACAGAATGAAGGGTTTAAATATAACGACAATTATGAGCCGTCAGAACCGGTTATTCCGAACCCGGTAGACCCGAACCCGGTAGATCCGGATCCGGTAATACCTGACCCGGTGAATCCTGACCCGGAGCCCGGAGTAGAGGGGACATGGGTAATGGTGCAACCCGGTGAGCAGATTTCCAATTCAGAATGTTATGCACTTGTGTCGCAAAATGCCGGTGCTGTGATGAGCTGCACGCTCAATGGCAAGTATATGAATCCCACTGCCGCTTGTGCTGTGGTTGAAGACGGTGTGATAGAGGAGATGCCTTCGGGAGCTGCTATTTTGACTTTCTCACCGGCAGAGGGTGGATATACAATTTCAGTGAAGAATTCCTCCGGTGAATCATTCGGTTATCTATGCAGCACATCGGCTAAGACAATGAGTCTTTCAGATGATGCCACTGCTAATGGTGCTGTCGCTACAGTGGAAATTGACACTCAAGGCACAGAAATTACTTACGGTGCTGCCGGAAAGATTTGCTATAATCAAAACAAAGGTTCGGAAAGATTTACTACATATACCTCAAATTCAATGGAGAGAGTCAATCTGTATCGACTCAATGAGACAGAACCTACACCGAATGCCCCGGAGATTTATGCTATAGGTGAGGATGGTGAGGAATGTACAGGAGAGTTTGTCAATGCTGTTTATGTGGAGCTTTCAAGCAAGGATGATGACACTAATATCAGATACTTTTATACTATAGACGGAACAGATCCGGCCGTAGATGTATTGACCGCTCAACCCGCCAATTCTTCAACCGAGGAGTATTTGGATCTTCTTGAAATAACAGAAAGTTGCACACTCAAGGCTGTGGCCTTAAAGGGTAACGTTCTTAGTGAGATTTCCACAATGTTGCTTACCAAGAAAGAACCCGGAGCTGTAAAAAACATAAACATTGATGATCCGGATATAAAGATTTTCGATTTGACAGGACGTCAAATCAGTATTGACAGATTGTTGCCCGGAGTCTATATCATAATAAAAGAAAAGACAGCCATCAAGACGATAGTACGTTGATTCATAGTCTGTGAGGTTGTTTAAAAATTTTTAGCGGACAATAAACAACCTCTAAGCCGGTGGCACTAAAATGTGTTGGAAAAAAAGTCGCGGATTCTGATTCAAGAATTCGCGACTTTCCAATATAATATATTTTTGGGGATATTCTTCTAATTCGATAAAGAGAATGAAATAGCTACTGTAGCAGTGCTGTCAATCGGTTGTCCATCTTTAACGGCCGGTTCCCAGGCAGGCATTGATTTGACAATCCTGATAGCCTCTTGCTCAAGGTCGGGGTCTATCATGTGTGCAATTTTGATATTTCCGATTGAACCGTCAGCTTTTACCGTGAATATGACATCCACAGTGCCTTCGATTCCCATCTCCTTAGGCATCGAGGGGTATTGAAGATTCTCCGTAATGAATTTTTGGAGAGCCGTTTCTCCACCGGGATATTGTGGTGTGTCGGCTGCCAAGGCACTGAATGCTGTCAAAACCATTCCGGCAAGTATCATGTATAATTTCTTCATAGACTGATTAGTATTTTTTTGTTAGACAGAGTAATTACATAAAGGTTTAAACAATCTCTAAACGGACTTCACGGTTATGTCATTATAAAGACCTTGGCAGGCATCCTGCAGCAAATCGAGAACGAGCTCAAATCCTGATGCGCCTTCATAATAAGGGTCGGGGACAGCATCATAATATGGATGCATACGGCAGAAATCGGTCATTCGTACAATCTTGATTTCTTCCTCTGTGGATGGTGCAAGATCTTTAAGACCGCGTATATTGTCATCATCCATTCCAACGATAAGGTCGAACTCCTCGAGATCCCAACTTCTTGCAGGTCTGGCTCTGTGCGTGAGGGAATATCCGCGACGATTGGCGTGGACACGCATTCGTTTGTCGGGAAGCTGGCCGGCATGTCCGGAATATAGCCCGGCAGAATCGATATGGAAATGTGAATTATCATCGGCAGCATCTACAATCTGTTGCATAATTCCTTGTGCCGCCGGGGAGCGACAGATATTGCCCAAACATACAAAGAGGATAGACACAGGTTCACCGTTCTTATATTTTTCTCTTAATCTCTCTATAATTTCGTTGTTCATATATATTAGTTATTGCAGCAAATGCCCTCGTTTCCGGGGCAGGGGAGGTTTGTTCGGAGTTATTCTTCCGGCACATAAACGTAAGCTCCAAGACATGGATTTCCATCTTTGAGCCGATTAAGACCATCCATGTCTATGAGGCATATTTGTGATACGAACGCCGGATTACCGGCACCTATAGCCGGTGAATCATTTTTTACCCTGTAATTGAAATAATAATCGTTACGGATGGTATAGAAAAGCGGATCCTCGTTCCAGATACAATTGATGAAGTGTTCATCATCGTTCCCTTTTGATTTGAAGAGGACATACCTCATATATACTTCGGAATTTTTTAGGTCGGAGATATTTATATCGGCACCGAGACCGTATATTATACAGTTTTCAAAATCAGCCTTCATGTAGGGGAGTCCTATCCCACCGTTGCCATTTTCGGCATTGACATGGAAGAGGGAGAGGAGCGGCTCCAAAACAGCCGAAAAGAGGTAATTATTGGCAAGAGTGCATTGCACAAAGCTATGATTACCACCTGTGAGTGAGACAACAGCCAAGGGCGATTCGGAGAATACACATCCGTAGGCGTCAATATTAGAATATTTAGCGCTCAGAACATTACCTTGAGAATTGTGCAGCCAGGAATTTACCAGCGTTAGTTTTACGTCGTTGGAGACAGCACAACTGTCAAGCACAAGGCCGGAGACAGTAGAGCGCATATCTACATATTCAAGCCGGTTGCCGAAGGATTCGGGTGCTATTCGGATGCCGTTCCATTGGCCGGCCAGGATGTCAAATCCAACGTTCGGAAGCACATTGTCGAGGCGGTCACCACGCAAATCAATCATCTTGCCGGGACTCCCCACGGCGTTGATTTTTCCATAGATGTGCATGGCGGCTTTGTCATGAAAAAGAATCTGTGCTCCGGGCTCGATATTCAGTGTAGCCCCATTTTTGACTATAAGCGAGTCAAAGACTACGTATGGCTGTTCTGCCGTCAGGGTCATGTCTTTATCTATTGTGACGGAATTTAAACGCGTCACATTCTGTCCCCAGGCTTCAATGACTACGGATTGCTCATTTCCGTTCGTAAGAAATTGCAGTTGTTCCTCTATCAGAGTCGGTTTGGAGTCATGATTCTCAGGCAAAGTACATTCTATGAAAACATAGATGCTGTCTTTAGCTCGGATTTCTACATTTTGAAATGACTTGCCACTCTGGCCGTCAACATTCATCCGAAAATATGAATTGGGATTCTTGAAAGAGATGCTTGATATGTTAACACCCTTGTCGCCACGATTAAAAACCAATAGACGAGCTGTAGGGGTGCCGGTTTGTGTAAAAACGGTGTCGAAACTCAGAGTATCGGTAGAGAACTCAAGTCGCGCTGAAGCGGAATTGGTAATATCATCGCTAATGCATGAAGCTACCGTCAACCCAATAGCTGCGGCTATGAAAAGGAGTATGAAACGCATCTTTCTCATATAAAACAATCTATTATTATAACGTATAATGATTGCCCATATTGCGACATTACAGATTGCAAAGGATACTTTTTTAGTTCTTTCCCTATATTTTAATAACTTTTTAGGCTGAAAAAAGTTATATAGATAGTGGATTTTTCACAACAACTGAATTTAAGAGGTTGTTTAACAACCTCGAAGGGGCACATTATAAATAGAAGAGATTTAAAATCAATGAAATATCTACTGATAGCAGGTGAGGCATCCGGTGATATCCATGCATCTGCCGTTATATCGGCCATAGCAAAACTCGATGATAAGGCAGAATTTCGTTTCTTTGGCGGAGATTTGATGGCAAAAGCAGCCAGAAAAGAACCGGAGCTTCACTATAAAGAGATGAATGTCATGGGATTCAGCGAAGTGATTCGCCGTCTCCCAATCCTATTGCGCAATCTAGCGAAAGCAAAGCGATTGCTGCGCTGGTGGCATCCTGATGCACTTATCTTGGTAGATTACCCATCTTTTAACCTTAAGTTGGCAAAATATGCCCATAAACTCGGTATCCGCGTTTTCTATTTTATTTCTCCCAAGGTGTGGGCCTGGAAGGAATATAGAGTAAGAAGCATAAAAAAATATGTCGACAGGATGTTCTCTATCCTGCCATTTGAGGTGCCATTCTATGCAAAACATGGGTATAACGTGACATATGTCGGAAATCCCTCAGTGCAAGAAATTGATGAGGATATGCGGCATCTCCCTCCCGTAAAACATTTCTATCAACGACAAGGCATTGAAGACGACGGCAAACCGCTTATTGCGTTGCTCCCGGGCTCCAGAAAAAGCGAAATTAGAAATAATCTCCCCTTGATGATTGAAGCTGCCAAAAACTTCCCGGAATGTAGGTATATTGTAGCCGCTGCTCCCTCCGTGCCGGAAAAATTCTATAGATTGGTGGCTCATGATCCCGGGCTGAATCTGACTTTCGGCGCTACCGTAACCCTGCTGAAATATTCGCAGGCAGCTCTCGTGACATCCGGAACGGCTACGCTCGAGACCGCTCTAGTCGGTACACCACAAGTGGTTTGTTATAGGGCCAACGGCCGTAAAATCACATATAAGATAATGGAAAAGCTGCTTAAGGTAAAGTTCGTTTCGCTTCCAAATCTTATTGTCAATAATCGTATCGTTCCGGAGCTTCTTATTCATAATTGCACCCCACAAAACATTTCTCGACATCTCGCTCCGCTTTTACAGCCATCACCTGAACGCGAGTGGCAGACTTCCGGATATAAGTCAATGCGCAGAAAGCTCGGAACATCCGTTGCGGCAGATTATGCCGCAGAACTGATTGTGTCAGATTTAAAACCGAAACCATCCGGTACACCTCAAGAAACACATTCCCGACTAAGTCCTCAAAGAAGAAACAAACAGCGTAAAAATGACTCAGTAGTACGTCAAAAAAATGAAAATAAGTCTGTGACACAGAGCACCTCTGTCAAAATCGAAAATAAAGGGAAGGAGCAGGATACGAAAATATATCAGCCGAGAAGAAAAGACAACAATCGTTCGCGTAATCCAAAACCGGCTGCTCAAACACAGGCCCGGAATTCGGAAAATCAGCCGGATAATGAAAATAAATCCCCAAAACGCCAATACCCTAAAAAAGCGCAACGACCGCAACGTCAACGCAAACCGGATATTGAATAAGAGGTTGATGTAATAATTCAAGATTCTCAAGTCGTCCGGCAACTCGGAAACCTCAGATTTATAGTTTATCGTTTGTAGAACACGTTCGAGCTAAAATTAATATAAAATTTTCGATAATCCTCTGTTAAAAAATCTTAAATCAGCTGACTAATTTCAATGATGGTTGTACACTTGGAAAATTTTTTGTAATTTTGCCGAGTGTTTTTCATAGTATTAAATTAAGATTAAGGTTTCGGTCAATCGCTTTGAGAAAAGCGATTGACTTTCATTAAAAAGTGTATCGCGTTGTAAATTAATTATTCGAGGCTGATTCGCATTATGTCTTGTGCTATCGGTCCGCGTGGTGAGCTGTTGCGATTCATTATATACTGTTTGTAATCTTCGTATTTCTTTGCAAGCCAAGGCACAGCTCCTATTCTTTTCTGTATGTTCTCTTTTACATCCGGACGATTTATCAGCTCATTGAATGATTTGCGTACCGCTGACATGTTTTTCTCCTTTCGAGGTTGCTCCACCATACTGTTAAATTCGGTAATCAGAACTTCCTGAAAGAACTTGACACCATGATAATAGCGGCTCAACGGTGAGTCGATTTTTTCATAAATTTCATCGTATTGTGCCGGACTCATCTCATCCTGCATCTCGTATATTCTTTCACGTGCATGTTTTACTTTCTCATATTGGAACGGTACGTACAGCAGTCTGTTATAACCATCTATTTCATGCCATAATGATAATGTCCTGCTAACCAGCGAGTATGCTTCCTCAGCTTTGGGATAATTTTTACCGGCAAGCTCGCTTTTAAGCCTGTCAAGCTCGGATTGTTCCATTTCCAAGTACGGCTTGGAACAGAACTCTGCCGCTTCATCTACAAACAACTGGATATCAGCCGGGAGGACGGATAGGCGAGTCGTGTCTGATTTGCTCACTGAATCCGCTTTTGCAGCAAGTGCATCAGCTTTGGCGGCCGCTGTCTCCACCGGATCTGAAGCGAATGCGCTAAATATTGTAATAGCTGACAATATAATTGTCAATAAAACTGTGAATGATTTCATTATTTACCAACCTCTTAATGTTCCTGTTCTTTAGCCAAATCAGTCCCTTCAGGGAGTTGACGACGTTTTGGCTCGTTACTCTCATCGGCCGGCTCCGCATCAATGTCGTATACCCCGTAATTGTAGCTCCCGTAATTAGATGAATACTCTTGGGGAGTCTCCTCCGGAAGCTGTGTGGCAACTGTATCTTTCTTCAATGTATCAGTCTTAACCGTGTCAGTCTTAACCGTATCAGTGTCAGACGAAACTGCTGATTTTCCCGAACCTCCATATAGCATATACCATACAAGTGCTGCCACACATACCGTACATGCGATGACAAGAATCCAGATAGTGGCATGAGACGCTTTCCCCTTCTCCGCAAGGTCGTCATCGTCAAAATATTCATCGGCCGGAATCTCATTCCCATCCGCTTCCTGTTCTGCGATGAAATCTTCTGTCTGCATCCCGTCTGCATCCGGCTGCGCATCAGGAATCGGCCTCGGAATAAGAACTACAAAAATCTTCCCATCCGTAATCGGGAAGGTATCCGCGGCCGGTATGTATGCCGAATCCTCAGGTACGCTTACAGTGACGTGTCCGGCATGGATATCGTCACCTTCCAGTCTCAATCGTCCCCTGATGAATTGCAGCTCTCTTCCGTCTATGCTGAAAGTCAAAGGAGAATATTGGCCGTTAATGCGCGATAAGAATACTTCGACGCGCTTTATCGGTTTGCGTATATCGTTCTCCATATTATTCTATTTCTTGCGCAAATATACGACAATTATTCCGTACACGCAACATTCACATCTTACTATTTTTTTTACGACCTGTTGATGTTTAGAAGTTTTATTATTAAACTGCCTCTTATTAAATGGTCTTTTAAATGACCTTTAAGATTAAACCTCGAGATATGTTTCCACAATATTCCCATAATCAACCCTATCAGCGTCCCTAAAATGTATCCTGTCAGAATGTCAGAGGGATAGTGTACACCAAGATACATCCTGCTATATCCCATTATTAATGTCCATAATATCAAAGCTCCAAACAGAATACGTCTTCTGAATATAAATCCCAAAAATGTCGTTAATGCCGCCGTGTTGGCAGCATGACATGAAGGGAATCCGTAATTCCCCCCTTTGTAATTGTTTACAAAATTCAGTAGCGGTCCTATCTCTGAATGTGATGGCCTGTCGCGAGCTACAAGCGGACGTATCAGCGATGCACAAAGCTGGTCAGTGAACAATATGACAAGGGCTATACATATACTTATCATGATGACCTGACGCCATTTATATTGACGCACGATGAGGTAGAAAAGAAAAAGATAGAATGGTATCCAAATCCATTTGCCGGAATAATGCCACATAAAATAATTCAGAACCTCATTATTAGCTCCGTTGATTCCTAGAAGAAGTGCGTTTTCAAAGTTAGTAAGTGCTGCGATTAACCAATCCATGTTTTTTTAACGTTACATAAACCGGAAAATTGTGACAAATAGTATAAAAATAGCGAAAAATAGTACAATAAATAAAAGAGACAAATAAAAGAGACGCGTCCGTTTGTAAGGGCGCGTCTCCACCTAATATCCGGCGAGTGTTATTGTCGCATTAATTTTAGCGGTTTGTTTTTAAGTGTTATTATTAAACAACCTCTAAACATCCTCTTACTTGCGGATAATCATCTTGCGGCCGTTGACAATATAGAATCCGGACGGAAGCTCGGCAAGTTTCTCCGGGGCCGCATTGCGAAGCACACAGATTCCTTGGAAAGTGTAGACCGTAACACCATCGCTGATGTCTGCTGAAATACCGTCTACGCTCTCTACTTCATATTTGTAGATATATTCAGTACCTTTCGAAATCAGTGTGTCTGTGTAATAGAACCCTTCCGGGATAACAAGAATGTATGTACCCGGCTCTATAGCGAGAGTTACTCCATCATGAAGCTCCACTTGGTTTCCGACAACTTCGTTGTCTGTATAAGCTATTAGAAGCTCTCGTTCTCCGTTCACTTCCTTATAAAGTCCGGGGGTAAGCTCACTGTTAATCTGTCCCGATTCCGGGTAGGTGAGTGTGAACAATGGATGACTTTCACTGCCTGTAACCTCAATTTGAGGTGCAGGAATGTAAAGCTGTTCACCTTCTCCTACAATCGTGAATGATGTGCGGACATCGTAAATTCCCACAAGTTTGGTCTTCTCGTTCGCTTTTGCTGATTTGATAGCTGCTGCCGGTGCCTTAAGCTCATATGTTCCGGAGATAGTAATGGGATTCGATGCAGTGTAAATCACCGTGTTCGGATCGCCTTCCTTGATACTTGCCCCGGCAAGGAAACTTGTTACACCGTCGGTGATAAAGGCCGGTTCAGCATTTGCAATCGTAACAGGCTCATTGAATGTGAATTCAGCTACGGTGAACTCGTTGAGATATTTGCCGTCATAAGGAGTGACGGTGTAAGGACGATTCTTAGCCTTAATGTTGACATAATATGTTATGCCATCAAGATATGTATTATCTCCTTTAAGTCTGAAAATCTTATTGGGAAGGGCTATCGCATACTCTCCGTCAGAAAGATAAAGCGTTGTCGCTTTTCCGGCTATGTTGGTCAGCGACATTGTTTTGTCATCAACTTTATTAGCTTGATAACGTGCTACATAATCACCGAATGATCCATCGTTGTTTACAGGATAGATATATACTCCCTCCATATTGTTTACAACACCTATTATCTCATCACCTGTGATCTTGAGCTCAAATGTACCGGGAATAAATTCTACCGTCTCCGCAAGCTGAAGCTCCGGAACAACATCCGGAATGGCCTCAATCGTATAATTGGCGCCAACATTCGTACTTACTGTTCTGGTTGTGGCTGATTCCCCTTCTCCGTATGTCAGAATAATTGCATTCGCACTGAATCCTACCTCCCATTTCCCCGGTTCAGTCACTGCCTCTTCTGCTATTAGTGTGATTGAATTACCACTAATCTCATAATCAAAATTAATGTCTTTGGTATCTCCTTTCATATTATAGAAGAAAGGTGCGGCATCGGGGTTGTCCGTATCAAGTGCTACACTTGTCGCTTCAGGCCAGGTGAACGTGACTTCCTTTATTGAAGATACTTTCCCCGGTTGAGGATTAATCTGATAATCGTTACCATCGATTACGTATTCCACTGTGCGAGCTTCTGAGGGAAGGTCGCCCACCTTCAACAGCCCCTCAGGGAATTCTACTGTATACTTGCCCGGAAGTGTTGCACGCCCGTTCGGCTTTTCCCAGAAAGCGAGACACCATACATCGAATGCAAAACTGTCATAAGTAATCAACCTATAATTGTTTGAAGGAACCTGTGCGATGAGCTTGCCGTCACGGTATAACTTCGCAAAAATGTTCGGGTCGTTGGCTATCTCACCCCTTCCTTCTTTGAGCGTGAATATTACAGATGCTATACCCTGATCATTTATATCAAGATTAATCTTTGATCCTGCCGGTTCCCATCTGCTGAAATGTGCTAAGGGCTTTTCCACAGTCCATGTATATTCAAAGCCGGGAGTCACTGCTATCTTGTTACCCGCTGCATCCGCGAATGAAAATGCGCCACCATTAGCCGACAACTTATACGTGCCCGGCTCTGTATATGTCATCGGTTGTCCGCTCTTTTTGAACGACAAATTTACAGCACCTTTCTCGGAATCGTATGTGAAAGTCTTGAGGTCATATATCTTAGTGCTATTCTCAGCCCCGGGCGCAGAATAGGAAAAAGTAAAATCAGATGACATGAATTCTGAACTCAATGCGGCCGGTTTTGCATCAAGTCCCGAAAAATCAAAATTGAAATTTATCTCTGAAAGTGAACCGACTACCTGCTTGGGTGACGGTGTCACGTCAGTTATTTTTGCAATATAGTAGTTGCCAAGTATTTCATATATAATGTCTACCGCATTATTGTCATAACTACGTCCTGCCTTATCTGTGATTGTTACAATTCCTTCCGGAACGGAAAGACGTACACAACCGGTCTGCATCTCCGGAATCCAGTAATTCCAATAGGAGACATCTGCTGCCCAATTTGAATCTGTAATTCCACTCCAACCAAAACTGAGCGTTTGAGCCGTCTCATTTACAAGCATATTGCATGCCGGGGATTTGATGAAATCTCCGTCCTTGAAAATATTCCCCTCTTCATCATATCCGGCTATTGCGTAAACCCCTTTATAGGTATATACATTTTCATCCCATTTGTCAAGTGTAACCTCTACCTCAACATTTTGATTAGACTTAATCGAAGCTATATCTATTCCCGATTTCGTCAAATCAATCACATACTCACTCTGACCCTTTGCTATGGCCTGAGGAGAAGTGATGCCAAAGTCAAACTTCCCATTCTCTGCCGCAGCGGATAGTGTCGCGGCTAATAATGCCGTCGCTATCAGAGTCCTACAGTAGAATTTTATCATATATCAATTTTTATTAAGTTGGTAATTATTATCGAGTAATGATGCGACAAAATTATTAAAATATTTTGTATGTCACAAAAAAAATATCGAATTTCAATATATATAGAAAATATTACTTAAAATTAATTGATATTAGAAAATATTTGTCAAATTCTTTAACTTTTTAGAATTCTTTACTATCGCACAACTCGCTCTGTAGAACGCAATCTCTTTATCAAGTAAATTTAGGATTTTATCCATATTCTCATTTATCCCAATAATATCCGAAAATCCTGCATCTCTAAGTTGCTCCCTGTCTTCTACCTCTCCGGATAACAAGATTACAGGTATACCATGTTTCCTCGATTCCCTCAATACGGAATATGGCACCTTCCCCAATAACGTCTGATAATCCGATTTCCCCTCCCCGGTAATTACAAAATCCGAATTTGAAATACTTTCTGCAAGACCGGTCGATTGAATCATCATTGTAGCTCCATCTATAATTTCCGCATCAAGCACCGCAGCAAGTGTCGCCCCCACTCCTCCTGCCGCCCCACCTCCCGGAAGCCCTCTTACCGAACATTTTGTGGCATCTTCCAATAAATCGCAAAAATGCTCCACAGACTTACAAAAAATCCCCATTTCATCGAAAGAAATCCCCTTTTGACGACCGAATATTTCCACAGCACCACCTTCACCGGATTCTCTTCCGACAAGTGGTGTCTTTACATCGCACGCAAGCCGAAATGTAATGCCGGAAAATCTCTTTCTAACACTTGATACATTTATCTTCCTTATCTTGCCTAATTCTCCTCCACGCAATCTTTTCGGTGTAAAAATCCCGTTTTCATCGAAGAATTCAGCACCTAAAGCACCTAAAATCCCAATTCCGCAATCTATCGTCGCACTACCACCCAAACATAATGTGATTATCGTAGGATTATAACTCAAGGACTCCAAAATCACCTCTCCCGTACCATACGTCGACGTCAGCTTGGCATCCCTCTCCTCCGATTTTAAAAGAGAAAGTCCCGATGCTCCCGCAAGATCAAGAATTATCTCAGTGCTAAAACCATCGTTTATTACAAAAAACTCCGATTTCATCGAAGAAAATAAAGGATTGTGGCAATCACAAACCTTCGATACACCATTATTGGCCGAAGCATATAGTTCCGCTGTACCCTCACCACCATCACCCATCGGACAACACAAAATTTCTCCATACGGAAATACCGACGATAAACCATTTGCAATGGCTCGTGCTACTGTTGAAGCATCCATACACCCCTTAAACGAATCCGGTGCAATTACAATTTTTGGCCGTTTATCTGAATTGGACATAATCCACTAATCTTATATACAAAATTAAGAAATTGTATAAAATAAGAGGTTGTTAAAAATGAATAATAACGGGTTGATAAAACAATCTACTTAACAATTTTTTAACGAATTATATTAACATTTAGTATTAAACAATCTCGAATAATAAATCAAAACTTATTCAAATCCAAGCACCGTGCAATAACAACTAATAAATTCACCTAGGGTCTATAACATAAATTAATAAATAGTTACGAAAATTAACACAATATTAACAATATGAAGTTCAATAAGATGTGTGATTATGGCTAAGAAAAATGGAAAAAGAGAGTAGAGATACTTGCAAAAAGGCAAAAAAAGTATTAAATTTGCACTCGCAAAAGCATGGTGCCATAGCTCAGTTGGTAGAGCAAAGGACTGAAAATCCTTGTGTCCCCGGTT
>JAMPEM010000015.1 GCA_023665145.1 Bacteroides sp.
GCCTGTAAATCAATGATTTACAGGCTTTGCCAACCTTAGGTTGCGGAGAGAGAGGGATTCGAACCCCCGGAGGTGTGACCCTCAACGGTTTTCAAGACCGCCGCATTCGACCACTCTGCCATCTCTCCTGAAACGCTTTGCGTTTGCGAATGCAAAGTTACTGCTTTTTTTCGCGTTTTCCAAATATTTTTGCTGTTTTTTTGCGTTATACCGCTCATCTATTTGAGCATCATTCTTTTATTGATATTATTTTTTATTGAAAAGGGTTAATGCCAATCTTATCATTGAATGAGGTAGGTGACTAAGCAAACTGTATCTGAAACTTATGTTCTTATTAAGTATTTTCCAATCAAATTGCTCAGTTGCGTGTCTAATCATTTTATATGCTTTCTCTTTTTCTCCTCTTGTATATGATATTCTGTTCATTCTTTTATACATATCGAAGACTCTATAGAAGTTTTGTTTTTGCGCCAGAAGGTATTCTTCTGAGTTAACACCGTAATTTTCTCGGCAAATTGAGAGGAGGTCAAAGTCAACGAGCATATAATCAAATATTCTGCTGAATTGTTCGTTAGAGAAGCTTTCGGGATTTGATCTATAGTAATATTTTGAGTTAGAGAATGCAATTACAGGGTCTTCGAGTAAGATATGTCTTGTGCATATTTCATCTATAAAGTAATTCTGTTTAGGATAATCATATTTTTGATATATTGTTTGATAGATACTTTTACGAGTTAGACCGCCGCATGCACCGAATTTCCATCCGTTAAGACTTTTTTTCAGAAGAGTACGTCCTGTATGAGATTTATCTACAGGAATTTCTTCGAGTGGATACTTTTTGCAGTTATTCTCAGTATCAACAAATGAATATACTGTTGGATATACTATGTCTGCGTTGAATTTCTTTTGAGTTGCAATAAGTTTTGACAGTGCATCTTTCTCAATCAAATCATCTGCATCGAGTTTGGAAATCCATTCACCTTTTGCTTTGAGTACTGCTGTTTTTCTTGGTTCGAAAGCTCTATGAGCAGGTGGATTTAATCTAAATACTTTTATTCTGGAATCTTTGGCAGCGTATTTTTGCAATATTCGCATGGTGTTGTCAGTGGAACCATCATCTACTACCACCAATTCCCAGTCTGCATAAGATTGGTGCAGTACGGATATGATGGCCGCATCAATATATTTTTCCGCATTATATGCAGGCATAACTATCGACACGTATGGATTACTACCAATATCTTCACGAATCATTTAATATAATATTTCAATTGTCTGCGTTGGAGATTGTAAAAAATAAATGTCGATGGTCTTTGACATTTATTCTTTACATCTTTTATGCAAATTTATAATTTTATATTTACATACACAATATTTTAATTAGAAATAGTGGATTTTGCTGTTATTTTGTTATCTTTTGTCAATAATTTTCATTAATTTTTCTATTTCTTCATTCGTAGTAGACCAATCTGTAACCAATCTCACGTCTGTAATTTCTTTACCGGGGGCACCCCAAATGCCGTATCCCACTTTTCCGTCAAGTCTTTCCAGAAGTTTGTTGGAGAATTTAAAGAATTGCTGATTTGTCTGTGACGGTATGAAACATTCTATCCCTTTTGCAGTAAGAAAATTTTTAATTTGTATGGCATATTTCACTGCATTTGCACCTAATTCTTCGTACAGGCCGTCTCTGAGCAGCATATCGAATTGGGCTGCTATGAGCCATCCCTTTGCGAACAGTGCTCCATGCCTTTTTATGGTATTGAAAAGATATTGTTCTCCTTGTCTGCCATCCATATTCTTTATCACAAGGGCTTCTCCAAACAATGCTCCACATTTTGTGCCACCGATATAGAAGGCGTCACACATCTCTGCGATATTTTTCAATGAGGTGTCACATTGATTGCATCCGAGTGCATACGCAAGACGTGCTCCATCAAGGTATAGTTTAAGGTTGTAATGCTCACATACTTCCTTTATCGCAGTTAATTCTTGCAGAGAATATAAAGTCCCGAGTTCAGTGGGTTGAGTGATGTAGACCATTCCGGGAATAACCATATGT
Organism: Bacteroides sp.; assembly: GCA_023665145.1. GTDB lineage: Bacteria > Bacteroidota > Bacteroidia > Bacteroidales > Muribaculaceae > Lepagella. Next base: position 2,063 of record JAMPEM010000015.1, read on the forward strand.
GGCCATGTAAGATCGTTATAGAATCCTTGCATATATCTCTCTATAACATCTGCAGTGATTTTGAAATCGATGTCAGGCAGTGTAATCACTTTATTTCCGACAGCTTCGATAGCAGCCGCTTCATGAACATTGATATGTGATTGAGGAGCACATATCACCCCTTCCCCTTTTGCTGTCAATATATCTATCGCTACGGCGTTTGTTTGTGTGCCCCCACTCAGAAAAAACACTGTTCCCGCATCAAGTCCGCATTTCTCAAGAATTTGTCGAGAAACATCTTTCGTTATCGAGTCTTGTCCATATCCCGCCATTGCGCACATGTTTAGTTCTATAATTCTATTAAGAACTTTGGGATGTGCTCCGTGGCTATAATCAAATCCTAATTGAGTCATTTCGATTCCTCCTCCTTTTTTCTTTGGAGATAAAGTTGATAAGAATTAAATATATTATGCCAAACGCTGTAGAATCCTCCGGCCACAGCTGTTACGGGTGTAAGGAACGTATACCCCATCCATATAATGAATACTGTATTTTTTTGACCTAATGCTTGTCCCCCCTCTATAGTACAATTGAATAGGCTGCCTATTCTTTTGCCTGCAATAAATTGAAAAATGCAACATAGAAATGTAGCCAATGCTATTTGTGACATTGTAATAAAAGGCAGACTGCTGTGAACAATAGCTCTTACAGTGACTGATATGGCTATAGCCAAAGCGACTGCCCAGATATAAAAGGGTAGATCACGCATAGTTGTAAGTCGTTTTTGCATATTTGGTGCTTTAGCTCTTATTATCAAAGCAAGAATCAACGGGCATATTAAAAGGGGAAAGACTTTACTGATGATCTTTATGAATGTGGGTATAAAAGTGGCATCTGCATGAGGATGGGCAAGAGGTAGCAATGCCGGAGCTGCGAGGGCAATTGCAAGATTTATCACGATAGTATATGAAGTGATGTCAGCTGCACTTCCTCCGAGCTTTCTTGTCACCACGGCGGCTGCCGTTGCTGTGGGACACAGCAAACAAAGCATTGCACATTCGGCTACAATTCTCCACTCAAGATTTTGAATTATTGTGAGGGATATGGCAAATATGGTGAAAAGAAGTAATTGGATTGCCATGTGCCATATATGCCATTTCCGCAATCTTAATTCTTTTGGTGATATCGAGAGGAAAGTTAAAAACAGCATTGAAAAAATCAACAATGGTTGAACTACACCCACCGCCCTGTTTGCAAACTCATGTGTATAGTCAAGAAATGGCAGATTTACATATAGAAAATAGGCAGCAATCCCGGCTAATATGGAAAGCGGCAAAGTCCAATTTTTCAGAAATGAGATTACTCCGGAGGTGTGCAGGGAATGAAAATGAATATTGGGACGAAGTATATAGTGCATCGATATATATAAGTTTAGGGATAAAAACGTAATTCATTATCACCTAATAACGCTGTTTTCATATTCAATATTGCCTTAAGAATCCAAAAACAATTATACTTTGTATTCGTTATATAAATGTAAAGGAGCGTCTGTGACGCCTCTCCATTTATGCTGCATACGAATATGGCTAAAAAATTATCAATTCTCCGCAATGACCCTTGGCTCGAGCCATTCTCAACAGCTATTGAAGGTCGACATCAAGATGTAATCAAAACGTTGGATCGGTTGACAAGTCACACAGGTGGTTCTCTGTCATCATTTGCCAACGCCTATAATTATTATGGTCTTCATAGAGATACCGACGGGCATTGGATATTCCGTGAGCTTGCTCCCAACGCTACAAACATTTGGCTTATCGGAACATTTAACAATTGGCAAAAGGATGAGCAATTTCGCCTGCATCCTGCCGATAATGGTGTCTGGGAAGGAAAATTTCCCGCCGAACTGATTCATAACGGTGATTTGTATAAGATGTATGTACAGTGGGCTGAGGGTGAAGGTGAACGTATTCCGGCCTATGCGACAAGAGTGGTACAGGATGAAAACACCAAAATCTTCTCCGCAGAAGTATATGAACCCGAAAAGCCCTATACTTTTAAGATAAAGAAATTCAAACCGGACACGGAGCCGCTGCTAATCTATGAGTGCCACATCGGAATGGCTCAGGAGAAGGAAGGTGTAGGAACATACGATGAATTTCGCAGCAAAATTCTGCCGCGTATTGCCAAAGACGGTTACAATGCTATCCAGATTATGGCTATTCAGGAGCATCCATATTACGGATCTTTCGGATATCATGTCTCAAGCTTTTACGCACCCTCGTCAAGATTCGGGACACCCGATGACCTCAAACGCCTCATAGATGAAGCACATAAGCTTGGATTAGCCGTCATTATGGATATCGTACATTCCCACGCGGTGAAGAACGAAGTAGAAGGGCTGGGACGTCTTGACGGCAGCTATGACCTTTATTTTTATGGTGATGGAAGGCGTGAACATCCGGCATGGGATTCTCTTATTTTTGATTACGGCAAAGACAATGTGCTCCATTTCCTCCTTTCTAATTGCAAATATTGGCTTGAGGAATTCCATTTTGACGGATTCCGCTTTGATGGTGTGACCTCGATGCTTTATTACGACCATGGTCTTGGAAAAGCATTTGGCGGATATGCAGATTATTATGATGGCAATCAGGACACTAATGCAATTACCTATCTCACGCTTGCCAATATATTGATTCATGACATCAACCGCAACGCAATAACCATTGCTGAAGAGATGTCAGGTATGCCGGGTCTTGCCGTAAAGTTTGACAATGGAGGAATGGGGTTTGATTATCGCATGGCAATGGGTATTCCGGATTATTGGATTAAGACTATCAAGGAGAAAAAAGATGAAGATTGGCATCCTACTTCTATATTCTGGGAACTGACAAATCGTCGCTCGGATGAAAAGACAATATCTTATTGCGAAAGTCATGACCAGGCCTTGGTTGGTGATAAGACAATAATTTTCCGACTCATAGATAAAGAGATGTATTGGCACATGAGTGTGGATGACAATAATTCCGTGGTGGAACGTGGAATGGCTCTGCACAAGATGATACGCCTTGTCACCTTAGCGTCAATCAATGGTGGCTATCTTAACTTTATGGGTAACGAATTCGGACATCCGGAATGGATTGATTTCCCTCGCGACGGTAACGGCTGGAGTTACAAATATGCCCGCAGACAATGGGAACTTGTGGATCGTGATGACCTTAAATACAAATTCCTTAACCGATTTGACAACGCTATGGTGGGACTCGTATCTGAAGTATATGGGTTTGAGAATCTCCCGGTTGAGAAACTGTGGGAGAAAGATGATGACCAAGTGCTTGCATTCCGCCGAGGAAACCTTATCTTTGTCTTCAACTGGAATCCGGTCAAATCCTTCTCCGATTACGGCTTTCTTGCTCCGGCCGGAGAATATGAAGTGGTGCTGGACAGCGACAACCTGCAATTCGGAGGATTCGGAAATGTGGATGATACCGTACACCATTTCACTTCCCCTGACCCTCTCTACTCCCCGGCCGGCAAGGGGTGGCTAAAAATGTATCTGCCTGCCCGATCGGCTCAAGTGCTTAAACTTATACAAGCATCGCCACAACGCAACGGTTCTGCAAGGAAAACATCACCAAAATCCGGTATGGAAAAGTCTAAATCAGTCTCTAATCATACGAAAAAGAAATGAACAAGATTGTAATTGCAATCGATGGATACTCATCGTCAGGGAAAAGCACCATGGCCAAAGAATTGGCTGCTAAAATAGGGTATGCTTATATTGATAGTGGCGCGATGTATCGTGCTGTAACCCTCTATGCTTTGCGTCACGGAATGATTGCATCTGACGGCTCTGTGGATAAAAAAGCTCTCACAGATGCTCTTGACGATATTCATATTACATTCAAAGTCAACCCGCAAACTCATGCAAGCCGCACTTTCCTAAATGGCGAAGATGTGGAAGACGTTATTCGCGGCATGGAAGTCTCGGAACATGTCAGTCCGGTTGCCGTAATTCCTGAAGTGAGACACCATCTTGTGAAATTGCAACAAAAATATGGTGCAGAGAAAGGTATCGTGATGGATGGTCGAGACATCGGAACTACCGTCTTCCCTAATGCCGAAATGAAAATATTCGTTAACGCATCCCCGGAGGTCAGGGCAAAACGTCGCCAACTTGAGCTTGAACAAAAAGGAGAGAAAGTGGATTTCAATGAGGTACTTGCCAATATTAAAGAGCGTGACCATATAGATACCACAAGGAAAGAATCACCATTGCGTAAGGCAGATGACGCAATCTTGCTCGACAATGATAATCTTACTCATCAAGAGCAAATGAAATTCCTTCTGGACACCTTTGAGAGAATTACACATCACTCTTAAGAGGTCGTTTAGTAATTAAAATTAAACAACCTTTTAATGTAATGATTCAAATAGAGATTGACAAAGATTCAGGATTCTGCTTCGGTGTAGTCACAGCCATTCGTAAAGCTGAAGAAGAGCTTGAACGGTCCGGTTCGCTATACTGTCTCGGAGATATTGTGCATAATTCTGACGAGGTGGAACGCCTGCGTAAAAAAGGATTGCTCACAGTGACACATCCCGACATCTCTACGCTCAAAAATGTAAATGTCCTGCTTAGGGCTCATGGCGAACCTCCCTCCACTTATTCCCTTGCCAAACGGCAAGGAATCCACATCATCGATGCAACTTGCCCGGTGGTGCTTCAGCTTCAACGCCGCATCAAACAAGCATACGACGCTTCTGCAAATTCCGATAATCCTCCGATTATAGTCATTTACGGTAAACTCGGTCATGCTGAAGTCAATGGACTGGTCGGACAAACCGACGGCAACGCTGTAGTTATTCAATCGGAAGATGACCTTGACAAAATCGACTTTTCAAGAGACATTCTCCTGTATTCCCAAACAACAAAATCCATCGAAGGATTCCAAAACATCGTTCAGGCTATCAAAGCCAGAAAGAAGGAGGGTAAATTTCAATACTACGATACTATCTGCCGTCAGGTAGCCAACCGGATTCCTCATATTCGTGCCTTCGCTGCAGAGCATGAAGTCATCCTCTTTGTATGCGGAAAGAAAAGCAGCAATGGGAAAGTACTCTTTGCTGAATGTAAAAGCGTAAATCCCAAATCCTATCTTATCAGCAATACTGACGAAATTGACCCTCAATGGATTGAGGGTGTCAAAAAGATTGGAATTTGTGGCGCCACCTCTACCCCTTCCTGGCTTATGGCTGAAGTAAAAAAATATCTTGACAATAATCTTGCCGCAAAATAATCCTGATAATTTAAGAGATTGTTTTGAGATTGTATAATAATACTTAAAATGATAGACGAATCTCAATACCAACAAGATGAACGATTCATGCGTGCCGCACTTGAAGAAGCCCGGGCTGCCGCAGAAGAAGACGAAGTGCCTATTGGAGCCGTAATCGTGTGCAATGGTAAAATAATAGGACGCGGACATAACCTTACACAACGACTCAACGATGTCACCGCTCATGCTGAAATGCAGGCTATAACTGCCGCTTCCGAATATCTTGGTGGGAAATACCTGCCGGAATGTACACTTTATGTCACCGTAGAACCTTGCATGATGTGTGCCGGAGCTTTAGGATGGGCACAAATAGGCAGAATTGTCTATGCTGCCGATGATCCGAAACGCGGATACTCCACCATGCTAAATCCCGATAAACCCAAATTATCCCCACTTCATCCCAAAACTCTTATTACTCAGGGAATCCTTGCCGACCAAGCTGCTGACTTGATGCAATCATTCTTTAAATCCAAACGATAGATTATATAAATTTCGCAGGCTTCAACTTGCGAAAAGTTAGGAGTTTGAGGTTAGTCGTTAGAGAATTATCGAAAAATTTAGAGATTGTTTAAAACAATAGTTCCTTAAACAACCATAATCTATAACCATAAACCTCAAGTTTCCAAGTTGGCAAGCTACTCGAAAAACTTGAATTATTTGATTAGAAGTTGATTCCATTTATTTAACGAGCGATTGGCTGCAGAAACATCCTGTCTCAATTTTTTTTTGTAACTTTGCGTCATGGCTTCTACAGAAGAAATAAGAAACGCTTATCCCGGAGACAAATCTGCGGTTTTTGACGATTTCGACCGTAAACATCTCTGGCATCCTTACACATCAACTCACGATCCTCTCCCTACATATAAAGTAATATCCGCAAAAGGAGCAGTCATCACACTGGCTGACGGCACAGAACTGATTGACGGTATGTCTTCCTGGTGGTGTGCAGCTCATGGATATAACCATCCGGTGCTTAACGATGCTGTCAATCGACAGATTCAATCCATGTCTCATATCATGTTCGGCGGTTTCACTCACCAGCCGGCAATTGATCTCGGCAAACTTTTACTTTCCATTCTGCCCGACTCGATGAATCATCTTTTTTATGCTGATTCAGGAAGTGTAGCTACGGAAGTGGCAATGAAAATGGCCGTTCAAGCCATTGACAATCCCGACAGGACAAATTTCGCTACCATTCTTTCGGGATACCATGGCGACACTTGGAATGCTATGTCTGTTTGCGACCCGGTAACAGGTATGCACGGTGCTTTCGGGAAATCTCTGCCAATACGATTTTTTGCCCCCTCTCCTTCTTGCAGATTTGATCAGGAATGGAATCCGAACGACTTTGAGCCGATGCGAAGACTTCTAAATGAGAACGTATCGAAATTGGCCGGCGTAATCCTCGAACCTATAGTGCAAGGAGCCGGCGGAATGAAATTCTACCATCCACAATACCTTAGAGAATTGCGTAAGGAATGTGACCGCCTCGGGATGATACTAATCTTCGATGAGATTGCGACAGGATTCGGACGTACAGGCAAGCTGTTTGCTTGCGAACACGCTGATGTCCAACCCGATATAATGTTGATGGGGAAAACCCTCACCGGGGGATATATGACATTCTCTTGTGTGGCCACCAACAAAAAAGTCGCAGATATGATATCCTCAAGTAGAGCCGGATGTATGATGCATGGTCCTACATTTATGGGAAATCCTCTTGCATGTGCCGTGGCAAAAGCCTCGATTGAACTGCTTCTCAGCAGCGATTGGGAAGAGAAAGTGCGACGTATCGATTCAATAATGAAAAGAGAATTGGCTTGCGCTGCCGATATCGAGGGAGTCAAAGACGTCAGAGTAATCGGTGCCATCGGAGTAATCGAAACCTATGATACCATAGATGTGGGTGAATTTCAAAAAGATTGTGTAAGAGAATGCGTATGGATACGTCCATTCGGACACAATGCTTACATTATGCCTCCATTCCTTGCAGCTACTGAAGACCAAGTTATTACACTTTGCCGGGCTCTCGTAAAAATTATTGCATCAAAAATGTCGAAGCAAGTAGCAGAAGATTCCACCATTAAATGAATCCTGAATCAGAGTATAAATCCAGACTGAATGAATTGCGTGCGGAATCTCGCTTGCGAGTTATCCCGCAATCAACCTCGCCAAGAATAGACCTTTGCTCCAACGATTATCTCGGATTGGCAGCCAAAGGTGATATTCTTGCGGAAGAATTTATGGATACGCACCCCCGGCTTGATTTCAGCTCCTCTGCATCGCGTTTACTCTCAAGACGACAAGATGCCCACAACGCTCTCGAAACTACGCTCAGAGAGCTTTATTTGAAGCCTGCGCTGCTTTTCAACAGTGGATACCACGCCAATGTCGGTGCAATATCAGCTCTCGCCATTCCCGGCACTGTATTTATTGCTGACCGCCTCGCACATGCCTCTATGATTGACGGATTGACACTAAGCCGCAAGACCTTCGAACGATTCCGTCACAATGACATGAATCATCTGCGAAAGCTACTTGAGAAACACGCAGATGCAGACAGGATTATCGTAATTGCCGAATCCATCTACTCAATGGATGGTGACACCGCTCCCCTACACCATCTTATCGCGCTAAAAAAAGATTTCCCAAATATGATGTTGTATCTTGATGAGGCTCACGGATTTGGGGTAAGAGGAAATCGAGGGTTGGGGCTTGTCGAAGAGATGGGTGTTATAGAGCAGACTGACATCATCGTGGGTACTTTCGGAAAAGCGGCTGCGTCATCAGGCGCTTTTATATGCACTTCAAAAACGTTACATGACTGGCTTCTCAATACCGCAAGAAGTTTCATATTCTCTACCGCACTCCCTCCCTTATGCATGGATTATACACGGTTCATAATATCGAAAATTATCGGGATGAAAAATGAGCGGGAACACTTGCGCTACCTTTCACAATGGTTCAGTGACAAAATCAGCAACGCGACCGGGCAAAAATGCTCCGGAGAATCACAAATAATTCCATGGATAACCGGAAACAGCCGAGACGCTCTCTCAGCAGCCAAGAAATTGCAGGAAGCCGGATTTGACGTCCTCCCCATTCGCCGTCCAACTGTTCCTCCCGGAGGTGAACGGATAAGATTCTCGTTGAACGCATCTCTAAGCAAATCGGATCTTGAGGGGATCCGTTTCGAAATTTAATGATTTTATGAATGAATCATTTTAAGTTTTATTTTTAAACAACCTCTTAAATTCGTATATTTGCAGCCTAATGAAAATCAGCAGGATTAGTCACACTGAAGGTAATTCGCGAGTAATGCTTATTTTTGCCGGATGGAGCACCACCCCGGCTTTCTACGCCTCACTCACACAAACCGGATGGGATCTTATTGTGGTGTACGATTATTCCGATCTCTCCTTTGATAATTCTATCATGCTTAATTACACCACTGTTTACGTCTATGCATGGTCTTTAGGCGTTTTCGCTGCTGCCCTTGCCCTTTCCAAAGAGGACTATACAGCTGCTTTTGCCATTAACGGTACGGAAATTCCGGCAGACGACCACTTCGGCATTCCGCTGCAGATATATCAGGGAACTCTTAACGGACTCTCCGAAAGAAATCTAAGAAAATTCAGACGAAGGATGACCGACTCTTCTGAAAAATTTTCGAAAATGATGCAAAAATTGCCGGAAACGAATGATATTGAAGCTCTCCGGACCGAATTGTCCACTATCTTGTCGGCAACCCTCGCTAAAAAACCACAACTTGATTGGGACAGAGTATACATTTCTCTTTCAGACCATATTATCCCAACTGATGCCCAGAAAAGATACTGGCAACAAAGAAATGAAATCCCCGTTGTCACACTTGACGGACCTCATTTACCGGATTTTGAAAGTATTGTCAATTCCACAATTCCCGATTTATCAAGAGTGGGGAAACATTTTTCCAACGCCCTCTCCACTTACGACAATCACGCTTCAGCACAAAAAATCATAGCCACCCGATTGGCAGAACTAATCGCGTCCCTGAATCCGGCAAAACATGGAAAAATTTTGGAATTTGGACAAGGCTCGGGTCTTTTTACCAGAAAATACGCTCCGATACTGACACCCAATGAGATAGAATACGTAGACCTCTACCCTACCAATCCGCTTCAGCTCGCACCTACAGAACGATATTATACAGCCAATGCCGAATTATGGTTGCCTCAACACCTGCTTCCACAAAGAGATTTCATCCTCTCAAGCAGCTGTCTGCAATGGTTTGTAGACCCAATAAAATTTTTCGACTCAGTAGCTCAAGCACTTACACCCGGAGGAATTTTTGCCTTCAGCACATTTCTCCCCGGAAACCTTTCAGAACTGGATGCAATAAGACCCACTCCACTGATATATCCGGCAGCCGAAAAACTTCATGTCGGCCTTCTGAAACATTTCAAACGGGTAAAAATGGAGAAACTTGTCGTTCCCATATATTTTCAGAATATTAGAGAGCTATTGATGCACCTCAGGCATACCGGTGTAAAAGGAGGAATGGCCACAACAAAAAATCTTCGCGAAATAGCCCAAATATTACGAAATCCTGATACTAGACTATATCGGCTCACTTACAAAGCTCTCTTGGTAACAGCCGACAATCCTTTGTAACTATTGCCAATTCCATGCATGAGTTTTATTAATATTGCTGAAAAGTTAAATTCCTTTACAACACTGTTAAAAATTGTAGTATCAGCAATTTTTTTCAAAATTTATTTGCAAAACAATAGTTTTTGATGTAATTTTGCAGTCGGTTTTGAAAAAAAGTGTAATGTCCTAAGACACTTTTTTAACCAAAATTAATTTCAATCAATCATTTATAGCAACCGTGACAGTTCCAAGTTAATTATTTTCTGAAATAAGATTTGAGTTAAATATTTGCAACAAATACAGTCAGTCCCTTTGCTATAATTACCTTCCTGTGTAAGGTAAGGAATATTGTATAAAAATAATTAAATAACTAATAAACTAATCTGTAAAAAAACTATGAAACATTTCGGAATGTTTGCAGCAGCCGGTATGGTTCTTGCCTTGTCAGCATGTTCAAGCGAGGAACCGACATCTAACACCGGCAATACTGACTCACAAGGACCGGGTGTCTATGCAACCGTAAAACTGAGCTTGCCCACTGCAACTCGTGCAACTCGTTCCACCACAACTGACTGGAACGGCAATACCAATTCAAGCGATGGATACGAAATCGGTTTCGACCAAGAAAACAAAATCAACAATGTTACCATCGTATTGGCTACTAAAAATGATGACGGCACATACAAAACAGCAGCCGTCAGCACATCTGACCTCGAACCTGTAGGAGCAGGTACCTCTACCCCTACATTTACCATGATGTTCCAACAAGACGAACTTCTCAACCTTGCCGGTCAGCTTGTTTATGTATTTGCTTACTGTAACACCAACTTGGCTGCCGACAGTTTCAAGGGTGCGGATGGGAAATATATCGACGATTTCCAGGACAAAATATATTCCATCACATCAGCTGCTGAGAATCAAGGAATCTGGACTCCCAACAATTTCATGATGACTAATGCAGCCAACAGCCTTTACACCAACAAAGACGCTGACGGGAAGGATGTCATCGAGCATGTAATGAACACCAAAATCCCTTCTCGCGAAGAACTTCAGCAGGTTTACAACAAGAAGGAGAATCCTTTCAAATTAGGTAGCGACACTCAAGGCCCGGGTGCAGAACTTGATGTAACCCGCGTTTGCGCACGCTTCGATTTCAAACGCGTCAACAACAATCGTTACTCAATTTACAAAGTAGGGTTTGACAAGAAAGAGGAAAACCGTATGGCTGACGTTGAGGTTATAGCTATGGCTCCAATCAACATCGCCAAGGAATTTTATCTCCTCCCACGCGTTTCTGAAGATGGTACCCTAAGTAATGCTACAATCTCCGGTATCGAGACAAAGGCTAACTGGGTCGTATCTCCCAATTTTGACCTCAAAGGCAAAAAACTTGTAGAAGGAAGCGAAATCTTCAACAAATACTTTGAATGTAACTCTGATTTCGCCGGACGTGATCACAGCACTCTTAATTACACCCTTCTCTCTTCACTCACCGATGATGACAACTCCGATTCTTGGACCGGTGAAGCAGCAGGTGATAGAGAAGATAATTGGAAAGACGGTTATTATGTGTGGCGTTATGTGACTGAAAACACTCTTCCCCAATCGGATTATGAGAAATATCAGCAAGACGGTTACACCACAGGTGTGGTATTCAAAGCTAAAATAACCAACCCGGCTGAAAATTCCGCACTTGCGGATGCGATGGTCAAAAAAGCTGTCATCTATCAGCGTAACGGCGTAATCCTCGGAGATCTCGCTACTATGCGTAAAACAGCTGAGGCTCAAGGTGAAGACTCACCACTTTACAAAGATGTAGTTACTCTCATGGGCGAGAATTTTTTCGCTAAGAAAACTGACGAGAATGGCAAAGTAGTGCTTGACGAAAACAAAATGCCTGTTTATGTTACTGCAGATAACAATTTGAAAGATCCCACAGACGGCGGAAAAGGAATATTCAAGCTTTATCGTCCTTCTGATGATGGGAATTACTATGTTTACTATACATATTACAACCGTCACAACGATAACGGCAACAGCGGTTTGATGGGTTCCATGGAGTTCGGTACAGTACGTAACAACATCTACAAACTTTCCATCACCACTGTTTCAGAATTCGGTAACACTGAAAAACCGTGGGACGATGACAATCCCAACGAACCGGATGAACCGGATGAAAATCCCAAGACCTATTTCAAGGTTACTTGCCGTGTGCTCCCCTGGATGGTTCGTGTCAACAACATCGAATTCTAACCGACGAAATACATTCAATGTGCCTAAAGCACATTGACAGTCAAAAAAAGCGGGGAGATGACTCTTCCCGGGTATCTCCCCGCTTTTATCCTTTTTATAAAAAAATGGAGCTCCTGTTCCACTGATTAGTCTTCCTCCTGACACATCAAAACCTCTACTTCTCATACCATTATCAGTTGCCGGTTAAAATCGGTGACCTCCAACTTTTGATACCTATACAGCGATGAAAAAGACGCTACGAAATATAGCTGCAACTGCAACAACCTTTCTTGCAATATTAATGCTTGCCACAAGCTGCGAATCAATCTATGATGACGATTTGGAACCTTGTCCACAAGGGTTGCAGGTTCGTTTTATCTACGATTATACACTTGAAGGTGGAAATGCCTTCCCGGAGCAAGTGGATTGTCTGACTCTGCATGTATACGATGCGGACGGGAATTATGTCAAATCCCTGACAGAGACAACCGATCAATTGAAGGATGAAAATTATCGTATGACCATCGACCTTCCCGCCGGTAAATATCGCCTTATTGCCTATGGCGGACTGGAATGTGATGAGGCCTCTTTTCTTCATACCTACAAACCTCAGTCCGGCTCTAAAGACCACGAGATCGGGTTGCAGATTCATCCCGATTGCCTCATCCCCCATCATGCCAAAGGGAAACTGCATGACCTATTCTACGGCACTCTCAATGTAACTGTTGACAATCCCGTCAATTACACCGAATGTACCGTCCCCATGATGAAGGATACCAATCATTTCCGCATCATGCTCCAAAATGTAAATTATGAACCCCTTGACGGTAAAGATTATGAATTTACCATTGAGGACGACAATACACTCTTCGACCACAACAATGACTTAGTGGACAACGGCAATGTGACATACACAAGCTGGGCGTCCGGAAAAGTTTCCACCGGAATAGTGGATGCTGAAACAAAAGCCATTAACGAAGTCACTCTTGCTTATGCTGAATTGAGCACATCCCGTCTTATGACCAAACGTACACCAAAACTTGTGGTGACGCATAAAGAATCCGGCAAGGAGATTATCAATCTTCCACTGAACAATTATCTGCTTGCCATGGCTTCCGACAGATATAAGGATAAATATGGACCGCAGGAATTCCTTGACCGCCAAAGCAATTGGAATATGGTATTCTTTATGCTCGACAATCAGACCTGGTTCAAAACCGTCATTAAGGTAAACGACTGGGATGTTCGTGTTAACGAAGCAGAATGGTGATTATTATTGAGAATAACAGACCCTAATCCATTAAACTGTAAATCAGCAACATCAAAATGAGAATATTCAGCTCTTTGACGTTAATTCTATGCAGTCTGGCAGCTCTCTTCACAGCGGGTTGTTCTGACGATAGCGTCATTTCCTCACCTTCGGAAGGAGGAGATGAAGCCGGATATACACGTCTCACTTTGCGTGTAGCTCTCAATGAGGATATCAATGAAGCCAATCGTCAATTCGCCAAATCGCGGGGCTCATTCGATAACTTCAGCATTGACGACGATAAATGGGGAATTAATGGTGAAAACCTTGAAGATCTGCGCATCATTATTCTTGACAGCAACGGATATGTGGAAGCAAATCAGAAATTTGCCGGTAGCAATTCCACACAAATGGGTGAATACTCGTTTAAAGTTAAGGCTGACGACACCAAAACAATCATTCTGCTTGGAAATGAATCCGGATACACCGTGGGTAATGCCGAGATGACAAACATTTCCGCCTCGGAGATGTTTGAGAAATACCAAATAAGTGACTATGTCAACATTAACGACATCAAGGCACTGACAATAAATCTCGACGACAACCTCAGCGACAGCAATCAGACCCGCAGTTTAAAGACACCGCTGCCAATATCAGCTATATACAATGAGTATCTTCCCGCAGGCCTTGAGGAAATATCCCGCGACTATTGGATGCATCGTGCTGCGGTGAAATTCTCATTCCGCATCTTGAATTCTTCCAAATTCAATCATAACCTCGAAGCCATATCATTGAGCAGAGTATGCGACAAGGAATTCCTTTTCCCGGATGCTGACTTCGAGACTAACGAGTTTGGACATCAGGAAGTAACAGCTTATCGCACACCGGCTGATGCCTCAGAGAAAAAGCAGACTTTCACATTTACATCCCCCTTGTATCTTCCGGCACAGATGGAGCAAGCTGTTGAGGCTTTCCCTTCATTTTATTTGCCGGAGGGATTGGTGACTACCGACATCCTGAAAGCCAATATAACGCTTGACGGTACACAGCTTGCCGCTTGGGAGAATCTGAAATGGGAATTTCCAGATGGCACGGTCGTAGGCAATGATGACCCACGTCTGCATAATCTTCCGCGTAACACTCACGTTGTAGTAAATATCACCATTAACGGCGACAATAACGATATGGATTTTGTGGCTTGTGTCCAGCCATACTCACTTGTCGAATTGCGTCCATGGTTCGGACTTGAAAGAGATCCGGACGGAAACATTATCACAAAATGGTTTGAAGACGGAACTTATATTGTAGCCACTGAAGATGGTGAGCAACGCAAGGACAAGGACAACGATATTGTCAGAAAAATATTCTCTGACAGATCATTACTTTGCGTTACAGAAGTTAAGAAAGATTACATCCACGATAATTCAATCACCGACTATTACTATTATTTTGAAAAAGATTACTCAGGCGGTAATATGATAGTAATTCGTCAGGAATCAGCCTATTCGGAATACAATGACCAGATACTTCCCATAGGTCGCGACCACGATCATGACATCAACGACCGCCCTCTGTTTGTGCAGACCAAGGACGTGGAATATCTTCGTGTGGAATATGATTCCAACGGAAAGAAAACCTACTACAGTGAAGACCGCGACGGTGCAGAAATCGTACAGGTAAACGGATTCCAATTCCGTGAAGACAATGAGGACGGCTCTCCCAACAGTATGCGAAAGTATATCGGCACTTATCTTGTGGAATATACAGATGCGGAAGGTAATACTGTAGAAGAACTAAGATGGTATCTTGACGATTACACTCCGGGTAAGGGTGGACGAGCCATTGACATCACCAAAGGGGTGGATTGGTCTGACCATCAAAATCCCAAACCCTATTTCATCACAAAATCAACCACACGTACCGCTACTCATCAACACTCTCTGTCAGCTTCGGAAAGAGAAATAATCCGACAACTCAAAGAGAGAAGCGCCAAAATATTCCGTATGCTGTTTCCCAACAGATAATACTGACAACTGACTAAAAGCTTATTGACTAACCATGACGATGATATATAAGATATTCACATTATTGGCCTGTATGGCGTTAATAGTCGGATGCACCGATGATTATCTCCTCAACTACGGGCCTGACGGATTCCCTGAAGGAGAAACCGAGGTGACGTGTCAGATGGATTTCGAACCCTTTGCCGTAAAAGAGACAAGAGGTTCCGTAGCGCCTCCCGGCAACGGATTCAACGATATCAAAGACCTTGTGTTGCTGGCATATGACTCAGAAGGGAATTTGATGGAAGGGTTTCCGTTGGAAATAACCAAATCGGAACATAATCTTAACATCAAAGACGCACCACGCACAGACGCAAACGCGTCCAACGGAAAGACTGATGAGGCCTCTACCCTACGCGCCACTTTCCGACTTTCCATCCCATACGGTTATTATTACCTGTATGGAGTGGCAAATCTCGGAACATACGACAATTCGGACGTCACTCTGAAATCCACCAAGCAATACCTTGACGATTTGCTTGACACTTATACCGACAATGATGATGAACTCAACATCCGCAAACGCGAAAATTTCCTTGCAATCCGTAGAACGTGGGATGAATCAAACTATCGCAACAATCGTGAAATGCTCGGATATTTTACAGATGGAGCTGAAAAGAAATCGCCAGGAACAAATCTGAACACCAATAACCATAAGATTGCCATCGACCGTCCGGGAATGACAATCCACAGTTGGCTGCGTCGTTGTGTCACCAAAGTGACATTGGATTTCGACGGCTCCGCTCTCTCCAACAATATCAAAATATATGTTCGTAAAGCCACCATACACGACATCCCGAAATATTGTGCACTCGGCAAGCCTAACAGCATACAGT
Source organism: Bacteroides sp. (assembly GCA_023665145.1). GTDB lineage: Bacteria > Bacteroidota > Bacteroidia > Bacteroidales > Muribaculaceae > Lepagella. The sequence continues at coordinate 18,393 of JAMPEM010000015.1, forward strand.
CTGCTGATGAAATGATTACCAATAAAGGTACCAACTATCGCCCCAATGCCGGTCATTATATCGAATATGGTGAAGGAAGTACGGATAATGAAAACTATTCCGCCTGGCCGTTTGTCTCAAGAGATCATCCGAAAATCACAGACACGTCCGGAAAGGTGATTGATTTCCATTCAGCCGACAAGAAGGCCTTATTCCTCTATGAAAATATGCAAGGAGAAGGTCCGGCTGACAAGGATACCGGCAAACCGCAACAACCTACTGAAAACGGTATGGTGGTAGGTGCTGATGAAACAAAGGACAATGTGGAGTTCGGCTCTTACATTGAGGTGGAGTGTTACTATGAACTTAACAGCACTACAAACGTCAAAAAAGGTAACCTCTATTACCGCTTTATGCTCGGTAAGGATGAACTGAAAGATTTTGATGTGGAGCGTAATTATCATCTGAAGATAACGATGTGTCCCAGAGGTTATGGTAATGACGTCGATTGGCACATTGAATATATCCAGAAGGAAGGGTTTGAGGTTAAGAATCCTTACTATGTAAGCTATCTTTACAACCACGACTCCACAATCCGATTTCGTTACACTCCTGATACCGGAGAGAAGATTGTCGGTGTCAAAGCTGAAATCGTGGGTAATAACTGGTGGGCTGATGAACGAGAATATCCTGCCGGTGCGCCTTACACTCAGGAAGATGTGATTAATCTTCATAAAAGCAACAATACGACACACACATCACTTCTGGTAAATGCCAATCAACCGGAGGCTTTTGAGAATGTGAATATATATCCATCCAATTATACGGATCAAAATGTAGGCACCAAACTACGTGGTAAAAAGAAATATCTCGGAAACGGCTTCCTTTCGCTGTGGCCCAACTCTGACAATAATTCACAATCCGGTCTTTGGGACGTTAAACCGGCACACTGCGATGCAGCGACTACTAGTTTTGCCAAATACTTCTATGAAAACGCAAGTGGTTTTGGTATTAGCAATCAATGCGGTGAATTGCTCAACGACAGATATTTTTATGGATTAACTCCCACAAATACAAAATTTACCGTTGACGATGTAACGAACACGTTTGCTAATGCAGCCGGCAGTTATGTTAAACGTGATTGCAGCTATCGCGAACATGATCTTACCACATCTGTGAACATGGGAGCCACTATCGAGACTGATCTTGACGGATCTTCTCGAATCAATATCCCGATTTGGACTCGAAATAAAAACTTGATTAAGCAATCCGGTCACACATCTACCAATCCATTTGAAAACAGTACACGTTCTGCTTATGTCAAACTTACTGTTATCCTCGAGAAAAACGGGAAACGGGTAGCCGAAAAGCCGTCTCATTCAGAAATAGTCCGCGTGGAGCAAGTCAAACGTATTACCAATCCCAAGGCCGTCTACCGCAGATCTCGTAACTACGAACCCTTTGAGGTGCAATTGATGACAGTCGACAGATACTATGATGATGACTACACTCCTTTAGAATCTGACGGTCCCTGGATGGCTGAAGTCCTTACCTCCGATGCCAACTTTATCAATATAAACGGACGTCAGGTTATTAACGGAAACGGATTAATCAATTTCACAATACGATTTAACCGAATGCTTCGCGATGATAAGGTGAGATCCGCTATTGTTAGAGTGAGATACAATAACTATTCATGTGTACATCTGATTTTTGTACGTCAAGGGTATGCACCTCAAGTCATACTGGATGGCGGATATAAATGGAGAACATTCAACATGATAACCGCTGACCATGAAGCCGAAGATCCACGCGATGAAGGTTCTCTCTTCAAACATGGCGTTATGGACAAAGCAATTGATGTGTACAGCAATGCGCCACTCACAAATGCATACAACGGAATCGCAATTGTGCCGAGTGATTTTAAGAAACCGGGGTCAAAATTGGCAATGGCCCGCAGTGACGGAAAAAAACCTGATGCCGACAATCGCAAATATAAATGGAGCGATTTCGGCACCGGAAGTGAATCTAAGTTTGGTAGCATGACAAACAATAAGGGTGAGACGATTGAAGTTGCTACAATGAAACAATTTGCCAATCTTTACGATGTGCAGTGTGATCAGGGATTCGGTGTACTCTATGCAGATGGAGCTACCAAGACAGCCTCAACTACAGCTGAAGCATTCGGATGGTACAGACATGAAAAGGCAGCTACCCGCGATGCAAAAGGTATGAGAGGTGTGATAGTTTACAATAAACAAAATTATCACAATCTGTTTCTGCCCATAGGACGTTCCGGTTACGGAAATAGAAAAGATAATGAAACCGGTATGCTCAGATATAGTACAGGACAAACATCATATTTTCATACTTCACATGGCAAATCCTGGTTGTGGTCGGCCCCACTCTTCTTTGAAAACTTTGCTAATCCCGGTGCCATTTATTGGGCTAAAAAATTAGTATCTACAGGTATGGCAGGGGTTGACGGCATTTCCGAAACCGGAGCTATAGCTTTGGACATCAACTACTTTACATTTGACTTTAACCTTATCACAACAGGCAACTTAGGTAAAGGTAAAAATGCCTGCTTTGTGAGGTGTGTTGGTGGTTCATAAATAAGTGTTAATTCACTAATTAACGATATACGTCAAGTTATTAAGGGGAGATGCAACCCACAGGAACTTGAATGATATGAGATTGTCAATCCTAATAACGGTTGTTACAGATTGATTGCAAACGGAGGGAAACCTCCGATTAACTCATGGTTTGAAAATAGCCGGTGACTGTGAAGTCACCGGCTATTTCTTGGAGGTTGTTTATGTTAGCTAACTTTGTCTACGTTCGCTAACTTGTCAACTCAGAACGTTACGATTAGCAGTTCTTATGAGTCATGATGTTTAGAACGAGTTTATCCGTTTCCGTCATCGCCTCTCTACCGATAGAGGTAAGATTGTGAATTGTGACATCCACATCATCGCTCACGATACCTTCGGCAGATGTGACACACCTGCCGTTCATCGCAAGCATTGCAGACATCATTGCTGTTGATACACCTGAGCTAATCTTCATGGCGCAAGAAGGTTTGGCTCCGTCACAAATCATACCTGTGAGATTGGCCACCATATTCTTGACTGCGGCACATATCTGCTCATAACCACCGCCCATCAAATAAACAAGACCGGAAGAAGCACCTGTCGAAGCCACCACACATCCGCAGAGAGCTGAAAGTCTGCCCAGCGACTGCTTGATATATATACTTGTAAGGTGAGAAAGCATAAGGGCTCTCATGGTCTGCTCTTCTGACGCATTGATGTCTTCTGCATAAGATACTACCGGCATTGTGGCTGTTATTCCTTGATTGCCACTTCCGGAATTTGACATTACCGAAATAGGAGCGCCACCCATACGAGCATCGCAGGCTGCCGAGGTATAGGAAATCATATTGCGTAAGGGGGATTCACCGAAATAACGCGCACCGTTATTGCGGACGGTAGCTCCAAGTGAATGACCATAATCACCTGAGAAGGCCAATGATGCCGCAGCCTTATTTAGACGACGAGCTTCAAGGATGAATGAAATCTCATCAATAGGAGCTGTAGTGGCAAATTCATGCACCATGCGGAGGTTAAGCTTTATATCTTCCTGAATGTCGGAAGAAGTTGAATTTTCCGCTATGGGTTCCTCTGCGTAGATTGTTTCGCCATTGCGTGAGAGGAGAATGAAATTTGTATGGACTCGTGAGATAACTGCTGTCGCTGTGTTACCATTGGCAGATACAGTGACAGTGATATGAAGATTATCCGGAGCTTTTTCGTCAAGTTTGATATCTATAATACCGCGCGAGATAAGTTCACGACCCTTCTCTACTGCTTCGGCATTTACATCTTTAAGAACTTCAAGACCATATTCTGACTTACCGATAAGTGCACCGAGAGCACAAGCTATTGGAAGACCAATCATTCCGGTGCCGGGAATACCGACACCCATGGCATTTTTCAAGACATTGGCACTCAAAAGCACCTTAATCTGCTCAGGCTGACAGCCGAGCAGTTCTGTGGCCTTGGCCACACAAAGCGAAACAGCCGCCGGCTCAGTACAACCGATGGCGGGAACCACCTCGCGCTTTACGAGCGATATGATTCCGGTTCTTATTTCGGGGTTAAGCATATTTTATTGTTTTAAATTATTTTTGAGTTAATCAGGTATCAATTGTTCTTCTATTTTATTCTTCTATAAGGTGTATTAAATTTTTCCCTTTAATCAATTTTCGAATGGAAGGAGATCTTTTGAATGTTGCTCTACCTTTTTATTTCGCCAGCATTTACGACAAACAGCCATATAACGGTCGTTACCGCCAATCTCCACTTGCTGTCCCTCGGTAATTATCTCACCATTGGAATCGATACGTGCATTGACAATAGTTTTTCGTCCGCAAGAACAAGTTGACTTCACTTCATCAATGCTGTCAGCAATCTCAAAAAGGCGACGAGAGCCTTCGAAAAGGTGCGTCTTGAAATCAGTACGCAGGCCATAGCAAATCACATTGCATCCGAAATCATCCACCACACGGGCAAGTTGATCTACCTGTTCTGCAGAAAGGAACTGAGCTTCGTCAATAAGAAGCCATCCGGGTATGTCCAAAGTCTCCTCGAAAACAGAACGGATAAAGGCGTAAAGGTCAGTATCACGATAAATCCATCGACACTCACGCTCGATACCAATGCGTGAACGAATCACATTTTTGCTTTCACGAGTATCCACCACGGGTTTAAAGCAGAGGTAGGACATTCCTCGTTCTTCAAAGTTATAAGCTGTAGTGAGAAGCATCGCCGTTTTAGCAGACCCCATTGTTCCGTAACGGAAGTACAATTTACCGATTCTATTCATTATATAAGAGCGAAGCAGCATTCCAAAAGTAGAATCCAAACTTCATTTTTAATGGAAATTTCTGCGAATTTACGAATAATTTGCGAGAGTGACAAGTGAAAGAAATGTTAAAGTTACGGAAAAAAGCATAACAACATAAAACTAAAATAATAATAAAGTCGTTATTTATTTGTAAGTGCGTTTATTAAGAGGATACTTATCAAAATCGGGATGAACAATAAAGTAATCAGCATACGACCATGTGAAAGTACACTCGGAGTGAAAACCGGGATACTCGACAGGATGATACCGCGCAGTCCGGTGATGCAGGATTATAATACAGCGTATCAGAATAATATCCTTACCAACTTCCTTTTTCCGTTTCAATACTCCGGAGTTGGGAAGAGTTTTTTATATCTTTCGCTTCGCCTAATGGTGAGTGTACTCTTATTCATTATCGGGATAGTCTTGGCTATAAATATACCCCACTCCGGCATAGCAGGAATATGCGAGATTATAGCCGGAACAGCTATTCTTATAGGAATATGCACACGACCGGTAGCAATACTGACCACCATATTACTTGTTCTGACAAGTACACATATCGGGGGATGGGAACAAATTATTACCGGAATCGGATCACTGCTGACTGTCGGATTGACGTTTACCGGGCCGGGGAAAATCAGCAGCGATTATCTATTGCAATTAATGATAAAAACGGGTAAAAAATAAAAAAAGATTGAAAATTACTTGCAAAACGGTGAAAAAATTTGTACCTTTGCACTCGGAAAATTCGTACGGGCTTGACAAAGCAGCGCAATAAGGGCGTTCGCCTGGCGAAAGATTTTTAAAATCAATTAATTAGCAATGTACGCTATAGTAGAAATCAAAGGACAACAGTTCAAAGCAGAAGAAGGCAAATATCTGTATGTCCACTATCTCGGTGAAGAAGCAAAGGCCGGAGCGGAAGTAGTATTCGACAAAGTGCTTCTTTTGGATGCCGACGGCGATGTAAAAGTAGGAGCACCTGCCGTAGAAGGTGCAAAAGTAAATGGTGAAATACTTGAACCTCTTGTAAAAGGGGAAAAGGTAATCGTTTTCAAGAAGAAACGTCGTAAAGGTTACCGTCGTAAAAACGGACACCGCCAACAGTTCACCAAAGTAATGATTAAGAACATCGTAAAAGCATAACAGACACATGGCACATAAAAAAGGAGTCGGTAGTTCAAAGAACGGCCGTGAATCAGAAAGCAAACGACTCGGCGTAAAAATATACGGTGGGTCAAACTGCAAGGCAGGAAATATCCTGAAGCGCCAGCGTGGCACACAGCACCACCCGGGCTTGAATGTAGGCATGGGTAAAGACCACACCCTGTTTGCACTCATCGATGGCGTGGTAGTGTTCACTACCGGCAAGGAAGGCAGAAAGTTTATCAACGTAGAGCCTCATCCTGCCAATTAACAAGACATCCCAACCCTATCCCTAATTCCCCGTGTCCGCGTCGGTTTCCGGCGCGGGCACACTTTTTTATAAAAATTATCCTGAAGTGTATTATCATTAAGATGTCTTGTATGTAGTTAAGGCGTGATCATGTTGTCCCCTATCACATAGTGTTAGACAACTTCGATTTGAAAATAACCGGCTAACATATTGCGATAACTGACCTGCATATTGCAAGAACTGTTAGAGATTTGAGGATAACTGACTGAGATATTGCGACAAGTTGTAAATATAAAAACTCAAAAACCCGACCTCATTCCCTTTGGAATATCGCAATACAAAATTATATAAAAAAAACTGACCGGCCGCTAAAATTGGATTTTGTCGATTCAATTTTTTTTTGTAATTTTGTGGGAATAGTATACTGTAGAAAGCGGCAAGAAAATCGATGACGAAAATAATAGAGAACGGCATATTCAGCGAAGCGGATTTCGAACGTATTGTCACCCCGGACGAAGAAGCAGCCTCCGGGATGAAGGTTCATCCAAAACAGGAGGATATAGAGCTTGTATCAGAAGAAGAGACCGAATCGGGAGCTACTCGGGGGAGCTCTCCGGGGAGCTATACTGATGAAGCAATCCAGACCCTCTCATGGAATGAACACATACGACGTCGACCGGGTATGTATATCGGTAAGCTTGGAGACGGATCTCACGCGGAAGACGGCATATATGTCCTTGTCAAAGAGGTGATTGACAATTCTATTGATGAATTTCGTATGGGAGCCGGGAAACGCATTGATATTGATATTGCCGACGATGGTGAAGTGACCATACGAGATTATGGTCGCGGTATTCCATTGGGAAAGGTGAAAGAGGTGGCTTCGGAAATCAACACCGGCGGAAAATTCGACAGCAAGAACTTTGTAAAATCCGTAGGTCTGAACGGTGTCGGCCTAAAGGCAGTCAACGCATTGTCGGTGAGTTGTACTGTGACAAGTTATCGGGAAGGCGAGATGGTCAAAGTAACGTTTGATCATGGTGACTTAGTAGAGAACGCTGCTCCGGCACCCACGTCTGAACCTAACGGCACCAAGGTGCAATTCAAGCCGGATAACTTACTTTTCCGCGACTATCATTTCAAGATGGAATACATCGAAACGATGGTCAATAACTATACCTACCTCAACACCGGGCTTCAACTTTATCTCAATGGTAAGAGATATATCAGCCGTCACGGTCTTCTGGATCTTCTTAAGGAGAATATGACCGCTGAACCGCTTTATCCAATCATTCATCTTAAAGGGGAGGATATAGAGGTGGTAATAACTCATACCGACCAATACGGAGAGGAGTATTACAGTTTCGTCAACGGACAACACACCACTCAGGGGGGTACTCACCTCAGCGCATTCCGTGAACACGTAGGGAGAACTATCAAGGAATTCAGCGGTAAAGGGTTTGAATATTCCGACATACGCAATGGGATGGTGGCAGCCATTGCCGTTTCGATACAGGAACCTGTGTTTGAATCCCAGACCAAGACAAAGCTTGGAAGTAAAGAGATAGCACCCGGCAGCCAAACTACCGTTAACAAATTCATCGGAGACTTCATCAAGAAGGAGCTTGACGACTATCTTCATAAGAATACAGAGATAGCGGAAACGATGCTCAAGAAGATAGCTCGCAGCGAAAAGGAGCGTAAGGCGATGGCCGGAGTGGCTAAACTGGCTCGTGAGAAAGCAAAGAAAGTGAGTCTTCACAATAAGAAGCTTCGAGATTGCCGCATACATTATAATGATGCTCCACCGAAAGGTCGCAGAGACATAGAGACAGAAGACCTCAGAGAGGAATCATCCATCTTCATCACAGAGGGACTTTCGGCAACGGGGACAATTACCAAGGTAAGAGATGCCAAGACACAAGCCGTTTTTTCACTTCGAGGTAAGCCTTTAAACAGCTATGGTTTGACTCAGGAAGTGGTATATAAGAATGATGAATTCAACCTTCTTCAGGCAGCGCTAAATATTGAAGATGGAATAGAGGGTCTACGATATAATAAGGTAATCATAGCCACGGATGCGGATGTAGACGGTATGCATATCCGTTTGCTTATGATAACTTTCTTTTTGATGTTCTTTCCGGATTTGGTAAAGAAGGGACATGTTTATATCCTTCAGACGCCGTTATTCCGTGTACGTGACAAACGAGCGGTGCGTCGTTCAAGAGCAAAAAGAAATAATAAGAAGATTGATTCCGCAGAGAAACATACTTATTATTGCTACAGCGATGAGGAACGTCAGACAGCTATCGCAAAATTTGGACAACATGCTGAGATTACACGATTTAAAGGTCTTGGTGAGATTAACGATACGGAGTTTGCTGATTTCATAGGGCCGGAGATGCGTCTTGATCCGGTGACGCTCAAACGAGACGATAATCTGGATAAACTAATGGAATTTTATATGGGGAAGAATACTCCTCAACGTCAGAATTTCATCATAGACAATCTTAGAGTCGAGGATGATTCCGAGATATAACCGGAAGATACAGTATAAAGCAAAAACCTACAGAATGATATGAAGACAGCCCTGTTTCCCGGTACATTCCGTCCCTTCACCACAGGTCATAAATCGATTGTTGACAGAGGTCTTACGATTTTTGACCGGATAGTTATAGCGGTGGGTTATAATGAACATAAGTCTTCGGTGGGGACAGTTGATGAAACCGTTAACGCAATCAGAGAAATCTATAAAGACAATCCTAATGTAAGTGTAGAATCCTATAGCGGATTGACAGTGGATTTTGCAAAGGAGGCTGGAGCGGATTGTATTCTGCGCGGTGTCAGAAACATCATCGATTTTGAATATGAGAAATCACTATCGGATGTAAACCGTAAGTTAAGTGGAATTGAGACCGTTTTACTATATACGTTGCCGGAACTCGGGTATGTTTCAGGCTCCATGGTTCGCGAGCTTGAACATAATGGGGTGGATATTTCAGAATATCTGGCAAAATAAACCTTGCGGGAGTTTAAATGTCAAATTTTGAGAAAGGATCAGAATTATATATAAAATAACAATCCCTAAGGCCGGCTTGTCAAAGGCTGTTCTTGAAAGATTGAAAAAACAACAATATAACCTAATGAAGAAATTTTTTTTATTCATAGCCGTCGGAGTACTTTTGACTCTTGGCACATCATGGGCACAATTCCGTCCGCTTGACAAACTTCGTCTTGCAGAGAATGTTATTACACAATTTTATGTTGATACCGTCAATGAAGACAAGCTTGTGGAAGACGGGATACGCGGTATGCTTAAGGAACTTGACCCTCATTCATCTTATTCTACACCGGAGGAGACCCGACAACTCAATGAACCTCTACAGGGGAACTTTAGTGGTGTGGGAATAACCTTTAATATGAATAAGGATACTCTTTATGTGATTCAGACAGTGAGCGGAGGCCCTTCAGAACGAGTTGGAGTGCTTGCGGGAGACCGAATCATAGCTGTTAATGACACGGCTGTAGCCGGAGTCAAGATGAGTACCGGTGACATTTCAAAGCGTCTGCGTGGTCCTAAAGGGACAAAGGTAAATGTAAAAATCCTAAGAAAGACTTCCGGTGGCAACGACACAATTGACTTTGTCATCACACGAGCAGACATTCCGATTCATAGTGTTGACGCATCCTACATGGTGGATCAAACCACAGGATATATCCGTCTAAACAAATTTGCAGCTGACACTCCTAAAGAGATTTCAGAAGCAATCAAAAAATTGAAAGCGAAAGGGATGAAAAATCTCATTCTTGATTTGACAGATAATGGCGGCGGGTATTTGAATGCATCAGTAGACCTTTTGTCCGAGCTTCTTTCTCCAAAATCGCTGGCCGTATATACCGAAGGGAGAAACTCGCCCCGGTATAACCATTTTACTACACCGAAGGGAGGGAAACCGTTATTTGATGAAGGACGCCTTGTGGTGATGGTGAATCAATACACGGCATCGGCATCGGAAATCACATCCGGAGCAATACAAGACTATGACAGAGGCGTCATTGTAGGACGTCGCACCTTCGGCAAAGGGCTTGTACAACGCCCGGTTCCTTTTCCGGACGGCTCTATGATGCGCCTTACGATAGCCCATTATTATACACCTACGGGACGTGACATTCAGAAGCCTTATATCAAAGGCTCGTCGGATGCATACGAAAAGGATATCACCGACCGGTTGAATCAGGGGGAATTGATGCATCGTGACTCTATACACTTTGCGGATTCACTGAAAGTTGCCACATTAAAGCACAATCGTCCGATATATGGTGGCGGGGGAATCACACCCGATGTGTTTGTCCCACTTGACACGATGCAATACACAAAATATTATCGTGATGTCATGGCCAAAGGATTACTTAATCAGTTTGCTATCAAATATGTAGATGAACATCGCAAGGATATTAAACGTCAATATCGCAGCGATGACAGTTTCGTCAAGAAATTTGAGGTGACAGATGATATGCTCAAAGATATCTACGATATGGCGGAGAAGGAGGGAATTAAATACAACAAAAAGCAGGCAAAAGCCTCAGCCGACGTAATGAAGACTGTGATTAAGGGATTGATAGGTAGAGATATTTATGAAAGTCAGACTTACTATAAAGTGTACAATTCGTTTGATCCTATATTCCGTTCGGCCTATAATGTACTTAACTCCAATCTTTATGAAGGATTAATAACCGGAGATATCGAGCCTTACGAAGTCAACGAATTGAACTCTAAAAAGGGGAAAGAGGGAACTGATTCGCAAACCAAGAATACTAAAAAAGAGGAATCTCAAAAAGAAGAGAGAAAAATCGGTGTGATTAATCTGGATAATTAAACAGAATTTCTATACTCTTACGGACATCAATTGTTGACAAATCATGAGGAAAGTTTTCAACATTCTTGCCGTCATCTTGCTATCATTATATTGCGGAGTCCAAGTTATGGCTCGCAATATGGGGATGCCGGTTAAGGTTGTCGTAGTTCATGATACAATCTATATTGACAGTTCAGAACAAAATCCTAAAGCAAGAAGTATAAATGATATTATAAATTCACTTCCGGAGGTTTCACCTTCGGAAGTGCAAATCGCATATTTTTCCGCACCGAGAGTGTTTCGCGGGTATCAGCATATCCACACACCATCTTTTGCACAAAATCCATACGCATGGAAAGAGCAGCTGACTCCTTATGAACCATCGACAGAGAATTTTGACCTCACAAATACATTATTTGAGATATCAAATATTGACTCTATCTCTCAATGTGATTTCTTACCACAAGAGCAGATAAAACGACAGAATCCCTTTGCAGAGCCCGAGATGCCGGAATGGCTTGCCAAAGGGATTAGGCTCAATCAGATACGAGATGATGTATCATACCTTGCGATGGTTCAAAATCCAAACCTGATAGAACGAGCCTTCTGGCGGCTTCCCGAACCACCGAGGATGCCGAAGGTGGATCGCACCTTTGCCGGATATATTCGTTCCCAATGGATACCCAAGCCATCAAAAACTATATTCGGAGGGCTGATGGAGACGGAAAAAATTAACTGGATACATGATGCTGATGCCGGATTACAATTGTCACAAGCATACATCTCCCCCAACTGGTATCAGGGAGGCAGCAGCTCGCTGTCATTTCTCCTAAACCTTTACTGGCATGTTCAGCTGAATACAATTTTTCATCCTGATGTGCTTTTTGACAACACATTGAGTTATAAATTAGGAATCACATCCTCACCTCAGGACCAATACCACAAATATATTATCTCCGAGGATTTATTCCAGTGGAATCTAAAAGCGGGTGTAAAAGCGTTTGATCACTGGTTTTACTCTGTGACAGCTCAATTCAAGACTCAGATATTCAATACCTACGGGGCGAACTCTCAGACACGATCCGCATCATTTCTTTCTCCGGGAGACTTCAATGCCGGTTTGGGTATGACCTATGCGTTTGTAAATAAAAATAAAAAACTGAAATTCAATGCATCCATTTCTCCTATATCCTATAATTTGAAAACTTGTATCGACACAGCAATAGATCCTGTGCAATTTAATATTGAAGCGGGGAAGAAATTGCGGAACGAGATTGGTAGCAATGCTGAATTAACATTGGATTGGTCGCCAATCAAAAGCATTAATTATCGTTCGAGGTTCTTTGTATTCACTAACTATAATTATTTTCAAGGGGATTGGGAAAATACTCTGTCTTTTAATTTCAATCGGTTTATTTCCACACAAATCTACTGCCACTTGCGATATGATTCATCGTCGGACTTATCGTCGGGGAAATGGCACCACTGGATGCTTAAAGAGATTCTGAGTTTCGGTTTCTCATATACATTTTCAACAAAATCATGACTTTACCAAGATTTATTGTAATAATCCTTCTCAACACGATGCTTGCATCAATAGCTTCGTCTCAGACCTTTGTACACATCGGTGAGGCAATCGATTATTGCAATAACCATACCCTTGCCAACATTGAGGGCATATGGCAATTCCCGGATGATATTGTATCGGTATTAATCAGTCAATCATCGGACAAGGACGGACATTATGATGTTACAGTGGTAGAATCGGAGAATGGTGCATTGTCACCGGGCAGGGTGATTGGAGATGTGGAGCGCACCCCGGATAATGATGTGTATAAGTTCACTTTTTTCGGACGGGAAAGATTTGTGGTCAAGCATAATGAAACATTTGTGGCCACACTAAAAGAGAAGGGAGAGACAATATCATTACGCAAAAGGCATTTTAATTTTCATTTTAACATACTCTCATTTCTCCCCTATCTCAGACGGTTGATATACATATCCACCTCCGACCCGGTGAAGGAATTACCTGTGGGACTCTATAAGATATATCCGAGCTATGACGGTAACGGCTCATCACGATTAAAACCGCGAAGATTATGATTCGATTGACAGTTATAATCGCGATGATACTCATCAATATGAGCTTATGCGATGCTAAAAAGACACGACTTAAATTGCCCGACAAATTAGAGGGGGATAAGGAGGAATATGTTTCCGGCTCGTTTTGTGTAAGCTCCGATTGCAAGGATTGTCACGAAGGGTACAGCTTGAATCAGGTGGTATTTTCCGGATACGACAAACCATCCACTTCAGATAAGGAGACACTATTTATAACCAATAATACTGACAGAATACTCACCGGCGTATCATTTTATATTGAATATATCGACAACGAAGGGCGTCAGCTCCACCGTGAATTGAAAAACATAAAGGTGGAGATTCCCGGTGGTGAGACACGAATGGTGCAATTCAAATCATGGGATGTCCAGAAATCTTTTCGTTATAAAGGGAGCAGAAAAAGTCGACGTGAGGCCTATTCTTACACCATAAAGATAGACCCTGTGAGCATCTATCTAAAGTTTTAACGGAATGTGACATTGAGTGAATATCTTGACAATTTATTTGAGGTGAATTGTTTACAGAATGCAGACCTCTCTTCGTCAAACTCATTGGAATAACCACTAAATTTTTCTATATCTTTGGTTGTCAAGCGATAATAATCCGGATTATCTTTGAGTTCACGACGCGAAAACAGTTTCCGCAGTTCCATCTCGGCAATGAATCTATCTGCAACCTCAATCATTATTTCGCATTTAGCGTGTTTCTTCTCCACTTTCTGATTAAATTTCAGAGTGTAACGCCCGGCATCATGTTTGAGAAGCTGAACAAACCCACGAGCCTCACTACGCAAGAATTCCGTATGGGCTATCCCAAATCTCTTATCAAAAGCCTCCATCAGTTCCGGCATCTGCATCTTAACCGACTCATTAAACTTTTCTTCAAAATCTTTCTTCAATCTTAAAAAGCACAACAAAGTGGCACGAGTATCAGCCGAAGCACCATGTGCCTCAGTTTCAGAAAAAGAGATACCTAAATCTTGCGCAATGGCAAGAAGTGACTTGGCTTTATAAAAGCTCTCCCCTTTCTCCATGTCATGCAGAAGCCAATGCCAATGTTGAATCTCCACAACCTTTTTGGAAACAGGGATATTGACACCGCTATGTTTCAGAGCATCAATATCGTTTTTAATTGCACATCCGACAAGATATTTTGCGCTGTTAATAATAGATTGCACCTTTCTCTTTTCATCACGAAAGAATGGCGCATCTTTTACCATATCTTCCGTTATATGATGAATCTCCTCTCTCCAAACCCTTACCTTGCCCGGATTGAAATATGAATGATAAATTTCCTTAACATCAGCATTGAAAACAGAGAGTTCGATAAGCTTTTGCTCATCGGCCATTTCAGCATCGAAACAAATAATTTCTTCCTTCATCATATCAAAGACAAAATTACTAAATTTTTAATGTGAATCCAAATCACACAAAATACAGTATGAAGTAAGGAATAAAGACATTTAAATAATAATCAATTAATTGAAGGAAAAGCTCCGGATCGGGTAAAAAAAAAATAACGGGTGCGAATTCATTTTTTGTTAAAAAAATTTGGATATTCAAAATTTTGGTTGTAATTTTGCATTGCAAAACGGGAGATTATGGTAGAGACCTAATCGAAACCGCAAGCACAATCTGCTTCAGTAGCTCAGTTGGTTAGAGCACCTGACTGTTAATCAGGGGGTCGTTGGTTCAAGCCCATCCTGAAGCGCTTTGATTGATTTTTGAAGTTATACATGATTATGCTTCAGTAGCTCAGTTGGTTAGAGCACCTGACTGTTAATCAGGGGGTCGTTGGTTCAAGCCCATCCTGAAGCGCATGAGTCGGTTACTCGTGAGAGTATCCGACTCAATTGTTGTTATAGACTTTTAAACAACCTCTTACTCATATTGTTATTTTTAATTTGCTCTTTAATACCTTTATGAAAAAAAATTGCTAACTTTGCACCCAAACTCATATATCAGAACGAAGACTTATAACCTAATATGATGAAATTCAATACCGTGATTGCGTCGTTCGCCTTCGCCGGCATTCTGTCGTTTCCGACTTTAGCCGAAGAAAACATATCTAACACTACCCTTTTGGGCAACGATGCTTTGATAGAAGTATCTAACCTTACATCCCACTCAGAAATCTCTGACAACGCCTCCTCTCCTTCTTGCGAAAATCGTGGTGCCAATCCCGCTTGCATTGATGCCAATGAGATTGTAAATCTCTCTTTCGATGCAAGAATAGATTATCAACGCGATTGGGTAGGATCAAAAAACATCAAAGACAATTCCGGCTTTGAGGGTAAATATATAAATATGAGACTCGACGGCACCATTCTTCCGGGTCTTACCTATTCTTGGAGACAACGTTTTAACAAATATTCTTCCGACTCAAATTTTTTCGATGCCACTGACTGGTTATTCGTCAATTATGACTACCGCGACTGGTCGTTCAATGCAGGTAAAGAGGTGGTATTAATCGGAGGTTGGGAATATGACCGTGCTCCCATCAATCTTTACGGATGTTCCGTCTTTTGGAATAATGTGCCTTGCTATGCCCTTGGCGTGTATGCCGGGTATGCAGTTTCGCCTTCTGACAAACTTAAATTCCAGATTACACAAAGTCCTTTCTACACACCTGAAGATAGAGACCTTTACTCCTACAACCTCTTCTGGGAAGGAAATCACGGCATTTATAAATCGCTATGGTCTGTGAATATGATGGAATATCAACGTGGCAAATATATAAGTTACATCTCATTGGGCAACAAATTTGATGTTGACAACTTCTCTCTTGAACTCGACCTTATGAACCGCGCTAATTCACATCAGACATATTTCTTTAAAGACTGCTCATTGATAGCTGAGCTTTCCTATAAACCCACCAAACACTGGAACATATTCGCAAAATACACATATGACGTAAATAAATCCGGCAATCACAGCGACTATTGTGTCGAAGACGGCACTGAACTGAATATGATAGGCGCCGGAGTCGAATTTTATCCTTTACGCAAGAAAATCACATCGCTCCGACTTCACGCCAATTGCTTCTACGCTTGGGGGAAAAATGCCAATCCGGGGAATGTGATGCAGAATAAGACTACTTTGCTCGATTTCGGTGTGACATGGTATATGAACCTGATTAAAGTGAAACGTTAAAAACATTCACGTCACATATCAATTCAACAAAATATCACGTTAATTATAGTGACATTACACAAAAACAGCCTGACAAATGAATCTTACAAAAAAGAAAAATACACCTGCCATGGAGCAAGATGAGATAAATGAATCCGAAGAATTGATTTGCGAAGCGGAATCTGCTCCGGAGATTAATACCACTGTGACAGGGAAGACTGTCCAAAAGAAGAAATCAAAACTCACATCATGGATTCCGGCAGGAGTGCCATGTCTTTTATGCGTCGGTCTTCTTTTCTACTATATAGGAAGCATCATGGGAGTGGCACCAATGCTCAATACCATTATGCATACAGCACATGACCTTCTGCTCAACACCTGCTTCTATCTGATGGCTATTTGCGTCATAACCGGAGCAATCGGACATTTGTTTGTGGAATTTGGTGTTGTAAGCCTTCTCGAAAAGCTTCTCCGTCCATTGATGAAACCACTTTTCAACCTCCCAGGTGTAGCCTCTCTCGGTGCCGTTATGACATTCCTGAGCGACAATCCCGCTATCATATCACTCTCTCAAGACAAGCGATTCAGCCAATATTTCCGCCGTTATCAATTCATTTCACTCACCAATTTCGGAACAGCCTTTGGTATGGGACTTTTGGTAATGGTATTTATGATTGGTCAAGGATACTTCATCGAGCCTGCCATAGGTCTTTTCGGTGCTTTCTGTGGTTGCATTGTTTCCACTCGCCTTATGCAACGTTTTGTCATTAAGGCTTATCCAAAATTCGAGCATGAAATGGCGGCTGAAGCCACCGATATAGAGAAATCAGAGAAAGAAGAAACATCAAAATCAACCTTTATCCGCACCCTGAATGCACTCCTTGACGGTGGTCGCTCAGGTGTGGATGTCGGAATTGCAATCATTCCGGGTGTTTTGATTATATCCACTCTCGTGATGATACTCACCTTCGGTGCATCCGCATCCGGTGAATACACCGGTTCCGCTTACGAGGGAATAGAACTCCTCCCCTGGCTTGCTCAAAAAGTAAGCATCGTCTTTGAATTCCTTTTTGGATTCCACGACCCTCACCTTGTAGCTTTCCCAATCACTGCCCTTGGTGCTGTAGGTGCAGCACTTGGCATTGTACCCAACTTTATTGCCCAAGGTTGGATTGACGGCAATGCTATCGCAGTATTTACTGCTATCGGAATGTGCTGGAGCGGATACCTTTCCACACATACCGCCATGCTTGATTCAATGGGATATCGTGAACTGACACCGAAAGCAATTTTGGCTCACACGATTGGCGGTCTTGTTGCTGCCATTATAGCTCATGCCGTTTATCTTGGCATCTCATTTATAATGTAAATGATAAAAAGATGTTTTAATAACATACCTCCAATTTCATTGTCATTAATTTTAACAGATTGTTAATATACGTATATCTCAAATCCGCAGATACGGAAGAGAACTGAAAAGCGGCATTGCCTATAATGGCAATGCCGCTTAATTTTGAGTCGATTCCTATAGAAGCAATTATATTACGGGATAATTACTTTATCTATTGACGCACCTTTACATCTAATAAAGATACCATGTTTGGGATTTCTCACCTCTATACCCTGAAGATTGAAATATCTTGTTTCTTCAGAATCATCCACACCAAGTGTCATTACACTCTGTGAATAAACACCCATATCCTCTATATGCACCTTATCGTTACCGGGTGTTCCTTTATATAGATGTCCGTTTTGCAATAACGGTGATGTTATATTATCACTTTGCAAATTGCCGTTTCCTCCACCATTGAATATCACGCCGGTAGTACCCTCAGGAACAGTATAGCTGAAAATATCGTTCCCAAGACTTGACATCTTCACACCGGGCCATGTTGTTTCATTCACAGACCAATGATGGATATAGACTGAACCCCACTGAGTCAACGAATTATCATAAAACACTTTGATACCATCTCCTACAGGAGGGGTAGGAGGAGTCGGTGTAACTCCCCACACGGAATAATTTCCATTGCAATCATAACTGTAATACGCATCGGATGAGATACCGGTGATATCGGCTGTTTTGGCTGAGCCGTTCATATTAAAGATAAAATTGACCGGACCATTAGTATCAAATGTATAGACATAAAACACTTCACCTTCCACTGTTTTCGTGTCGCTCATTTTAGCGCCGGGCCATGCTCCGTTAGGTTCTACATTCTTGCCGTTTTCATCTTGATACCACGCATAGAAATTAGGAGCTGAAGGCGCTGAGACATAAATTGATACTGTAGCATTGGGATCCACCTTAGTATAAACAGCAGTTCCGGAATACTCTTTCCCGTCTGAACCTTTTGCACCCCAACTTACAGTCACTTTCTCACCATATTTCATTTCTTCTCCGATTGTGAAGCTCTTCTCATCTCCGGCAGTAAGCTGCACTTTTGTTTGATTAGCTACCTGATACCAACCTTCTGAAGACGATTCACTCAAACGGGCAGTTACTGTAATCGTTTCGGTTCGGAACACTTTTCCATCAGGCGAGAGAACCACCTTAGGTGAACCGACAGCATCCTCAGCTGTATAAAATTGTGTTGTACCGGGATCGGTAAACGATGGATTTCCTCCTCTTGCTACAGGGGATGTCTCATAAATAAATTTACCGTCCTCCCCTATTTTGCCACCTGTCCAATCTTTGACAAGCACACGCAACTGACCTTTATTCTTCGGAGCATCCACCTTAATGGTACCGCCACTCTGATATTCCTTTCCGGTCACAACGTCAACATACTTGCCGGCAGGAACGTTGCTGAAAGTAGCACCACCATTCATACACACAAGAGCATATGAATCCTTTGTAGCACGTTTAAATGCAAATCCACCATCGGCAGAACATCCGTCAAATGTATACTGACCACGTCGCAAAGCCGGTACTGCAGCACGTATTTGGTTTAACCTGACAATATGTTGAGACAAATCACCCTCAAGTGTTTTTGCCACATTACCACTCGCAGTGTATTTACCGAAATCAGAAGCTGATACACTACCTTCCAAATAGTGTCCGAAATAAGCCCTGCCCGATTCCTTAACCGGAGTATCAGTACCGCCTGCATCCACTTTTTTACCTTTTTGGAACTCTACCTCCGATCCATAATAGATACATGGGATTCCACGGAATGTAAACATCAGCGAAAGATTCTCCGCCCATTGGTCTGTTCCTCCATTGAATCGTGTTCCATCATTAGGACCGGGGCAATAGTCATGTGAGTCTACATATACCACATTATACGACGCATCGTTATAATATCGGTCACCCTTTTTAGCAATATCCACGGCAGCTCCCGCATTATTGAAATTATAGTGCATCGGGAAATCTATGATGCTGAATCCCGAATAGTCAGAATAATCAGGTTGATGCCATTGACCGTTTATCATGAAGACATTGTCCGAGGTACGTTGTTCACTTGGTTCTTCAAGACATAACTTCATATTTCCGTAAGGTTCGTCATCACCCTCATATATGACTTGTTGCGACCACCACGATGGATCATCATTCCATTTCGAGAGAATAGATTCAGGCGATTTCCATGTATAAAAATAGCTTGAGAGATTGGGTTGGTCTCGATAAGTAACTTCACTATATCTGGCACAACATTCACCAAACATAAAAAACGGGCATCCGTTAAGACGCTTACCTTTGTATTTCTCACCCAAGGCAAGAAATTGGGGAATGAACGACTTATTGAACGTCAAGCGAGAGATATGGCCGGTAGTATCAATGCGGAAGCCATCCACACCCATCTCAATAAATTTGCCATAACATTTCACAAGGTAATCGCTCACAGCAGGATTTTCCGTATTGAGGTCAACACAATCTCCGGCTATCTGACCCCACCAACGATTGGGGAAATCCCAGTTCCAACCGGTGCCGACATGATGCCAATAGTTATTGGTGTCAAGATTTTTACCTCCACTATTCTTCAAATAAGGGAAACGGCGATTGAACTGGGCAGTCCCGTCAAGTTCATTATAATCAGAGCCAAGCAATTCGGTGTTTGGTATTATTGACTCAGAAACATTTGCCTGATTACGTATATCACCGCTTCGCGTGAAAAGAGGTGCGAAATGTGCTTCTCCAAAATTACCGGTATGATTCAGAACAATATCAAGTATAATTTTCATACCACGAGCATGAGCTGCATCAATAAGATCCTGGAAAGCTATATCCTCAGAAGCGCCCCACTCTTTTCGGCTTTCGTACCTGAGATCCACTTTGGAGAAATCCATGGCATGATATCCATGAAAGTCTGTGCCGGAGCAATTCTGCACTACGGGTGTAATCCAAACAGTAGTAAAACCCAAAGCCTTAATATAATCCAGCCGATCAATCAATCCTTTAAAATCGCCACGCCAATCAGGGTCATTGTTAGCGATTTGCACATTTTGATGATCCCATCCACAGACATTATTGGTTGGGTCGCCATCATAAAAACGAGTAGTCATAGCGAAATAAATCGCTTCATCTCTAAAATCCTCACGTCCGCCGATAAACTCCGCTGAAACAGGAGTAGTCATTGCGGATGCCATCGCCGTCGCAGCGAGTAGCATTTTAATCTTCTTCATTTAAGTAGTTTTTTTAGTGTGATAACATCAACAAAAGAGTTCACTAAAAATAATTGAACTTAAGACTTATCACAAAATGGTTAACATTCTTTGCTAAAGTAAAAAAATCTATGCAAATTTAAAAAAATTTAATTAAACAGCAAAAAAATCATCCCACAAAAGGTCACATCACACGAATGTCAAAAAAAATATGTAACTTTGCAATTCAACAAAAGAACACGAACGAATGATATCATTTCCATTACATCAGCCCGTAGCTATCTTTCTTCTTGTGCTGATGATCATTCTGCTCGCTCCCATACTATTCAACCGGCTGAAAATCCCACATATAGTTGGCATGATAATCGCCGGAATCCTTGTGGGTCCTCATGGATTTAATCTCTTGGCCCGCGATGCCAGCTTTGAAATTTTCGGCCAAGTGGGTATTCTGTATCTGATGTTTCTCGCAGCAGTGGAGATTGACACATATCACCTCAAGAAGAACATTAAAAAAGGGATAATATTCGGATTGATAACATTCACAATTCCAATGGCAGCGGGAATAATAGCATCACGATATGCCTTCAATGCTTCGTGGCCATCATGTGTCCTTATAGCATCAATGTATGCGTCTCATACATTGATATCCTACCCTATCGTGACACGCTTCGGACTCTCCAATTCAAGAGCAGTCGTCATATCCGTATGTGGCACCATTGTCACAGTTTTCCTCGCTCTTGTAGCCCTTGCACAAGTAGTCGATGTTCAGACATCCGGAAAACTTGCATTCTCACATGTAGCACAACTCTTACTCCATACCGCCATATACACCATCGGCATCTCTGTGACATTTAAATATCTGGCCAGACTGTTTTTTCGGCACTACTCTGACCATATATCGCAATTCATATTCGTTCTCGCATTGGTATTTATAGCTTCGCTTCTGGCCCAACTCATAGGGCTTGAAGCAATTTTGGGAGCATTCTATGCCGGCCTCGTATTGAACAGGTTTATACCCAACAGATCTGCGCTAATGAACAGAATCCAATTTGTCGGAAACGCCATTTTCATTCCATACTTCCTTATAGGCGTTGGCATGCTTATCAATGTTGAAGTAATATTCAACGGATGGGGAGTAGCATGGGTAGCCGGAAATATGATTGTCACCGCACTGGCGGCCAAATGGATCTCCGCATTAATAGCACAAAAAGCTTTTCACCTTACATCTACCGACAGAGAACTGCTTTTTGGACTCACATCCGGCAAAGCAGCCGCAACAATTGCAGCCACAATTGTTGGTTATCGTTACGGAATAATTAATGAGGATATGATGAACGGAGCCGTAATAATGATTCTTATATGTTCATCCATAGCCTCAATAGCTACCCAACGAGCAGCAATCAGAATAAGAATCGGACTTACCGATGAACACCTAAAAAACGACGAAATTGAACAACGAAAAAATGCACGACAACTTGTAGCAGTAGCAAACCCACTCACAGCAGAAGGACTTATGAAAATGGCCATTCTGATGAGACATCCCGAAAACAACCTTCGCATAACATCGCTTTTTGTAAAAAACAATGACGACTCAAAAATTGCCACAATGGGGAAAAATGCACTGCGCGTTGCACATGAAGTGGCGACATCCCTTGACCTTACTGTAAAAGACATCGAACGATATGACCTCAATATCGTATCCGGCATTGTAAACGTAGCAAAAGAAAGAGACTGCACCGACATAATCATCGGAATGCACAGAAAATCAAATATCGTCGACTCATTTTACGGCCAAGTGACAGAAAATCTCCTTAGCACCACCAATAAAATGGTACTTATTTCCAGATGCTACATACCGGCCAATACACTTCGAAGACTTATCATTTTCGTCCCACAGAAAGCTGAATACGAGACAGGATTTCAAGCATGGGTCGAACGTGTCGGAAATCTTGCCACTCAACTATCCTGCCGAATAGAATTTATAGCCTACGCTCAATCATTCCCCTATATAAGAGGCGTCCTATCCACTCAACAATATTCAGTGAGAACAGAATACCTCGAAATGAAATCATGGGATGACTTCATTGTCTATTCAAGCCGAATACAAGACGACGACCTCCTTATAGTAATTGGCGCAAGACGCACATCCGTATCATTCTCAAGCGACTTGGAATCACTCCCCGGATATCTCAACAGTTATTTCAAAAAACAAAACCTCCTTGTCATATATCCCGAACAATTCGGCACAGACGCCGAAATGCCAATACCAATCGACTCACTTACTCAAACTATACGCACTAATCCAAACGCATTGACAGTAAATCTCCGACGTCTGAGAAACATCTATCTCGAACGCAGAAGAATACATCGCAACCGCTGACACCATATAGGTGAGTTTGATACATCTTAGCACAACACACTAAAAAAAATATCAGACTAAGAATCAACAACATGTAAAATAACGCAAAAAAAAGTTTCAAAAATATTTGGTCAAAGCAAAAAAAAGTATTAACTTTGCACTCGCAAACAGGGAGAGAGTCAAACGACAAAGAACCTGCGAGCGAAAAAGGAGATTCGCTAGCTCAGCTGGTAGAGCACAACACTTTTAATGTTGGGGTCCTGGGTTCGAGCCCCAGGCGGATCACTGAAAATCAAGCAGTTAGATGAAAGTCCGACTGCTTTTTTTCTTTTTATACACTCCCATTTACAGCACAGTTTACAGTTTTCTGTAAACCGAGATGTAAACCGTAAACCAAAATGAACGGAACAATCAAAGTGCTGTGTTACAAATCGAAAATACTCAGCAACGGCGAGCATCCTCTAATGCTATGTGTCTGTAAAGACAACAAACGTAAGTACCAAAGTCTTGGAATATCCGTGAGTGTGGAGCATTGGGATTTCAAGAATAACTGTCCGAATGACAGATGTCCTAATCGTGAACAAATCATAATCCTGATAAACGAGAAGGTCAATGAGATTCAGAGAATCGCATTAGATAAGCGAATGTCAGGTAAGGACTACTCTGCCTCAACTCTGCTTGATTCAGCCAAACCATCTGCAAATTCCAAAAAGACTGTCGGAGAATACTATCTCACCTACATCTCCAATCTTAAAAAAGAGAATCGTGTGAGATATGCCGGAATGTACGAAATCTCCTACAACTCCTTTTTAAAGTTCAACAAGCATCTCGACATCCCGTTTTCGGATATAGATGTGGCATGGCTGAAAAGATACGAAGCGTGGGGGAAGTCACAAAATCTGTCTGTAAGCACTATCAGTACACGAATCCGACACCTCAGGGCGGTTTTTAATCTCGCTCTGTTGGAACACGCAATCAAGAAGGACTGCTATCCATTCCACGCCTACAAGGTCTCAAAACTCAATAAGGCTACTGCCAAAAGAGCGTTGACAAAAGATGAAATTCGCAGAGTAATGGAATATCAGGGTAAAGGTCAAATGGAGAAACTTGCCATTGACATCTTTACATTCTCATATCTCTGTGCCGGAATCAATTTTATAGATATGGCGAAACTGAAATATTCCAATATTCAGGATAACCAACTTATCTATAATCGTGAAAAGACCAAGAAACTAATCATAGTGCCACTCCAAGAGAGAGCCATTCAGATTATAGAGAAGTACAATGACGGTAAGAAGCAATATGTTTTTCCGATTTTGTCAGGTTTTCATAAGTCGGAAATCCAAATAGCGAATAGACTGCATAAGGTGTTGGCGAAAATCAACAAGCATCTCAAACAGATTGGCAAGGAACTTAATCTGTCAATCCCTCAGACAACCTATGTGGCACGACATTCATTTGCAACGGTTTTGAAACGAGCCGGAATCTCTACATCAATAATCAGCGAATCATTGGGGCATAGTTCAGAACGAATCACACAAGTCTATCTTGACAGTTTTGACAAGGCACAGATGAGCAATGCGATGAAAGCACTACTCTAAACGCAGAAAATCCCGTCAGTTAATACGATTGGCGGGATTTTTTGTAAATTTGCATCTCTAAAAGCAATACCAACCATTCAATAGATTTGTGAAATGAACAACCTTAACTCTCCGCAGGAATCAACTTCAACATATTTCAACTCTATTGTCAGAAATGATGTTAAGCCTCTGTCGGTTGATGATTTATCCCAAGAGATGTTGAGGGTTTTAATGAAAAGGTGCGTCTTGCATTTACAGATGATGCTGATACAACTATTTGTAGAGTTAAATATCTTATCCCCTATATTCTACAATCAATTGATTGGAATGAATATGGAATACCCCTTGAAGCATGGCAACTTCAATATTATTATAGGCGTAATCGTTTCATTGAAAAGACTGGACTTAGTTATGAAAAGTTTGCAACACATCAGCCACTTCAGGACGCAATCAGAAATCTCAACTTGGATTCAGAGGCGACCTTTGAATTTATCTTGTTACTGAAATATTACTATGGAATGAGGTCTGAGTTGCGATATTCCTCTGTTGAACAATTACAAATGGCACAATCCGCTCTTCAAAACTTGCCGTCAGATAAGGGGGCATCAATAGACATTTCTGTCGGAGGGAAACACTTTAAGATTACCAATACACAATTCGTAAGGGAAACAATCTGCATGATTGACTGCCAACAATTAAAAAACACATCTTTTATAAATGAGTTTAACGAGGGCAGCTCACGTGACAAGATTCGTGCCATTGACTATTATTTAGTTAAGACACTCCTTGACTACTTACCTATAAAAAGAGAACCTAACTGGAATAAACTTTATAATCAGGACGAACGCAATTTCGGTTTGTCTGTTTTAAATTACATTGGGAGATTGCCTGATATTGACCGTGACGGAACATGCTCCAAAGAAAATAATGCCACATTTGATAAATTGATGCGTGATTTCAACGGCACGCGCATTCCGTTTGCAATGGAGCTATTTCTTTGATAACAAGTAGATAGAAAGAAACGTAAATTTTATCTGAAACATTTACGCTATCTCAAACTCTTATAATCTCATAATTTTGTTCATAATTTAATAATACGAAATTATGAGCGATTTTATCAACAATTTTAAGGCGATTCACCACTTTATATATGGTTTATTCGCAAACAATAAGGGAGAATATACGTTAACCTTTGTGCAAGACCCTGATGAACGATGGTACATTGACATTCCTTGGGATGGAAACCGTGCAAATCTTGAAATGGTTGCCGGAGCAGATAATCTATTAAGCTATCTTGACACGAATTGCGAGCATAGAGTAACCATCAAAGTCGTGCAATCCGAAAAGCCACAGCGACTTGACGGCTATACTGAGCTTAGACAACTTGACAAGTCTCTGATGGGCGGGTCTCATTATGATTCAACATCATTCAACAATCCTAACATTCCCAAAATATGGATATGCCCTGTTACACTTTGTGTACTTGGATGCTACCCCAAATTACTTTATGTTAAGAAAGTCTGAACATTTTCCGATTCCTAAAACTCCCGTCTATTATCAGGATTGATGGGAGTTTTTATTATCATTATCCTAACAATAACCTATAGCGTAAGAAAATCTCAAAAATTATACGCTTACATACGAGCTAATGCTGTCGTAACTTTGCATTGCAATCAGGACAACAGACCACACGTTGTGGCTGTCCTTTCCCCTGAATGCAAAGGAATCATGGCAACAAAGACTTATACCAACGTTGAAATCATCACCGTAGTTGACAACGAAGTGCGCATCGCCGCTTTTGCAAAAGGCATCAACCGCGACGTAAACCTCGCCAACGCACGAAAAATCGCAACGGACATCAGAATCCACGGCTACCGTGAAGCAGAACTCATTCAAGTAATCCCTGGCGAAAAGGCTATTGCCAAGGGCGACATTCAGCTTGTTGATATTAACAACAACATCATAACAAGCGAAAATGCCAACCACTACTTTCTTGTGGTTGATGGGCAACACAGAATCTTCGCAACATCCATCTACAACAGTGAAAAGGATGCGACAACCATCAAAGCTCCGGCTGTGGTCGTTGAGCTGAAGGATAACGAAACCATCGCAGAGTACATCTCTGCAATTAACGTTACAAAAATGGAATGGAAGCCTCTTGACTATGTAAGAGGAGCCGCCAACGTTCAGCAGACACCAATACTACTTCGCTACATGGAGTTGATAAAATGCGACGACAACTCCCAAGGCTATCCCGTAAGTACCCTCAATCTCATCTTTTTCGGCAGTCCCAAGGCTATAAGCAAAGGAGACTTCTCTCTCCTCTGTCAGGGCAAAACGGTGAAAGGGACAAAAACGAAGAAGAAAATCATTGAGGGTGAAAACATAGAACGGGGAAATCGCTACATCGACTTATGTACGCGATTGGGGTTTAGTCAAAAAGACATCGCCAAGCGATACCTAATCTAACGTTTTGAGGTGTTACGGAACGCAAAAGGTGAAGACTATGCTTTTAAAGTCTTCAACTCAATTACACAGAATGACCGTCAGGCCATGTACAACGAGAAAGGCCATCTGTGCGAAAGTAACGTGATTAACCAGTTCGAAATGATTACTCAACGCATAGACGCAGCTTGATAATCACTGTTCCATTATAAACTTAAAGGGCAGACCAACATCATTGTCGGTTTGCCCTTTGCTAATTCAGATAAACTCATATCCACCTTTTCTGCTACCGTCAGGCATTGTAACCTTTGTAGACTTTAGCCTGATACCGTCTTTCTCCAAGTGAGAGGCACACAACGATTTCTTTATAATTCCAAACTCAGCATAAACCTCTATCATTCTCTTTTTTATATCGGAGGTAGTCATTTTATCTCCGACTTTGAATACTTCTCTGAAACGTGCCATAATTTCAGTTTCGTAAAAATGTCTCTCCAATTCTGATTTCAGTTTCGACTCTTTATATCCAAGTGCTTTTATGCGGTCTGATCCAAGTTTATCATAATACACTTTCAGATTCTCAAATTGTCGTTCCAAAATTGAATCCGCAATGAAAAATGGATTGCCCTCTTTCATCAGACGATAATCGCAATACCGCTTCATTCGACTTTCAAAATTGTCTTTTAAGAGCAGACATCTCAACTGTTCTTTATAGTCCGACTGCTCCACTTTCCCTTTAACAGACATTCCGCAGTCTTCAATTTGTTTCCTGACTATAATGTGGTTTGCATAGTTCTCATGTTGCACATCGTAAGCGAACAGTTCATTGAGGTACGCCCACCGATTGACAATAAAACTGTCACTTACCTTATCATATCGGACATAGTTCTCACTATACTTCTTGATGTTCTGCATTTCAGTGGTTTCACTGATTACTCCTTTTCTAATTTCGTCAGGAGCATTATTCTTCCAAGTTGCAAGATATTCCGATTCTCTCAATTTACTCTCTTTTACTCTTTTATATTCTGCTTCGTTGCCCTCTCCAATATCAACATTATAAATAAATGTGACAGTCTTTCTAAATGGGTTACAAGCCAACCTCTGCCGTCCGGCAATCTGCACTAATTCAGTTGCTATGTCAATGGAAGTGTGGATTTTCTTGTTGTCGCTGATAACGAATGTCGAAGCACAAGTTGAGTAGAAGTCGCATCCGGCAAATGCGGTCGAAGTGCAGAATGTGAACATCTTGTGTGGCT
>JAMPEM010000016.1 GCA_023665145.1 Bacteroides sp.
ATAAACCAGCAGATTTACAGTCTGCCCCATTTGGCCACTCTGGTATTCGCCCTAATTCGACTGCAAAGTTACAACATTTTAGTCGAATTTCCAAATATTTTTTTAATTCATTGATTATAGTTCATATTTAGCAGAATTGAGAGAGCCTCAGAGGGCTCTCCCTTATATTTTCATTTATTTTTTCTTCTTTTTTGATGATTTTTTAGAGGATGATTTGGAATTGTTATCAGTTTTCTTTTTCGAAGAAGATGATGCTTTGTCAGATTTTTTCTTTTTGGGGATGGTAAGTGTTTTTCCGGCACGTATGTTATCGTTTTTCATGCCGTTAGCCTGTTTGAGCTCATCCACTGACACACCATATTTCTTCGAAATCGTGGAAAGACTTTCACCCTCTTTGATGCTGTGTTCATTCTTCTTCGAAGACTTGGAAGCGGATTCTGTATTGTTTTTTTTACCTTTTCTATTCTTTTGGGAAGAAGACTTGGCGGTAGTGTCCTCCTGTTTGTTCTTCTTACTTCTTTTAGAGGAAGTCTGAGCTGTGGTATCTTCTTTCTTACTCTTGTTAGTTTTCTTAGAAGAAGTCTGTGCAGTAGTCTCTTCTTTCTTACTCTTGTTAGTTTTCTTAGAAGAAGTCTGTGCAGTAGTCTCTTCTTTCTTACTCTTGTTATCGCGAGCTTTCGCTTTTGTATACTGTGTTGAATTTGTTGTTGCAGTCTCAGAATTGCGAGTGGATGTGCGAGTGGAAGTTCTTGTGGAAGACGCTTGCGTGTTGGTTTTCTTGTTAGAGGATTTAACAGTTTGGGCAGCCACTTCCTTATTAGTGGATATTCTGAGTTCCTGACCTACTCGTACAGCTTCGCGACGCAAACCGTTTTGCATCTTTATCTCACTTTTTGTCACACCATAATATTGCGCAATATCTGCAAGAGATTCACCTTCCTGAACGATGTGAGAATAAGAATGTTTACCGGAAGATTGTCTGTTGCTGTTGTTACGCGCGGCAGTTTTCTTAACTTCGGCAATCTCCTCGGCGAGTTCTTCATCGGCATTATTTTGCACGAGTTCCTCAGCCACCTGGTCATCTACCGTTATCAGATCGGAATTTTCATCAGCAGCTGTATTATCAGCGATATCATCAGTAGCAAGAGCAGATGCACCTTTGCCGGGTTCAGCCACTACGCGACGCGCATATTTGTCAGCATCATAGTTTTTGATATCAGTTTCACTCATCAGATAAGCATGAATCTGTTGAGAGGGCAAAATAAGCATATATGATTTATTGTGATTGCCGGGGATGATATCGTTTCTGAATTGTGGATTGAGGATTCGAAGCTCATCCATCGGGATGTTAAGCACTTTTGAAATCTGATTGAAATGCACACGGCTATCCACAGCGACGGTATCAGTAACAAGAGGTTTTGTAGCGAGCACCGGAGAGATGTTATGCTCCGGATAATAGTTCATTACATAAGTAGCTGCAATAAACATAGGGACATAACCACGAGTTTCAGAAGGAAGATAAGGATAAATGGCCCAGAAATCTTTGTTGGAGGCATCCCCGCCGGCTCTACGGAGAGCCTTGTTGACATTTCCGGGTCCACAGTTGTAAGCGGCGATAACTAGACTCCAGTCGCCGTAAGTGTCATAGAGGTCTTTGAGGAATGCAGCGGCTGCACGACTTGAGCGGTAAGGGTCACGACGTTCGTCAACGAGGGAATTTACCTCAAGGTTATAACCTTTGGCAGCAGAAAGCATGAATTGCCACAATCCGGTGGCACCCATTCGGGAAACTGCGTTGGGATTAAGTCCTGACTCAATGACGGGAAGGTATTTAAGTTCGAGAGGGAGTCCGGCTTCTTCGAGAGCCTGTTCAAAGATAGGCATATAATAATGGGAAAGGCCGAGCATAGCAGCCACACCGCTTCTGCCACGCTTCGTATAGCGGTCGATGTATTGACGCACTATCTGATTAAAGGGCAAATCGATGGATGTGGGGAGAGTGGCAAGACGCTCCATAATGACAGCATCGGATGTAGCAGGGTCCGTGGCTGTCTTGTATTTATTGTCGGTAGCGGTATAATTTTTCATATACCACCCTTCGAGGAGCTTTTGTGTGTCTTGTTCATAAGTCTCGGGGAAGACAATAGCATTGTCGTTGATAGAATATTTAAGATCAAGGACATTAGATGTCTTCGCGGCAGCCGGGAGAAGGGCGGCTGCTGAGATAGCTGAGAAAAGGAGTAGTTTGCGTAGCATCATAATCGTAATTTAGAAGTTAAGGGCCCAAGTAAGGCCGGCAGCCGGACGTGAGGAGTAAGGAGTGCCAATCAGAGAAGGGGCAACGTCCATGGAGAGATTTGGTGATATATCGAAGTGGGCCATTGAAGCATCGACGTAAGCGTCGAGCATACAGAGGAGATAAAGCCCCACACATAGAATAATGCAAAGATCACGATTGCGTCGGTAATAGTCGCGGCGCGATTTTAGCACTCTCTGAAGCCATGTTTTGTCGAGGTCGGATTCGGAGGTGGTGGGAGGGAAGAAATTCATATAGCTCTTGGAGTTGGGATCATCATCGAGAAGATCTCTGTATCCTTGAGTATAATCCTGATATTGATTATTATTCCAAGTGGTGGCATACCCGAGTCCCATAAATCCGCCGACGATAATTGGAAGTTTCCAATATCGGCGATTATAGATTTGTCCCAATCCGGGGAAAAGTGCCGAGAGCCAAACAGCGCGTTCGGGAGAGGGGTTGAAGATTTTTTTGCCGTCAAGTCCGTATGGGGAGTTGGGATCCTGATAAACCGTCAATACACTGTCTGCTTCCGCTTCAGGAAGCTTGACGAGTACTTCTGCGTCAAGATATTCGCTGTCGTTGGAATCATTCTCTTTTTCTCGGGAAGGGATATCGGGTTGGGACACTTCTTCTGTCTGTTCCGGAACTGACAGGCGTTCGGGAGAGATACTGTTTTTGCGCGACCGGCTTTTTGCAACCGGAACAGCGGGTTGCTGAGCCTGAACGTAGGCAGTCAGCAGGTCGAACGGGAAAAGAACGAGCAGGCACATAAATATTACCGCCGGACGACAATCATCGTTGGACAGCAGTATTTTCTTTATGTGGGAGCACAGTTTCATTTCAGTTTTTCAAAAAGTTGAACAAGTTTGAGGAGTTCATCATCGTCTGAGAATCGGAGAGTGATGGAGCCGTGGCCGTCGTCGGATCTGGAGAATTTCACCGGAGTGGGGAAATAGTTTGACAACTCTTTTCTGAATGAGTCATATAGAGCTGAAGAAGCGGCAGATGGTTTGCGCGACGGTTTGCGCATCGGTTTTTCACCGCGTTCGAGTGCCTCGCTCCATTCTTTGGCAAGTTCCTCTACACGTCTTACGGAGAGTCCATCTTTAACACAAATGTTATAAAGGCGCAATTGCTGTTTGGGGTCATTAACCGAAAGGATAGCCCTTGCGTGTCCCATGTCCACTTTTTTGTCACGGAGTCCGAGTTGGATTTCTGCCGGGAGACGGAGCAGACGGAGATGATTGGCTATTGTAGCTCTTTTTTTACCGAGGCGTTCGGAGAGACGTTCCTGAGTGAGATTATAAGTATCTATTAATTTTCTGAAGGCGAGAGCGACCTCTATGGCATTGAGGTCTTCACGCTGGATATTCTCGATAAGTGCCATTTCGGTAGTTTCCGAATCGGAAGCTGTCCTGACGTAAGCCGGGACAGAAGCAAGTCCTGCGCGTTTTGCAGCGCGCCAACGACGTTCACCTGCGATTATTTGGAAACGGTCACCATCAGCGGCACGGAGAGACAGGGGCTGAATGATACCGAGTTCCCGGATAGATGTTGCCAACTCGTCGAGGGATTCATCGTCGAAGGTAGTTCGAGGTTGGTCGGGGTTTGGGGATATAAGGTCAATATTTATTTCTCGAATGGCGGAGCTGCCGTCGGTTCTGATATCACCGAAGGAAATAAGGGAATCGAGTCCGCGTCCGAGTGCGTTTCTTTTAGGGGTCATTTAATTAAACTGAGGGGTGAGGACGATGTTTCTTTTTATTTTTTGAGATAAGCTCTCTGGAGAGTTGGGAATAAGCAATGGCACCACGGCTGTCGGGGTCATAAAGGATAACGGGAAGCCCGTGGGACGGAGACTCTGACAGTTTGATATTTCTGGGAATAACGGTGGAGAATACCATCGAGCCGAAATGCCCTTTAAGCTCTTCGAATATCTGATTTGCGAGACGCAGGCGGGCGTCGTACATGGTTAGGAGGAATCCTTCAATGTCGAGTTCCGGACGGAGACGACTTTTTATAATTCTGATTGTATTGAGGAGTTGTGATATGCCTTCGAGTGCGAAATACTCGGCCTGAACGGGGATAATGACGGAGTCAGCAGCAGTAAGAGCGTTGACTGTTATTATACCGAGCGAGGGAGAGCAGTCAATCAGGATATAGTCGAAATCATCTTTTATCGGGTTGAGGACAGAAGCGAGAGTACGTTCTCTGTCGGGACGGTTCATAAGCTCAATTTCAGCACCTACGAGGTCTATACGAGAGGGGATGATTGAGAGTCGTTCTACGCAGGTGGATTGCACTGCTTTTTCCGCAAGATGTCCATTCACAAGACATTCGTAGATTGACATTTCAACTTCACGGGGGTCAATCCCGAGGCCGGAAGTTGCATTGGCTTGAGGGTCGGCATCCACAAGTAGTACCTTTTTGCCGTCAAGAGCCAGACATGCACCGAGATTGAAGGCCGTGGTGGTTTTTCCCACGCCCCCTTTCTGATTGGCTATCGCAATAATCTTACCCATACAAATAGATAGTTTAGGTGAAGAGAGTTGATGTTTGGGATGAAAAAAGTATGCCTAATGATTCAATTTTAACGTGTGCACACTACATCACCCCTAAAATAGAGTGCAAAATAACAATTTTTTGGTGAGATTTCACAATATAAAATCTTAAATTGTCTTAAAATTATTACACAGAATTTGTATACGCCTGATTATTAGAACAATAATTTTTCAATTATTGTCACAATTTTTCATCGGAAGCTCGTTCTTCTGTAAGTGCTTTAAGGAATGAGCGTCTCAGAAGCCAAGCGGCGAGAAAGAGAGCAATTGGAAAACTGTAATAAACGCCAAGGCTCTGCCATCCGAAAATTTTTGCAAAAAGAAGTAGTACAGGCACCCCGGTCAGGACGTATGCTGTCAATGAAATCCAAAGGAGCGGTTTGACGTGTCCCGTACCTCTGAGGGCATTGGCGTATGTAAGCTGAGTTGCGTCACCATATTGATAAAGCACCAAGGGAAGGATGAGCATCATTGCTGCCGATATGACATCGGGATTGGATGTAAAACACCCTATAAGATTGCGTCCGAAAACCAAGAAAACCAGCGATGCAATTGTGCCAAGAGTGAGGTTGATGTGCAAACCGGCATTGTTGATTCTCTCAATGGCGTCGAAATTACGCGTTCCCATTAAGTTGGCCACACGTATGGATGTGGCCACACCGAAGCTGATAAAAATCATGAATCCGAGTTGCGACATGATGTTTACCACCTGATATGATGCAAGTTGAATTGTGCCAAACCAACCGCAGACTATAGCACCGAAAGCCCAGAGGAAACATTCCACACCATTTTGAATCATAATTGGATAGGATGTATCCCACACCAGTTTTGAGCGCCTTTTCATCAGTCCGGCACGTCTCATTCCTGCATGATATGGACGATATCTGCGCGAAAATCTGATAAAGTATATCATTGCGAGGCAACAAAAAAGTCGGGCGGCGAGTGTGGAGATTCCTGCACCGGTAAGGCCAAGTTCAGGAGCACCGTAGTGGCCGTAAATCAGAAACCAGTTGCCGGAAATATTAATAATATTTGCACACAGCATAATCCACATCGGGAGAGCAGTGTCGGTAATGCCGTTTGCCATCTGCTGGCAACAATTGAATATAGCCATCGGGATGATGCCTGCAAGAACGAGCAAATAATATGGTCGTATGACGGGGAGCAGCTCGGGTGGTTGTCCAAGACGATCAATAAAGAAATACATGACTGCCATTATGAGCACTACCGCTATGGAAATCAAAGCATTCACTCTGAGAGCAGCACGTAGCATCCTTCCGGCTTCAAAGAAATCCTTACGTCCGAACAGGGCTCCTATTAAAGGGGTTACACCCGAGGCGAATCCAATGAGCATCACTACGGGTACCATGAAGAAATTATTGACAAATGCAGATGCGGCAAGTTCGCGGGTGCCGTAATCACCCACCATCATCGTGTCGGCAAAACTCACTACGATAATACCCACCTGGGCTACAAGGACAGGTGCTCCGAGTTTCAACAGGCTCAGATACTCTTCCTTGTATGATTTTAAATCAGGCAGCGACATGGTTCTTTTACGGAATACGATTGCAAAGTTAGTTATAATTCCGGTATTATACAAGTTGTAAAAAGAGGATGTTGGTGTGGAAGCGGGATTTGGCAGTTTGAGGAAAAAGAATTAATTTTGCAGAATATATGAAAGATTTTCTGCAACTGCTCAAGCGTTTCGCTTTTCCGTATAAATGGAATATCGTTTTAAGTCTGTTGTTCAATCTGTTGACTGCCCTTTTGACGATATTTTCGTTTGCCATCATTATGCCGATTTTAAAGATGCTCTTCGGCATAGACTCTCAAAGATATTCAATGATGCAAATCGGAGATGGGTCACTTGAAGATGTGGCAGTGAATAATTTTTATTTTTACACACAGGAGGCGATGGACAAGTTCGGAGCCTCGCAAGCACTACTTCTTCTTGCATCGGTGCTGGTGGTGATGACATTTCTCAAGACGGGGACTGCATATATGAGTGAATGGTTCACAATTCCGATGAGAGCCGGTGTGGTGAAGGATATTCGCGACAAGATGTATCAGAAGATTGTCTCCCTTCCGATAGGATTTTTCACCAATGAGCGTAAGGGTGACGTTATGGCTCGTGTATCAGGAGATGTCATTGAGATTGAGGCGTCTGTTATGTCATCGCTCAATATGATGTTCAAGAATCCGGTGCTTATTATGGTTTTCCTCACAATAATGTTGATTGTGAGCTGGCAGCTGACACTCTTTGTTTTCGTCTTGCTTCCGATAGCCGGACTTGTAATGGGGAAAGTGGGTAAACGGTTGAAACGCAAATCTCTCAAGGCACAAGAGATGAATGGCCTTATATTGAGCACGACAGAGGAGACTATTTCCGGGCTCAGAGTAGTAAAAGCATTCAATGCCGAACACCGTATGGAGATGCGATTTAACGAGGAAACGGAGGCATTCTTTAAATTGTCACGTGCCATATCACGAAGAACTGCACTTGCACATCCGATGAGTGAATTTCTCGGAACCACGGCCATAGCCATAGTGTTATGGTTTGGTGGGACATTAATTCTGAGCGGTCATTCAAGCATTGATGCATCGGCTTTTATCTATTACATGATAATCTTCTATAGCATCATTAATCCGGCAAAGGATTTTTCCAAAGCCGGGTATGCCGTGCAGAAGGGGATGGCGTCACTGGAGAGAATAGACAAAATTCTATCAGCAGTCAATCCCATTAAGTCGCCGGAGCATCCGGTGGCAGTGTCAAAAGAGGAACGTCATAAGAGCCATATACGATTCCGCAACGTCAATTTTAGTTATGACGGCCGACGAAACGTGCTCAAGGATATCAACCTTGAGATTCCGGCCGGACATACTGTAGCTATTGTCGGACAATCAGGCTCAGGAAAATCTACGTTGGCCGATCTTGTCCCAAGATTTTGGGATGTTACATCGGGACGTGTGGAGATAGATGGACACGATGTGAGAGAATATGATGTCACGGAGCTGCGAAGCCTTATGGGGATAGTGAATCAGGAGGCAATCCTTTTCAATGATTCTTTCTACGCCAATATCACATTCGGTGAGGAAAACGCTACGATGGAACAGGTGATGGAAGCAGCTCGGATAGCCAATGCGGATGAGTTCATACAATCCACTCCGGATGGGTATATGACCAATGTCGGAGACCGTGGTTGCCGTCTCTCCGGGGGACAAAGACAACGTATCAGCATAGCGCGCGCTATCCTTAAGAATCCTCCGGTGCTTATTCTTGATGAGGCGACATCAGCTCTCGACACCGAGAGTGAACGTCTTGTACAGGAAGCTCTTGAAAGATTAATGGAAAATCGTACTACAATCGTCATAGCCCACCGACTCTCCACCATCGTCAATGCGGACATGATATGTGTGCTCCATGAAGGACAGATTATAGAAAAAGGCACTCATCAAGAGCTTATTGCAAAGAACGGGCATTACAAACGGCTTGTAGAGATGCAACAAGTGTAAGGTTATTGCAGAGTAACAAAAGAAAGGACACAAAATATGAAAAATATAGCCATTTTTGCTTCGGGCAGTGGCACGAATGCTGAGAATATTGCAAAGATATTCAATGAAGGGAGTAGGCTGCATGTAGCTGTCGTTCTTACCAACCGTCGTAATGCCGGAGTAATCTCGAGAATGGAGTCGCTTGGCGTTCCGGTTGAGTATGTTCCCAACTCTGTATGGGATAACGAGCCGGAAAAGGTTGTAGAACTCCTTGACACTTACAAAACGGACATAGTGGTTCTTGCCGGATTTATGCATTATGTTGCGCCTCAGATAATTGACGCCTTCAGAGGACGTATAGTCAATATACACCCCTCATTACTTCCCGCATATGGAGGAAAAGGGATGTTTGGTCATTATGTGCATGAAGCTGTAATCGCCGCCGGTGAGAAGGAAAGTGGTGTGACTGTTCACCTTGTCACAGAGGAAATGGATGCCGGAGATATTATTCTCCAACAATCTGTAGAGATTACATCCGAGGACACTCCCGAGACACTCGAAGCAAAGATTCATCCGGTGGAATATTCACTTTACCCCCGTGCAATTGTCAAACTGCTTGAGAGAATGGAGACAGGTGAATCCGGCAATGGGTATTTAGGTCATAATCCGGCTGAAATATCGACTGACAATAGTGAAGCCGTCAAGCCGGAAAAAGACTTGCCCCATTCATGGGCGGAGGCTCTCGGTGTTCCTCTACCTCAGAACGTTACTTTGCCACCCCTACCCTCTCAGAGTCAGACTGAAAGTCCGCAACAAGTGCCCAATCAGACTCATGCAGGAAGCCAAAATATTTCTGCTGACCAACAGACGGCTCAACAGCAAGCAAATGCCGCATCACCACTCAATGCGATGCATCCGGATCATCCGATGCCCCGCACTTACCTTGTATGGGCAGTTGTAGCCACACTTTTGTGTTGTCTCCCGGCCGGAATTGTGGCAATAATATATGCTTCGCAAGTGAGCAACAAATATTATTCCGGTGATTTCGAAGGTGCTGAAAGGGCTTCTCAAAAGGCTCAAATATGGATTATTGCATCCATTGTGCTCGGAGTAATCTTCACGGTGCTATATTTGCCGCTTTCTTTGATGAGTATGTAACAAACATTTTGTATGCCATCAGCGCGACTTAAATCACGTTGGCTTATATATGTTTGTGTCATTGCGGCCATAATAACCTTATATTTGGTGGTGGATCCGGTCGAGGTATCATGGATGCCTCAGTGCCTTTTTTACAAGTTTACGGGATGGCGATGTGCCGGATGCGGTGCGCAACGACTTCTGCATGCACTCTTGTCAGGAAATATCGCAGATGCATTTCATTACAATGCTTTTCTCTTCTGTGTGTTGCCGGTCATAATATTTCTGTTATGGCTTGAGACAGTAAGGAAATCACGGCCAAACCTTTATATGCGGGTATATTCACCGACCGTATGTTATCTCACCATAGGAATTATCATCCTATGGACAATAGTCAGGAATTTAGCCGATATTTAAAAGGTCGTTTAAGAGGTTGTCTAATAATTCAAGTTTCTCAAGTTGCAGGGCAACTTGAGAAACTTGTGGTTTATGGTTTATGGAACGCCATCGAGTTAAAATTAATATTAATTTTTCGATAATTCTCTAATGTCCAAACCTCAAACTCCTAACTTTTCACAAGTTAAAGCTTGCGAAAGTTGAGTTCTAAAATTGTTAAATGGATTATTATCAGTTTTTAACAATTTTATTCAATCAATAATACTTGCTTGTATCGTATGCCGGTGCGGCTGCGTCAGGTGCCACGTCCGTCTGAGTCTTGTTATAAGAGGGATCAAGTTGAGCCGGTGTGGAGTCTACTTTTGGAGTAGTTGAAACCGTTTGGCTCTGTTCTGTAGCCGGTAGAGAGGATTTTTCTGCTATGGTATCAACAGTAGTAAACAATTCCTCTTCGTTGACTGAATCCACAATAGAGCTGTCGTAAATCTCCGCATTTGAACCGTAATATCCTAACATGCCCGATGCGAGGCACATTCCGAAAATAAGCATACAGATACATAGGAGACCAAGTATCGAGTCCACACCGGTAAAAATAACCGGACGAACAGGATGTCTTCTTTTCTCGGGTTGAAGCCACAAAATGGCAAGTACAATCCAACCGAGCACCGGGATAAGTGCAACGAGATTCCAGGACGGCTGCATTCCGGCATCGTTCAAACGCCTTGTTGAGAGCCCGAAGAATGGGACAAAGAGGATTGCAGCCCACAAGATACCCACACTCCACCAGATAATGGTCTGTGCCAATGGAATCAGAAACCAGTTAATGGCAAACACCAGACCGATGATACCTAAAGATATGATGGTGCAAGCAAGAATCGAGAGCCAAAAATCACGGCGTGAAAGATACCCGCTGTATTTTGAATAATTTGAGAAGAAAGAACGTATGAAATATGTTTCGAAGAATCCGGCATTCTCTCTATTGGCTTCCCCGGAAGAATTCCCTTCGGGGAGAGAGTATTCGTAAGGATTTACTCCCTGACATGTCGGTTCATCATTGTTTGAGTTGCGATTATCTTCTGAAGCGGAATAGTAATTGCGTTGTTGTGAAGGGACGACCCATTCACCGCAATGTCGGCATTTTTGAGCTCCGGGAGCAAGTTCACCGCCGCAATATGGACATTTATTCATAATTTCAGGCTATTAGAGTTTGTGAGGTGACACAATTCTTCGATTCCTAAAGCTGCTACTTTTCGAGCGTAAATGATTTTGAACCGAGTCGGTATCCATCGCAGAATACTTCTACTCGATAGTCTCCGGCTGTCAATGTGGTGGTCACCGGGACATATATGCTTACAGGGACTTCGTCGTTTGCGTATTCTATCTGCCGGGATGCTGAGGCCGCGACATTAGAGCCGTCATAGTTGAACGAAGCACCTCCGCCAAGCAATGTACCTTCCGGTGTGAGGACTCTGACATAAATGGTTTTCATTCCGGCAGAGGCTGTATTATTAGGTGACACACTGAATGACACTCCGAATTTAGCAGCCTTGTTCACCTTCTTCTCCGGTTTGTCCTTACGGTTATAGGCACGGAGTGTAAGGGCTGTTATATTAAGTTTCTTTGCCAGTTTGACAGTTTGAGAAAGTCGCTCGTTACTTGCCTGTGCCGCTGAAGCTTGAGATGCTGCTTCGGTGTAACGTTCGTTTGCTTGGGCAAGTTCATTGCGCAATCCTTCATTCTCTTCACCAAGTCGCTTGATTTCTTCGAGATAGTGCTTCACAATACCTTTAAGCGTACCGATTTCAGCCTCAAGTTCTCTTATGCGGGCCTGACTGCGAGCATTATCTCGCTTATTGTTTTTCTTTTCGCGCTCAAGCTCATCGAGCAGCTGTTGCACCTTGGCCCTACTCTGATTATATTGTTGAACAAGCGAATCGTTCTTGAGATAAACCTGTTGTCCTTCATACTGAGAAAACTCAGCGTTAAGTTGGTCGAACTCATTGGTAAGAACGAGTTGATCGTTGGCAAGTTTGAGGGAATCCTGAGTCATTTCAAGAGCACGGATTTTGTCATCATCAGATGAATTTCCTTTACCGTCTCTTACTATCAGAAATATCATTAAACCGATCAGGAGGGCTACAACTACACTTCCTCCTATTATGATGATTTTTTGATTTTTATTCATGGGCGCAAAATTAATTAAAAAAATCCGATACCGAAAATTATCACAAACCTTTTTTGCAGAGCATGAAGAATCTTGCCGGTATCAATGAGCGTCTAGCCAGTTGTCGGCCACGCCACAGGAAGCGGTCAGTCTCACATCTCCGGTATATGCCTTTTCCATAAGAGTAGTGACAAGTTCCTGCATATCTGAAAGTTCTTCGGGGACTACATCGAAATTCAATTCATCGTGTACCTGCATTATCATCTTTGACTTCAACCCTCTGCGATGCATCTCATGCGAGATGTCCACCATCGCTTTCTTGATGATATCAGCGGCAGAACCTTGTATGGGAGCATTGATGGCGTTTCGTTCTGCATATCCTCTTACCACCGGATTCTTGCTGTTAATGTCGGGAAGGCGTCTTTTCCTTCCCATACGGGTGACAACATACCCTTGTTCACGAGCTTTTTCCACAGATGCGTTCATATACTGATGCACTGTTGGGAATGTGGCGAAATAATTATCTATCAATCCTTTTGCTTCTGAACGAGATACTCCGAGGCGTGTACTGAGGCCAAAAGCAGATATGCCGTATAGGATGCCGAAATTAGCCGTTTTGGCAGCTCGTCGCTCTGAAGATGTCACATCCTCGAGCGACTTATGATAAATCTTGGCCGCTGTAATGGCGTGAATGTCTTTATCATGCTTGAAGGCGTCCAACA
Source organism: Bacteroides sp. (assembly GCA_023665145.1). Classification (GTDB taxonomy): domain Bacteria; phylum Bacteroidota; class Bacteroidia; order Bacteroidales; family Muribaculaceae; genus Lepagella. The sequence goes on from JAMPEM010000016.1 coordinate 12,772, forward strand.
TTGTCTCGTCATGAGCGAAATCTGCCACAAGGCGAAGTTCAATCTGAGAATAGTCGGCCGACAGGAAGAGATGTCCTTTATCCGGAATAAAGGCACGTCTAATCTCTCGTCCCACATCATCGCGCACCGGAATATTCTGCAGATTGGGATTGGAAGATGAGATTCTGCCGGTAGCGGTGACGGTCTGGTTATACAGTGTATGGATTTTTCCGGTAGCAGGATTGATTGTAGCCGGAAGGGCTGTAAGATAGGTAGTGAGCAGTTTTTTTAGTTTGCGGTATTCCAATATAAGCGACACCACCGGATGCTTTCCGGACACCTTCTCAAGCACCTCTTCAGAAGTCGAATATTGACCCGTCTTTGTTTTCTTGGGTTTTGGTTCAAGGCCGAGCCTGTCAAACAATACTTCACCCACTTTAGCCGGAGATGAGATATTGAACTCCATTCCTGTGAGAGTGAAAATTTGGTTCTCTATCCCGCTAAGTTTCTCGCTCATAGCGTTGGCAGCAGCATTTAGAGCATCCACATCTATCCTGACACCGGCCAACTCCATCTCTGCCAGAACCCGAATGAGAGGTAGTTCAATATCTTTCAATAATTCAAGTAAATTCTCTGCTTCCAACTGTTTCTCAAGAGGCTCCAAGAGACGAAGAGCGGCATTAGCCATTGTGCAGGCATATCTACCTGCGTCCTTGTCACTGAGCTGCTTCAATGATGCACTTTTCCTTTTGGAGTCTGCCTCAGGAGGTGAAGGGGGAAGTGTGCAACCCAAATATGTTGAAGTCAAATCCCCTATATCGTGACGATGCTCCGGCTGAAGAAGATAGTGCGCCAGAGGAATGTCGTAATAATTTGTAAAGGGATCAAGACCATCTTCGCGCAAAATCGCACTTTGTACGAAAACTTTTTTGGCATCCACACATATTTTTCGTATATCCCTCCGGGCGAAAATGTCCAGTAAAGCTGCTGTGCCTTCTTTGCAGACAGCCGGCAAATACCATCCTTTTTTTCTTGAGGCAACAGCAGTGCCGATATAAACTGCCGACACATCATCTCCCCCCTCAGCAAGCATCATTACGCCGCAATCCTTCTCAGTCAAAAGGACTTTTACCATCTCTTCAACTTGATCCGATGTTGTCACTACTGTACAATCCACATTGCTTATCTCTGAGCAATCAGTTGCGGCAGACATCTGTTCCGAGTCAAGGGAATCAAACAAGGATGGTTGGGAGGGGGAATCGGATTGGCCGGATTTCTCACCTGCAAGACGTTTTTTCACTCTCTCGGTCAATGTCCTGAACTCCATCTCCTTAAAGATTGCAAACAACTTATCGACATCCGGCTGATGCTTCACAAGGTCGTTGGGAGAAACCTCCAGAGGCACATCGGTGCAGATAGTCGCAAGATGTTTTGAGAAGAGAATCTGCTCAGCGTTCTCTTCTACTTTTTTCTTTAGAGCACCTTTGAGAGAAGCGGTATTGGCGATTAGATTTTCCACCGAGCCATACTCATCAATAAGCTTTACGGCTGTCTTCTCTCCCACGCCGGGACAACCGGGAATATTATCAATTTTATCACCCATCAGAGCAAGCAAATCTATGACTTGCCGGGTGTTTTGGATTCCATACCGTTCGCAAACTTCTTTCTCACCGCGCAGCTCGAAATCCCGACCGCGATAAGAGGGCTTATATTGTAATACATTAGGACTTACAAGCTGGCCAAAATCCTTGTCGGGCGTCATCATATAAACGGTAAACCCTTCCTCTGCCGCTTTATGAGCCATGGTGCCTATTACATCGTCAGCTTCATATCCCGCCTCCTCGATTATAGGGATGCGATAAGCTTTTATAATCTCCTTAATAACAGGAATAGAAAGCTTTATATCTTCCGGAGTAGCTTCACGCTCCCCCTTATATTGCTCATACTCCTCGTGCCGGAAAGTAGGTCCGGGAGGGTCAAAACACACTGCAATATGAGTAGGATTCTCGCTACGAAGCAATTCCTCAAGCGTATTGACAAAACCGAATATCGCTGAAGTATTGAACCCGTCACGTGTTTGGCGAGGCATCTTGATTAACGCATAATACGCTCTAAAAATCAGAGCATAAGCATCCAGGAGAAATAGTCGTTTCTCTTCCATTTTCGAATTATTTTCCGCTAAAGTAGCAATTTTTCTCCATATTGTAGCTATAATGACGTCTTTTTTTTGTAATTTTGTACTTATTTTGTTGATGACAATCTCAAAAACCTGTTTATGAAGAATCTTGACGCCATCCTTCTACGGCACAACCCCGAGCTTACGGAAATGAATCAAATCATTACCGAAGCTCTGCACACACAAAATGAAATGATGGATCGTGTGGTGTCGACATATCTTCTTACTAAAGGGAAGCAGATTCGCCCGATAATGGTGATTCTGGCCGCAAAATTCTTCAACGGTTGCAACGCTCATACTCTCCATGCCGGAGCCGCCCTCGAGATGCTGCACAATGCCTCATTGATACATGACGACGTGGTGGACGACTCCTCCTTGCGTCGTGGTAAACCGACCATCAATTTCACTTGGGGGAATCATGTGGCAGTCCTTGTCGGTGACTTTTTCGTATCCAACGCATTGGCTGCTGCCATACGGACGGATAACATATCCATCATTCAAGCTGTATCCGACCTTGGGAAGGAATTGTCGCTCGGTGAAATCGATCAAATATGCAACGTTCGTGAAAATCGCCTCGACGAAGAGAGTTATATGGGAATGATACGCCAAAAAACAGCTTCCCTTTTCCGCAATTGCGTCAGAACCGGCGCTCAAACAGCCGGTGCATCCGACCATGAGTCTGAACCTTTGGTGCAATTCGCCGAGCTTCTCGGACTCTGCTTCCAAATCAAAGACGACATTTTCGATTATTTCGACGACCCTCGTATCGGCAAACCTACCGGCAACGACCTGCGCGAAGGAAAAGTCACCCTTCCTCTGCTCTTTGCTCTACGAAACGCTCCGGAAAAGGAGTCGACTCCGGCTCGGCAAATGCTTGCTGAAGGGAATCTTAACGATGAACAGATTCAACAACTTATCCGGTTTGCCATCTCCCACGGAGGTGTGGATTACGCTTTCGAGACAATGAGAAAAATGCAGCATAAAGCCTGCGGATTGCTCGAGGCATATCCCGATTCCGAATGGAAAACATCTTTTATCGAAATCTTCGATTATATCATCAGCCGTTCGAATTAAAGAACATCTTAATGAAAAACACCGACCAACTCCTTCAATATATGCTCCCCGGCATCCCCGAAGCCGGGTGCGATGAAGCCGGAAGAGGTTGTTTGGCCGGCCCGGTGGCTTGCGCAGCTGTCATCCTCCCTCCCGACTTCGTCTGTCCTCAAATCAATGACAGCAAAAAACTCACCGAAAAACGTCGTGCCATGCTTCGCCCCATTATCGAACAAAATGCTTTCGCATGGTCGGTAGTTTTTGTATCACCCGAAGAAATTGACAAAATCAATATCCTGAACGCATCTATCATCGGAATGCACCGTGCCCTCGACAATCTCGCAATCCGCCCCGAACACATCATCGTCGACGGCAATAAATTCCGCCCTTACAAAGAGATTCCATATCACACCGTCGTAAAAGGTGACGGTAAATATCTCGCTATCGCTGCAGCTTCTATTCTGGCTAAAACTCATCGCGATGAACTAATGGAACGCCTCGATAAAGATTTTCCCGCTTACGGATGGAAAAAGAATAAAGGGTATCCCACAAAAGAACATCGTCAGGCACTTCTCTCTCTCGGACTTACCAAACACCATCGCCTCAGCTTTGGCCCTTGCATCCAACCATCTCTCCCCTTTTTAGATTAAACAACTTCTTATTCACAAATGCTGAACAAACACGGAATAGAATCAGTAGTATTCGACCTCGGAGGCGTAGTGATTAACCTGAATCGCGACGCTGCCGTACACCGACTCGAAGAGCTTGGACTCACCACTGCAGGAAAATACCTTGACCTTTATTGTCAGTCAGGACCTTTCCTTGACCTTGAAACCGGTAAAATCACCGCTGCCCAATTCTATGACCTTATTCGCAACGAAATAAACAACGACGTCACCGATTTACAAATACAACAAGCATTCAATGCTTTCCTGACCGACCTCCCCGTCGAACGTCTGCACACTATCTCCAAATTACGCGAGGCAGGATATAAAGTCCTCGCACTCTCTAACACAAACCCGGTGATGTATCACTCCTGGATAGCAAATGCTTTCGCTCAAGAGGGGAAACGCATCAATGACTATTTCGATGGCGTACTCGCTTCTTTTGAGGAAGGATGTTGCAAACCTGACCCCAAAATCTTCCATACCCTCATCTCAAGATACAGATTAAACCCCGCTAATACACTTTATCTTGATGACGGACCTGCAAATTGCCGAGCAGCTGCTCAAACCGGATTGCAAACCATGCACGTCACTGCCGACAAACCGATGACTCTGCTCAATGATTATCTCCTCTAACGTCCACTCTACGAACACTTTCCACCCCATATAATATGGAATTCGACTGCAAATGTGAGTCTGATCTGAACTCTCTACCAATTGTTGCTACTGTAGGAACATTTGACGGAGTGCATCGTGGACATCTCTTAGTAATCGAGCGCCTCCTGACTGCTGCCAAAGCACTCAATGCCCGACCCGTCGTTTTTACTTTCGACCGTCACCCTCTCGCCACAATTGCGCCTCAACGCGCACCGAAACGCCTCATGATGTCATGCGATGAATGCGAGTCTCTGAAAAAGCACGGCGTTGATGTCATCGTCCTTCAATTTGATGAACGTCTCCGTTGCATGACTGCAGCTCAGTGGCTCTCCTCACTCAAACATAAATATAATGTCAAAGAGCTTGTCATGGGATACGACAACACTTTCGGCTCTGACGGTATATATTACTCTCTGTCAGATTATCAAAAGATCGGTGAAGAATGTAACGTCCCGGTAATTGTGGCCGACAGGTTAGACGGTGTCAGCAGTTCCATCATCAGAAAAGCCCTCTCTGAAGGAAATCTCGACAAAGCCCGCGATGCACTCGGACGCAGCTACTCCATCTCCGGGAAGGTGACTCACGGGCAGGCTCTCGGCAGAACAATAGGATTCCCTACAGCCAACCTCGATGTTGACCCTTCTCTGCTATTACCACGCCCCGGAGTGTATGTGGCGGAAGCTAACCTCGATAATGGACAAACACTCCCGGCTGTAGTCAATATCGGACTGCGCCCAACCGTCAGCGACAAAAACAACACCACCATTGAAGCGCATTTAATCAATTGGTCAGGCGACCTTTATGATTCGAAATTAACCTTGCATTTCATAGAAAGACTCAGGGACGAAGAGAGATTCGCCAATCTTGAAGCACTCAAAACTCAAATCCGTAAAGATATAATCAATGCCGGCCGAATCTTCAATTGCCGCAAATAATCACATTGCGGCAAAACAATATTGTGAAAATATTGTAATAAGAATAAACGGGTGAGTTTTTTAAGCCCAAGACGATTCCACATGAAGAAGCTTACACTTTTAGTCCTCGCTGCATCCCTCGGCGCAGCGTCGTTGTCTGCACAGACGGTCTCCCTTGACTCTTGTCGCAGAATGGCGCTTCACAACAATAAGGTTCTCAAAATAGCCGACGAGACAATCCTGGGCGCTCAATATGACCGCAAAGCAGCCAAAGCAGCTTACCTGCCCGGTATAGACTTTTCTGCCGGTTACATGTATAATCAGAATAAAATTTCACTTCTCGGAGCTGACGCCCACCTTCCCACCATGACCTTCGACCCTCTCTCCCAACAATATGTCTACAACGTCATGATGGGTTCTGACATGAAGCCCGTGATAGACCCACAGACCGGATTGCCCGTTTTCTCCGAAGTGGCGGTTATCCCCAAGGAGGCTATGACATATGATGTACACAATGTCGTAGCCGGTGCGTTTACTCTCACTCAACCCGTTTTCATGGGTGGACAGATTAAAGCGTTAAACGAAATCACCAGATACGCTGAAGAATTGGCAAAATCATCACGCAACGCTGCAGCTCAGGATGTCATCTTCGCTGTTGACGGTGCTTACTGGCAAGTCGTCTCACTCAAAGAGAAAAAAAAACTTGCTGAGAGCTTTGTGCAACTTGTCGATTCCCTCTATATCAACGTTCAGCTGATGGAACGGGAGGGGATGTCCACCAAAAGCGATGTCCTGACAGTAGCAGTAAGCCTTAATGAAGCAAATATTATGCTCACCAAGGTGGACAACGGGCTGTCTCTGTCCAGAATGGCACTCGCTCAAATTTGCGGTCTGCCGGTTAACACTCAGATGGAGCTGCAAGATGAAGACCTCCGGAGAACGTCCAAAACGGCACCCGCCGTCAGCTACAATATCGAAGACGTCTATGCACGTCGACAAGATTTGAGTATGCTGCGTCAAGGGATTTCTCTGTTTGAACAGAAAGAGAAACTCGCACTCTCCACTATGCTCCCAAAGATTGCCATAGTAGGAGCCTGGTCATTCTCAAACCCCAATGTCATTGACGGATTCAAAAAACGATTTGGAGGCGGATTCAGCATCGGTGCAACTCTGACCGTCCCTCTCTGGCATTGGGGTGGAAACTACAATCAACTCAAATCCGCAAGAAGCGCCACTGCCCGCCAAAGACTCCTTCTTGAAGACGCTGAAGAGAAAGTGCAACTCCAAGTAAGCCAGGCTAAATATTCCTACGAAGAAGCATATAAAACCTACGCAATGACCGTAAAGAATCTCGAAAAGGCCGACGAAAATCTCAGGCAAGCCAAACTCGCTTTCCGCGAAGGTGTGATGACTGCCGATGATGTACTCACCGCACAGACTGCATGGCGTGCAGCTCACAGTGAAAAAATAGACGCTGAAATAGGAATTCATCTCACCACTGTCTATCTCTCTAAAGTGCTCGGAACTCTCGATTATTAAACATCCATATAAGCTATCAACTAAAAAACCGCTCACTATGGCTAATGACAATATAACACCCGATGCCGAAAAAATTCAGGCTCAGGCTGTCTCCACAAAAGATAAACTGCTTATCACTACCATAATCATCATTCTGGCCATTATTGCCGGATTAGCCGTCATAGGATTCATATTCCTCAAGCAAGGTCCCGACACCATTCAAGGACAAGGCGACGCTACGGAAATCCGAATCTCCGGCAAACTGCCCGGAAGAGTAGCCGATATTTACGTCGAAGAAGGACAACAAGTGCATGCCGGTGACACTTTGGTGCATATCCGTTCTTCACTCGTTGATGCCAAAATGGAACAAGCCGACGCCATGCAACAAGTAGCTACGGCTGCTGACAAAAAGGTCGATGCCGGAACACGTATCGAAATTGTGCAATCAGCTTATGAAGTGATGCGACAGGCTGACGCCGCCGTAGGTATTACACAAAAGACATTCGAACGTCTTGACAACCTTTACAAGGAGGGTGTGATTTCCGAACAAAAACGTGACGAGGCCAAAGCCGCTTATGACGCAGCCGTCGCCGGACGCGATGCCGCCAAGAGTCAATATGAACTTGCCAAAGCCGGAGCACAACGCGAAGACAAAGAAGCTGCCGCTGCTATGGTGAAAGCATCAAAAGCCTCCGTCAAAGAGGTCAACGCAATCCTCGAAGACCAATACCTTACCGCGCCTTGCGATGGAATTATCACTGTGATATATCCCAATGTAAGCGAACTCATCTCTCTTGGCACTCCCATTATGACCCTTCAGAAGGATGATCACTGGGCAGTATTCAATCTTCGTGAGACATCTCTTAAAAACATTAAAGAAGGCTCCACTTTAAAAGTATATATCCCCGCTCTTGATCTAAATACGGAAATGACCGTATTCTATATAAAGGATTTGGGAACATACGCAAATTGGCAAGCAACAAAATCCACCGGCGATTTTGATGCCCGGACTTTCCAAGTCAAAGCCCGTCCAAAAAAACCGATTGAAAATTTCCGACCGGGAATGTCGGTAGTTCTAAAACAATAAGTCGGATTATAATCTACTGTCTGAGATTGAAATGACCCGAAAAAGAAAGATTGGTCCTCTGGCAAGTCTGATGCTTGATTCGCTATTGAGAATCATCAGACGTCCCATCTATTGGGTGGGATTCTTTGCCATGCCGCTATTCATTTTTCTTTTTCTCAGCTCAATGATGCACAACGGACTCCCTGAAAAGATTCCATCGGCTATTGTGGATCATGACGGGACACCTCTCTCCCGCTCCATTACGCAAAATCTGGCCGGAATGCAGATGGTCGATATCAAACAATCGTGCACCTCATATACTGAAGCCCGCCATAGTGTACAACGCGGCGAAATATACGGATTCTTTATGATTCCTCAAAATTTCCAGGCCGATATGCTTACCGGAAAAAAACCGGTAATCACCTTTTACACAAATACCACTTATTACGTTCCGGCCGCCCTGCTGTTCAAAACGTTCAAAAGCACCGCTCTCTTCGCAAAGGCCGGGATAGCACTTGAAGTGATTCAAACGGCCGGACTCGCGTCTGTCGACGTCACCCCCCTGCTTAATCCCATTAATGTCGTCACACGCCCCATAGGAAACCCACAGCTGAATTACGCAATTTATCTCTGCAACTCTTTCATACCTTGTGCTTTGCAGCTTATGATTTTCCTCGTCACAGCCTTCTCACTCGGTCAGGATATCAAGTATGGCAGATCCCGGGAATTACTCAGAAGAAGCGGTGATTCCGTAATGGTATATCTCTTCACCAAGCTTCTGCCGGAAACTCTTATCTGGTGGGTGATAGCCGTCTTCATGGAGTCATGGCTATATCGTTGGAACGGATACCCAATGCATGGCTCATGGTTCTGGCTCACTCTCTCGGAATTAATGTTTGTGCTCGCGTCCCAATGCTTCGCAATATTCATATTCTGTGTCCTCCCTAATTTGCGGCTGAGTCTTTCGGTATGTGCCCTGTTGGGCATCCTGTCATTCTCTCTTGCAGCCTTCTCCTTCCCCGAACAGAGTATGTATGGCGGCCTGAGAATATTTTGCTGGATTCTGCCCACAAGATATAATTTCCTAATTTACAGCGACCAAGCACTCAACGGTCTGGATATTTACTATTCCAGGATATGGTTTGCGGCCTATTGCGTATTTATGCTTTTACCATTCACAATGCTTTGGCGGCTCAAAAAAGAATTACAACGCCAAGTATACGTGCCTTAGCTATTAACAGATGAAAAAGAGTGACCGTCACATACCGATGCTTCAGCAGTTGATCCGTGTATATATGCGTGAATTCCGCATCATATTCAAGGATGAAGGGCTTGTACTCTTTTTCCTCTTCCTTCCCCTGGCATATCCTGTCATCTACTCGCTGATTTACAATCCGGAACTGGTGCGTGAAGTTCCCCTTGTCGTAGTGGATCACGACAGGACATCCCTCTCCCGTGAATTTGTCCGCAATATGGATGCCACTCAGGATGTCCGGGTAAAAGGGTATGCGGCCGACCTCCCGGAAGCCCGTCGCGCTATGGCCGGTCGAGACTGTTTTGCAATCCTTGAAATCCCCGAAGGATTTCAACGACACACCGGAAGGCTCGAACAAGCCGACGTCATTCTTTACACCGATATGACATTGATGCTCCGCTACAAATCATTCCTGATGGCCGCGACAAACGTCAGTCTCGACATGGGTGCGAAACTTCAAGCCAAGGACCTCCAAACGGATTTACCTGTCTCTGTCTCTTTGGATGGCGACCTCATGCCCATAGTCAGTGTACAACTCGGCGATATCACGGGTGGATTTGATTCCTTCATCATGCCCGGTGTCATTATCCTCATCCTCCATCAATGCCTTATCCTCGCTATCGGCATGGCCGGAGGTGCAAAACGAGAACCCCAGTCAAAACTACACTACAACGCCTTCAATGAGGAACCATCCGTCCTTATGACAATGCTCGGAAGAATGTTCTGCTATCTGACCATTATGGTCTTCCCGATTATCTTCCTTATCCATTATATCCCGATGATTTTCGCTTTCCCAATGGAGGGTAACACATGGGAAATTTTCGCTTTCTTGCTCCCGATGGTGATTGCTTGCATCTTTATGGGATTCTGTGTGCAGACCATCGTCCTTGAGCGTGAAACAATTTTCCTGCTTTGGGTGGCAACATCCATTATATTCCTCTTCATATCCGGATTAACATGGCCACGATACGCCATGCCGGAATTCTGGCGTCTGTTAGGCGACATCTTCCCGGCTACTTTCGGTGTTGAGGGTTTCATCCGAATGAACAGCAACGGAGCCTCCCTATCTCAAGTCCGACCCGATTATATAGCACTATGGATACAAGCCGGTGCTTATTTCATACTCGCCTACATCCTTCAGCGATTCGTCATGCGTCCCGTGATTCGCCTCCGTTATCCTTACACTTCTTCTCAGCAGCAAGCTCTTGAAGATTCTTGATTCCTGTTTTAGAGGTTCTTCAGAGGTTGTTTAATCATATTTCCGCAAAAATTCTATCTGAATCCATTAACATTTACCTCTTATTTTGCTTCATAACTTTTTATTTACTAAATTTGCGGTATGAATGATTCATCACAGAATAACGTTCTGATGCCTTACGCCAACTCCCCCGTTGAGCAAAAGCCTTACGTGCGCAAATCCGCCGAGCAGGAGGATGCCATGATTGAAGCCGCCTTCCGCGATGTGTTGGATATCTATCTGAATTCCAATCATCGCAGAAAAGTGGAAATCATAGAGCGTGCTTTCCGGTTTGCAAAGAAAGCACATGCCGGAGCCAGACGCAGAAGTGGTGAACCTTACATACTGCACCCTATAGCCGTAGCCGGGATTGTTGTCAAGGAATTGGGGCTCGGCTCTACTTCAATCTGTGCCGCACTGCTGCACGATGTAGTCGAAGATACGGATTACACCCGCGAGGATATTGAACAAAATTTTGGCTCCAAGATTGCGGAAATTGTGGAAGGTCTGACAAAGATTTCCGGTGGCATTTTCGGTGCTAAAGCCTCTATCCAAGCCGAAAATTTCCGCAAACTCCTCCTTTCGATGAGTTCCGATGTAAGAGTCATTCTAATCAAAATGGCCGACCGACTCCACAATATGCGAACTCTCGGCTCACTTCGTCCGGAAAAACAATTCAAAATCGCCGGCGAGACTCTTTACATTTATGCCCCTCTGGCTCACCGCCTCGGTCTCTTTAAAATCAAACTCGAACTCGAAGACCTTGCTTTCCGGCATGAACATCCGGCGAAATATGCCGAGATTATGTCCAAACTTACCGAAACAGAGGAACATCGCGCCAAAATTGTGGAGGAATTTGTAGCACCGGTGCGTAAAAAGCTCGATGAAGCGGGGTTCAAATACACCATCAAGGCTCGAGTAAAAAGCGCGTACTCCATCTTCAACAAGATGGAGAAAAAAAGAATCCCCTTTGAAGAAATCTACGATATTTACGCCGTTCGTGTAATCTTCGAAAACGATGATGACGCGCTCGAAAGAATACGCTGTTGGCAAATATACACTTTCTTCTCCGACGGCCATAAAGTACATCCCGACCGTTTACGTGATTGGACCTCTACCCCAAAGGCCAACGGATATCGGGCATTGCATCTCACTGCAATGGGCCCCGAAGGAAGATGGATTGAAGTCCAAATACGTTCCCGTAAAATGGATGAAATCGCCGAACTCGGTTATGCCGCCCACTGGAAATATAAAACCGGTGAACAAGACGAGACCGAACTCGACAACTGGATGAATACCATCAAGGATATCCTCGCTAATCCCGAACCAAATGCCATAGATTTCCTTGACACCATTAAACTCAATCTTTTCTCCTCTGAAATATATGTATTCACTCCCAAAGGAGACCTTAAGACCCTACCCTCAGGCTCAACGGTTCTCGACCTGGCCTTCTCAATACATTCCGAACTCGGGACTCATTGCATCGCCGGTAAAATTAATCACAGACTCGTCCCGCTATCACATGTGCTTGATTCCGGCGACCAAGTAGAGATTATCACCTCCGAATCACAAACTCCTCAACCTGAATGGCTCGATTTCTGCCATACAGCCAAGGCGCAAAACCGTCTTCGCTCAATCCTTAGAAAAGACCGTTCCCAATTAAAAGTCCGTGGTGAAAATCTTTTCAATGAGCTTATGCTCAAGGAAGGACAGAAACCATCGGATAAGATTATTGACAAAATTCTCAAAATATACAACCTCCCCTCACGTGACGACCTTTTCATCATGCTCGCAAATGATGAAATAGATTTCTCCGGACACCAACTCAAACAGCTCAACAAAAGCCGTCTCTCAGGCCTTAAAAAGCTGCTCCGGAATCCCTTCTCCTCCAAAAAATCTCCCGCAGAGCCTTCTCAGACAACACCCATCGACAGGAAACTCACTTATATCCTCAAGCCGGAGATACCAAATTATAAGTTTGACTCCTGCTGCGCTCCTATTCCCGGTGACGACGTACTCGGCTTCGTTGACGATGAAGAAAATGTGGTTGTGCACAAAGTGAGTTGCCCTAACGCCATGCGCCTCAAAAGCTCCTTCGGTTCGCGACTCGTCGCTACCCGGTGGGGAGGTAAAGCCGATAACTTCACTGTCAAAATAGCCATCGACGGAATAGACCGTATCGGCCTGCTCGAGGAAATCGCTTCCACTATCAGCACATCTCTCAATATAAATATACGTGGCCTGAACATCGAGGCCAAACATGAAGTCTTCCATTGTGTCCTGACGGTCAATGTGGAAGATGCGGATACCGTCAATTCCATTTGCAAAGCGCTCAAACAAATCAAGGGCGTAAAATTTGCCAAACGAATATCTTAAAGAGTATGAAGAAAATTTTTACAAAAATAAATATCTTACGTTGGGTGCTGATGATTGGCTCTTTAGCAGCAATTTTGCTCGTAATGCCAAAAGCTGACCATCAAAGCTTCTCCTACGAACTTAATCAACCTTGGAAATATCCACTGCTGACAGCACCCTTCGATATGCCAATCCTTCGAGATTCGGCCTCCTTGACTTCACTGCGCGATTCCGTCAATAAGAATTTTGTTCCATTCGCAAAACGAAATCCCAAGATTGCCGATATAAACATAGCACGCTTCCGCACTATTGCCGCGGCATCAATGCCGGCATCTGAAGCATCTATAGTAACAGGTCTCCTCGCTGAGGTTTATTCCCATGGTGTCATTGACCAGCAGGTGTACGAAGAAATGTCAGCCGGAAGCAGCAAAAAGCTCCGAATGGCTCCTGACTCAGCATCGCAACAAGGAGCCTCCGTCATTACCATCGATGCTTCTGATATGTTCTCTCCAATGGCGGCTTACAAATATATCGACTCCGCATATTCCGCCCGCAATCAATCCCCGGACCGAAACTTTTCATCCGAAATAGGAAAGGCGCTTAATACCTGCCTCGTTCCCAACATACTCCTCGATTCGATGGCCGACAGCAAATATCGAGAACAGGAATTCCTTAACATAACGGGTGCCTTGGGCGTTATCAAAACCGGACAGCGAATTGTAGACCGAGGCGAAATAATAACCCCGCAAATCTTCACTAACCTCAATACTTATCAAGAGATACAAGCCAGACAACAGGGGGATAACGGTCCGACCACCTACTATCAAGTCGGTCAAGGACTTTTAATCCTTATGATATTCATCCTTCTATATGCCTATCTCTCACTCTATCGTCAAACATTCTTCTCCTCGCTGCGCAAAATGACTTTTCTGATGACATTCATCACACTCTTTGTCATCTTCGCAATATTGATGTTTGAACAGTTCAACAACGGACTATACCTTGTCCCCTTTGCAGCCGTTCCCGTCATAACACTTATCTTCTTCGATTCCAGAACGGCCATCTTCGCTCTCCTTACCACTATCATGATTTCCGCGACAGTGGCAACTTTCCCCTTCGCCTTCATTTTCATGGAACTTGTAGTTGGTCTGACAGCCACTTTCTCCATACGCCAACTGAGTCGTCGCTCCCAACTGCTACGAACTGCCATCTTCGCATTTATCGGATATTGCGTCACTTATTTCATCTCCTGCCTGTTCTTTGACGGAGACCTCTCCAATTTCTCATTGAGCATAATTGGCTCGTTCGGAATCAATTCCGTACTTCTCTCTTTTGCCTACGTCCTTATCGTGCTCTTCGAAAGAATTTTTGGATTTACATCCACTGTAACTCTTGTAGAGCTCTCTGACATCAACAATAAACTCCTTCGTCGACTTGCCGAAGAAGCACCGGGAACGTTCCAACACTCCATGCAGGTGTCCACACTCGCCTCCGAAGCTGCACGAGCAATTAACGCTAATACACAGCTCGTAAGAACAGGTGCTCTATATCACGATATCGGGAAGATGAAAAGCCCTATCTTCTTCACCGAAAATCAACATGGTGTCAACCCTCACGAAGGTCTCGATCCCGAAGTGTCAGCCAAGAAAATAATTGCACACGTCACCGATGGTCTCGCTATGGCAAAAGCTGAAAAACTACCGCAGGTGATACGCGAATTTATTGCGGAACACCACGGAAAAGGGATGACAAAATATTTCTACACCACTGCCGTCAATAATGCCGGTGGTAAAGAAATCGACCCTGCTCCATTCACATACCCCGGACCTGACCCTCAATCAAAAGAGACAGCAATCCTTATGATGGCTGACGCCGTAGAAGCCGCTTCACGCTCACTGAAGGATTTCTCGCAAAAATCCATCAACTCCCTTGTGGACAACATAATAGACTGTCAAGTGCGTGAAGGGCGATTCAAAGAATCACCCATCAGCCTCAAAGACATCGAAACAGTAAAAGACACTTTCAAGAAACGTCTTGCCACTATCTATCATTCCCGAATAGCCTACCCTACCATCAAATCCAAATAAAAAAAATGAACTTAATTCAAGTTTATGGTCTATAGTTTAAGGTTTATGGAACGCTTTCGAGTTAAAATTAATATCAACGCGAGTTCGGGATAAGCCGACTCAAATAACGGAGTATGGGATAGCGCATAACATATCGGGTGGCCAAATTTATGGTCACCTGATTTTTTGTACGGTAAAACGCGAGTTCGGGATATGAGGTTGATTATTCCTACAATTGTGCAATAATTTTATTCCACGCTCCATTATGCTGTATCCACTAACTTAAACGTGGTTCATTCGACTCATTCAAAAGTGTATCACCTCGGGGACTAATCGCCGAAGAATTTTCTATAATCATATATTATTGGCTAAAATATTATTGAACAGAGTGGGATAATGAACAGGGCGGGCCGACATCATTAAGATGTCAGCCCGCTTTTCAGGTTATGGGTTACCGTCGGTTGACGGTAATCTTGTCAGTCTGTTATTTTACGACTACCTTGGCTACTTTATTGCCGCATTTGACAATGTAGATACCGGCATCGATACCGATAGATTCGTGGTTGCTTGTCACACCTACCTGACGAAGGTATTTACCATCGGCTGTATAGACTGCGATTGTCTTGCCTGCGAGACCATCGATAGTAATTTCAGAGTTGCCGCCATAGATACCTTCAAGGTTTTTGATGTCATCAATACCACTTGAATTAAGACGAACTTCCGAGCTGCGAGGTGCAGTAAACTTCTTGCCATCTTCACGAGCCACTTTGGTGTGAACGTAGTAAGAAACGTTGTTGTCACCGACCTCTTCGTCGCGGAATGAGGTGAGCGGATTGGTGTCGCTTACGATTTCGTATTTACCTTCATTTTCACCGCTGCGAGTCCAACGATATACATCATATCCGCGAACTTCCCATTTGGAGAGTTGTTTCGGAGTGAAACTGATGTCGTCGAGCATTGCGAGGTATTGACCCCAGCTGCGGTAAACAAGTGCGAAGTATTTAGCATCTTCCGGAAGTTTGGCTGTAAGGAATTCCCAAGATTCAGAACCTGATTTTGAGAATGGACGGATACGCTTGAAGCTTCCGCAGACATAGTCATTGCCGTTCTTAACGATTTCATCACCGATTTGGTCATCGGTAGTAGAATACCATATTTCAACGGTTTCAGTATAAGCTGAAGAGAATGTATTCATCCAGAAGCTTACTTCTGTTCCGCCTACTATCTCGGGCGAGATGAGCCAGTCGGCAGACTGAGTGGGAGCTTCAACGCCTTCTTCAAATCCGCAGCTTCTTGCTACGAGGATTTGCTTACCGCTGACGGGAGTGAAGCGTTCTTCATCGAGAGACAATTCAGAGGGATTGAATACAGTCCAAGCGCATGCTGCGTCATCACCGTCGAAGCGGGCACCCTCGATTGCGAAGGGAGGCATCTTGTCGAGGTCGACATTACGCCAAACTCCGATTTTGTCAGTGTTGGCAAATGATGTTTCGTATTCGAAGTTTTCTTCAGAACCGTATTCAAGAGCCGGTTCAGTCCATGTCAAGGTAGGCACCTTATGGTCATCGTCCCAGCTGCCGCTTACTTCTTTAACGATTGGGAGGTGATTATCCTTGATATTGATAGTCATGCTCTTTTCGTTGTTGAGAGCCACTTCGTCTTCTTCATCATCGATTGTTGCTACGAGCTGAAGATTCTCATATTGGAGATATTCAGGCTTCATTTCAACCTCAATGTTGTAGTTGTAAGAAGTTCTTGGGGGCACGCGGAGCATATTGACATCCTGACGCATCAATTGTTTATCACCGGCCATGAGGCGAACGATAAAGCTGCTTCGGTTAGCTTCGAGACCGGAGTTGTTAACGACAACGCGATAGTTGTGTTTTTCACCTGTCCAGACATTAACCGGGCCGGAGATTGATGATACACGGAAGTCGTGGTCTACATTTTGGTAAACGCGGAATCTGTCGAGTACGCAGTAAGAATTGTCATCTTGAAGCAGACGGGCACGTACATAAATCTGAATCCAGGGGCAATCTTGATATTCTTCAGGAAGTTTTTCGCTCCAGTCTACCCAAGCAGACTCATTGAGTGATGGACGGGTAGGCTCGATGGTGAAGAGAAGTTCCTGATTAAGTTTGCCGTAGCGACGACCCCATACTTCCATAGTTGCAGCTTCGGGATAGTTCCAATAGCGGAGACCGATGCGTGCTTCATGGATAGAAGTAGTGGAAGCCTTGGGGCCTCTGAGTTCACCATAATATGAACCGAGAGAAGAGCAGATGAATGTGCCGCCGTTGGCTGCGGGATTACCGATACCGAGGTCGGAGAGATTGGTGACGTGTTGCCAGGGAGCGCCATCGAAATCTTCGTCCGCTTTATATTTCCAAGGACCGATTTCGAATCGACCCGGACCGGTCTGATTGAACTCTTCATCCATTGGGATATCGTAGAGAGGACCGAGGAATTCGTATGCGAAAACACTGTTGGCTGAATTACCTTTTTCAGATACGGCAACAGGACCTACAGAGTAAGCTGTCTGGCTGCCAACGTTGACTTTGAAGTCATATTCGCATGCGCGTGTTGTAGCCACTTTGGTGTTGTTGTTGGCAGAGCCTTGGATATAGACATCATATTTGATGTTGTCCGGATCAATCCATCCGCCGTTTACACCGATAGTAACGGGATCCCAGGTAAGGCGCATACCCATATTGTCGGCATAAGGAGTGCCGGTAATATTTTGCGGAGCAAGCGGAGTATCGACACCGATGTAAGCGCGGTAGCTGCGACGAACTGTACGTTCATTCTTATACATCGTGGTGAGGTCAAAGAAATTGAATCCGTCTATAGGAGCCTCTACTTCGAGTGTAACCTTTTCACCGGGACTACCTGAAACCTTATTGGTAAAGTCTCCGCAGGTACCTACGACTGTGATCTCTTCGGTATCAGCAGGAAGTTCTGTACCATCGATTGCTTTTGTCGGGAGAGTGAATGAGAAGAGACCTTTAAGCTCACCTCTGGCAGCAGGGGTAAGGACAACATCTTCGGGGGCACCGGGAGATTTCACAGATACGTTTTCGAGGCCGTTGACGTGGATGTCACGTACGCGGATACCGCGAGAGTTGGATTTGGCTGCAAATCCGGTGTAGATACCGATATAATATTCACCGGGTTCGGGCACTGAGAAGAGGCAGTCGAGGTCGATAGGTTGCCATACACAGTCGGGTTGACGTTCATAGATGAGAGTTTTCATCTCTTTGGGGTCATCCTTCTTGCCGATGTATATTTTAATCATTGATTTGATCTTGGTAGTCTCAGTTTGATAGAAGTTACCATATTTAAGTGCGAGCTGATAGAGGTGCTCGGTTGATTCGAACTTCATTTTGGGGAGGAAGAGCCAGTTGTCCGGAGTATCGGAATATTGCACTACCTCAAGAGCATACCAGGGAGTACCGTCGGTTACGATATATTTGAAGTCGTAGTTTGAGTCACCGATAGCGGTTGTAAAGAGTTTAGCCTGTTCCTCAGAAGGTATGAATGACTGCGGCAATGAAAGGGCGTCACCGAAGACTGCGTCTTGAGCGTCGCTTCTTTCAGAGGTCATATTGTTGGCAGTGGCAACAACAGAAATCACTCTGCGGCCGAGAGATTCGGGAGTGGGGAATGTAAATTCGGTGCCTTTGATAGGCTCTGCATTTTGCTTGTCGTTATCGAAGTAAACATCATAAGTGACAGCTTCGGTGTCCACATAACCTGCATGCTGGCCGAGAGAACCTACAGCGTCCCAAGTGATTTTGTTGTCAGTAAATACAACATTCTGAGGAGCTACCGGGTTGTCATTACCCATCCAAGCTATAGATTTGGAGGTAGGACCGACAATCACTCTTTGTCCGATTTTGAATTCCGGAGTTATGGTGAAAGTATGGCTGCCTTGAGTGGTAGTGAATGGTATTTCATATTTCTGACCGGGGGTAACTACCTTTGCGTCAATCTCTTTTCCATCAAGAGTGGTACGGATAGTAAGCTCTTGATTTGTGATTAATTGACCGTCATACACTTCTGTAGGAGCAGTGAATTGCACATAACCGGAGAGTTCGGCTTTTTCGCGTGAGATTGCGGTAATGAATGCTTGGGCGGGACCTTGTTCGTCACCATAAGCCTCATCGCAGTCGAGTGATGAGTAGTAACCGAGAACGGAGCAAACGGGTCCTTGCACTACTTCAAAGTCGTTATCTACATCAATGAAAACAAGTTCCATCTGTTCGTCGGTTGCGTTACGATAAACGGTAACGAAGCTGCGATCACGCGGAGAATAGATAAGACATTGGGGATAACCGCTTTCGGGCACTGCGCGATATTCACCTGAGACGAAATCGTTGGAGAACTCTTTAACTACGGAAAGTTGAGCTTTATAGTCTTGAGAAACGGTGTACATCTTACCATTTGCCTTGATTGTGTAAAGCTCACCATCCTCGGGGTTGTAAGCGAGACAAGCTGCGAAAGTCGGTTCGCGGAGGGTCTCAAGATTGCCGAGGTATGTTTTCGAAGGTTTTTCACCATTGATATCTATCTCATAGTATTCAGAGTTGGTGCTCGTCACGAGATTACAACCGAGTCCATAGAATTTTTTTGTGGTAGGGTTGTATGTGAGGGCATAGAAGAAACCTGTAATATCATTACCGAAATCAATTTCACCGAGCACCTGACCTGTAGCAAGGTCGATACGGCGCCAGAATGAACGGATTTCAGTGGTAATCATATTCTGTGAATAAGCCGGAATGTAGATGATACCGTCAACAATACATGTTGTGAGCATATCATAGTCTTCGAGCAAGGAGTATTCAGTACCTCTGTACATTCGCTCGAATTTACCGGTAGCGAAGTCCATCGTACCGAACATGGCGTTGTTGTAACCACCTGCCAGGCTGTGTGATGGAACGAGGGCGTAACCCTTGCTTCGCGGAATTGAAGCTGAACGGGTGTCAAGATAATTGACAGCCGGAGCTTGTTGAGCCACAGAGACTACGTTGGGACCGGCAGGGCCGAGTCCTTCACCAACGGAGCGATTCTTGTGCATCAGACGATTAAGAGCACGATTTTGCTCTTTATCCCCCTTTTGGATGACTTTCGTCTGCTTGACAGCATTCTCTTTGCCGGGAAGCACACGATTGTGGCTCGGCTCCTGAGCTGCCGGGGAAAGGGCAAAGGTCGCGACAGCCAAAGTGGCAGCGGACCATCTTAATAACATTCGTTTCATTAGTTGTATATTAGGTTATAATAATTCAAAGGGTTGAAGGGTATATTCCACTCCATAGGGGAAATTAAATCCACATTACAAATGCGCATTAAATTGAGTGTTATACAATAAAAATGAGTGTCAACATACCAATCTGCCAACAATCGTCAAGAATTGACTTTCAATACACAAACACACCTTGACGAAGTGAGTCAGAAATATCCTTTAAAAAACGCGGCAAGTTACAAAATTATTTTGATTTGGACAACAAAAATCGCTCTAATTTATGATTTTTTAACACAAAAATTTCATAGCATACACTTTATGCCGGCCTCTCGCAAAAAGAAACTTGAGGTTTATGGTTGATGGTTTATTGTTTATAGTTTATAGTTTATGGAACGCCTTCGAGTTAAAATTAATATTAATTTTCGATAATTCTCTAATGACCAAACCTCAAACTCCTAACTTTTCGCAAGTTAAAGCTTGCGAAAGTTGAGTACCTCAACTCATAAACTCATAAACTCATCGTCCGGGATAAAGGTCTCGGAGCGCATGTGTTTATACTCTTCCCAATCAGCATCCTCTTCCGCTCTTATTTCGAGAGGGAGAGTGGGAAGATCAGCCAGAGCACGGTTAAGGATTTTCCCGAATATGACCAACGATGTGGTATAAAAGACCCATGTACGGATACCTTCGCCGGTATAGATACCGGTCATCACAGCGGCTGTATCTTTCTTACATTCGGCCATGAGAGCATCAGTAGCTTGTCCCATCAATTCAGCGGTATCGTCATCCGGCATTCCGTTCGGCAGCGATTCATAGCGCCAGTCGATATCGATACGGTATTTATGTTTCCCCTTGTCAATTATTTTGTCGAGATAATCGTGGCCGGTCACGATTATAGTTTTTCCGGATTCACCTTCGGCCGGATAGGTCCACCAACGTTCCTTGCTCATATTTTCAATTTAGCACTCAAAGTTGCGGAAGGACGCTCCGAAACTCTATCAACTATAAACTATCAACTATAAACTATCAACTATAAACTATAAACTATCAACTATAAACTATAAACTATAAACTATCAACTATAAACTATAAACTATCAACTATCAACTATAAACTATAAAACTATCAACTATAAACTATCAACTATCAACTATCAACTATCAACTATCAACTATAAACTATAAACTATAAACTATAAAACTATCAACTATAAAACTATCAACTATAAACTATCAACTATAAAACTATCAACTATCAACTATCAATGCACAGTGACAAGTGTTGCGCCAAACCCATACTCTTGGAATGAGGCATCTTGCAATTCCGCTTTCGGGTATTGACGACGGAGCAGATTGAGCACCTCTTTTCTAAGCACACCTTCACCTTTTCCGTGTATAAAGATTATTTTCTGTCCTTTGCGCAACTTATTCCTTTCCATAGTCTTGCGCACCGTGTCGAGTTGATATTGCAGAATATCGCCGTTGCTCAATCCGGCTGTGGTATCGAGAAGCTCGCCGGCATGAAGGTCTATCTCGATGGGTGGCAGCAGCTTATACGGATTATCGGCCGGATTCTTTGATTTTTTCTTGCGTTTGTCGTCTTCCGATTTTCGATTCTCTACTTTAAATTTCTGAGAGAGGGTCTCTACAGGGACTTTGACTGAATGGTCAGTCACGGCTTCGTCATCATTCATCAGCTTGATATCGAGCACCGGCAAATCGTTATATAATCCCGGACGGAAGCAATGAAGCTTGTAAAATTTGGTCAAATCGAGGCGTTTCTGCACATTTACGGGAGGTTTCATGGTAAAACATTTGTCCCGTTTGTAAGGAACGGCCTGAAGCGCCACACGTTCTATCTGCGGCAGAGATTCATGATCAAATTGAGCGAGGACAATTTGTTCGTTGGGGGCTACCGTTCCGCGATATTCCACCGACCAGCCACGTTCTTCGTCGGCACGTCGCAAGAATGTAAAATCAAGAAAATAGTTGGAATCATTGATAAGCACTGCATCGAAACGACTCTTAGGGAGATTTTTAAGATTGTCGGGTTCAAACGACAGCACGAGTGTCATTTTTTCGCCGTGTTCGGTCTCCTCTACCGGGAGATTCTCTTCCGGCTCCAGATTGACGGCTGCCGGGATATGAGCCGGTTCGGGAACACGTCCTGCATCGAAGGCTTTCTGATCGAACATCTTTTTGACACCGGGAATCTCCGGTTGATGTCCGGCCGGCATGACGACGACCAAATCCTTTACAAGCACGGGGGTTTCAAACCCGTTGTCGTCCACAAAGGCTATCTTACCGTCAATGCGAGTCACCACACCTCCGCCTACATCGTTCAAATATCTTACTGTATCACCTATTTTCATAATATGTTCTCCTCTTTATGCTGCGTGCTGAAATATCATCAATTCAACTTTTGCAAGCTTTAACTTGTGAAATGTTAGTGGTTTGAAGTTATGTAGTTAGGGAATTATCGAAAAATTTAACTCAAAGCGTTTCATAAACCATAACCCATAAACTAACCCATAAACCTCAATTATCCTCTTGCCCCTCTTCCTCCGAGGCGGCATGACGTTCGTAAGCCTCCACAATTTTCTGCACAAGGGGATGGCGCACTATATCTTTCTTCCCGTATTCAATGACACCTATACCCTTGACGTTACGCAAAATACGCAAAGCCTGCATTAGTCCGCTCTGCACTGTCCGCGGGAGGTCGATCTGAGTTACATCACCAGTCACCAACATTCTGGAATTCATACCCATACGTGTAAGGAACATCTTCATCTGATGGCGTGTGGTGTTTTGAGCCTCATCGAGCACAATTACTGCGTCATTGAGTGTTCTGCCTCGCATAAAGGCCAAAGGGGCAATCTGTATCGTGTCGCTCTCCATATATTCTTTAAGCTTCACAGCCGGCAACATATCCTCGAGGGCATCATAAAGGGGACGCAAATAAGGGTCAATCTTGTCTTTCATGTCTCCGGGGAGGAAACCGAGCTTTTCACCGGCCTCCACTGCCGGGCGCGAAAGGATAATCCTCTTGCACTGTTTATTCTTCAGCGCAGCTACGGCAAGGGCTATTGCGATATATGTTTTTCCGGTACCTGCCGGGCCCAGGGCAAAAGTAAGGGCATTTTCAGAAAATGACCTGACCATTTTGGCCTGATTTGGGTTTCGCGCTGAAATCGGCTTGCCGTTCTGACCATAAACGATGACCCCTTCGGCCGGTAATGCTTTCGGAGCGTCACCTTTTACGATATCTATAATAACATCTTCGGTCAATTTATTATATTTCACCGCATATGCCTCTATCTCTTTGACTTTGCGCTCAAATTCCGCTGTCTCACTCTCTTCGCCTATCACCTTTATCACATTCCCGCGAGCAGCCATACGCAATTTGGGAAACAAATTACGTATCAACGAGATATTGGCATTGTTTACGCCATAAAACGTCTGCGGGTCAATATTGTCTATTATTACTATCCTTTCGTTCATTAATAATGATCTATTCTACTTCACGACTCTTTCCTTGCATAAGTCAGGGATTTGACGGTCGGCTTACCCTACGGAGCCTTCGAGTGTAATCTGCAGCAATTTCTGGGCTTCGACGGCAAATTCCATCGGGAGCTTGTTCATTACCTCCTTGGCATATCCGTTGACTATCAGCGCCACAGCCTCCTCGGCCGGAATACCGCGTTGACGACAATAGAAGAGCTGCTCTTCATTGATTTTTGAAGTTGTGGCTTCGTGTTCCAAAGTTGCAGTCTCGTTCTGAACATCGATAAACGGGAAGGTATGTGCTCCGCAATGCTCATTCATCAGAAGGGAATCGCACTGGGTGTAATTACGCGCATTGTCGGCATTTTTTGACATCCGGACAAGTCCGCGATAGCTGTTTTGCGATTTGCCGGCCGAGATTCCTTTGCTGACAATTGTGCTGCGGGTGTTCTTCCCGATGTGTATCATTTTGGTTCCGGTGTCGGCCTGCTGATGATTGTTTGTCACCGCCACAGAGTAAAATTCACCGACACTCTCGTCCCCTTTCAGGATGCAACTCGGATATTTCCATGTGATGGCAGAACCGGTTTCCACCTGAGTCCAGGAAATCTTACTGCGGTGGCCTCTGCATAACCCTCGCTTCGTCACGAAGTTATATATACCTCCGCGACCTTCCTTGTCGCCGGCATACCAGTTTTGTACCGTGCTGTATTTAACCTCTGCCCTTTCCTCGCATATAATCTCCACTATAGCTGCATGAAGCTGATTTTCATCTCGCATCGGAGCCGTGCATCCTTCAAGATAGCTAACGTAAGCATCATCGTCGGCCACGATAAGAGTTCTCTCAAACTGACCGGTGCCGGATGCGTTGATACGAAAATATGTACTTAGCTCCATAGGACATCTTACACCTTTGGGGATATATACAAAGGAGCCGTCAGAGAATACGGCACTATTGAGCGCGGCATAGAAATTGTCGCGGTAACTCACCACTTTCCCGAGATATTTCTTCACCAAATCGGGGTAATCCTTCACAGCTTCCGAGAAAGAACAGAATATGATACCCAACTCGGCAAGTTTCTCCCGGTGAGTGGTCTTGACACTGACGGAGTCCATGACGGCATCCACGGCGACTCCGGCCAGATGCTTCTGCTCCTCAAGTGAGATTCCCAACTTATTAAATGTGTCAACAAGCTCCGGGTCTACCTCATCCATACTCTTTTTCAACTCCTTCTTCTTGGGAGCGGCATAATAGCTGATTGACTGGAAATCAATCTCCGGGATGTCGAGATGCGCCCAACGGGGTATCGGAAGCGTCAACCAATGACGATAAGCCTCCAGCCGGAACTGCAACAGCCAGTCCGGCTCACCTTTTTTTCGCGAAATCAGACGTATTACATCCTCATTTAGCCCGGGCGGTACTATCTCAGTCTCAATATCCGACGTAAAACCATATTTATAATCAGAGTCGGTTACATCTCGGAGGACGTCGTCCGACTTACGGTCAGTATCCTGCATCATTCAAAAAAACTGTCTTTCTTGATACAACAATCAAACAACCTGCAAAGTTACAAATAATTTCCGAGATAACCCCGCAGTTGGTTGAAAATGTTGAACTTTCAGAGGATTTTGTTTCCGTGCCAACAATAAAACAGAAATATTTTGAGGAGGTTACTCTTCATTCTTGTAGTTGTATTTATACCGGTAGTAGTTATTGGATTTAGCTTCATACTCCAATTTGAGAAGTCTCATTTGGTCTTCAGCCTTGTTCTTTTCAACATATTCATCTTGGTTGACCTTTGTTTTCTCTGTCTTATTGCCTTGATGTGTGTTTTATCGGACAACAATAATTCCAGATAGACACATCGACAATGAAAGCGACCCTCTACGCTCATCTTGTTGCCCGGTTCAATCGTGAAATCAAGGCTCAAATGGAAGCATTGAAGAAAAAATGAACTGACACCATCATTTTTTTGCTGAAAAATTCGGCATAAAGCAACAAAATCGTTACTTTTACATTGTAATTAAGAGGTTGTTTAAAACTATTACAGCTTCGTTGAGGCTCGAAGTTGGGTGGTTAGTGGTTAGAGGTAGAGCCTCAGAATCGCGCGCGATTCTGAGGCTCTAACGTCTAACCTCGAGCTTTATTGAAGCTCGAGTAAAATTTATTCGGCTTTCCCTTCCGAGCCGAGTACTGCCACAATCTTGTGTTTGTAAAGTTTCTCCATTTCGTCGCGTGCCGGACCGAGATATTTTCTCGGGTCGAACACATCGGGATGGTCGTGAAGCTCTTTGCGGATAGCTGCTGTCATAGCAAGACGTGAGTCGGAGTCGATGTTGATTTTGCAGACATCCATCTTCGCAGCCTTGCGCAATTCATCTTCCGGGATGCCTATAGCATCGGGCAGTTTACCTCCGTATTCGTCAATCATCTTGACATATTCCTGAGGCACGGAGCTTGAGCCGTGAAGCACGATCGGGAAGTCGGGAAGTTTCTTCTCTACAGCCTCAAGGACATTGAATGCCAACGGGGGAGGAACCAAAAGACCGGTTTTCGGGTCGCGTGTGCACTGCTCCGGTTTGAATTTATAAGCACCATGAGATGTACCGATTGAAATTGCCAAAGAGTCGCATCCGGTACGATCCACAAATTCGATAACCTCATTGGGGTCGGTATAAGTATGTGTTTCGTGGCTTACTTCATCTTCCACACCGGCGAGGACTCCGAGTTCACCTTCCACCGTAACGTCATATTTGTGAGCATATTCCACCACTTTACGTGTCAACTCCACATTCTCTTCGAAGGGGAGAGCGGAACCGTCAATCATCACTGACGAGAAACCATTGTCGATACAGTCTTTGCAAAGTTCGAAGCTGTCGCCGTGGTCAAGGTGCAATACGATTTGCGGATGTTCCCATCCGAGGGATTTGGCATATTCCACAGCACCCTGGGCCATATAGCGAAGCAGGATAGGGTTGGCATAATTGCGTGCACCTTTGGAAACCTGCAGGATGACGGGGCTTTTTGTTTCAGCAGCGGCTTTAATGATAGCCTGAAGCTGCTCCATGTTGTTGAAATTGAACGCGGGAATCGCATATCCACCATGCACGGCCTTGGCGAACATTTCGCGAGTGTTGACAAGTCCAAGTGATTTATAATCTACCATAATGTCAAAATAAAAAGTTACATAATCTATCAAACGAGAGTTCTCGCCTACATCCCTATAACACCTCACCTCCGAAAAAGTTTACAGATGAGTAGTTGCCGGGATTTCCTCAAAAATTATGCCCAAATCCATTAACATTTATTTTAAACAACCTCTAAATTTTAAAGAGCCTCTGACTGTCCGTGCATTTTTCTTGTCTGAAATTTGTAGGTAATAAAATAATTACCTGTCTTTGTAATATAATTTAAACAAAGATACAAGATGCCTACAATATTCAAACTCTTCTGATTTACATTTCTTTTCTACGCAAACGACCATGAGCCTATTCATGTGCATGTAGTCAAAGGGAAGCAAAAAGCAAAATTCAGAATCTTCCCGGTAGAACTTGCCGAGAATCATGGCCTTAATAAATCGGAGTTAAAAATGGTTGAAGCAATCATCGAAGAGAATGAGGAAATAATAGCAGAACACCGGAACAAGTTCTTTAACCAATACAAATAATTGTCATGAATAGAGATGATATAGAAAAGGTATGGTTGACGGATACTGCCGTATGGATCCGTACCAAAGATGGTCGCGAAGCGTTTGAAGAGTTTGAGCTTTTACCTCGGCTCAAATATGCAACAAAGGAACAGAGGGAGGCTTTTGAACTTAACCACTTCGGCATCCGTTGGGAGAATGTTGATGAGGATTTGAGCTATGAAGGATTCTTAAATAAAAAACCGGTGGGAAGGCTATATCGTATATTCATGAGTCATCCCGAACTCAATGCCTCCGCTATTGCCCGTAGATTAGGAATAGCTCAAAGTCTTTTGGCTCAATATATATCCGGAACTAAGAAACCTTCAAGAGAGCGCGAAGAATCAATCCTCAAAGAGATTCACGCATTGGGAGCCGAACTCCAAGCAATACCTATTTAAAGTTCTCGATAATATTCTAACCTCTAACCTTCAAGTTTCCGAGTTGCCGGAATCTTGAAAACTTGAATTAGTAGATTAAAAAAAATTTTTGGAAAAATACCGAAATGTATATATGTATATCAGATATTTATTGTAACTTTGCATCAGCAAACGAATCCTGCGTAGGCGAAACACAGCTCCGGCTGCGATAACCGACTGATGTAGAGATTGTTTAAGTGCGTCTATTCAGTCCGTTTCTATGTTTCGGTTATGTGTGGGTACTCCCCGACTTCGCGCTCTGACGAAGTGAGGGAGGCATGAGGTTTTTTAAGAGAGTATTAAAACGCCCTCTAAATAAGTGATATTTGAGGATGATAATGTCCGCTGCACTTTCTTATTGGAGACCTCCAAGAACTAAGATTTGAAATAAAAAACATAAAACTGAAACGAATGAAAAAATTATTACTTACATTAGGCGTGTTGCTATGTCTGGCAACTAACGCCTTAGCTGATACAGTGATACTGTATGCACAAGGGTCGACGAAACCCGAGGGTACTAATGTTGTATCTTCATCTAAAAACACACCAACTGTTACAGTAAATAATCAAGAAATTGTTTCGTTTACATTCTCTAGTTATAATTCCAATAAATACGATTTCAGAGTTAACGCTGGTACTACTATGATAGTAACTCCGAAACAGGGAATTACAATCACCAAATTGGAATTGACTGATTTAAATAAAACATCTAGTCAGTCTGTTAACGTTAAAGATAATAATGGTACAGTTTCATACACGATTGTAGATGGCAAGCTAATATGGACCGGAAATTCGAGTACCGAACTTAAAATTGCCGCCACAAAACAATTAAAGTTTCAATCTATCACCATCACATACACTGATGCGAATGCAGCACCGCCGACAGAGCCGGGTGAGTGGACGACTCCGTTCAAGGATGAATATGAGGTGTTTGACAACGCGACGCTCGACCTTAAAGCTATAATCACCGATCCTCACGCACCGGACGTTACTTTCACTCTGACTTCCGGCAGCGAATACGGCACATTGGAAAATGGCGTGTTTACCGCCAAGAAAGGCGTTGAAGGAAAGGCAGTTGTCAGCTACAGTTGGAAAGGCAACGATTGGTACAATCCAAGCACCGAGTCCGGAACAATAACCCTCAACATCGTCAAAGCCCCTGACTTCATCACCGATGTCCTGACATACGACCTGTTCAATAAAAGTACGACCAGCTCTTATGCCACGAAAGATGCATCTTGGAAATCTCAAGAAACCGGAATTACATATCTTGGAAGAATTGCAACTAATAGCGGAAATTGTATTCAGCTTAATAAAAATAGTAATAACACTCCCGGTATTGTAGTATCAGATAATCCGGTAGGATTAAAGTTGAAAGATATTACAATTGAATGGTATAGTACTGCCAATCATACTCTAAATGTATTTGAATCCGACAAAGCTTATACCGGCACCGGTGACTTATGGGAAACAGCAGGTTCAGCATTAAATACGTCGACGTTTACAATCACATCTAAAGCCAGTGGTACTACTACTACAGAGTGCAAGGATTTATACTCTTTCGTAGGATTCGCATCAAAAGAAACAATTTATATTAAAACTCTTACTCTTAACTGGATTAGAGAGGAGGAACCGATTGGTCCGGGAGAGTTGGAAACTCCGTTGGTCAATGTATCAGTTTCTGAGCAAACTGACTCTCAAGAAACCAATTACAACACTACTTACACTACTATCTCCGTTACCAGCCCGGAGAATGAATATACCAAATACAAGGTATATTTCAATGGTAATGCAGACGAGGCAATCGAGATGCCGGAAGGTCAAATCGATATTATCAACTCCAAAAAGTACACCACAATAAACGGTGGTATATTTACTATCTATTCCGGAATGGTATATGAGCCGACAGTAGTTGCTTATCGCTCTGAAGATGGCTCTCCGGTAGAGAAATCGGCAACAGGCGATAAATTCCTCACTCGTCCGACTGCGAAAGTGACAACAATTGAGGAGACTGCAACTCGCGCTGACGCTGATAATACTCACTTGGTTACCCTGATTGTAGCGGATAGTTCTAACGCGACCGTCAAGTATCAATTAAACAGCGAAGCTGCTCAGACATATTCCGAACCGGTAAAACTTTCCGGAAGCGATAAGATGATCTACTGGTGTGAAGAAGACGGTTTGACTTCACCCAAGACTGTTATGGCCAACAGCGACATCACGGTAAGTGTAGAGGGTATAGCAGCTGATGCGACAGAGGCTCGCTGGTATGACCTTCAGGGTCGTGAGGTGAAAGCCGACGCTCTTGAAAATGGCCTGTACATCAAGGTGCAAGGAAGAAAAGCCGAGAAAGTTTTGGTTAGGAAATAGGAAACAGGGGATAACTCAGTCTCGGAGAGACGGTATATCATCAGTTTTGATATATCGTTTCTCCGAAACTCTTTTTTGCGGATGAACGTTTGCGATTTAGTTGAGTTTGAGGTTAGGAAGTTAGAGAATTATCAAAAAAATTATATCAATCTCAACTCGAAGGCGTTCCATAAACCATAAACTATAAACTATAAACCTCAAGGTTCCAAGTTACCAAGCAACTTGGAACCTTGAATTGTAAAACTTTTCTATATGAAAATTGTTACAATCTGTAGGGACAATTTATGCCCTACTTTTCACAAGGCTAATCTTGCGTAATCTGAGAGTCTAACAACCTCTCAAATGAAATAATTGTACTTTAAATATTTAATGTAAATGAAGAGATCTTTACTGCTGACGATGGCAGCATTCCTTGTCGCGGTTTTCGGTATGCGTGGTCAGGTAACGTCTGAACCCTCGCCGATTCCGGAGGATTGCAATGACTTGGTCATCTTTTTTCATGCCGATGAGGGGTCAAAAGGTTTGGCAAACACCCCGGCTACTACGGCTTTGTATGCCCATACGGGCGTAATTACCACTAACTCAGTGGATGGCGCGGATTGGAAATATGCACCGACTTGGCTTGACAATGCTGAGAAATATAAATTGGAATATGTAAGTCCGAATTTGTGGAAACTCAATATCGGCAATATCCGCAAATATTACGGTATCACAGACCCGGATGAGGTGGTGACTAAACTTGCATTCGTGTTCCGCAATGCCACCGGGACAAAAGAGGGTAAGGCCACAGGTGGAAAGGATATATTTATCGATGTGGTAGCCAACAAGTTGCTCGTAGAACTGTCATCAACACTTACCGGTCCGGTAGTATTGCCCGGCCAGGAGAAAGTAAAATTCACATTGACAGCTAATCACGATGCTGCACTTGAACTGTTTGTCAACGGCACATCAATCGGTAAGGCAGCTGCAGCAAAATCATTAACTGCCGATTACACCTTCTCCACTCAGGGACAAAGTTATGTGGTGAAGGGTACTGCCGCCACTTCCGACCAGACAGCAGAAGTGGAAGAATCCATTTTCTTCCCCGTACCGGCACAAAACACGAACTATCCCGGCGGCACACCCAAAATGGGTGCTGTGAAGCAGAATGACGGTTCAGTGATTTTCTGTATCGCCGCTCCGCAGAAGCAACACGCGTTGCTCCTCGGCTCATGGAACGACTTTACTGCTAATGCAGCCTCTTCGATGGCTTATCAAGATTATAACGGCAACAGATATTTCTGGACAAAAATAGAAGGGTTGGATAATGACAAGATGTATATGTATTATTACGTCATCGACGGTGATAAGAAAGTCGGTGACCCATACGCAAAACTTGTGCTTGACCCCTTCAACGACCAATATATCACCAATGACACATATCCCGACCTTCCGGCTTATCCGTGGGAGCATGTTCGCGATGTGCCGGTGGCTATATATCAAGGAAATATCAACGATTACAACTGGACCGACAAGAATTTCAAAGGTGTTGCTCCGGAGCAGCTTGTGATTTATGAAGTGCTATTACGCGACTTCACCGGAACTGAAGGAAAAGCTGACGGAAACGGCACGGTGCGCAAGGCTATCGAGAAGATACCTTACCTGAAACGCCTTGGTATCAACGCTGTTGAGCTGTTGCCTATCAACGAGTTTAACGGCAACATCTCCTGGGGTTATAATCCCAACTTCTATTTTGCTCCCGATAAAGCATACGGCACACCCGATGATTATAAGGAATTTATCAATAAATGCCACGAAAACGGCATCGCCGTGATTCTTGATATGGTGTTCAATCAGACAGATTGGCTTCACCCCTGGTATCAGATGTATGAGGTGGGAAGCAATCCCTTCTATAACGCCACAGCCCCTCACGCTTACTCAGTATTGAACGACTGGAATCAGGGGAATCCGGTTCTTCAGCAGCATTTCAACGATGTTTTGCAATACTGGATTAACGAATATCACGTGGACGGTTACCGTTTCGACCTTGTCAAGGGTCTCGGACTTAACAATTCTTATCCCAATAACGGTGACGGTGCCACCAATCAATACAACAAGAGCCGCGTAGAACGAATGAGAGCTCTTCAGCAAGCTGTCCTCGCTGTTAAGCCGGATGCTTATTTCATCAATGAGAACCTTGCCGGTGCTAAAGAGGAGAACGAAATGGCAGCTTTCGGACAGCTCAACTGGGCCAACCTGAACACTCAAGGTCAAAACTTTGCCGCCGGAAATGCTTCCAACTCAGCATTGAACCGCTTCTATGCTCCGGATGACAGCCGTACATGGGGCTCTACCGTAAGTTATTTGGAGAGTCATGACGAACAGCGTCTGGCTTATGTGCAAATGCAACGCGGTGTGTCCGGTATCAAGGGTAACACTACCAACTCAATGCTCCGCCTCGGATGTGCTGCAGCCCAAATGCTCGTAGCTCCCGGCGCCCACATGATTTGGCAATTCTCCGAATTGGGTAATTATGACTCTACCAAGGCATCAAACGGCAGCAACAATACCGACCCCAAGACCGTAAGATGGAATCTCTATAACGAACCAAGCCGCAGAGGTCTGTTTGAGACTTATCGCGAACTGATTGCTCTTCGCGTCAATAATCCGGAGCTTTTCTCAAAGAATGCTACTGTCAGCATGTCTTGCAGCGACTCAAATTGGGCTCAAGGCAGATCGATTCGCCTCTCAAACGGTGACAAGGAGATTTACCTCTTCGTCAACTGCAACACTACTGCAACTGCAATCCCGGCAACGTTCAGCAAACGTGACAATTCAGCATATCACGTACTGCTCAAATCGTATAATTCCGACCCGAAATTCAATGCAGTGAGTGGCTCTGTATCGTTGGAAGCCAACTCGTTTGTCGTAATCGGCAGCACAAGCATAGCCGGTGTGGACGATATAATTGCCGATGGCGAAGAATTGAGCGGAGAAACTCGCTGGTATGACCTTCAGGGTCGTGAGGTGAACGCTGACACGCTTGACAACGGCCTGTATATCAAAGTGCAGGGTGGCAAAGCCGAGAAAGTGATGATTAGGAAATAGGAAACAGGGGATAGGAAACAGGGGGTAGGAAACAGGGGGTAGGAAACAGGGGGTAGGAAACAGGG
>JAMPEM010000017.1 GCA_023665145.1 Bacteroides sp.
ACTCTTTATATAACTGGATAATGTTTAATACGTCCAACTTTTGGGGGTCACTTCACAAATGGCACAGCCTCTTCCTTTTTTATCTTTTTAAATGGATTACTTATCCGTTTCCGGTGCCTGATCTATCAGGTCAAGGAATTGGTCAAGCTTGGGCGTGATAATAATCTCTGTACGGCGATTACGAGCTCTACCGGCTTCTGAATCGTTGTCGCTCAATGGATTATACTCGCCACGGCCACCGGCTGTAAGGCGGTTGGGGTTGATTCCGAATTTATCTTGAAGCACCTGCACTACAGATGATGCACGAAGAGCTGATAGATCCCAATTGTTGCGAATATTTGTCTTCTTAATGGGAACATTGTCGGTATTGCCCTCCACAAGCACTTCATAATCGTCATAGTCCTTAAGAATCTTGGCTATCTTGCTAAGAGTTTCCATAGCGCGGTCGCTGATTTCGTATGAGCCTGATTTGAAAAGCATATTGTCAGCCAAGGAGATGTAAACAACACCTTTCAGCACTTTAATATCGACATCCTTAAGCTCTGATGTGCTGAGCGAACGAGTGAGATTGTTGGTAAGCACCATGTTGAGTGAATCAGATTTTGATTTAGCCTCTACGAGGTGTTTGATATATGCATTTGATGCGTTAATCTCATCTACAAGCTTCGAAATATTTAAAGAACCTTGAGAGGATGATTTTAGCGACTCATCAAGTGAAGCCTTCAGAGAGGCCATCCCTTTCTTAAGCTCATCATTTTGTTTCTGAGCTTGTTCAAGCATAAATTGCATCGATTTTGTGTTGGCGTTACATTCGGTAAGGCCATCGCGAGTGGTCTGATATTCCGCCTGAAGTGCCTTATACTCCTCCTGAAGCTTGGTATACTCCTTTTTGCTTGCACAGCTGGCGAGCATCAGGCCGGCAACTGCCAGGCATAGCATTGATTTAAACTTCATATTCTTATATTTTAATTAGTTAGTAATCGATATAGTTTATCTTTTATTGTCACATCTTACAACTCAATATCACCCTTGACAAAAACCTCATCAAATATTTTATCCGAGGCTCCGAGTTTTGATTTTATATATTCTCCGGCCGCTTTTCCGTGCTTCTCTTTTGTCGCCGGATCAAGGAGCGTGCAGATTCTGTTCTCAAAATCGTTTTGGTCTGCCACACTGAATCCTCCACCGGCCTCTATTATTTCTTCAGCTTCAATGAATCTATGATAATTTGGTCCGAATATAATAGGAACTCCATATACTGCTGCCTCGTTGAGATTATGGATTCCCACTCCGAACCCTCCACCGATATATGCAATGTCTGCAAATCGATAAATGGAAGAGAGTAAACCGAAACAATCCACAATCACGACTCTTGCATCGGCATATTTCTCCGGTTCGGCAACGAGTTCTGAATATAAAACAGTCCTCACGGGACATTGTTTACGCAGTTTGTCAAGGCGACCTTCATCAAACTCATGCGGAGCGATAATGGCTCTCACTTTTTTATCTGAATTGAGCCAAGGGAGATAGACATTCTCATCCTGCTCCCAGCTTGAACCTGCCACAATTACATGGTTTCCGGAATTTCGAACATCAGCAATCCACCGATCGAACGCGGGTAGGTCTCTGCGCTGCTTCATTATGTCGGTGACGCGGTCAAATCTTGTATCACCCGCCACAACAGCATCCTCTATACCTACTCCGGCCAAAAGCTGACGGCTTGCCTCATCCTGCACAAAGATACGACTGAATAATTTCAGCCATTCCGCATACCGTTTGCCGTATGGCTTGAAGAATGCCTGATTGGGACGGAAAGCCGCTGAAATAAGATATGTCGGTATATTCCTCTGTCTCAATTCGGAGAGATAATTCCGCCATATCTCATATTTGACAAAGATAACAGCCCGAGGTTTAATCATATCGAGAAAACGCTTCACATTTTTCTCCTTGTCAAACGGAAGATAACATACACAATCCGCTCCGGGATAGTCTTTACGTATCTCATATCCGGATGGAGAGAAGAAGGTGAGCAAAATTTGCACGTCGGGGAAATGTTCCCTGATGCGTTCCATTACCGGACGACCCTGTTCAAACTCACCGAGCGAGGCCGCATGCACCCAAACAACCGGTTTATCCGGAGACAGTACAGACAGTTTCTCCCAAATCTCATCATGTCCGTCTATCATCTTGCGGGCTTTGGGATTATGAGCTGCGGCTAAACGCACCCCCAAGGAATAAACTTCTATTCCGGTGCTGTAAAGTGTTGATTCAAGCGTCATTTTATAGTATCGACAGCTCTTCTTATTCGTGCTATAACCTCCTCTTTGGGCATCAGCTCGGTTACATCAAAAAGGTGTGGGCCACGGCAGGCTCCTACCAAGGCCAATCGGAAAGCATTCATTACATTTCCCAGATGATAACCTTTTTCATTTATCCATCCGAGTACAATCTTTTCAGCATTAGCTGATGTCATGTCATCAATGGATTCAAGGACACCGATAAGCTCCTCCATAATGCCGGGAGTCTCCTCTTTCCAACGTTTTCTCACATCTTTTTCCGCATACGTCTCAGGAGCCTTGAAGAAGAAATCTGCCTGCTCGTCAAGGTCGCTCACAAAATTGATGCGGCTTTTCACCATCCCTACTGCGCGGGCAATATATTCATCGGAGAATGATGTTATTCCTTGTTGTTCGAGAAGCGGTTTGTATAGGCGTGCCAATTCTTCGTCGGGCATCTGCATGAGATATTCATGATTGAACCATGCAGCCTTCTTATAGTCGAATTTGGCGCCTGACTTTGAACAATGTTCGAAGGAGAACTTGTTGACAAGCTCCTTCATTGACATAAGCTCTGTGTCATCACCGGGATTCCACCCAAGCAGAGCAAGGAAATTCACAACGGCTTCGGGCAAATAACCCTGTTCGCGATATCCGGTGGAGATAGCACCCGATTGGGGATCATGCCATTCAAGCGGGAAAACGGGGAAACCGAGTTTGTCTCCATCGCGTTTAGACAATTTACCATTTCCGACGGGTTTGAGAAGGAGAGGCAGATGCACGAATTCGGGCATAGTGTCTTTCCATCCGAATGCTTCATAAAGAAGCACGTGCAATGGAGCTGACGGAAGCCATTCCTCACCGCGAATCACATGAGTCACCTCCATCAGATGATCGTCCACGATATTGGCAAGATGGTATGTGGGGAGATTATCTGCACTTTTATATAGCACTTTATCATCAAGCACGGATGAATTGATGGTCACCTCGCCACGTATTCGGTCGTTGACTTTTACATCACGGTCGGGGTCAATCTTGAAACGTACCACATATTGTGTACCCTCATTAATGAGACGCTCCACCTCGTCGGCAGGCATAGTCAGCGAATTGCGCATATTAGCTCGAGTTGAGGCATCGTATTGGAAATTGGGCGTGGCTTCACGAGCTGCAGCCAACTCCTCCGGTGTATCAAAAGCTATGTAAGCTTTTCCGGCTTCGAGGAGCTTATCCACATATTTGCGGTAGATTTCTTTGCGTTCGCTCTGTTTGTAAGGTCCGTGAGGTCCACCTTCTCTGACACCCTCATCAATATGAATACCCAGCCATTGCAAAGCCTCGTTGATATACTCCTCTGCACCGGGTACGAATCTTTGAGAGTCAGTATCCTCGATACGAAGAATCATCTTACCGCCATTGCGGCGAGCAAAGAGGTAATTGAAAAGAGCGGTTCTTACACCGCCGATATGAAGTGGCCCTGTGGGAGACGGGGCAAATCTTACTCTTACTTCACGTTCCATTATAGTCGTTGTTATATATTGTTGTCAGTTAGCTGTTCGTTTAAAGCGGGAGCCGTCCCAGCGGTAAGTGATATATGGAAGCCGAAACAGCGAGAGAATTTTAAGGTCATCCTGACTGATTGCTTCGCCAATGGTTAGTTTGACCGTCAAATTATCGTCTGAGGGAGAGGCAATGAAGAGATATGTCGGGAAAGGAATCATCTGCATTATCTCCTTATATGTAGTCAGAGACCCTTTAGGTATTGAGAAGAAATCCTTAATCTTGGGTGCGGGGAGAATTTTATCAGTGGGAATTGGCTTCAAGTCAATGTCATAGAATGAGACATCGCTATCCTTTGCCATATTGTCATTTCCTACTGTATAGATTGTCATCACCGTTTGCCTGCCGTTTTTGGGATTGGCAAGAATCTTGATTTGGAGCGTACTGACAGCTGTCAGTTGCACTTCAAGAAAATTGTCCGTCACATTAATAAGCTTCGATTCGCCACCGAGGTCGTTGAGAACCACAATAGTAGAGTCGTTTTGCCAATATTCGAGCATATCAAGCCTTGTCGAAGGGGAAAGCAGGTCAAGCACATCTACAGGAAGGCGGGAGAAAACATCCGCAGCCTTCACCTCATTATTCTCCACCTTGGCGGCCGACACTCCCATGGTCACCAAGAGGCAGAAAATTATCGGCACGAATTTTATTATCTTTGAAAGATTTTTCATTCTTATATTTGTTATGCTCAACGTTTTTTCTTTATAAAAATATCGTAATTGCCGTTATATTTTGGTTTATCAGCTTTAGCTGAACGGGCTTGACGTTTTGCGGCCTTCCGGGTAGTCTTTTTTTCGGTTTTGTGTGGCTCTGTTTTGCAGGAGTCAGACTTACGCGACTTTTTAGCCGGTGCTTCTTTATCTGAATGTTGTGGCGCTATCCGGGCATTAATTTTGTCACCGAAGAAATCTTCATGCTTCAAGGCATCGAGGATGCGGTGGGCATCCTCTTTTCTTACATCAAAGAGAGTATAATCCGGGAAAAGATCTATCCGACCAATTTCCGGTTTGGGTCCATGCACCGAATTGTTGACAAGACTCATAAGATTACCGGGGAAGAAACCATTGCTTTTACCCACACTGAGCATTAGCCGCTCATACCCTTTCTCTGCCTTACGTCGGTCTTTAGTCCGGCGGTCGGGAATTTCATGTTTCTCCTTTCTGGAGGCTTTCTTATCCTTTTCGTCAAGATCGATATTGGGCATACGTCGGTAATAGCTCAACAATCTATTGAATTCCAGCGATAAAACACGCTTGAGCAAATCCTCTTCAGAGAGCCACTCGAGCTTCTTTCTTATCCCCGGCAGGAATTTTTGCATCTGTTCATCATCCACTTCGACACGTTCCAGTCGGTCAGCAAGATTATAAAGCTGCTTCTCTATGATATGTTCCGGGGTCGGGACTTTTTTGTATTCAAATGTTTTCCCTATTATCTTTTCGATTTGACGAAGCTTACCTTTTTCGCGTGAATGAATAATTGCAATTGAGACACCTGACTTGTTGGCACGCCCGGTACGTCCGGAACGGTGAGTATATACAGCCACATCATCAGGGAGGCCGTAGTTGATAACATGAGTCAATTCATCTACATCAAGACCTCTGGCGGCAACATCTGTGGCGACAAGAAGTCGGGTGACATGGTCGCGGAATTTCTTCATGGCCAAGTCTCTCTGAGCCTGCGAGAGGTCACCATGAAGGCAGTCGGCATTATATCCGTCGGCAATCAGTTTGTCGGCAATATCCTGTGTCTCTTTCCTTGTACGGCAAAAAACAATACCATAGATGTCAGGATTATTGTCAGCCACCCTTTTGAGTGCCAAATATTTATCATGCGCCTTAACCATATAATAAATATGGCGTACATTTTTTGCACCCTCATTTTTTTGTCCGGCCACATACTCCACGGGGTCATGCATGAAACGCTTTGCTATGTCAGCAATTTCACGAGGCATGGTGGCTGAGAACATTAGCATTTTCCGTTCTTGCGGCACATGAGCAAGGATTTCATTGATGTCGTCAAGGAATCCCATATTGAGCATCTCGTCAGCTTCGTCGAGGATTACGGTATGCACATCATCAAGCTTCACTTCCCCTCTCTTGATTAGGTCGATGAGACGGCCGGGAGTGGCTACGATAACCTGTACCCCTTTACGGAGGGCTCTGATTTGGGAATCGATGCTTGAACCACCGTATACAGGCAGAATACGGAGATTGTCTATATATTTGGCATAGTCGGCTAAATCACCGGCTATCTGCAGACACAATTCTCTTGTAGGAGCAATTACCAGGGACTGGGTAAGATCCTTTGTGGGATTGATACGTTGCAGAACGGGGAGTCCGAATGCAGCTGTTTTGCCGGTACCTGTCTGGGCAAGACCGACCACATCCCCATCTTTCTCAAGAAGGTGAGGAATAACAAGTTGCTGTATAGGCATCGGGTGTTCAAACCCGAGATCTCTGATAGCATGAAGGAGATCCGGAGCTATACCGAGAGATTCAAATGTGTTTTGTGAGGAGTTATTTTCTGTTTCCATACGCTCAATTGCAGAAATGTGCGGAAAATAGTTACGAAAATACACGCGAAATTACAAAATAATAGCGACATTACCAATTTTTTGGATTATAAGGAACCGGCATCGATGTCAAGACGCGTCCAAATTCTGTCGGGAATAAGTTGCCATAAAGCCACAAGGACTCGCCAGCGATAGTCAATTACGGCTACTCTGCGCCTTTTTACTATTGCTTCAATAATCTGAGGTACCACCTCTTCCACTGTCATTTCCATCGGATATTTCTTATCGGAATCCACTAATGGAGTGCGAACCCAACCGGGGCGGAT
Source organism: Bacteroides sp. (assembly GCA_023665145.1). GTDB lineage: Bacteria > Bacteroidota > Bacteroidia > Bacteroidales > Muribaculaceae > Lepagella. Next base: position 6,672 of record JAMPEM010000017.1, read on the forward strand.
ATCTGTAACAGATATTGCCGCCTTCTCATGGAAAGCGCGCTGACACAGGGCTGTCAAGTATGTGCTGTCAAACCGTTTTGATGAGGAATAGGCAGTGAGATTTCCCATACCGTTTGTTCCGGCTACGGATGTTATGGCGGCTATCTGTCCCGCTATATCATTGCGTCGGAAATAGTCGTAGGCTGCTGATACCATTCTTGCGAAACCTACTACGTTAGTGTTGAGAATACGAGCTTCCTCTTCCGGATTTAATGTGGGATTTGAGGAACCAATCCCGGATACGTGAAAATATATATCCATACCTCCGAGCTTGTCGATGAGTGATTGGAGATGCTCAGCAGCTGTGTGGTGGGTTATATCTATTTTCTCATAAACTATAGAATCGGGATAGCGGGCTTGTAGTTCTTCGAGCGGTTTGATATGTCGCGCTGCAAGCCCCACCGGGACGCCTCTTTTTGCAAACGCTTCGGCCACTCCGTATCCGATGCCGGAAGAAGCCCCCATTATGACAATTTTCTTGTACCCGTTAGGGTTTTTAATGGTGCTCTGAATGTTTTCCTCTTTCATAAGTGTTATAATACCTTGTTCTCAAAAGTATTAACGCTTACGGTCAATGCAAAGTTGAGAGGTCAAGTCGCGGGAATGCGTCAATAAAGGAATCCGGGGTGATATTTAATATTTTAACTCCGAGTTTGTTGGCGTATCGCGCAATTTCAAAATATGAGCGGAAGGCTATTGAAAATGAGAGATAGATATCATGAAGACGGATATCGGAATAAAGGGCGGTGACTCTTGCTTGTTCTTTGCTGTCATCGGCATAAAAATGGGGCTGAACAGTGACTACTCTGTTCTGATTGTCTACTCTGAGTGTTTTGCTCCATGAATGATCGGCACCGGCAATATAAATCTCTTTGTATCCGTTTCTCAATCCTATCATTATCGATGGTATAAGGACATTTCTTGGACGGGGCATCCCAAGTCCCGTTTTATACGCGAAATTTTCCAAAAACCGGAATCCTTCCACCGGTGTCATATTGAATGTCCCAATCTCAATATTACTCTTTGATTCAAAAACAGATGATATTTTCTTTTTATATTTTACCGGAACATAAAGCGATAATCTCCAATCCGCTTTTTTCAGATTCTCAAAAAGGTGAGCTACCTTTTCATCATTACTTTCGAAGAAATGAGGGTCGGCCAATACATATAAGGAGGGTTTGAGAGAGAAAAACACCGGTGCATTTGCTGCGAAATTAACTGCAAGCAGGTCTTTATCTTCCATAAAATCGGCATGATTGTCGATTGTATCATTAAGGGAAGGCCCATTCCCAAGGACAATAAGAGGTCTTGACGGTTTTTTAGCCGGTGTAGTAACGGGACGCGACATAATCACCATTTTAGCTAATGATGCAACAGAGGCTGCTATGTCGGATATAAATCTCTGAATTTTCATAAAAACAAATCTTTACAATCTCAAACTTTTAAATTCTCAACCGCTAAACTTGATTTATCCATTTCATCGGTCGCGATATGGAAAATCCGGTTCACATCCGGCTATTACCTCCACAGTATCAAACATTTTCATTCCGGTAGCCGCAATTAGTTTTGCATTGCTATAAGTCAGTGTGACAGCTCTGTTTTTGAGTGTTTCCGGATTGAGGATTCTCTTCAATCCCGGGATTTTAGCACCTAACTTAGCCCATTTGGGTGGAAGGAAAATCATTCTTTTATGTGTTCCTGCATTTGAATCCATTGCATTGACAAGTTCAAGGAACGTCCTGTTGAAACCATCTGCCACATTGTAGATACCTCCTTTATCGTGCAACATAAAAGCGGCTTTGGCCACATCGTATGCTGTGACAATACCACGTCGGGCATCGTTTCCTCTGATATGTATATATCGTGAATGAATCACATCTTCGAAAAGTGCCGCACCCTTGCCGGAAATACCTGAACCGAACATCATAGCCGGACGTAGGATTGTAAGCAATACATCATGTTTTTCAGCCCATTGGGACACCTCCTTTTCGGCAAGGATTTTCGATTGCCCTACCTTATCAGTGGCCCAAGTATTTGCCGTTTCATCAATATCTTCTGCACCGGAGAGTCCGTAAACCGCAGCATCCGATATATAGATAAACTCTTTCGGAGGATTTTTCTCAAGGGCAGCGAGAAGATTTTTCGTACCGTTAAGATTAACATCGATAGCCGAGGCCTCATCAGTAGTTCCTGCTGTATGCACCACAAGGTCATATCGAATTGGCAAAGCAGGTATATTCTTGCTTAAATCGCAAGTTATCCCGTTTGCAGATGGACCTCTGTTCAGTCCTGTAATATTCCAACCTTTAAATATCTCAATGATATATGAACCTAACATCCCTAATGAGCCGGTTAGCAACATATTGGGTGTTGTTTTCTCTATTTCATACTTTTCAGTAGGATTCATACCACAAAATTAGCAAGAATTTCTTCTACGGCCAAATTTCTGCACCGTATCAGACGAATGAAATCTAAAGGAGCCGCAACTGTCTGAGTTGCGACTCCTGAAATTTCAGTATGATATTCTAAAATCTATCAAATTGACAGCTTACTTAACGATAAGCTTGCGACCTTTGTAGATGTAAAGACCTTTATCAAGACCATTGAGGTCAGCAGGTGTTACATTGTGTTTGATTACCATACCTGCAGCGTTGAAGAGGTCAGCGGGTGCTTCGTCAGTGAAGAGAGTATCAACGCTTGAGATGCACTTGAAGTTGTAAACGTATTCAGCAGAGATAGCGTTTTCACCTGAGAATACACCGCCGGGGATTACGAGTTCGTAGTCACCGATGGGGAGTACAACTTCAGCACCTGACATGCTTTCAAGGTTAATAGTCTTTCCATCTTCACCGAGAGTGGGAATGAAGGAAGCTACTACAGCTACTCTGTTGCCATTCTTAACAGAGTGGAGGTCAACAGTGACAGGTTTGCAAGCCGTTGCCACTTCACCATCTGCAAGAGTAAGGATGAAGTTTTTAACTCTGCTGAGGTCGGTTGCCTCATCAGGATTGATAGCAGGTTTAGCGAATTTAACAATAGCAGCGTCTTCGATTACGTATGTGAAAGAAGCAGCCTCGCTGGCAAAACCATCTTCTTGACCTACCCAGAATGTCTGGGGAGCAAAAGAGAGAACGTATGTACCTGCTTCGGTGATTGCATCGTCAAGTTCGATGATGAAGTAACCGTTGGTCTCGTCGTAGTATTTGGAAATACCTGAGTTGATGTCGAGGTCAGTACCGTTTTTGCTGAGAGTGATGGCACCACCTTCTTGACCAATCCAAGTGTTGGGAGCACCGGGGAAAGTAACGTGGAATACTTTGAGCTGTTCTACCACACCTGCTGCGGGATCTACCACCATAGTCTTGTCAGCTTCGACAACATCGTCAGATACATAGAATACAGCATTCATGGAAGTCTTGGAACCGTTAACGGTGTACCCGCTGCTGGGAGTAGTGAACTGCCATTCACCGATAGTGGTCATAGGAATCGGAAGTGAGAATTCAATTTCGTTGAGAAGTTCATCATTCACTTTACCTACGAGAGCATATTCAGCGATACCGTTTGTAAGATGAGCGTAAGCATTTTCAGCGCAAGAGATTTCCATACCTTCATCGTAAGCTACGGTGATGTATTGAAGGCTACTCTGCTTGGAACCGTTGGCCGGTTTGATAATAGTCTGGAATTTATCGTTAACTGATACAGTATAGTTGCACTGGAATTCTGCGTTTATACCGCCATTGGTCAAGCTGAAACAACCGTTAGGAATTACAAGAACATACTCACCGGGAGGAAGAAGGATGTCACCGGCGGCAGTGTCATATTTGCCTTCAGAATCTTTTTGTACGATAGATTGTGAACATACATACAATTTATTTTTGATAGTGGTATCTATATCTCTATCTACAGAAAGTGACATGAGAGCATCACCGGTTGCATTACCATTGCTGTCGGCAGCATAAATTTTGGGCACACCTCTCAACAGAAGACGATAAGTATCGTCAAAGCTAATGGTAAAGAGTACATATTTATCAATCGCTTTACCGATAGGAGAGACTACAGATTTCACTTCAGATTTGAAATAAGGAACCGGATCTTCGGGATTGGGTTCGAAGACAATACCTTTGGGAAGTGGCTTGATATAATATGAGAAAGTTTGAGCTGTACCTGAAGTCCAAGTCGGAGAATCAACACTTCCGGTGTTAACTTGATAGAATCCGGCGGGGATTGTAAGCTGATAAGTGTCAGACACATCCACAGTTTCAGGTGCGCGGAGAATACACATATTCTCAACTATAGTGGCAGTGAGCTGAATATCGTTCACAGCTTCACCATAAAGTGACTCGAGAGTACAAGCTTTCGGAGCTTCGGGATTGAAACGGTACATCTCGTTGTTCGGAAGAGTCAGAGTAAATGTCTGAAGACTCTGATATGTCTTATCAGCTGCGGGACTAACGGTTATGTTGGCAGCAGCCGCTGAACTTCCGCCGCGAAGAGTGTATTTAAATTCCCATTCTTCAGTCGGTTTGGTTTTGTCACCATCGTAATAAGCATATCCTGCAGGCACAGTGAAAGTGTATTCACCTGTCTGAGTTGCAGGGTTTAAAGAGTTGCTGTAGAGGAAGAACATGAGATTACCAATCTCTGTTTTTTCATAGCCCTCACCACCGGGCACACCGGTAATGATACGTTCGTAGTTGGAAGCGGGAATCTGGCGGATTACAACATCACCACGACGAAGTGTAGCGAGTTCAGCACATTCGCGGTTGATTGAATATTTTCCATTAATTGTAATACCCGACAATCCTGCCGGATATTCAACAAGGTCAATCGTACCGGATGGTGACGTAGACGGAACAGCATAAGCGGCACTTGCGCCTACTGCCATCAGAGCTACGAATGCCATTCGGCACATCGCTGAGGTAAATTTAAACATAAGCTGTTAATTGATTATTACTGACACTCAACAATTAGCAAACAAAAAAAAATCACGACATTGTTGAATATCAGCAGATTAATAAATAATAATTTCAGTGCGAACCTGATAGAAGGTTTTCTGTTGCAAATCTAATAATTTTTTTTTGAATATACGCAAAAATTTTTTATGTTTTTTTGCAGTTTTTTATGATTGTGAGTATTATATCAGATTTGCGATGATGTGAAATCGATGTAATTTCTATGGAGAGAGATATATTTTTATATTATGAATCAATTATTTAAGCAATCATTCACCACTAAACAATAAAATAACCGGGATGTAAGAAATCCGGTATACAGAAAATAAAAAGAACCTCTTCGTAATGAAGAAGTTCTTTTAAATATTGTCGGGGTTAGGCGACTCGAACGCCCGACCTCTACGTCCCGAACGTAGCGCGCTACCAACTGCGCTAAACCCCGAATGCTTTGCGAACTGACCTCAAAAGAGGCTGTTTCGGTTAGCGAGTGCAAAGATACAATTTTTTTTACTTGTATGCAAATAATTTCGCAACTTTTTATTTTTTCTACAAAATAAAGATTGGAGAGGCGGTGAGTCTCGGCAAAATTGCGAGGTGAATGTCGGAATTTCTGTCAATGAGTGAGTAAGTGGAATCCCCTACCTTGAATCCTCTTGTTTCCAGAGCAGTTTTTACAGCCTGTCGAGCCAAATCGGGTGTATTGTTGTCTTGCGAAAGGTGACAAAGGAAGATATGTGTAAGACCCCGTCCGGCAATTTTTTTCAGGAAGGTGGCTGTGTCGGTATTATCCATGTGACCGTGGTCGGTACGGATTCTTGCTTTGAGATGTTCGGGATAACGGCCATGTATGAGCATTTGCAGGTCATAGTTGGCCTCAATGACAAGGTAGTTGGCCTGCGACATATAGAAATCAGCTCTTTCGGTGACGGCACCGAGATCAGTGGCGAGTACAAACCGTTTATCGCAGTATTCAATTGAGAACCCTACATTGTCACTGCCGTCGTGAGGCACTTCGAAGGCTGTGATACGAAAATCCAGCACGCTGAAGGGTATCTCCTTGAAGATAGGATTATGATATTCCTTAATTCTCTTGGAAATATTGTGTTTACGCAGAATTCCGAGTATTACCCGGTTAGTGCAGTATAATCGGATATTGCGGTTGGAACGCAATAGTTTGTAAACATATTTTATATGATCTGTGTGATCATGAGTGAGCAGGATTGCCTTAATGTGCGAAACCGGCACGTTATGCCGTTCCAATGTGTCATATATATCAGAATCGTTGACACCGGCATCAATGATGATACCACCTTTGTTTGTACCCAGATAGCATGAATTTCCGCTTGAGCCGGAGCCAAAGGAGAAGAATTTCAGTTGCGTCTGCATCTGTTCATTCTCTACGTTTGGCAAAATTTCGGAAGAAGCGGACACGACTCCCGGTGATGCATCGTAACCGGCATCGGAGAAGTCAATGGTGAATTGACCCAAGGGTGGAAGTTTGCTTTTTCGTTTTGCCATTGTCAGGGTCTTGAAATAAGGAATATAGCGGGTATTTTGTCAAGTTTGGGTTTGTTTTTCTTCCACTGAGCCACTGAGCATGTACGGATTGACTCGTTATCTGGATCCGTGATGGCTGATGCCACGCATAGAAGTGTCTCAGGCCTCAGATGTTCTATCAGGAATTCAATGAATTTTGCGTTACGATAAGGGGTTTCGATAAATATTTGAGATTGGCCGGACTTCCAGGCTCTGTTTTCAAGTTCTTTGAGTGCTCTAAGTCTTTTGTCGTTATCGATAGGAAGGTATCCGTTGAAGGCAAAACCTTGTCCATTAAATCCGGAAGCCATCAGCGACATAAGGATTGAGGAAGGTCCGGCAAGTGGAATGACTTTCAGTCCCTCACTTTGGGCAATGGCAGCAACCTGCGCACCGGGATCTGCGACTCCGGGACATCCCGCCTCGCTCATCATTCCAATAGGATTACCTTTGCGGAGAGGCTCGAGCATAGAAGATATATCGGCCGGGTTGGTATGACCGTTAAGCTCGAAAAATGTCAGTTGTGATATGTCAATACTTTTATCGCACCGTTTGAGAAATCGGCGAGCTGTTCTGATATTCTCCACAATAAAATACCTCAATCCTCTCATAATCTCAACGTTTCCGGAGGGGATGAACTCAGCCACGGGTGCGGGACTTAGTTCTACGGGTATCATATAGAGGGCGGTATGTATTGTCATATCAATTTAGTATAATGATGTTTCAGCCGAAATAGGTAAAGAAGTCTTCCGAGGCACCGAAATAGGTAAATTCTATGAAGGCACTTATGGAAAAGAGCAGAGCGTTCCAGTTGACAATATTTTCCCAAGGAATAGAGCTTGGAGTCCATTCTTTAGACAATCTGCGCCAAAGGAGAATATTTACGATAGTGCAAATGACCGGTATAACAATAGCCCACCAGAAGTTATGCAGGTGGTAAATATAACAAATCACGGCTGCAACAATAAAAATAATGATGCTATTGATGAGGAAGAGATTGCGAGTAGCCTTTTTTCCGAATTTTGATGTGAAGGATTCAATAGCGTTATCCTTATCATAGTCCACAGTACGGTATCCAAAGAAAATCTTACTATTGCAGACAAACAGACCCATTGCAATTCCGGCGATTAAAGCCGGACCGACATCACCCCAGAAGTCATTGGGGACGGTTCTGGCGTGTACGGATTGCATATATGCGGTCGCACCGGTACCCAGAGGCCCGAAGAAAAGGAATGTAAGGACGAGATCCCAAGTATGACGGCACAACGGATAGGGGCCGGCGTTGTTGAAATATATTGCAAGGATGATGAGTACACCCATTATAGTAGCTCCTTTGGGAGCAATATTAACCAGAGCGAGTCCGACAGTAGCAGTAAGAATGGCAAAGGCTATTGAGGCCTCCCGCAACATTCTTTCGAGGGAGATGCCGGATGATTTATCCGGCACATATCCGTGGTCGATGATTTGTCCGTAATGAAATTTTTCGTCGCAATAGTAGTGAAAAAGATTGGCTGTAATCTGGGCGAATATAGCGAAAAGCAAACACAGGAATCCTGCGAGCGGTTCGAAATCACCGATTAGATTGGAGCAGGCCCACCCCATGATGACTGTGGCGATACTCATCTGAATGGAACGGAGCTGCATGCAAGAGATAATTGTTTTGATCATTTCAGGTGTATATATTAAGGATAATCGATGAGCAAAGTTACAAAATAAATTCGGTATTTACAACAGTGTCTCTATAATGCTATCTTAGAGGTCAGTCAATAGTGTACATCACCACAAAGAGAGAAGTTGCGCCAATCAGCATCCAAAGTGTAAGAGCTTGAATCATCGGTTTTATACCTACTTGCTTTATGACTCCTAAGCTCAACGATGCACCGATGGCGAAGAGGACGGCGACAAGTGCCTGCTTGGCTATCAGTACGATTGTGGAATATACGGGGCGCATAGTATCGATAAGAGATTCGGGAGTATATGTATTAATCACCATTGCCACTACAAAGAGGAGGATAAACCAGGGTATGCTGACTTTCCCTTTTCCCTCCCCGCCTTTTTGTTTGCGGAAATACCAGATGGTAAAAAATGCCAGAGGGATAATCCACAGTGCACGTGTGCATTTAATAAGTGTAGCAAGTTCGCAAGCCTTTGCTCCATAGGCATCCCCGGCACCGACTACAGATGATGTATCGTGAATAGCGATTGCGGCCCAAGTGCCGAATTGTTCTTGCGTCAGACCGAAGAGATGTCCCAAGGGTGGAAAAATAAAGAGTGCTATGGCGTTGAGTATAAAAATAACTCCGAGAGACACAGCCATCTCATTCTCTTTAGCCTTAAGGACACCACCAACTGCGGCAATTGCACTGCCACCGCAAATTGCTGTTCCGGAAGATATGAGATATGATGTTTTGGAGTCAATTCTCATATACCGTCCGAGCCATACTCCGACCACCATAACCATTACTACTGAGACGATAGTGAAAATCATACCATCGGCTCCGGATTTGAGCGATTGGACAAGGTTCATGCCAAATCCCAAACCTACCACAGATGCCTGCAGGAGATATTTACTCAATTTCTTATTGAATTTCGGACATGGCACCCCGAAAATAAATGCGAAAACAAGGCCTGAGAATAAAGCTATCGGAGGATCGATAAGAGGCTTTTCAAGATTGAAAATGAGATGAAACGGGAAGCACATCACTATGAGAAGAATCCAATAAACAGGACGTGCTGATTTTGCTAAAAAGTTTTTGCTTGAGGTCTCAGATTTTGTCATCTTATACTGTTGCTTTTATTGTCGTTTTAATGTTGAATCAGAGATTTTTCATCCGGCAAGAGGAATCTCGATGCGGAAGGTGGTACCCTTTCCGATTTCTGATTCTTTAACAAAAATCTTTCCGTGATGATAGTCGGCTATGATTCTTTTGACCAGGGTAAGTCCGAGTCCCCAGCCGCGTTTTTTTGTGGTGTATCCGGGATTGAAGATAGTTTTAAAGTCCTTGCGTGGAATACCTTTCCCGGTATCTTTTATCTCTACGAAGACATAATCTTTTGTTTTTCCTGTGGTAATATCGATAGTTCCGGCACCGGCCATGGCATCTACTGCATTTTTGGTAATATTCTCCATTACCCACTCGAAGAGAGGGGTAGAGAGCATCACACCATAGTCATCGTCGCAGAAATGCATTCTGATATCCACCTTTCCGGAGATACGGCTTCGGAGATATTGCAACGAACGCTGTACTGTTTCGTTGAGATATTCGAGTTGCATTTCAGGGCGGGAGCCAATTTTTGAGAATCGATCGGCTATAGTGCTGAGGCGTTTGACGTCTTTATCAATCTCTTTGACCACCTCATCGTCAGTGCCGGTTGCTTCAAGATATTGGGTCCAGGCCATTAACGATGATATAGGAGTGCCGAGTTGATGAGCCGTCTCCTTAGAGAGACCTACCCAAACTCGATTCTGTTCGGCACGTTTACTGTAAATTAGTGTCAGATAAATAATCAGAATAAGCATTATCATGACACTGAGCTGAATGTATGGATACCAACTAAGCTTTCTGAGCAGAATGGAATCTTCGTAATAAATGTATTGCAGATTGTTATCAATAATTTCCACCGGTATAAAATGAGTATTTACCTCAGCAGCTTGTGCGGGCGATTTTCCGGCGAGACCACGTGCAAGCCTTTGCTTGAGGTAATTCCGATTTTTTTCAGACAGACCTGTAAGGCCGGGCTGTTCAGTCTCTACTTCTTCCGGGAGGGGGAAATTGCGATATTCCAGTATATTCCCGGCAGAGTCGGCTATCATCACCGGAATAGTGTTGTTTTGCGATATGATAGAAAGGAGGAATTCAAAATCACTGTTCATGTCAGCTTGCGCAAGGCGTTGAGTGGCATTGGCCCAAACAGCCATTCTTTCACGTTCCTGCTGTGCCAACTCTTTGACAATATTATTTGAAACGAGCAGAAAAAAGACAATAGCCGCACCGGAAGCTATCAAAAAGATAAACTTCCGGACAGTCTTTCTGTCGTAAGTATTATTGCTACGTTTCATCGTTTTTGTCTCTTAGAGGTTGTATGCATCAAAGCGAGGAGAGGATGTTGCAGTGATAATCATCCCAAATAGCACGAGCCACGGCATCATCGTCATTGATGCCTATTACTACATCGGCCCTTGATTTGACTTCTTCAATTGCGTTACCCACAGCACATGAAATATCAGCTATATCGAAAAGCGGGAGGTCGTTGAGATTATCACCAAAGGCCACAATGCGTTCCACATTCAGCTTGCGTGCCAAATCAGAGACAGCCCTGGCTTTAGTGCTCCCTTCGGCAAAGATTTCGAGCAGGGATATTTCCGGCCCGAAATTGTCGTGATAATACATCACGGTGCTTCGAAGCTCGTTTATGAGGCGTGTATGAACCGGTTCTGCGAGCGTGGTAGGTTGAATGGCGAAAAAGAGTATCACTTTGTCAAGATTGTCGGGAAGTTTGTCTGACTGCCGGGTGCTTATATGAGCCGTTTTGAAAGGTGTATGCAGTCGGGCTTCCAGAAATTCTCTCTCGAGTGAGTTCAGACCACCGGAATGATATATGTGGATATGATTATCTTCGAGGGTATAAATAAATGTTGGCAAAGAGGCTTCCCTGTATATTTCAATTGCCTTCACCACTTCGTCTTCAGCTATGTATTTGATATCAGAATACTCTCCGGAGTGTGGATTCCATAACGTAGATCCGGTCATTACACATGCCGGAAGATTCATCTTTACACCTTTTATCAGAGAAGCGACAGTAGCCGGAGTTCTTGCGGTGGCCACTGTAAAGAGTGCCCCTTGAGCAATGGCCTCGTTCAAGAGTTGTTTCGATTTAAGTGATATTTCACTTGACGAATTGAGCAAAGTGCCATCCATATCACTTACATAAAGTGTGACAGGATGGTTACCAATCTTATTGTCAATCCTTCTTTCCATCCGCTTTCTTTATCTCTACATATTCCACATCGCTCACCTGTTCTTCATGATATTGCGTATGTGTCTGATTCCGATCTGCCGCTATGTCGGTTTGAGAAAACTCTTTTATCTCTACATATTCCACATCCTCTGCATACTCTTTGGGGATTATGGATTCTCGCGAATCTGCATGACGATTTCGTTGAGAGAAACCCGAGCCCGGCTCTTGTGTGGATTTCCTCTTTGAAAAATCACCGTTCCGGGTCTTTTTTTGGCGTGGTGGCATTCCGAATGCCGAACGCAGAAAATCCTCCTGCTTGCGCCGGGCATAATTGACCAGCATGTTTCGCCCTATATATTTCCAGAAGAGCCAAACAGCCACACATATCAATATAAGAATGAGAAGACCGCTCATCTGTTTTTTATATTTAGAGCAATAGATAGACAAACATAGAAAACAATCAGCCACATCAATCCTGCCAACTGTATCGTGGCAATCATTACAACAGCTGCTGCAATCAGAATCCAACGCGGTTCATTCCCTTTCCACCCGAATGTCTTGAATTTAAGTGACAACATCGGAATATTGCTCACCATGAGCCAACTCTCCAGAATTATTATGGGAAGGAGTATTTCCGCATTTGTCAAAAATTCAACACCATTACTTATTAATGCCATGTACCCTATCCAAAATATTGCATTTGCAGGAATCGGAAGACCGATAAATCCGGTGGTCTGCCTGTCGTCAACATTAAACCTCGCAAGACGTATTGCGCCACATACCGGAATAATCAGCGTTGCAAAAACTATCCATGCGGAAGGAGAATAAGAGGCTTCAAAAATCAACAAATTCATCAGAACAATAGCCGGAGCTACACCAAAACTCACATTGTCGCTCAGTGAATCAAGCTCTTTACCCAAATCGGAATATGCCCCGAGCTTCCGTGCTGCAAAACCGTCAAAGAAATCGGCCAAGGCAGCAACCCCGATACATATCCAGGACAACCGGATTCCATCAAGACCTGATTCATTGGTAGATATTCCATCGAATGAGAATATAATTGCCATTATGCCTGAAAGCAGATTCAGACATGTGAGCGCATTAGGTATATTCTTCTTCAGTATATTCATAAACAGTCAGATATGTAAATTTGGGAGAGATAATTGAAGCTACAGGAATAGAAAATATACTTCTATCAAGACGTGTGTGGAAGCACAGCTACCTGAGTGACACCTCCGCGGGTCACATCTCCAAGTTCTACCAGAATATCGGAACCAAGAGGGAGAAAAATATCTACTCTCGAACCGAATTTGATAAAACCAAGATGCTCATCAATGGATGCTTCTTCCCCCTTCCGTGCATATGTGACTATACGTCGCGCCATAGCTCCGGCTATCTGGCGTACTGCCACTTTATGTCCCTCGGGAGTTATTATTCCTATTGTGCTTCGTTCGTTTTCGGTGCTTGATTTGGGCAGATATGCGGAGAGAAATCGGCCGCTGTGATGTTTGACGTATACCACTTCCCCATCTATCGGAAACCAGTTGGCATGAACATTGAGCGGAGACATAAATACTGAAAATTGTATCGCCGGCCCCTTAATGAATTCCGGTTCTTCCGTCTCTTCTATAACCACCACTTTACCATCTACAGAGCTGACCACACGTCTCTTTCTCTCACCCCGATAGCGCCTTACCGGACAACGGAAAAAGTTAAAGACAAAAATATAAAACATCGCAGAGATGCCTGTAAAGATGGCCGGGAAAACTACCGGTGGGAGAAAAAGCCACGCCGGAATATTTAGCGCCACAAGCACAAGCAGGAGCATAATCAAGATATTGGTGCCCTCGTGGTGTATTTTTACGCGATGTATTCTCACGTTATAGATATTTGCAAATCAATTCGTTTTAATAAATGAACCGATATGCGCCGCCCTCTGAGCGACGCATTGCGATGCATCCGTTTGCAAAATTAGGAAAATTTCGTATAAACACCAAATTTTATTCGGTGTTTATATTTCGTGTATTTAGTAGCAGTACGTTTTATATTAGATAAAATCCTGCACTTTGGAAAGAAGTGCTTGTCCTTCAATCTCACCTGTATGACGCCATACCTCTCTCCCTCCGTTATACACAATAAATGTTGGGATTGACGTTACTCCGGCTTCCTGTGCCAATTCCTGCTCTTCATCTATGTCGTATTGATATACCGGCACTTTACCTTCCAACAACTCTGCGACTTGTGCCACAATAGGCATCATTCTCTGACAATGTGGACACCAGCTTGCATAAAATTCTACAAGTACTGTCTCGGCACTTGTGATTACTTCTCTATAATCCATAATTTGTGTGTGTTTTTATAGTTTATTATTAAAAAAATTTATCAGCCGGAAGAATTATCTCCCGACTGATTTTATAACATTTAATTTTCAGATTTGGTTTAGACCTTCACATTGCTCACCGACGATGCTTCGCCTGGGCTTTCTGTTGCTCCTTAAGCATCTGTTGCTGCTGACGCTGCATCTCTTCAAGACGTGCCATGAAGCCCGATTTCTTTCTCGGTTTCTTGGCATTCTCTTTCATCTTCTTGCGGACATCCTCCTCTTTTATCACATAACGGAAAGCATAGGTCTGAATGATGGTGATAAGGAGTGAGAGGAAATAGTAATAACTCAAACCGGCCGCATAGTTATTAAAGAATATCATAAAGAATACCGGCATCAGATACATCATCCACTTCATACCGGGCATCTGTCCCGGCTGATTCTGCATATTGATATAGGTATAGATAATGTTGGTAACAGTCATCAAGAGGCAGAAGAGTGATATGTGATTACCGAAATATTCTGTAACAAGAGGGATATTGCCGCTCCATGATATTATTGCATCCGGAGCAGAAAGGTCATGTGCCCAAAGGAAACTCTGTCCGCGAAGTTCTATACATGAGGGGAAGAAACTGAACATTGCAAAGAGAATCGGCATCTGAAGCAACATCGGGAGACATCCGGAGAAGGGTGATGCTCCGGCTTTGCTATATAGCTCCATTGTCTTTTGCTGACGCAACATTGCATTTTCTTGACCGGGATATTTATCGTTAATGACTTTAATATCGGGGGCAAGGATTCGCATCTTCGCTTGTGATTTGTAGCTCTTATATGTCAAGGGGAAAAGCACCAGCTTGATAAAAAGTGTCAATATCAGAATTATAATACCATAATTAGATATAAAAAAACCGAGGAAATTAAAAATCGGTATGATAATCAACGTGTTAATCCACCGGAATATTGACCATCCGAGTGGAATAAGCTTAGTAAAATTCATATCCTCATCCTTATCGAGCTTATCATCAATGCTTGAAAGAAGGGGATAGAGATTCGGACCGATAAACCAATCAAATTCTGCAGGCACATCTACATTCCAATCGTAATCATTCACAGTAGCATCAGCCGTCATTGATTTTAGGTAGTCGCTACCCTTAAGCACTTCAGAGTTGAAGTCAGCTGTCTGGAAGGGGCGTTTTGATACAAGAATAGATGAGAAGAACTGATTTTTAAAGGCTATCCATTTCACCTTGGCCTCACGTTCTTCTGAATCGTTTTTTGCCTCTGAAAGATGTTCAACACTTCCTCCGGCATATTTATAATAAAGTGCTGAATTACGTTCTTCAAACATTCTCCCTTTCTCCTGGCGTTTCAAATCCTGATGCCAGTCTATTCCGAGCATTCTGTTGTTACTTTGAGCGATAGCGGCCATATTCTTCTGTACTACACGCATCTTCACAACATAATTTTTACCTTTCGGAAGAGTATATTCTATACCCCAGAAAGCATCCGGAGTAACATCAAGCGTCATGCGTACCGTAGAGTCGTTCAAAGCCACCGGACGGAAATACAGGTCGGCTGTAGAGATGGATTGGGGCAAGGGCATACGGAATGAGAAACTATTTTTATCCCCTTCAAACATGACTACTTTCCCCAATCGCTTCTCATTTTCGTCAGCACTGTATTCAGTGCTATAATCCTTAAGCTCGGCCTTGGTAATAGAACCAGATTTGGAAGAAAGAGTCAATCTCAATGCATCGTTTTCGAGCACGAGTTTTTTGTCTGTACCGGTCAGAAATTGAGCGAAACGACCAAACTTGCCCATTGACTCACTTGCCGAACGAACAGCCTCAAGAGCTGCAGCTCTGAGAGTCATTGGTGCGCTACCGTCTGAAATCTCTTTCCATGTCACCTGTTTGCCGTCTACAGTCACATACCCGGAAAGAGAGTCACCGTCAAGACGTAGAGATATTCCATTGGAATCCCATGTATAGCTTGTTGAGGCCGAGTCGGTACCGGTCTTCTGTCCGTTTTGCACTATGTTCTGACGCAGCCAGTCAAGCTCCGTGTCAGACAATGACACTGCCTGAGGCGACGTCTGAGTGTTCTCTGTATTCTCCTGCACGCTGTTATGCTGCGCTTCCGGCTTCGGTCTGAGCCACATGTAACCGAAGAATACGGCAGCCATCAGCAATAGACCATATACTGTATTCTTGTCCATTTATGCGTTATGCTTTTTCGTTTTCTCTTTCTATTTGGAGTGAAATTATTTGCTGTTTTTTTCGTGTCGATATGCTATCGCAGCTTTTATAAAATCCACAAAAAGCGGATTGGGATTTAGCACCGTGCTTTGATACTCGGGATGATATTGAGTACCGATATACCATCTTTTCTCAGGAATCTCGACTACCTCAACAAGATGTGTTGTCGGATTTTCGCCTACACATTGCATTCCGGCTTTTTCAAATCTTTCGCGATACTCCTCATTGAATTCAAATCTGTGACGATGACGTTCGCTGATTTCCGTCTTGCCGTATGCTTCTGCCACTCGCGACCCTTCACGCAAGGTGCAATCGTATGCTCCAAGTCGCATTGTACCTCCCATATTTGAGATACTTTTCTGCTCCTCCATAAGGTCAATTACATTGTCCGGAGTCTGAGGATTGAGTTCTGTGCTGTTAGCCTCAGTCAGTCCAAGGACATTGCGTGCAAACTCTATAACCATACATTGCATTCCGAGACAGATTCCGAATGTAGGCACATCATGTTCGCGACACCATTTGAGGGCCACGAATTTTCCTTCAGTGCCACGCTGACCAAACCCCGGTGCTATGATGACCCCATCCATTTCTGACAATTTTTCTTCTACATCGTCATCAGTTAGTTTTTCTGAATGGATATATTCTATTTTGAGTTTTTTGTCGCAATAAGTGGCTGCCTGAAAGAGTGATTCACATATTGACTTATATGCATCCTGCAATTCCACATATTTGCCGACAAGACCGATGCGAATCTCCTCAGATGCACTCTCTATCTTGTCGAGGAATGTATTCCATGCATGCAAATCCGGTTCTCCCACTGCCTTGAGACCCATCTTATCAAGTACGATTTCGTCAAGGTGCTGTTCGTGCATCTTTAAAGGTACTTGGTATATAGTTGATACGTCTATGCTCTGAATGACAGCCTCGGGAGACACATTGCAGAATTGTCCAATTTTGCGCCGCATGGCAGCCGGGACATCCCTCTCTGTACGAAGCACAAGCACATCAGGCTGAATACCGACTTGTTGGAGCATCTTCACACTATGCTGTGTCGGCTTGGTTTTAAGTTCTTTTGCCGCTTTGAGATAGGGAACGTACGTAAGATGTATACAAAGTGCATCTTTCCCTAATTCCCAACGTAATTGCCTTACTGCCTCAAGATATGGAGTTGACTCGATGTCTCCCACAGTGCCACCAATCTCGGTAATTACGAAATCGAATTTGCCGGTATTACCGAGCATTTTAACGTTTCTCTTAATCTCATCCGTGATATGGGGAATGATTTGAACAGTCTTACCCAGATAGTCACCATGACGTTCCTTATCTATTACAGACTGATAAATTCTTCCCGTTGTAACATTGTTGGCTCTTGTGGTAGGTGTGTTGGTAAATCGCTCATAGTGACCGAGGTCCAGATCCGCTTCATGACCATCTATAGTCACATAACATTCGCCGTGCTCGTAGGGGTTCAATGTGCCGGGATCTATGTTGATATAGGGGTCGAATTTTTGAATCGTCACCTTATAGCCGCGTGAGAGAAGCAAGCGTGCAAGGGATGATGAAATGATTCCTTTACCTAATGACGACACTACGCCGCCGGTCACAAAAATGTACTTCGTATCCATAATGATTGCGTTCTGAGGCAGATAATTGGCCGATTGGCTGCCGAAGGTTGTCCCCATTAAATTAGACAACCTCGCTATTTCAAAATGCAAAGTTAGCTATTTTTTGTGAGCTGTCAAAACGATTACGACTAAAAGCTCTCAAATGTTCTCAAAATCAGTCAAGAGTATATATTTGGTCACGAATTTCAGCGGCTATGCGCGATGCCGATTTTTCGGTGCTTTCCAATCGGCTGTAAGGTATCGGCTTTCCGAAAACAATCTCAAACCGGGAGTGAGCTGCGTTGCACAATTCTGCCGGTAATGTGGCCTGTTCTATATTAACTTTTACCCCAAGTTTTTTTCGCCAATAAGCCAAATTATAGAATCTACTACGATTGAGTGCTTTAAAATGTACCGGCACAATATCACGTCCATACTCCACTGCCTTGCTCACAAACGCTTTATTCCACTTCAAATCCCTTATTCCTTCCTTTCCCTTGCGGGACACAAGTCCGGCGGGGAAAATCAAAATCTGCGAATCTGAAGCATACGCCTCATTGATGGCCACAGTGGCTTCCCTCCCTTGCGCACCGTATTTATTAATGGGCAAAAAAACGGAACGGAGTGGGACAACATTCATAAGCAGGTCGTTGACTAAAAATTTAATCTTTTCATCTCCGTATTTTCCCCCGAGAATTGCTATGAGCGTTATTCCGTCAAGCCCTCCCAGAGGATGATTGGAAGCAAAGACATATCGTTTAGTGTCATCAAGCTTTTCAAGACCTTTTACAATTACTTTGATATCGAGTATTTCCAAGATTTTTGACGCAAAGGCAGATCCTTCAGCCGGATATGCCTCACGCAAAAGACGATTAAGCTCATCTTGATGTATGATCCGTTCAAGAAGGCGAGTCACAGGACGTGGAATTAACCATTTGTGTCTTGTGGAGATTCTCGTTTTCAGAATTTTGTCAATATCAAGTTGTATCAATTCCATTTACAGGACTTTTACGTTTTTACGAATTATTATTTGGGGACAGCATTATGAAGGAGTGTAATCTGTCTGACGTTCCGGGATTACGACGATAGCTGGGGAACGGATACTCTCCGGCTTCCATATAATGCCGTGTACACATATTCGTCATCTTAATAGATTTTTCCTTGACTCCGTTCTCAATCAGTATCTTTGCATTGATTGCCGCCAGATTCAGATGAGGCTTGTCTGTATCCAAGCCGATTATCTCTTCCGGGCCAAATCCGGCTACAACAAATTTACTTGCCAATTCTTTATCTACCTCATAACAGTCTACACACACGCAAGGTCCGATGACAGCCTGTATGCTTGCCGGATTGGCTCCGCTTTGACGAAGCTTGTCAATAGCTACATCAAGGATTCTGCCTAATGTGCCTCGCCATCCGGCATGTACCGCCGCAACTTTCCTTATATCGGGAGCATAAAGGAGCACCGGCACACAATCAGCTGTCCTGACACCAATGGCAAATCCGGGTATGCCGGTAATTATTCCATCGGTATTTTCAGGATAATCCGATGCGGAACAGACCTCTTGAACGTTGACCGAATGAGTCTGCTCGCATTGAGCTAACAGCGTTTCTTCGCTGATTTCCATACACAAAGATTCGGACACGGGTATGCCACAGGTAAAACCTGCAACGACACCGCATCCGAGATCCGTCATGTATCTATACCTCAAAGGTATATCTCTAAATCTCACACCTTATCCGGAATTTTGCGATTATTTGGCTTCAACGGGTTTGATTTCTTCACCTTCCATATCTCCGGCTGTCACACTCTTGCCATCGCTCTTTCCAAGGAATTTTTTGATTGTGGCATGAAGGATGACGAGTTGGCCGGGATCCACACGGAATCGGGATGAATGTGCACCAAAGGCGGCCTCAGCTGTGGTAACAAATTCACCTGAGCCACCGGGACGAAGCTGAAGCAGTGATGAACCAATCGGTGCATTATCCATTTCAGGAGTTACTGTCACCTCGGTAGGTAACGGCAATCTTATAGGCTTGCCATCCACATCTGTTGCTCTGATTTGCACTTCTATCATATCACCTTGACTCAAAGCGGCACCCTCTCCCGGTTTTGTGATAGTTCCATAAAGGTCCGGCTTGAACTGCTTGTAATTATGCGCTTTAGCGTATTCCGCAAGTTTTTTCTCACCTTCAGCTTTCACCTGTTCCTGTCTTCGAGTGGCTATTCGTGTGGTAAGCACGCTTAAATCTTGATTGACTTTCTCATAGTTCACAATCGAATCGTTACGAAGTCCGTATGCAAGTCCGGAAAGCATAAGCTTATTGTTAATTTCTATGCCCGTTTCAGTCTTGTATTGTCCGGTGAATTGCGAGAGTTGCAGCCCAAGAATATATCCTTTGATATAATTCTCATCCTTACCGGACATTTTTAGGGCAGCCTCTACACCCTTAAGATATTCATTACGGGCTTCTTCTGACATTGCCACCGAATCACCGACTGATGAACGCCAATAGTCTACGGCATACATCTGACCAAGCAGATTGGAAATAGAATCGGCCTCTGTTGCATTTTTCACCTCACTGAGGTCATGTCCTTCACCGGCTCCGCTGCATGACGCAAACATCACGGAAGTTGATGCCAATAATATTATAAGTGCTTTAAATTTCATAATCTTAATTTTGTATATTCATTATTGATTCTCTACAAGGGTATCGGAGATAGTATCTGCTGTTGGTATTTCAACCGGGGCAGTTGTTCCCGATGGTGTTATTACAGTATCATTAACCTCCGTGACATTGACCTCAACAGTATCACCGTTCGGCTCCATATTCTCCATAGTCCTCCCCTTGCAGGCTGCAAATAAAAATACGGCCGACAAGAATGAGATAGAGATTATCAATTTCCCTTTCATATCTTTACCTTTTTTACTCCTCACTTATTGCACACTGAGAAGCTCTACACCGAATATCAAAGTGGCATCCGGACCGATGCCGGCTGCGGGCTGACCCTGTTCTCCGTAGGCAAGTTTGCCGGGAATATAGAATACAGCCAAACCACCGGGTTTCATCAGCTGCAAACCTTCAGTCCATCCGGGAATCACACGATTGAGCGGGAATGAGGTAGGCTCGCCACGGGAGATACTGCTGTCAAACACCTTACCATCGGTAAGCTCTCCGATGTAATGCACGGTAACTTCGCTTTCGGCTGTGGGATTGTTCCCTTTCCCCTCCTTGACAATTGCATAACGCAAACCAGAGGATGTCTCTGCCCATTTGTCGGCTGATGCCTTGTCGGACTTGTTCGCCTCATTCTCAAAGAAAGCGGCATTATATTTCTCCATCACTGTTGAGTCAAGCGATGACTTAACCTCTGTCAAAGGAGCAACCTGCTCTGTGGAAGCTGCTTCTGCTGAATCATTTATTTCTGTCATGCTCTTATATTTATTATTGGAGCATGAGGCGCAGATGACTACTGCCCCGGCAAGAGCAAGTGTCATCCGGGCGTAACGATTTTTCTTCATTTTCATTAAATTTTTCACGTTAACACTGAGCTTTTTCAAGCCCACTTATTAATATAACGATATTATTCCTAAAATATTGAAAAATCCGGACCCGAAAATTTCGGATACCGGAAATTTCTTTCTCTATAGATATGCTGACATATTATCACATCAGCAATGTCTCACTTCTTGTTAACCTTGATAAGTTCTACTTCAAAAATCAGAACTGAATGAGGCGGAATGGCATTGGGGATACCTTGCGGCCCATAAGCCAAATCTGACGGGATAAAGAACATATATTTTGATCCCTCTTTCATCAACTGTACACCTTCAGTCCATCCCGGAATTACACGATTCAACGGGAAAGTAGCCGGTTCACCGCGATTCACACTGCTATCAAAGACTGTGCCGTCGAGCAATTTACCGGTATAATGTACAGTCACCTCATCTTCGGCTGTCGGAGTGGCACCTTCACCCTCTTTCATAACCATATATTGAAGACCGGATGCTGTCTCTTTAATATTCTCCTGCTTTTTGTTCTCTGCAAGGAATTTCTCACCTACCTCGCGAGCCTGAGCTTCTGCTTTTGCTTGCAAATCGGAGAGATAATCATTGATTAATTTCTGTGCCTCATCAAGGGGCATCTGCGGTTCGTTTCCTTCAAATGTCACTTTGGCGCCTGCTACATAGTCGTCAAAATTAATATCCTTGACACCCATGGCTTTCAATTGCTGACCCATGGCGATGCCCCAGGCATAACTTAATTTGTCCATAATTTCTTCTATTCTTATTTTTTCATATTTCTATTGATATAACAAAGAGTCGGTCCTATTGTTAAGACAAAAATTGTTAAACATTTTATTTTATCCATATCCGCCTACATATCAAAGAATTGCACAAATGAGCTGATTTTTTACCTAAAAATATTTGCATACAAGAAAAAAAATAACTAACTTTGCATCGCTTTTAGGGCTTCGAACATTGTGAGATATCAATCTCTAATCATAAGCCTTGAAGCGATAGGATTGTCTTATGGTGTAATGGTAGCACTGCAGTTTTTGGTTCTGCCTGTCCAGGTTCGAATCCTGGTAAGACAACATTAAAAAGAGCTAAGTCCCAGTGACTCAGCTCTTTTTTTTGATATAAACACCATCCCTATCGTAAGGTAATCTAATAATAATTATTACTCTTTTTCAACGGTGGTGATGCTTTCCGTGATGTTTCTTCACCTTTTTATGGTGATGTTTCTTCACCTTCTTGTGCTTGGGCTTATGGTGTTTCTTATGTTTCGGGTAGTAATGATGTTTATGATGACGATGATGGCTGCAATAATAACACTCATGATCATAATCTCCTACTGTGCCGTTGACATAAACAGGTCCGACATTTACTCCCCAATTAACCTTAGAACGCGCACCCATATATACGGGAGCGAGAATTGATGCCACCAACAGACATACAATGGCAATTTTTCGGGTGTGTGTCTTCATAGCTTTATCTTATTTATTATTTATATTCATTTACCCCGTCATCACTTCCTTTTCTTATAATAATCATTATATATTTTTATCCCGAACACTATTACCGAACAAATCGTAGTGATAACATTAGTAATCACCAACGGCCAATTATCCAACAATATCCCTTGCACCACAAAAAATATCGAACCCGCTCCCATCAGCATAAAAGTAGGGAGTGCAATCCCGTCTGTGTCATGTGTCCGTATGGTATAAATAGCCTGAGGCAAATATCCAAGCACCATACAAATAGCCGCTAAATAACCTATAATTGTAACTGCCATTTTATTTTTACCTTTTTTGTTTAACCATTCTTTGCCGATTTTTGTTCTGCAAAATATTCCATAATATTCCCGCAATTTCAGCGTTATCTTAAATATGGAATTATCTAAACTTAAGATTACATTTCTAATTCCACCGGTTTTTCGCAATGATGTAAAACCGGCGGAACGTTCTGCAGGATGCACTCGTATTGTCTATCCTTTCCCCAATATCTACGAACTGACCGTAGCCGCGCTTTTCGAAGAAATGGGTTGGAAGGTACGTTACCGCGACTTTGTTTATTACAATGAATCCCCTCAGAAGCTCGAAGAATTTATAGAGGCAGACGATTCCGATATTTATTGTATATGGGGCGTGAATCTCTCTATCCCCGACGATGCAGAAACAATCCAAATAATCTCCCGGATTCATCCCGAAGCCTACATCCTGATGTTTGGCCCCGCCGGAACTTATTTCCCCGACAAATTGCTTCTTAACGACCATGTAGTCATTGTGAGAGGTGAACCCGAAGAGACTGCCCGCGAATGGACTCAACTTCTCTCACAAGGCGGTGATATTCTGCATGTCGACGGAACTACTGTCCTTATCGACGGGAAACGCCATCTCAACCCTTCACGCCCTGTTTCGAAATCTTTCGACTCCCTTCCCTTCCCCGCAAGACATCTTATCGAAGACAAAGAGTATCACAACCCCAAACTCAAAACCGGCCCGTACACTACAATGCTAACCTCGCGGAATTGTCCTTTCCAATGCATTTATTGTGTACCAAGCTCACTTACGTTTGCCCGTGAACTCGACTATCGACGCGACCACGGAACAAAGCCCCCAATCTCTTACCGTTCTGCTCAAAGCGTGGAGAAAGAACTCCGACTACTTCACGAACAGGGATACAAGGCTATCGGGTTTGTCGATGATAATTTCATCTGGAACGAAAAACGCACTGCCGAACTTTGCGCTCCGCTGCGCAAATACGGATTCGTATGGGGCTGTCAGGCTAGAGTTGACGCCATCACCGAACCTATAGCCAAACTCCTCTCCGAGAGCGGATGCAGATATGTAGACCTCGGTATGGAATCTTTTGACGAAGGTGTCCTCAAATATATCAAAAAAGGGATTACTCGCGACCAGATTTACCAAGCCATCGGATTGCTGCAGAAATACAACGTTCCTGTTAAGCTCAATTTCCTCATTGGCACATCACCGCTCGAGACAAAAGAGACAATTCGCGATACCCTCCGTCGTGCAAAAAAACTCGGAGTGGACCAGGTGATGTTCAATATCGTATCACCTTTCCCGGGAACGGAACTTTACCAACTTGCTAAAGAGAACGGATGGATAGAAAGCGGTGAATATCGACCCACCGACGTGCAACGCGAATCAATCCTTAACTACCCCCACCTCTCTGCTCGAGAAATGGAAAAAATCCTTTTCCGCAGCAACATCAGCTTCTTCCTGCGTCCCTCTTTCATCTTCAAACATATCAGGCGTTTCCGCTCCTGGAAGGAATTCACCTCAGCTGCAAAAGCTCTAAAGATAAAATTATTCGGATGACCCCTACCCTCTCCATCATCATTATATCCTGGAATTCACTCCCCATGCTCAAATCCTGCCTCCACAGCCTCTCAAGAACTCTGACAAGGCAGGAAATTGAACTCGTATGGGTGGATAACGGTTCATCTGACGGTGCATTCGATTGGATGACCGCCAATTACCCAAACGCCACCATCATACGGCTCGACCACAACCATGGTGTAGCCTACGCAAGAAACAGAGGCGTAGAAAATGCCAAAGGGGAATATATCCTCTTCCTCGACGATGACACTGAAGCCTCCTCACGAGCCATTGACGCCATGACAGACTATCTTCATGCTCATCCAAACGCCGGAATCTGCGGTACTGCCCTCAGAGACGCCGACGGCAATCTTCAGGACAGCTTCAAGCCCTTCCCCGGATTAGATGTAAAAGTAAAAAATGTGGTACGCGCCATGCTTCATATTCGTCGGAAAGTAACACAGCCGCGCCACGTCATCGAAGTCGATTATCTAATCGGAGCCTGCCAGATGATTCGTCGCAAAGTCTTCGACACCATCGGATTACTTGACGAAAACATCTTCTACGGACCCGAAGACGCCGATTTTTGTCTCAGAGCTTCCCAAAAAGGATGGAAAGTCGTTTATCTCCCTAACGTAAATATTACTCACCATTGGCGTCGAGCCACTACTACCAACCCATTCAGTTCTCTGGGGAGAAAACACATTGCCGCACTTCATTATTTCTATCGCAAACACCATAGACATTTCTGAGATTTATTGACAAATCAGAACTTTATAACCTTAATATTACTTAATTCTATTGCCCGTATCGCAAAAAATTACTAACTTTGCGCCTTGATAGCGACTTCCGACATACCCAATATGTCAGATGTCGCAACTTTCATAACGAATAACGCACTTACGTATAATGAATTTCATAGACGAACTGACTTGGCGTGGGATGATACATTCCGTTATGCCCGGAACAGAAGAACAATTGGCAAAAGAAATGACCACTGCCTATCTCGGTATAGACCCGACTGCAGACTCTCTCCACATCGGACACCTCTGCGGTGTCATGATGCTTCGACATTTCCAACGCTGCGGACATAAACCTCTCGCTCTTATAGGTGGAGCCACCGGAATGATTGGCGACCCCTCCGGAAAATCTGCCGAACGTAACCTCCTCGATGAGGAAACATTGCGACATAACCAACAAGCTATAAAAAAACAACTCTCAAAATTCCTTGACTTTGACAGCGACGCGCCTAACAAAGCCGAACTTGTCAATAACTACGACTGGACAAAAGATATCTCTTTCCTCGATTTCGCCCGCGAAATCGGGAAACACATCACCGTCAACTATATGATGGCGAAAGATTCCGTCCAGAAACGCCTTAACGGTGAAGCTCGCGACGGCCTCTCTTTCACTGAATTTACCTATCAGCTCCTTCAAGGGTTCGACTTCCTTCACCTATATCAAGAGAAAAATTGCAAACTGCAACTCGGAGGATCCGACCAATGGGGAAACATCACCACGGGAGGAGAACTCATCCGTCGTAAACTCGGAGGGGAAGTATTCGCAATCACTTGTCCGCTAATCACCAAAGCCGATGGCGGCAAATTCGGCAAAACGGAAAGCGGAAACGTATGGCTTGACCCTCAACGCACTTCTCCTTACAAGTTCTATCAATTCTGGCTCAATGTAACCGATGCTGATGCCGAAAAATATCTCAAAATCTTCACATTCCTATCCAAAGAGGAGATTGAAGCTCTCGCACGCGAACATGAAGCCAACCCCGGTGCCCGACCCATGCAGAAACGTCTTGCGAAGGAGCTTACCGTAATGGTACATTCCGAGCAAGATTACGAAGCAGCCCTGCAAGCATCGCAAATACTTTTCAGCAACCAAGCCAAAGAGGCTCTCCATAACCTTGATGAAGCGACTTTGCTCGACGTCTTCGAAGGTGTGCCCACTTTCGAAATAGATAAAGCAAAACTTGATGCCGGTATCCCTCTGCTCGATTTTCTGGCAGTGGAGACTAAAGTACTCCCCTCTAAAGGTGAAGCCCGCAAAATGACTCAGGCCGGTGCCATCAGTATCAACAAAGAGAAAGTGCAGGATGCCAACACTGTCATAAATTCAAAGATGCTCCTTCGCGATAAATATATTCTCGCACAAAAAGGTAAGAAAAACTATTTCTTAATCATAGCAAAGTGATCTGACAAATGAAATTTAAGAATTTAGCACTTGCTGCAGTTACCCTCTGCGCTACCTTTTTTTTCTCCTGCGATTCCTCGGATGATTATCCGGAAGACAGTCTGAATATTTACCAGCAATACGAGGTTTTCATTCAAGACGGGAGTAAGGCCGGATTTGCCAATTTTTATATCAACTCTCCGGAAGGAGAACGCTTCCGACTCGTCGGTGACGCCAAAGTCACTGTCAACGATGTCAAGATGTTATATTCCCCTTCCGTATCAGCTACATATCCGGAATTCAATTACTCCAATTATATCGACGTAACCGATCAACGCGCCATTTTCAAATTCTATCGGAATAACGACAAAGTTCTTACCAATAGTGTCTCTTTCGAAAATATGGCCTGTGCCGTACTCCCTCCCGAAACAAACACAATTAAACTCGGCCAACAGACACCATACGACATCAACGGCATCCTCCAACCGGACGAAAAAGTTGCGGTGTCCTTGGTTCCTCTTGTCACAAGCTCCACACCACAGACCTACAATGCCGCGACAAGTCCTTTCGGACAATCTTTCACTATTTTGGATATACCCGAAGGCGTCTATACTATCCGTCTTGACGTAGTGAAAACTCTTGAAACTCAACAAAACGATGGCAACGCATCGGGCAGAATAAGAGTGGTGCGACGTAAATCATTTAATGAAATTAAAATAACGAAATAAATATTATGAAGGCAACACAGATCATCACATCAGTGACTCTTGCTTTGGGGATCACAGGCCTTTCGCTGACCGGTATGGCACAAGTGCAGAACACTCGCCCCGGACAGACAAATGTAGTTTCATCTTCATCGTCAAAAATTAAAATCAACAAACCGCCAAAGGCACGTACTGACATTCGTAAGAGTCAAACAACTGCTTCTGTCACTAACAAACGTACAGATACTTCCAACATTCGCAAAAGCCGTAAGAAAAATACTGCCACTCAGACTGTGGCTACCAATACCAATGCTGCTCCGGCTCCGGTTCAGCCGACTCAGAAATTGGATTTCCACGCAAAATATCGTATCAATACCTCTGCAATCAACGCTCAGGCTGAAGGTCTCTCAGCTGAGGAGTGCTACAATCGAGGTGATGCATATTTCTTCGGAAATAACGGAATGACACAAGATTACTCTCTTGCCGCACAGTGGTATCAGAAAGCTGCTAACCTCGACCATGTTCTCGGACAACATGACCTTGCTTATTGCTGCTTCAACGGTATCGGTACAGAGAAAAATGTGGACAACGCTTTCCATTGGTATAATGAATCAGGACAAAAAGGGAATTTCGACTCTCAAATGATGATGGGCGAAATGTTCT
This sequence comes from Bacteroides sp., assembly GCA_023665145.1. GTDB lineage: Bacteria > Bacteroidota > Bacteroidia > Bacteroidales > Muribaculaceae > Lepagella. Next base: position 34,744 of record JAMPEM010000017.1, read on the forward strand.
TTAAAGGTGTCGGGACGGAATATAATCCCACAAAAGCCTTCGAATGGTACAAAAAAGCTGCAGACCAGGAATATTCTCCCGCCCAACTTGCTGTAGCTGAATGTCTTGTAAACGGTGAAGGTGTAACTCAGGATTTCTATTTAGCCAATGAATGGTTTCTTAAAGCCGCTCAACAAGGTGAAGTGGAAGCCGCATATCAAATCGGCATCTCTCTGCTAAACGGTGAAGGTATTGACCGCAACTTCAGCGAGGCTGCCCAATGGCTCGAACATGCTGCTGCCAACGGTCACCTTGACGCCCAATATCAATTTGCAGACCTCGTCAATAAGGGTCGAGGTGTGGAACAGGATGATGACCGTTTCCTCGAACTTCTTCAGGATGCAGCCCGCAAGGGACACGAGCGTAGCCAGAAACGCCTTACCAAAATGGAAGAAACCTGGTAAAATCACAATAAACGCTCAAGCGCTCTCTGCAATACTACAGCGTTGTTATGAAGAGCGTCATGCGACGAATATAGGAGTGTCACTCGCTGATGCTCCTTTATTTGTTGGCACAACTCTGCAAATCCGGGGTTCTCCTTCAATTCATTCAAATATCTTCGTTCAAATTCATCCCATCTATCCTCAGGATCAGCATGAAACCATTCCCTCAAATCTGTAGAAGGTGCGATACCTTTATCCCATAAATCATAATGAAAAGTCTCGTGAGAAAGTCCGCGAGGCCATAACCTGTCGACATAAATCCGAAATCCATCAGAGACGGCAGCCGGCTCATAAGCCCTCTTAACTGTGATATTCATAGCATTTTGTTTTTTTTTAATCATAAAATTCCTAATCTATTTTATCTCTAACCCCTGAAATCTTAGAGGTTGTTTAATAATAAAACTTAAAATGATTCGTTCATAAAATCATTAAATTGATTGTTAACAATAATTTAACAATTTTATTCACTCAAAATATTTTAATTGTCAATCTCTTTGGACTTCTTTTTGGTTAATTTCTGCAAATTCGTCAATCGTGTAGAGAGCTACATTCTTTTCTCATTTACAGAAATTTCCTCAAAAATTATGCCCAAATCCATTAACATTTATTTCTAAACAACCTCTTAGTTCTCACCTATTCCAGTATCTTGCGGGTATTCTCCACTATTTTTCCCATTAAATCCTCACCTCTGACTTCACTTAGGTTTGCGATGATTTCATCGATATTCAGCATCGATTCATCAGTTTCGGCAAGAATCTTATTAACCGGAAGTGATTTTAACGTTTCAGGGTTAAATTTATGCCCAAACGAGAAATAAATATTCTCAAGGTCAAGCATTTTGGCCACAGTCGGTTTGCCGCGAAATCCGTGAATTATCCATGGCATCCCCGGTTTAAGCTCTTTATAAAGCCCGAGAATAATATCATGAGCCTTAACATCATGGATAATAAGAGGTTTATGCAGCCTCTCCGACAATTCTATATGACGTTTAAAGAGAAGCATCTGCTTAAACAATGGAGCTGCACCCTCATGTTGTAAGTCTATTCCGCTCTCCCCTATCGCTACGACACATTTCTCTGAGGCTATTCTCTCAAGAAGCTCCTGCTCCGTGTCATCCGACTCTGACACTTGCCAAGGGTGTATCCCTACGGAATAATACTGATTTTCAACAGGATTAAAATCACAGGGAGACACACAGACTACTCCCTCGGGCTGAGGGGCTGCGTGATGTGTATGTATATCCTTGATTAGCATAAATATGCGATATGTGTTTTTCTGATGATGAACATAACGATTGCTTAATAACAACGCAACCCCTTATCTCTAAGGCACCGGGTCATAACCGCTCCCACCCCAAGGATGACAATGCATTATCCTCTTCAATGCCAGCAACATCCCTTTTATTGCACCATACTTACGTATCGCTTCAATTGCATATTGGCTACAGGTAGGTGTGAATCGACAAGCAGGCGGGAAATGTACAGAGATTGCCCCTTGATAGAAACGAATAAGAGCTACAAGAAGTTTATTTATCATGACACTCTCTGACATCATTACCTACATCCACTTTCTCGCGCAAAATATTCAGAAGCTTGTTCATCCTGCGTTCCACAAGACTGTAAGGTTCATTTTTATCCGCAATATAGACAAACGAGATGCTCAACGTCCTAATTGAGGGATGCGCTGAAACATCGCGCTTAAGGTCGAGGCGGTTGAGACGATAGGCCTCACGGATTCGTCTTCGCATCAATACGCGGTCCACTGCATGACGCCTCTTCTTCTTCGGGACGGCAATCATCATTTGCAACGAGCCAATCCCCTTAGGCACAAATCCGCAGAACGTCTTATGCAAGTCCTCCTCACCAACCGGTCTCCACACCATACGCAACGGATAAGCATACGTAGTATTCCCCTTGTCAAAAAGTTGTTTGACAAGTGAACGATGCCTCAACTTCTCTCCTTTACGAAGCGTGAGACGTTCTTGTGTAGAGTTTATTGTTGTTTCAAGGTCGTCCATCTGCGGTCTTTTTGTTGCAGAGACCTCTGAGAGAAATTTCTCAGAGGTCCCAATCTTTCACCTTTGCAGAACATCCTTCCTATGCGCAAGAAAGGGCTCCCTGCCGGTCAGTTATTTCTTCCCCCTGATAGTCTTGATATTGGTCGGGGATTTAAGTTTACGTACCTGCTCAAGTGCCTTCTGAGCCTGAGGCAAATCCGGCAACAGAGCGAAATAGCTCTCAGCAGCATCGTAATCCTTCTCAAGAGCTGCCAATATACCCTTGGCATATGTCACCTCTTCGGAATTACCGGCCTTACCGAGGAATTCCTTTGCGGAGACATAATCACCGCGAGCCATGGCGGAGTTGGCTGCATTGAGATTTGTAATAGGATCTTCGGGATACATTCTTACCGAGATATCAAATACGTTGTTGTATTCCGCAGAACCTACCGGGAAAGCATTAGCGGCCACATAAAACTCTGCCTGGCCCAGCTTGTTGGGCTGAGTGCGAAGCACCTCGAGAATCTCATTCACATCGTGATATGAACGCACCTCATATTCGATGACATAGTCTGAATGACGAAGAGCCGGATACTCATTCTTAAGCAGGAAATCATATTGTTTCGGATACGTGGTCTGAATCTTTGTGTTTTTTGGGTCTGGAGCCAAATCTGAATCTATGATAGCCAGAATGCCTTCCTTATTGTCGATATTGGAGTTGGCTACATATTTTCTAAGTCCCTCCCAGTCTTCCGGTTCATAGGATGTGAACATAATGCTCTCAGGGAAATTGTAAAGCTGACGCACATACTCTTTCAGAGAGGCAGTACGACCCTTTGCAAGGCGTACATTGTTGTTATACGGTCCCTCGGGCGACGCAAAACCCTTGATAGAAATCTTTTTGATTGTCACATCCTTATCATTGCGGACGGTATCAATTGTATTGGTAATCTTTGCAAGTTCGCGGGGGTTGCTGCGATAATCGGCATTGATATCAGTCTTGTTAACAACAAAGTCGATAAACGCACTTCCTTTAAGTTCTCTTACTTTGGGACCCTGAGCCTTAGGCGGTATATAAAGGAATTCAGCCATAAAATCCTGAGGCACATCAATCAGAGCAAGCGGTCCTTCTTCACCCTTAGCCTTAGGTTCTCCACAACAGCCATCAATTTCCACGTTGTAATCTATCTCTGAATGATTCATCCAATCTTGCATCGGGACTGACTGGCGATATTCATAGAGGGCATTTTTACCGTTACGCACCAAAAATGAATTGTTTTGGCCATTACGGTCATGGAAATAAAATCTGTTGCGTCCGGCAAAAGTTATCGGCTGCAGAAGCACCGAGTCTTTGCCATTGGTCACTTTTGGAGTGATGATATATTCCTGATTTGATTTGATTTTCACCTTTGTGAGGTCAAAATCCATAGAGATCAAAAGATTATTGTCTTCTGATATGGCGGCGTCTATATTATTCACCACTATTCCCTTCACATCAATAGCGGGAGTTTTCGCCTCAACGAAAGCTGCGCCTAAGAATAGAGCGAGGGATGCGAAAATTAGTTTTTTCATTTGTGTCACTCTTTGTTAGGATTAGAAGAGATATTCAAGATTTACAGCGGCCTTCGTCGGGCCTACATAATTGTGCGGACGATTGGAATCCTCCTTAGTACCACAAGTGGCGCAAGGGTATTTGTCATAACGGGAATAAGCCCATCCGATACCGATTTCAGCCTCAAGATTCCAGTGTTTGCCCAATATCCATGCATGGCCGAAAGCTACACCGGCACCTACAGCCCATCCTTGGAATCTGTGTCCGGCAAGCTCCGAGAAATTTGTGCCAAGAAAATTCTTCAAATGAGGAATATTACCCACATTATATTGACCACCAAGAAGATGAAATCCGAAGAAATTACCTTGAAAACGTTCACAAAGCCAATAGCGAGCTTCCGGCTGCACAAACCAGTGTTTCCACTTATGATTGCGTACAGTCCAGGCATTGAAGTTTCCGCTCAAATCAATAGTCCATTTGGGTGCTATCCCCACCTCTACTCCGAGGTTGGGTGAGAGTGCTGCATCATACAACACATTGGTTTTTATTCCGACCGTCTGTGCCTTCACCGGCATTAAGACCGGAACAAGAAGCATCAGAAAAGTCAATAAGACAACTTTCTTCATAGCAAGGATTAGACAAAAGTTTTGGGGTTATAAAATTTAAATGGTTCTTATATCTTAAGTATGATTGGAAAGGGAAGTCCCGATTCTCGATTCTAATCTCTCAACTCTAAACTCTAAACTCTCGACTCCCGACACTCGACACTCGACTCTCAAATTAAAGATAACGGATTTCCGCTTTCTTGACTACTTTCCAAGCACCGTCTTCAAAGACAGCCTTTCCGGGAGTCTGAGTAATGATTTCGTTGCGTCCGTAAGTCTCATTAAGCTGCGGGCCGGAGCAAGCGTTAAAGAGCACCTCATCCGGTTGTACAAGAGCGAGTTCCCATACCGACGGGTCGTTGATTACAGAGAATGACCCGGTGAGACCATCGCTTGTGATTAAGCGATAATATGAATTTCCGGGATTGAAATTGCGGTCTGCACGCACAAACATACCCTTGGTGTTGACACGCCCGAGGAAGATGGTGCGTTGTGCAGCCGGAGCTGAGGTGCGAGGCATGAATATATGTCCGGACGCATCCGGTCGACGTTCCTCTTTACGTTCTTCCGCTTTCTGTTTGGCCGGAGCAGCCGAAGGAGTCTCTGCTTTCACAGAGGGAACCGGAGCTATTACCTCGGCAACAGTTTCATTACGTACCGGTTTTGGACCATAAATCTCTGCCTGACGACGTTCTTCAGCGCGTATCTCTTTCTCTTCCGTCTCTTTACGAGCCTCCTCATTAATGGGGAGGACAGCAGCTTCATCCGGAGCAAAACGTGATTTATGGAAGGATTGACGGGCGGGACGTTCAGCAGTTGATACTCCGTCCACTCTTTTTGAAATACCTTCTGTAAGATTAATGATTTCAGAGCGCAGCCGACCATTTTCACGACGAGACTCCTCAAGGAGTCGGTTAGTCTCTTCAAGCTCTGCCTGGCTGTGGCGCAGGTCACCTTTGGCCATCTTCAAATCGGCTTCAAGACGACGTATCTCGGCATCTCGTTCTGTCAGCTCACGCTCAAGTCGGCGGGTGCGATTGTCATTTACTCTTGAATCACCGATTGTCTCACGATTTTCTCTTGGAGCCACCACCCTTGCCGACGGAGTCGGTTTGCCGGGAGCTGCACTTGGATAATCTTCCGGGTCACGCGGTTTGCGACGCTCCGTGGTGTTACGGCGGCTGTTATTATTGCGTTTCATCACATTGGAGGCATATACCACCAGCCAGATTACTACGATTACAAGAATTCCGAGTATTATGACGTATGTCCAAGTATTGGAAGAACCCTTCTCCTCATTATTGTCAGCGGCTGCAGTCTCCTCCATTCCGGCATCGGGAGTGGCATCATCTGTCAACGAAACAGACCCATCGGAGTTCATTCCGTCGGTCAATGTTGTCTTGGCGGCATCTGCAGAGGATGTCTTTGCCGCCGGTTGAGCAGTACCGGGAGCAGAAACTTTCAAGCTGCCGAGACGTTTCTTTACGTCATTATAGCAGTCGGCACCTTTTTTGTCCAATCCGGAATTATTCTTAAAAAATTCACCGCCCCAATATGCCACAAGTTTCTCCTTATCCCAAGATGCATAATCAGTCGGAGTAGAGACTGCAAGAAAGGCTTTAAGGTTCTCTTTTTCTTTATCTTTAAGCTGACCTTGAAGTTCCTGCATTGTTTTAGGAGAGATATCGTCAAGGTAAGCCGACATATTATTGGCATAACGCAGATAACGGGTAGCGGCAATTGTACGTGCCTGTTCCATTTCCTCATTGGTAACGGCACCGGCCGGAGATGCGGACATCAATGCCAGACCGGCCAAAAGGGAAAGAGCTATCTTTTTCATTTCTAAAATAGATGAATTCAATACTATACAATAATTCAGGAGTCAAGACGAGAAGGAGAAATCGTCTGAATCCATATTGACTCGCAAAATTACAGAAAAAGATTCATGTATGCAAATAAATTTTTCACATTTTCCTCAAAAAAATTTATGGAAAGTTCCTAACAAGAAGCGCAACGACTTTTTCTACTGACAATTTATGTTAATATTTCAAAAAAAAATTGCAAATCAGTAAATTATTGCTTAACTTTGCGCCATAGAGCTTTTAGGTATTATCTGAAATGACTTCCTTTTTTTGATTAATATATTATGAATCAATAATTAACAACAATCTATAAACATTTAATTTTTACAGTATGAAAATACGACTTCTCATCGGCGTCGCGACATTCTCATTATCAATGAGCTGCCTCGCTGCCGCCCCCTCCGTCATTGGGGGTACAAGTGCACAAGAAGACGCTTCATCTGCTACCAAAATCGTGAGCCACAATGTGGCCGACGGAGCTGTAATGGGTTCTCTCAGCGAGTTGCGCCTTGTAATCTCCGGAACGAACTGGAAACTTGCAGAAGGCGCATCATGCCATCTAAAGTATACGAGCGGAACTCTGAGTTCGGACGTAAAACCGTCAGCATCTCGCGTAGCTGTTACAACCGACGGCAATACGGTTCTTGTATCAGACTACCGCACATTGGCCACAGGTGCACCCAGAGCCTTTAAGGATGATATTGAATATGAAATCAGCTATCCCGAAGGAACACTAGTGGACAAGGATGACCAGAACATTAAATCACCTGAATTTTCAATTCATGTCTTAGGCAAACTCAATGCAGCCGGTCCGGGTACCGGTATTATTGTCCCTCCTGTAGCCGAAGTGGAATATGTCGACGGCTCTATGACTGTCAATTCATTGATGCAAACCAAGCTGAGCGCTTTCAAAGGAGAACCATTTAACCTCACCTTGACTACGGACAAATATTGGAAAATAAAATCTCTGACACTCAACAATGAGGATGTGACAGACAAAGTAGTGGAAGGTGTCTATACATTCACTCCGGAAGCTGATTTCAGCGTAGCGTCAGAGGTGGAATATGACGGAGAAGTGACTGTGGAACAGACATCCGGCATTGCCAACATTTTGGGAAGTGACATCTCTGTGATTTCGCAAGGTAACGAAATTGTAATTTCAGGGATTGAGCCCGGAAGCGAAGTAGCTGTATATACCGCATCCGGCCTCGTCATGATTAACACTGTGGCCGAAGCAAATTCACTTTCCATATCACTTCCCAACGGTCAGACTTACATTGTTCGAATTGGCCCAAAGGCCGTTAAACTAACTCATTGACATCATGAAAAAGTTATTTATAACTATCGCGGCTCTTGCCGCCACGATTTTATCTCATGCGGCATCACTTCCTCAAGGGACAATCGTATATAAGGGATTATCTCCCGAATCCGGAGCCGTTATTGATAATTTTAAGTTCAAACTTGATTTCGACATATCCGACGTAGAAGAAAAGAATTCCAAGTATAAAGGAAGGTTGCTGATGCGTGCTCAAACATGTTATGAAAATAACTATTCAGTTTCCTACAGAGACAGATTCCAGGGAATTCAGCTTTGGGAAGGTGATCCTCAGACGGGTAAGCTATTGTGCACATTCTTCCAGGATATATTTGATAGAATTTGGTATAAAGGTGAAAGTAACGGCAGTCTTCCCATAGATTTTGGCAGTATGGGTAGTTTGACACCCAAGCCCGGACAGAAATATACAGTGCGCATAAGACATCAATTTGAATGTACCGTGAATGGCAATGCTGCACGAGATAATGTGGCAGGAACAGTTACAGTTCCCGCCGACGACGGATATTTGGATTATACATTCGTAGGTGGAGGCACGCTTGACCCCAACAAATGTCTTTTCCTCGGTTGTGAAGATTCATGGATGTCGACTATAGAAAATCTTTCGGTAGTCAAATATCGTTTTAATGCACCGGTAGCTGTAACTGAAAATGCTGAAGCGCTTGTACATAGCAGCTTATATGAAAAGAATGAAGATGGCTCCTACAAGCCTTTAGACACTCCGGCTACATCTATTTCGATTGATTCCAATGACCCCTGTGTGGTAAATGTGACATTCGACAATAAGAAACTTTTAAGTGGCGCGTATTATTATGTTAGACTTGCTCCCGGATCGGTATGCAATGTTGCCGACAATACCTCTACCAACGGAGTTGCTTATCAGTACTATACCGGTACTAAACCTGTCGCAGATATAGAAGTACTCACCGAGGGAAATGTCATGAATAGAATTGATATTAAGTATAACCTTCTCGAAGGTGAATCTATATTATCAAAAAATACTTTTCCATCACTCTATTCAATGGAATGTTATCCAAATCCCGATCCAAAATACAAAATATCTACTACTATTACCACTTACCCCTCTGACGATAAACAAAGTTATGGATTTTCGTGGTCGACTGCTCTTCAACCTGACACAGATTATTGGATGCACATTCCTGAAGATGAACCACAGGTATCTTCTGACAGAGGAAAAATTTTTCTTCTTAAAGGAACTGCATTTAAATTCCATACATGCACACTGGAAGAGGGGAAGAAGCAATTTGCAGATGCTCCCGAATTTAAATGGGGAAACATGGTGGCCGGAAAATGGGACTATAAGAACCCCAATATAGTAGCTCCGGGTTCTGAAATTGAGTCATTGACTTACATCAATGTTTGCAAAGATGGATATAAGACATCAAAACCAACATGGTATATCTATTCTGCAAGCGGTGAACAATCGTGCATCTACGAGGTGCTTGAAGGTGGTGAAGAAAAACTGATAGGTAAAGTTAGTTCTTCAACTACACAACTTGAAGACATGACAGAATACTTCAACGTGGCTCGCCTCACCATCAATCGTAATCTATATGACGGCAAGACCTATCGCATCGTAATTCCGGCCGGTGCTTATGGATTTGTACCCAAAGGGAGCCAAGGACAAGTTCTGTATAATCCATGTCCTGAATACTCCATAATCCTGAAAGGGAAGAAAGAAGGTGTTGTGAAGGTGATATCTCATGATGTTGAAGACGGTGCCGAGATGGGAGCCGTATCCGAGCTTAGACTTACAGTTGAGGGTAACAAAATAGCGCATGAAGATAATATCCTTCCCTACCTGAATAAGGGCACAGGGAATACTGAAAGTAAAATTTATCCCAAATATACCACTACGGTTACCTCCGGTTCAAACTCTGTATTGATAAGCGATTATCGCGATCCCGCTACCGGTGACCCGATGCGACTTGAAGACGGTGTTGACTACCGCTTGGTATATCCTGCAGGCCTCATCAAGGCTACAGATGATGAAACTGTTATCCTTTCTGAGACTGCCTACAATATCAAAGGAAAAAAAGACGCAGCCGGTCCCGGAACAGGACTTGTGGAACCCACTCCTCCGCAATTGCCCGAAAGAGCGAATGCTACCTTGACAGTAAACGGTGCCGAATCAATGACATTCCCGTTTATTAAAGGTAACGAACTCACCATAAACCTAACTCCCGATGAATATTGGAAGGTGAAAGCATTCTATTTCGATGGAATTGACATCGTCGCAATGGTGAAAAACAACACCTACACTACAATGCCGCTCACTTCAGATATTCCCCTTGCCGCAGAATTGGAATTCAACGGCAATGTGGCAGACGTTACAGCAAAAGAAGGAGTCAAGATTCCTGATACTGAAATTGAGGTTACACTCGAAGATTCTGACATAATGCTTAAAGGACTTGTGGCAGGGCAAGAATTTACAATCTACACTGCTACCGGACAATTGGTACAGACAGTCACAGCGACTGCAGATCAAGCCAAGATTTCCCTACCCAAAGATGTGACGTACATTATAAGAGTAGGCGCAGCAGCAGCCCGCATCAAACTCTGATAACATATCTTTAAACTATAACAACCTCTAAAAACTCTGACTTGTTCTTACCGGCAAGTCGGAGTTTTTTACTATATATGGATACCGGCCGACGTTCATTATCCGAAATTATAAAATTTCATTAAAATTTATTTGCCGTCAAATCAACAAAATAACAAATATACATTATTTTTTTTGAAAAAAAGTTGCAAAAAAATTTGGCAACGGCCGTTTTTTGTTGTAACTTTGCACTCGCAAACGGGGAACAAACCGATAGCAAATTCAGAAGAGACTGAATTTTTATAGCAATTGATATTTTAGGTGCGGTAGTTCAGCTTGGTTAGAATACATGCCTGTCACGCATGGGGTCGCGGGTTCGAGTCCCGTCCGCA
>JAMPEM010000018.1 GCA_023665145.1 Bacteroides sp.
TTCATAAAAAGCACCCCAAAAGTTTTTTGTCTAACTTTTGGGGTGCAGTTCATTTCGACACACCCTACTTTTGTAGACTGTGTCATGTTTGTGAGCCAATGTCTTCGGTTCCTAATTGAGTTTCAATATAATCAAAATCTACGATCTACTCGTTTTTTTGATAAAAATTTAGCTTCCACTTAGATAAACATTTTTTGATTCATTATGTTTTAATGACATAGATTCACTATAAAATATTTATACTATGAAACGATACACCTTTATCTCTTTAATGATATTATCAGTGTTATTTTGTCGTGCATCCGGATTTGACTCCGTACCTGATAGTGAATTGAGTCCTGAGCAGAAAGCAAATATAAAGTTGATTGAAAGTACACGTGTTATTGGAATAAACCCATTGACAAATAAACCATATTCAACAAATGAGGATTCTATCAGATGGCTTATATCCCGTTTTTATGTAGATCAGTATCGTCATTTTCAGGATCCTAAAGCTCCGTATTTTATGTTTATGAGTAAAAATGCCAATCTTGCACTGGGTGTCGGTGGTGTAGTAAGAATGAGGGGCTATTATGATTGGAACGGCTCAATTCCTGCAAATGGATTTATTCCATATCTTATTCAAATACCAAAAGATCCGACAAATAAAAGAAAGCTTTCCGCGACACCTGCCGGAACAGCACTTTTCTTCTCGCTCATCGGGCGAGACAGCAAATTAGGTGATTATATGGGGTATATTGAAGCCAATTTTAACGGGTATCAAGGGCTTGGGTTTAAACTTAAAAAGGCTTATGTGACACTTAATGATTGGACTGTAGGATACGCTACAACGAGTTTCAGTGACCCAAAGGCACAGCCTCCCTTGATAGATGGTGCCGGACCTAATGGAGACTTGACCAAAAGTGCTGTATTGGTAAGATATTTGCACCCAATTGGAAAGAATTGGTTTGTGGGGGGATCATTTGAATTTCCGGATTCTCAAATTGGAGATGATGCTTCCAAGTATACAAAAAAATGTACGGATTATTTCCCGGATATAGTGGCAACCGGTCAATATTCCTGGAATGGAGGGTTAAGTCACATAAGACTTGCTGCATTACTTAAAATGATGTCCTATAGGAATCTGCTTACAGAAAAAAATCATAATGTAATAGGGTGGGGTACTCAAATATCTGCAGTTGTCAAGATAATGAAACCTTTAACACTTTATGGTTCTGCAAATGTGGGTCAAGGACATTCATCATATATGGGAGATTTGTCAATAAGTAATTATGACTTAATCAATAAACCTGACCAAGAGGGTGTGATGTATGCTCCTACCTCCTTGGGCCTTACTTTCGGTGCAAAATATTATATTTTGGATAATGTCTATGCAGGTCTTGCATTAGGTGAATTAAGATATTTCCCTAAAGCGCCACAAGAAGGTTCGGAATATAAATATGGATTGTATGGTGCGATTAATCTGTTTTGGGATATAATGCCGCGATTACAAGTAGGAATAGAATATCTTGCCGGCAAACGAATGAATTTTGACCATAGTCATGGAAACTCAAACAGGATTGATGCTTTGTTTATGTTTAGTTTCTAAATTTTGAGTATTATAAAGAATATTGCAATAACTCGACATCTTTATCTCTATGCCAATTAAATAATCTGCCAACCGGAAGAAAACCATTTTTTTTAAACAATCCAAGACTGTTCAAATTATCAAAAGTAATTTCAACAAGTAATTGTTTAAGACATAAAGATTTGGAGGCAAATAGTTTGGCAATTTCGATTGCATCAGAGGCATATCCTTGACGTCGCCATGGCTCAAGGATATATATACCTAATTTTGCATGAGAATTATATCGAGAAATCTCAAAAAAATCAAGCATCCCTACAGGGCTATTATCGTCTAAATCGGCTATAACGAGTCTACATTGGCCTGAAATGTATGGATCTGGTTCATATGTAGTAGCGTATCTCAACAGGATATCCCGTGAATAGGGTGCAACTGTGTCACCTACATCCCAGTTTTCGGAATCATTCTCTATAGCATATAATAAATCCACATCCTCCGGCTCCAATGGACGAAGATAAGATTGGCAGCCGGTCAAGATAGATTTCATTAGAGTTTTTTCACTTGAATTGATTTTCATTTTTTGAATGTATCTGAAAACAATACCCTGTCTTGTATGGATCTTCCGAGTGTTAATTCATCAGTATATTCAAGTTCATTGCCAATACTCAACCCTCTTGCCAATAAACTAACTTTTACGGATAAATCTGCGAGCTTTCTATAGATATAAAAATTTGTTGTATCACCCTCCATAGTAGGACTTAAAGCGAGTATTACCTCTTTGATATTTTCGTTTTTAACACGATCTATAAGTGATTCAATCTCAATGTCTGATGGACTAATCCCATCAAGAGGTGAAATCAGTCCGCCTAAAACATGATATAAACCGTGATGAGCATGTGTTGATTCTATCGTTAAGACATCTTTGATATTTTCCACTACACATACTATCTTCGAATCTCTTTTGGAATCGGCGCAAATTGAACAAATTTCTGTTTCGCTGATATTATGACATTTTCTGCAATATGTTATATTATCTCTCATCAGTTTGAGCGAAGAAGCTAATGCATATACTATCTCCTTTTCCTGTCTCAACAGATGGAGTGCAAGACGTAAAGCAGTCTTAGATCCAATTCCGGGAAGTTTGGATAATTCCGCTACTGCATTTTCGAGTAATGGTGAATCAAATGCCATATTATCGGGTTTTATCTGACAGCATTTTTTATCCACTCGGGATTATTCAAATACCATTCAACGGTCTCTTTAATACCTTCCTCAAATTGCAATTCAGGACTCCATCCCAGCTCTTGATGCAACTTTGTTGAGTCAATGGCATACCGAAGGTCATGTCCCTTCCTGTCCGTAACATAGTTGATAAGATGTTCGCTCTTTCCGACAGGATTCCCTAAATATTCGTCTACAACTTTAATAAGCAGTTTGACAAGGTCAATATTTTTCCACTCATTAAACCCGCCAATATTGTATGTTTGTCCTGCACTACCTTTATGGAAAATTAAATCAATTGCTTTGACATGATCCTTGACATAAAGCCAGTCTCTAACATTTTCACCCTTCCCATATACCCGCAATGGTTTCTCTTCACATATATTGCTTATGAAAAGGGGAATTAGTTTTTCCGGATATTGATTAGGTCCATAATTATTTGAACAATTGGATATTACCACTGGCATCGAATATGTGTCGTGATAAGCTCGTACGAAATGGTCGCTTGAGGCCTTCGACGCAGAGTATGGTGAATGTGGGTTATATGGTGTAGTTTCTACAAAGTAGGAATCACCATAAGGAGACCCTCCTTCAGGAGATGTTATCTCAAGTGCGCCATACACTTCATCAGTGCTGACATGGTAAAATAATTTACCATTATAACCTTCGTGAAGTGATTCCCAATATTTCCGTGCTGATTGCAGAAGTGCCAATGTGCCAAGCACATTTGTTTTGGCAAATGTCAAGGGGTCTTCTATTGATCTATCTACATGACTTTCTGCCGCCAGATGAATTATACCATCTACTTTATATTCTCTCAATATGCTGTCTATTCCCTCATAATCAAGAATATCGGTCTTTGAAAAAACATAATTATCCGCTTCCTCTATATCCTTAAGATTCTCTAGATTCCCTGCATATGTCAGGATATCAACATTGATTATTCTGTAATCAGGATATTTATTGACCAATAGGCGAACAAGGTGGCTACCGATAAATCCGGCACCACCTGTCACCATGATGTTTCTTTTAAATTGCTTCATTTTTTTGAGACCTTAGCCCAAGTGTCCCTTAAACCGATTGTTTTATTAAAGACTGGATGTCCCTCGGTTGAATCAGGATCAACCGTATAGTAACCCAGACGTTGGAATTGATAATGATCTCCGGCTTTTATGCGATTGGCCAACCATGGTTCAATCATCACATTATTTTTTATTTTTAAAGATTCAGGATTAAGCAATTCTCTGAAATCACGATCTTCTGCTGACGGATTTTCTACAGCAAACAATCTATCATAATCTCTTACTTCTGCACTTATCGCTGTCGGAACTGATACCCAATGTAATGTCCCTTTTACTTTTCGGTCACTTCCAGGCATACCACTCAATGTCTCCGGATCATATTCTGCATAAATCTCTTCAACCTCACCGGCATCATTTTTCTTCAGCCCTGTACATTTTATGATATATGCACCTTTGAGTCTTACTTCTTTGCCCGGTGAGAGACGGAAGAATTTCTTGGGAGGGTTCTCCATAAAATCTTCCTTTTCTATCCACAATTCTCGCGTAAACGGCATCTCATGCTTCCCATCTTCGGGATTTTCCGGATTGTTTTCCATCAACATCGTTTCTGTCTTACCCTCCGGATAATTTGTCAAGACAAGTTTGACGGGATTTTGTACAGCACATACTCGAGTGGCATGCATATTGAGATCTTCTCGTATGGCATGCTCTAAGAGCTCTATGTGATTTAGAGCCTCATAACGAGTATATCCTATCTTGGATATAAAATTCTTTATCGATTGTGGAGTGTAACCCCTTCTTCGAAGTCCTCTTAGAGTAGGCATTCTCGGATCATCCCACCCATTCACAAGACCTTCGGTGACAAGCTGAAGGAGTTTTCGTTTGCTCATCACCGTATAGGTGAGATTCAGGCGATTAAACTCTATCTGACGCGGACAATAGCTGTCATCGGCAAGTTCTCTGACAAAGTATTCATATAAAGGACGATGAGGCACAAATTCAAGGGTACATATGGAATGAGTAACACCTTCAAAATAATCACTCTGTCCGTGGGCGTAATCATACATCGGATAGACTTTCCATTTATCACCGGTGCGCCAATGAGGTGTCTTGATTATCCGATACATTATAGGATCTCTAAAGTGCATGTTACTGTTGCTCATGTCAATTTTAGCACGAAGCACCATCGACCCTTCTTCAAATTCACCTTTATTCATTCTTTCAAACAAATCAAGGTTTTCCTCTATTGGTCTATCGCGATATGGACTGTTCACACCCGGCTCGGTAGGCGTACCTTTTTGTGCTGCAATCTCTTCACTGCTTTGCTCATCAACGTATGCTTTACCCTCTTTTATAAGGCGGATTGCGAGTTCATATAATTTCTCAAAATAATCACTTGCATAATATAATCGGTCACCCCAATCATATCCAAGCCAGTGTATGTCTTCCATTATAGAGTTAACATACTCTGTATCCTCTTTTTGCGGGTTGGTGTCATCAAAACGCAGATTGCAAGTGCCTCCAAATTTTTCAGCTGCACCAAAATCCATTATAAATGCTTTGGCATGACCGATATGAAGATAACCGTTTGGTTCAGGTGGGAAACGAGTGTTCAAACGTCCTCCGTTTTTACCTGCCTCAAGATCATTTTTTATCTCTTGTTCTACAAAGTTTAAGCCTCCTTCGTTGACAATCTCTTCTTCTTTTATTTCTGTCATTGTGGGAATCGTAGTTATTTTATATGCAAAATTACAAATTTTTCAGGTAAATACCAAGTACACTTAATTTAAGTTATGTTAATAAGGAATTTATCTTTTTGTGTAATTTCGATTTTTTTTTACAATATATTTCCTAAATGTATTTTGAATCTAATTAGGGAATTTATCTTATAATATGATTAATCCAACACGTCTTTGGAGACTTGAATAATTTGCTCTAAATAATCCATGCTCTCTTTTAATCTATTTGTTTGGTCCTGTGGGATTCTATTGTCGTGATTTATGAATCCTATTCCTTGAAATTTTATCTGTTTGTTTAATCCAAGTCTTTCCTTAGCGTTCTTATTGCCCATTTCGGCAGACTTTTTATACCATTCTATTGCTGTCGCCTTGTCGTTCTCTGCCGTCTCTACATATACCCCCATCACATAATAACCTTCATCATCTCCGGCAGCGACAGCTTTATCTATATGTTTTTTTGCTTTAATTTTGTCATTTTTACATAGAGCCGGTTCCAACTCTCCAAGATAGCACAGTCCGAGAAAACAATCGGCTTCTATGCTGCCATGTTCGGATGCCTCCTCAAATAATTCTACAATCTCTTTTTCTGCAACTGAATAATTATTTTCACCTTTTTTTGCAGAATAATATATTTTCGCTAACGCGTATTCAGAATCAGCATCATTCAATTTATCACCTGTTTTATACCATGTAACAGCTTCGTCAAGGTTAGGCTTGATACCATATTCTCCTGTCTCATAAAGATACCCAAGATTTGAAACCGCGACACTGTTACCTTTTTCTGCCGAACTTTTTAGATATTTCAAACCTTTGTCTTTATCCGCAGTTATGCCACTCTCTCCTGATATATATATAAACCCCAAACTCAATTCGGAATCACTATTCCCTTTTTGAGATGCCAGTTCATAGTATTTCATTGCGTTCTTAATATTCGATTTTATCCCATACTGACCATCTCTGTATATGTCCCCAAGAAGATTTGCAGCCGGTGAATATTTCCCACAAATACTTTCTAATTCAGAGATTGTATTTTTCACATTATTTGCATCTCTACCATTTTTCGAAAGGTTCTCAACACATTTACGATACACTCTTTCCAATTCTTCGTTAGAATATACCGCATCTTGTGCATATGCCTTTGAAGAGTATTCTGCAACAAATCCGAAAACCATCACACAGCAAAGAGTTATCTTTATGGCAATATCTCTATGTATCATACATATAATTTCTTTAGTGGTTATTACTTTTTTATTTACCAGGGAAGGACATTTCCTGATTTGTCATACCAGGTACCTCCACCTTCGTATCCAAGACCATCTTTGAACTTGCCGACATAATAGGAACCATCAGATTTCATTGTATATTTACCCTCTACAATAAGATCTTGGGAAAACGTTCCTTCGATAACATCACCATTATTCAATGTATAAATGCCGGAGCCTTCCATTACACCATTCACCCATTGACCGTCATATTTACCACCATCGGGGAAAGTTGCGATACCTTTACCATCGGGCAACTGTTGATTATTCACCGATCCGGTATAGATACAATTCCCTTGAGATAATTTGACGTTGGCATCAGTAACTGTGACTACATCTTCAGGCAATGGAGAAGGATTCGGTTCCGTTTCAGGGTCAGGGGCGAATATAAGTATGGCAACTACTACAATCACCAAACCGATGATTATGCCCAGAATCATTGGCAGAGTCTTAATCTTCTTCTTCTTGGGTACTGAATAATCTTCCGGAATTGCATTCGGATCAGGCTCATAAGAAGCCCTTTCTTTTTTAGATTCCGTCATATTATTTATCATTTCTGACTCTCTATTTACTTCGGGTGTAATTGGAGTCGGTTCAACTAACGGAGTCCCATCCGGCGCTCGTTTTATCACTTCGGTTTTCTCTTCGGATTTTGTGCCTTTGGGAGTAACTGATTTAACATCTTTTGAGCCAACTCTTATTGATTCGGAATCGGAATTTGCTGTGGATGAATCAAGTTTCCAATCACGTTCCTTAATAACTTTATCTCCACCGGGAAGTGCAAGAATCAGCTCATCCATTGTCTGATATCTGTCGCGAATTAGTGCAGACATTGCTTTGACTACAATGCCGGACAAACCATCGGAAATACCCGCTTCTTTCAGAGCCTCCAAGGGATTTTCAATAGAATTGAGAATAACAGAAGCTTCCGGGGGTCTAACACCTGTCAGCATCTTAAACATTGTCGCTCCCAATGCATATACATCCATTGTAACCGGTATCCCTTTGCCTACACGATAACTTGCTTGTTCTACCGGAGCATATCCGGGAGTGCCGGCTCCGATTTTCGTACTTGACTCCGGTGCTCCGTTTGAATCAAAATGTTTTGACAATCCGAAATCTATCAATATAGGGTTAAGGTCGTCGGTAAGCATCACATTGCTGGGTTTGATGTCAAGATGCAACATTCCTCTGCTGTGCAATGCGCTCAAGGCATCAGCCATTTTAAGTGTCATGGTTATAGTCTCTTTCTCGCTTAACTTTCCCAGTTTCTTTATGCGATCGTCAAGTGAGCCACCCTCTATATATTGCATAGCATAATATACAGTATTGTTTGCTTCAAAGACTTCCATAACATTAATGATGTGTTCATGATTCACATCACCGAGATTTTTTGCCTCTCTGACAAACTTCTTGCGATAGTCTTGCACCATACCTTCCTTATTGCCGCTTGTAACTTGCGACCCGTTACGCCCATTTATATCTCCCATATAGAATTCTTTGAGCGCTACTTTGGATGTTATTGTGCCAAGTTCACCCTTTAGCTTGATAGTTGCCTGATAAGTGATGCCAAATGAACCTCGTCCAAGCACCTTTTTTATCGTATAATTGAAACGGGAACCTTTAAGCACTGTTCCGGCTTCAAGTGCATTCTTTGTTATGTCCTTAGTTGTTGTATTGTTTGCGTCCATGCGTATATGTTGTTCTATTTATATATAAACGTAACTTCTTTTGATTCATTGCCCATTCCGGTTAAACTTCCTGTAAGCTCTCCGTCTGAATTTTCTTGAAGAGTAATTGTAGCTGAGCTTGTTCGGCTTTTTAACGTGTATCGGCCATTTAAATATGTACCTGTAACTTTAATATCGGCATATCTGGTTTTCCATACACCTTTAACATTTTCACCATCTACAGATAGAAAAAGTTTACCGGGGAATCCATATCCTTCAGTTTGCTGCAGTGTAAGTTCTTTTTGTTGAAATTCATCAGTTGAATTTCCTTTTATTGTTTTCTCAATGTTGGCAGAATCGGAATCAACAATGTTTGATGTTGATCCTTGACTATTCCACATTGTAACTCCAAAATATACAATTGCACCGACCACTATCGCTATAAGAAATATTAAGATAAAACTACTTAGGCCAGTCGATTTATTATTTCTCCTTACGGAATTGTCTTTCGGTTTATCGTTATTTGAAGCAGAACGATAATTACTTGTATTAACTATAGAATTTTTTTGTTTCTGAATCACATTCCCGTCATCTTGAGATTCAGAAGTTTTCACTTTGTATGCTACAACCTCTGCGCTGCCGTTTCCCTCGGGGGGTAGAGGTGGTAGTAATACTTCTTCCGCTTCCCTAACTTTAAGCAGGGAATTTAAATCATTCATAACTTCAGCAGCTGTCTGGTATCTTTCGCTTTTCAGAGGTTCCATCGCACGCATGACAATATGTGCCATTTCATTGCTGATGCCAAGAGATGTTAAATCTTCAATATTAAACCCATTATTGAAAACATCAGCCGCTGATTGAGGACGTCTTCCGGTAAGCATTTTGAATAATGTACCGCCAAGTGCATATATATCCAATGGCCATGGATTATTGTCTTTACCCCTATAATGAGCTTGCTCCATTGGGGCATACCCCTCTGTCCCCGGTCCGACAGATGTGCTTGATTCCGGCTTTCCATCTGTGTCAAAATGCTTTGAAAGACCAAAATCTATCAATACTATCTCGCGGTCATTAAGCATCATCACATTAGACGGTTTCACATCAAGATGGACTAATCCTTTTGCATGCATCTTGCTCAAAGCGTATGCTAATGTAATAGCAATTCTAAGTGTTTGCAATTCGCTTAGGCGACCTTTGGATTCTATAAGCTCATCAAGTGATCCTCCGGCTATGTATGACATCACATAGTATACGGTATTATTAGCTTTAAAACATTCAATGATTCTGACAATATGTTCATCTCGCAATTCTGAAAGATTCTTTGCTTCTCTTTCAAATTTGTTCATGTAATTTTCATATGTCCCTTTGTCGCTACTACATTTTACGTTAACCCCGTTGCGACCATTTATATCACGCATGAAAAACTCTTTAATGCACACAAGCATTCCTGAGCCTTCACTACTATCATTTAATATTTCTGCTAGATATGTTATGCCGAAAGTACCTTGTCCGATTGCACGCAATATCCGATAGTTGCCTTGGGCACCTTTAAGTAACGTACCTTTACATAACGCATATTTAATCTCTTTAACTTTCATTTTTATAGGACTGTCTATTTTATCAGGAATTGGACTCGCGCAAATTTACCTCAAGGAGTTTTCCGGAACTCTCCGATACGGCAGTTCCGTGATAACCGGAATCGTTTAAAAACAACTCCATTGTCCAGGAGGATGATCCATGAGTCATTGTAAGATTCATCGATGTAGCAGTGCAATAACCGCTCACTTTAAATTTTACATTATATTTAATGTTATAATAAGTACCTGTCACATTTCCATTATCACGCACTAAATCCAATTTAATCGGAAATCCGGCCATATCACCTGTCAATATCAGTCGATTATCCGGATTCGAATTTTTCGCCACTTCTTCATTATTTTCAGCAACTGTTGTAATTTGGGATACCTCTTCTTCTTGAGGCATTGGTGTCGTTTGCACCACACTTGTTGAGTCTGACACCACCCCATCAGATGATTCCATATTACTGCCAAGTATGATGAGAAACGCAAACATCAATATCAATCCTATGATGATTCCTATGATCAGATATAAAATAAACGAACCTGCTTTTTTTCTCTTTTTAGGAGTTGTGTTCGATGTTTTATTGTTTGAGATTCCGGATATAGTAGATTTCGAATTATTTACATCATTTTTATAACCGGATTGAATTGCAGTTGGTGTGGTAATACCATTTGATGCTTTTGGCTGTGAATTAACTTCAGATGTTGCTACAACTTCCGCAATAATATTTCCTATTGGTTTTGCAATTTCATCGGAGAAGCGGGACTCTACTTCCTCTATAGCAGAAATAAAATCCTCCATTGACTGATACCTCTCTTTCTTTGAAGGACTCATACTTTTTTTGATTATCTCAATCGCCTCTCCGGTTATGCCGGATTGATAGAGATAACCGGATGGGAAACCCTCATTGAAAATTTCAGAAGCAATAGGTGCTCTTTCACCTGTCAACATTTTATAGATGGTAGCTCCGAGCGCATAAATATCCATCGTAGCCGGAATCCCATCTTCCGGTTTATAATTACCTTGTTCCAATGGAGCATACCCTGGAGTACCACCTCCTATTTTTGTGCTTGATTCCGGCTCGCCTTCCGAGTTGAAGTTTTTTGAAAGTCCGAAATCTATCAATACAGGCTCCTCACCGCCAAGCATCATAATATTGCCGGGTTTTAAATCAAGATGTAACATACCCTTGGAATGCATTGATTTAAGAGCCTTGGCAACCTTTTTTGCTATATAAAATGATTGTTTCTCTGAAAGTTTTCCGTTGGTTTTAATAATATCATCAAGGGAACCTCCGGAAATGTATGACATAGAGTAATAGACAGTTTTATTAGCCTCAAAATGTTCTATTATTTTAACAATATTATCATCTTTTATTGTCGCAAGGTGTAATGCTTCTCGCAGGAATTTTTTTCGATATGACCCGAAAAGTCCATCCTCACTACCTGCCGTAACTGTAGTACCTTCACGTCCGTTTATATCTGACATGAAAAACTCTTTTATACATACCAATTGTGTTACATTTCCTGAATTATCAATTACTTCTGCTAAATAAGTGATACCGAAGGAGCCTTGACCAAGCTTGCAGTCTATTCTGTATGTATAATTCGTACCTTTAAGTATTGAGCCTGCAGGTAAACTTTGCGCCATGATAAGATTTCTTTGCCTATTATTATCTAATATTGTCCTATATCAACATATTATCTTTTTTGTGTCTGTTTCACTTCAATATCGCTTTCTGATTCGTCTCCTTCCAAAACTACGCATTCCACCGGTGTACGGAACAATTCTCTAATCCATCCAGTATAAATATCCGTTCCAATCAAAATTGCGATGAAAGCTACTACAGTCCCAATTAGAATATAAGCAGCAGTCCTATTTTTCCCTTTTGTCGGAATGGGAGGTGGTGCTACAGGAATACCGGATAAAACACCGGAGGGTTCTATTCTTGTTGATTCATCCGGAGTATATCCATTTGAAGATGCTGCCAATGAATAATTCACTTGAGTAACTTCAGATTCTACTCTTGTTGCTTCGTCGGGAGTATATTTTGTTGATACTTCTGTAGAAATCTGAGTCCTTTCTTCTCTTGTATCATTTCTCTCCATAGAGGAATAAGGTATCGTCTGTTTTGTATTGTCAGAGACACTTTTTTTGCTACCATTTTCTATACCGGAGAGAGCCTTTGCTATTGCCTTCTCCTGATGGCTGGCCGTAGCATAACGATCCTTCCACAGTGGCTGCATTGATTTCTCTATGACATCAATTATATTCTTATCAATTCCGGCTCTTTCCAATTCTTCACAGGGGAATCCATAATTAAATATTTCCGAAGCTGTCGGTGGTTCATCTCCTGTCACCATTTTATACAATGTTGCGCCAAGAGAATAAACGTCTATCGAACGCGGTATACCATTGCCGGGTTGATATGACGCTTGCTCCATAGGTGCATATCCGGCTGTCCCATTCCCCAATCCGATACTTGTGTCCGGTTCACCTTCTTCATTAAAATGTTTTGCCAATCCAAAATCAATCAATACCGGTACCTTGCCCCCATTCATCATTATATTTTGAGGACGGACATCAAGATGAAGCAATCCTAATGAATGAAGTTCATCCAATGCGTTGGCAATTACCTGAGCTGTTTCCAAAGCCTCCTCCGGTCGCAGCTTTCCGCGATTGTCAAGCACCTCCTTCAGACTGCCACCTTCGATGTAGCTCATTGAATAATAAACTGTATCGTTGGCATTAAACCATTCGTATACGTTGATTATATTGCTATGCTGTATTTGATGAAGATTCTCTGCTTCCCTTGTAAATTTTTGAATAAATTCTTCAAATATTTCAGGCCTGCTGAATACCCCAACCTTATCTCCGTGTCGATCATTACATTCTGCAATAAACAACTCCTTTAGAGCTACACGCATATTTGTTTTCTGACCGTTTTCATTAATAATATCAGCAAGATACGTTATGCCGAAACTTCCCAATCCTAAAACCTTTATAATCTTATATCTAAAGTTTTTACCATTTAGAATTGAACCCTCTTTGAGTGCTTCTTTTGCGCTGTTCTTTATCATTTTTTTACAGAGTTTTGGCGTATTCTTGTTACATCATTCCATTTTGAGACAGTGCTATCCGAAACTATGGAAGATTTTATTGATTTTGATTTATTCTCTTTTTTTGATTTCGAATATACGTGAGTCTGATATGATTCGTTGTTTTCTGCGGACTTATCATACGTTATGCTTTTATCCACTAACTCAATATCATAATCTTCCTCAATCAAATTCTCGTCTTCTGCAGGTGCTGTAATCCTCACTTTAGAATCAAAAACACCTTGGCGAATAAGAATTCCGGTTGTCCCCGCAAGCAATACGAAACAGCATGCTGCTATAAGAATATTTCTTATTCGTAATGAGCGTGAATTGTTTGAATTTTTTACCTTTACAGGTTGTCCCTCATATATGCGTTTCTGACTAATATCGGTTGACGGTTCAATATATGATCCTGACGGAATACGATGAATCCCATTTATAGTAACAAACCCGTCATTCCTTTCCGATCCCATCCACACATTAATATTAACTTCCTCATTTATATTCTCTGAAGGGAGTGATAGGGGAGTTGTCCCTTTCTTTAATGAATTGTACAGATATTCTAAATCTGTTACAAAATCCATCATAGTCTGGTATCTGTCTTCCGCTTTGGGCTCCATGGCTCTACGGACAAGCCTTATGGCAGGCGCAGATACTCCGGATGATTCCAATTCATCTTCAGGGAAAGGACTATTTACAAGCATACCAGATGAAGGCGGACAGTTTCCACACAACATCTTAAAGAAAGTAGCTCCAAGAGAATAAATATCTATTGTAACGGGAAATGTATTCGTAAAATTGGCAACTCCTTGTTCTACCGGTGCATATCCGGGCGTTCCAAGTCCCATATATAATGAGTTCTCATAATTCTCGCCCACCGACAAATTTTTAGCCAAACCGAAGTCAATAAGAACCGGGATTCTTCCATCCATCATTAATATATTGCTCGGCTTTATATCAAGATGCAGAATCCGCTTGCCATGAAGATATTCAAGAGCTTTTGCCAGTTCAAGAATAATTCTGATTGATTCTATTTCGCTTAATCGTCCTTCTCTTTTAAGTCGTGCATCAAGAGATCCCCCTACAATATAAGACATTGAATAATAGGATGTGCCGTTCCCATCGAAACTCTCAATCACTTTGACCACATTGGGATGATGTATCGTGCTGACGGTTCGTGATTCTCTTTTGAATCTTCTTAAATAATTTTTAAACGTTGCAGAATCTGCAGGAATTTTAACTTCTTCACCTGAACGATAGTTTATGTCACTCATAAAGAATTCCTTTACGCAAGCATACATCCCAAGCTCTTTCCCATCTTTATCCAGCATAAGAGCAAGATATGTGATACCGAACGTACCACTTCCTATCACGCTTTGGATTAGATATTTATAATCGATACCGGTCAATATGGCACCTTTTTTTAATGAATTTACATATCCCTCGCTCATAAGATTCTGTTTAGTTTAAATTTTAATATTTAAAATTCAAAGCTTTCTACATCCTGTGTCCCACGCTTCTTATCACTCTTATCTGTTATATTCTTCTTTATTGTCGGTTCTTTTGTATTATTTTTGTGCTCCGGAGTTTCCGGTCTATCAGGGTTTTCTGTTTGAGGTTTTGTTATTGAAGCCTTATTTCCCTCTCTATCATAAGTGCTCACAGGAGCTTTCTTCAATTTCTTATTTGAAATTATATTTGTTGAATTTTGCACTGACGATGGTTCTGTAATTACACTATCTTTTTGGGGAAGAGTAGTTGTAACAGAGATTGTATCTTTGACAATTGGGGTAGTTGAAGTCACTGTGTCTGTTTCAAGCGTAGTATGTTTTGTAGCGAATTTTCCTATCATAAAGAAATAAACAAGTAATCCCACTATGATAATAATCAGAGCTGTCAATACGTAAAAGATTACAGGTTTTCGCCCGGGATTTTGATTTTCTGATGATGAAGTCACCTCATCCGACGACTCCACACTTGAATTTTCTTCTTTGGCTTCTTCCTCTATACCCTCATTTTGATTTATATTTGCATCAATAACAAATGCTTTGCCCAATGAGGCATTATTGTCCGCTATAGAGTCAATCTGTGTTTTGTCATAATTTTTATCTAATTCAGCAATGATGCTTGAGCCGAAGTTGGTCGATAAATCATATTTAATCGCATCATACAGTTCGGGCACAGTTTGATATCTGTTAACAACTGCAGGTGACATAGCTTTAGCTACTATAGCAATTGTTTCTTCACTCACCCCGGCAGAACTTAGTGATTGGTATGGAAATCCCTGATTTAGGATAGTGGATGCATCAGCAGGGCGAAGTCCTGTCAGCATTTGATACATTGTAGCACCAATTGCATAGATATCCAATGTGGCAGGAATTTCCACTCCGGATTGAGACGAATAACTTGCTTGCTCGATTGGAGCATAACCTATGGTGCCGGCTCCGATTCTTGTGCTTGATTCCGGCTCACCATCCTCTTTGAAATATTTTGACAGTCCAAAATCAATAAGAATAGGAACCCGGTCGGATATCATCATTATGTTACCGGGTTTCACATCTAAATGAAGCAATCCTTTACAGTGAAGATGTATTAACGCATCGCATAGTAGTTCTGCTATCTCAAGTGTTTCTCTTTCAGAAAGTTTACCACGCTTTTGTATAAGATTGTCAAGGGAACCGCCATTTATGTAGTTCATGACAAAATATGCAGTATTGTTCGCCTCAAATATTTCCTTTATTTTTATTATATTATCATGAAATACGTTAGAAATATTTTTTGCCTCACGTATGAACTTGCGTTTGTAATCTTTAAAAACACCTTGTTCATTGCTACTTGTAACATCAGTCCCGGTTCTACCATTGAAGTCATTCATAAAGAATTCCTTCATTGCCATAAACATGGATGTGGGCTGCCCGGATTTTCCGAGCAGCTCCACGCGATATGTTATTCCGAATGAACCCTGACCTAAAACTTCTACAATCTTGTAATTAAAGTCTTTACCTTCAAGTGTTGTTCCGATAGGTAAGGCAAAATTATTCTCTATCTGTCCTTTTATCATTATTATCTTTTAGACTGTTTCTTTTTACCTCCTTTTTAGTCTTATCTTCAACCGGTTTCTCAGGTTTTTTAATTAATTCTTGAGATGTCACGGTGTTTGTATGATCGACAATATTTTCGTTTGTTGGATTGTTTATTACGGGTTTATTTGTCTGAACTTTATTTTTAATTACAACCTTTGTGCGAGTCTCACAATTTTTTACTCCAGTTGGAACAGCTTCATAATTGGACGGCTCCTCACTTCTTGTTGAATGGACATTTGTCTTGATATTCTCGATTCTTGCATCATCTTCATCGGGTATATCATTTTCTGGCATCTCCTGTTTCCCCTTAATCAAGAAGAAATATATTACCAAGATGACGAGAACAACAAGCAATGCTGAAAGGATATAAATCAAAATTGAATTTTTATTTTTCTTGTCATCCGCTTTTTGTGTTGAGGCGCCACGAGTTGATGACTTACGAACCCTTTTTGAAGAGATATCGGAAATTGCGGTTGACTCTACCGCAGCTTGTGTAGGGTTGATAATCGGTTCGAGCTTACGAACCGGTGACGCTTCCCGATCTTTAAATATAAGAAGAGGGCATTGTTGTGTCGTACATTCTTCTATAGGCATGGCTTTACCCTCAACATCAATAATCTCAATCAAGAAAGCAGTATGATTATCGCTGTTTTCCATTGTTGCAAGAGTAAGAGCTTCTACTTTCTTATCAATAGTATCTACTGCAGACTCCTTGGAGAAAAAGAATTTAAGATTATCGTCAGTGGCTTGTTCAAGCATACCATCTGAACACATATAGAAATAATCTCCTTTCTTGATATCCGAAGAATGATGCACATCAGCTTTTGGCAGACGCTCGTCATGAGGTTGCATGGCTCTTGTAATGACATTCCGTTGCGGATAGTTGCGAGCCTCCTCTTCTGTAAGTTCACCAATCTTTATAAGATCATTCACCAAAGAGTGATCTTCGCTCTTGAATAATATCTTTGTAGTAGATGGAGAAGCACCCGGTCGGAAATGATATATTCTGCTATCTCCGATATGAGCTGCTGTGTAACCACCGTTATGGAGTTTCAAGAATGTCATTGTAGTTCCCATCTTTTTCACAGCACCGCTGTCTTTTTCGTCAAGAGCTTTAAAAGAAGCAGCCAACGCATCCTGAAGCACACAATCTGAGAACGCACCTTCAGAATCCGCCACTTCACGCAAAACAGTCTCTCCCATAGTGGAGCATACAGTAGCGCTTGCCACTTCCCCTTTGTCATGGCCACCCATGCCATCACATAAAATAAATACGCGGTCTGAATCATTCAACGCCGATTCTGTCGGGAATATACTATCTTCCTGGTGGGCATTACCAAGAGCATCCTTTCTTTTTCCAAATTCGTAGATGGAACGAACTCTAATTTTATATTTCATGTAAGGTGTGGAATCTTTAGGAAATTTATTATTATAAATTATAATTCTATTGAGAGATTAGATTTTCTGTGTGGCTTCATCATCCTCTATAACAAATATAAATGTCGCATCAGGCAGTCGTAACTGATTACCATGCTGAAGAATCACACGATCACCGAAATGTAGTTTGGCTCCATTTATAAATGTATCGTTACATTGAGGCTTGCATAAGTAACATTCATGAACTACGTTACCGAGTGGATCTCTCTTTACGTCTACAGTAAGATGTTGACGACTCATTTTAAGACCTGTTCCGGTATTAATCTGTATAGTGGCATTCGATGATGCACACTCTCTTCCTATAACATTTCTACCCATAATGAGTCGATAAATACGATTATTGGGCTGTTGTAAAAAATGACCTATCGTCGTATTGGAATTATACCCGCCTACTTGAGTAGCGGCATCAGGCTGATATCCACCAGCAGATGACTTCTTGGTAGCCACATCAACCATCTTGGTAAAGGGATACGTTTGATGGCATACCGGGCATGTTACAGTAGTATTATCTAAACCTCCTTGATTTTTTATTGTTAGAATTGCACCGCATGTCGGGCATTTTTTTTGAATCAAATCGTTCATGACTTATAGTCCTCTTTATTTTTTATTTTATGTTAAAATAATTTATCTCGTTCAATGCCGGATAAATTAATTACCATTTCATTATTGGCATATTATCGGAAAATTTCCCCCACATCACCGGATGCTGTTTCCCTCTTGATACAGTAGATACGTTTTTGTTCACATAATCAAAAAGTTCTTTAGCCGTAATTATTCTATCGTGATTCGTATCGGCGGATCCTTTTAATCCCTGTGACAGATATGTAGTGTACATTCCATTCTTCATTCCCCATCTTTCATAGGATTTTTCATTTCCTCTGGAAGATAAAAACAACATTACATCAGCTTTTTTAGCATCATTATCCTCTGTTGATGATGACTTTTTATTCTCCCTGATTTTCCCGGAAAAACAAGCATCTGCAAATATCATTTTGTGTTTACTTTTCCCTTTTGACATTGCAGCTCTAACTTTGGAGTAAGGCAGACTCCCGTCATAAGCTACAAACCCTCCCGGGTATCCGTGTCCGCTAAAGTAGAAAATAACTTCATCTTCCGCACCGGCCTTCGAATAAAGTTTCTCCATCTCCTTTATTATATTCGATGATGTCGCTTGTTTGTCCAACAGCAGAATCGATGTTGCCATCTTGTTTAAGAGACACAAATCGTGAAATGTTTTTGCATCTTTTGCAGGCAATTTCAAATCATTCTTTGTGCCCGGATAATCAGATACCCCGGCACAAACTAAATATACTTTAGCGTGAGTACTTACTGCAAAGATAAATATGCTGAGTAGAAAAATTATCCTTCTCATCGTAATATAACTAATCTTGAAATCCTATTATTACGATTAATCGCTGATATTGATTAAATATTAAATAGGGGAGAGATGGGAATATTCATATTCCCATCTCTAATATTTTATGCCATTCCGTCTATTGTTGGGTCAATATAATCATTACCATCAAGGCTATTGTCAGTATACAAGTCTTCACTTGTACCCATTTCTATATCTTGAACACCGCTTTCTGCTGTATAATTGGATGTTACATCGTATGAGTCATTAGCGATATAATTATCATTTGGATTCACCTCATTGTATTCCACATGAGCCATATCTGCTTGAGTCCCTATGACATCAGCCTCCACTCCTGTCACATCAGCATTTTGAGCAACAGTTACTTCTGCTTCCGCGCCTGTCACTTCAGCTGTCGGATTTTCCTCGACATCTACTTGAACATCAGCGATATCAGCTTTGGAGATAGTCGTATCATCGTTTATGCCAACCACTTCAACACCGGTATCGGCAAGATTATCGTCAGAAGATTCAATGATTTCTGAATTTTCGTCAGCATGATTACCGGTTAATATTTCCTCACCGTTTTGTTCATTGCCTGTATCTTGACTATAATCCAAATTGTCTCCTTCATGTCCCGACTGCTCTTCTGACATACTTCTTTGAGCCATGAGTTCCTCATTTACTCGATAGCCGCCTAAAGACTCCACTGTTACTCCGCCATCGCGGATATCAATGTATTCACTTTGGTCAATCTTTCCATCATGATTTTGGTCATAGGCCATGACATCGAATGTCTGATCATTATCAAGGTCAATAACATATACATCCTGACCATTAATTTTGAGCAAACCGAGATTCGTATTGTTCTCATCGTCATGCACCACGGCAAGCACCTCAAATTCTGACTCTCCTTCTCCACCTGTATGACCGGGTGTATGTGTAGTTTGATTACCTGTACGCGTTGGTGTGTCAGTTGTTTCTCTTACACGATTCGCCTCATCATTGTTGTTATTTGTATTGGAAGTCGTATCATCGTGTTTAACGTAAATATGTTCTTCATGCACAGTTGTAGTGTGGTGTGCTGTATGACTTGAAGCGACAGAACCATGTTCAGGAGTAATATTATCCCATTCAAAATTTGCACTCCATTCATTTCTTTCTGCAGCAGACATACTATTCCATTCACTAGATGTATATGTGCCATACACTTTACCGTGCCATTCAAATGCTCCACCGGGACCCACTTCCTCACGAGCTGCGGCAAAAGCTTCATCGAAGCTCATGTCGTCAGTCACATTGTGAGCCACTTTAACATTATCGTTAACAAGCCAATCAGGTCTATCTTCAGTATCGCTCTTTTGGGCTGCCTCATCACCATCGTTCTTGGCCATTGAAGTAAGACCGACGGCAAGACCTCCAAGAAGGATTCCTCCACCTATTCCTGCAGCTGCTTTAGCTCCTTTTGACATCCCTTTTGCATGACGCTCAGCCTGCTCTTCATTGGGTGTGTTTGTATCTTCTATTAATTGCTCGTTGTCCCTGTTTTGTGACTGAAGATTATCATATTGAGTCTCTTCATTTTTCTGATTAAAATCAGGACGATCGTAGATTGTATTTTCGTTCATAATTGTAAAATGTTTTTGAGAAGAGAAAAGTGTTGTTTGAATGTTTTTGTTTTTTTGCGGAGAGATATGGCGGTTGTTTATATTTATTTTATTGGATTTTTCTTTTGAAGTTCAGCTCGCAATAATTCCTTTTTTAACTTTTCAGCTTTCAATAAACACATTTGTTTATCAGCCGTTTTTTTGTCTCTTTTAAATTCAGATACGCTTCTGTTTCTTTCCCATTTCATTGAATCATAAGCTTGCCGGCTTTCCTTTATTTTACCATCAAGAATGCTGATTTCTGCATCCAATTCTTTAATCTTTTTTATATCTTCCGGATTTGGTGCAGAATTGTTGACTATTGCGTCCAATCGTTGACTTGCTTCAGATACAGTATTTAAATCAGTATTATTTGTAGTTCCTGTATTATTTTGCGGTCCCATAAGCATTAACAATCCTTGATTGTTTGTTACTATTGGGCGTTTGTTTCCATTATTTTTCTTTGATGGTTTAGTGGGTCTTTTATTTTGAGTGTTATTTTTGATTTTTATATTTGGTATGGTTTGTGCATATACAGGAGCAACAAAACTCACCACAATAATCAAAGCGAAAATCTTAGCAATTTGATGTAACCTCTTATTTATAGTTCTCATAATGTTGATTTTATTTGGATTTTGCTTTGATGTTTTTCAATATACTCCCTTCAATATCCCTAACTATTGTGCCTGTTTCATTGATATTGTATAAATTAATGTCCATATCCGTCGGGATATTACTCATCACACATTTGTTGTAATTAACCAGATCCTTTTCAGGAACATAGAGGGTAACTTCAGGATTCCAAACCACAAACAGCAGGACACCGCGACTCTTCCCCGGTTCACTCAAAACCAAATTCGTCAAGATATTCCCTTTGGGTCGGGATGAAATTTCTATCTCATGTAAATTCTCGAGAGTAGAAAAAGAATCGTATGAGATTTTCGATAGTTGGGAAGGTATGATAATCTTTTCAATTTTAGAACATCCCCAAAACGTATTTCCGGTAATCTCATTAACAGATTCCGGAATCTCAAAAACACCTTCTATTCCGACAGGAACTTTGAGAGATTTTGTCTCCTTATGATACAGACAATTATCCGGTGTATCGTATGTAGATTTCTCATTTTCATCTACAGGTTCACTCAAAGAGATATTCTCCAAATATGAAAGCTCTTCAAAATTTTTTACCAGCGTCGTGCCAAAAGGAATTTTTATATCTTTCAGATTTTCTGACCATCTATATGGATAAAAATCAATCTCTTTCCATGAAGAACCGAAGTTGACATCCCTTAATAATTTACAATTATTAAATGCATCATCCGATACCTTGACTTGCTTCTTGGGATAAGTAATCTCTATCAAATTTTCACATCCGTCAAACGCAAATGGTGCGATGCTGTCAATGGTTTCTGGCATCTTGATACCACTTATTCCCGTTTGTCCGGCGAATGCCATTGGGCCAATCTGCGTAATATCATAATTTTTCCCATTGTCAATAACACAAGCGGGTATGACAATCTCTCCTTTAATGATATTTTCTTTGCCAATCGGCTCATTAATAGAACCCCCATAAGTGACTCTTGCTCTATGCGCATTCCCGTTTTTTGATATCACTTCAAAATATAACGTATTATTGTTATCATCTGTATATGAAAAATCGTATGCCAATCCTTCGAAGGAAATTAACGCAAGTGACATCGTCAATATTGAAGCGGCTATGGATCTTGATGGTCTCATTTTCCCCGTTTTAGTCTGAGTTGATTATCTCAACTGTATTTCTAATCTGAGAAGAATATTCTCTTAAATTATTTAAGGAGTAGAGTAGGTTAGAGGATAATAATTATAGTCAAAAAATTAGGCCGGAATGCCGGAATATCCAGACTCCGGCCTTTTTTATATTTTTTGAGAATCTTAGGATTGAAGAAAAGTATGTTTCAAACATTGATTTTCACACAATTCTTGCAATCTGGATGGTTGAAAGCGTCTTTGATTACCCTACAAACGAATCAACGTCTGCATCATTAACGTAATCCGGCATATCCATATCATTATTCATTGACAAATCATGACCGGCATCTGCAGTATAATCAATCACCGGCTCTGTCGGCTCCGGCTCAAGATTTATTTGTGCTACGTTAGTGCTTTGGGCATTATTCTGGAACGTATTCATTGAGACATGATCGTTTGTTACATCTACAACCTCTCCTTCATCTATTTCGAAATTGTTATTAACGTCTGTCCATCTTTGATTAGCTTCGCCGTCAAGATCTGTATCCATGTATACTGAATGAACACCGTCTTCTTTCACCGTAGCCATATCTCCGATGTGCTGTCCGTCACCATCTACAAGATGAGTATATTCAAGCACCTCAGCTGTCTCTGTGGGTGGAACATTTTCATCTCCTGTATGGTCTACATACACATGATGAACTGTAGTGTGGGTGACTACCTCAGCTACCGGCTCCGGAGCTTCGGCCTTTTCTGCCAAGACATCCTCCTCATTATTGAGAGCTTCACCTTCTGCAGCATTGGCTTCTCCAGGCCACAAAGCTGCAGCGCCGATTCCTGCACCTATACCACCGGCTACTCCGGCTGCGGCGCTAACCACTGTAGCTTTGCTTGATTTCTTTCCATGCTCTTCCACTACTTCATTCTCAGCACCTTCCATGTTTACATTCTCTACATGGTTAAGTTCCGTTGCTTCATTCACCATTTGAGTTTTTTCGTTCAGATTCTCCATATTGTTGTTAATTTTGGTTACGTTATTTGTTTGTGTTAGCAAAATTACAATATCATTTTCTCAGATGCAAGTTTTAATTACCTTTCTTTATAAACTATGCTCATTTATTGATGAAATTGTATTTTTGATTTCATATCTCTTCCTAAGATATAAATTTTGACCCGCAACCGGGACATTTAGGCATTTCTTTAATCAGGAAATAGGGCATATTACCTACAAACTTATGACACTTTGGACAATGATAGTTCCTTAGGAATTTCTCTGTTACCTGTTTTAATTCTGCTTCCGAGTTATCTTTAACTCTCATCACAAGCACAATCACCATGAATAAAAATGCTATCGCTGAAAATATCCACATACCTGTCTGGATCTCTTTCCCAAGACTCAATGAATTTGCGAATCCGGCAATGGCTGCACCGCCAATTGTAAAAATCGGCGAAATTGACATCATGATTCCCAGACGTTTGCGCCGTTTTGAAATCTGGTCTTTCTCATATTCAAACTCTTCCCATACAGCCTGAAGAGGCCGTATGTCTACAGTTTGCTGATTTCCACCGCCACCACCAACATTGGCAGCCACACCATTAACATTGTCCAATATCTTCTTCCCCAGAATCTCTGCTTCTGCAAGTATTGATTGAAGATCCAGACAATAATAATCACCTCCCAACATCACTTGACTCATTGCATCAATTGAACGCTGCTGAATCTGCATCCCATCTACAAATGTTTTATTAAGTGACTTGAGATTAGCTATCGTCATATTTCCTTTTGCATCAATGACAAGGCTGCAATGCGCCCTGTCATTATTTTTGTCAAGTCGACTGACGCTTCCGGGCACCGGCTGCATCGTGCTGACAACTCCGGAAGCTCGCCTTCCGCATTTATAGACAGCAAGTTCAAGTCTGTTCCCTTCATTAGATCTCCCTATCAATATCTTTGAATCATTAATATATTTCATTGTATATTTCCCCTATTTTCTTATTCGATATAAAACTGTTATTTCTTATGGCAATCATATGATTGCGTCATTTATTTTTTTACTGCATCTCCGGTTAAAATTCCCTTTGGAAATTTTAACCGGAGATGTTTATTTCCTATTTACTTTGCCTTGGCATTAGACAATTTATCCTAACACTCCGGAATAAACTCCCCGCAATTGTTTCAATGCTTCCTTTGAAACCGTAGTAACAAAGACAAAGTTTTCATTATCACTTAGATATAACTTTTGCTGCGGGATGTTGATTCGATATACGTACTGCAAATTTACTATGTGTCTTTTCCCTACTCTGGCAAATGTCACAGCTGATTCTCCCAAAGTATTGACAAGCACTTGCTGCATCTGAGACAAATTCATACCAACCATAGCCTTAACTTTGTTAGTCATGATGATATTAGTATAATTACCATCTGATTCAAATGCTATAATTTTATCAAATTCTATTCGTAAGAATTCATCTCTTGAATTTATTATCAAATATTTGTTACTCATGATGCAGTATCTTTGATTAGGATTAATATCATTTTATTTTATCATTATATATACGCGCAAAGATACAAATAATTTTTTATATTTACAATATAGATATAAAAAAAAATGGTGCTATGACCATTTTTTTCTAATATCAATTCGTTTCAATATTGAAAACATCAGCATCATTCCAAGCCGGAAATTTCTCTCGAAATTTATCAAGACGTTCTTTATCAAGCGTTGCATATATAATCAAATTACTTTGATCATATTCACAGTCGGTGTTTGTCTCTGCTCCAATCTTTACTCCTATCTCCTTACCTTTGAAATCAAGAGCAACGCTACTGCCGTCATACTCAAATCCTTTGGAATCCAGTCCGTTACAATCCACCCCAAGCACATAACACTCATTTTCTATTGCACGCGCATAAAGTAGCTTATTCCATGCATCCACTCTCACTTTGGGCCAATTTGCTACAGCGATAAGAACATCGTATTGATTCCTCACATTTCTGCACCATACAGGGAAGCGAATATCATAACATATCACCATGGATATGTTCCATCCCCGATATCTCACAGAAAGCCTGTCATATCCGCGTGAGAATGAATGATGCTCACCTGCCATTGTGAATAAATGTCTTTTATCCGCAAAGGTTTCCTCTCCCCCCGGCTCTATAAAAAAAGCACGATTATACAAAGAACCTCCGGAATCAGCTATAAACGAGCCGCATATGGCAAGTTGATACTTTTTGGCCATCGCGCGAATAAATTCCATCGTCTCACCACTATTCCTTTCTGCCAATGGTCTTATCTGCTCCTTATCTCCGGAAGGAAACCCCGTGGAGAACGTCTCCGGAAGTATCAGCAACTCCGTATCCGGATGCAATTGACACAAGGTTTTCTCTATAGTCTTTAGATTTGCCTCTTTATTACCCCAGATTATATTTTGGGGGAATAGAGCCACTTTGAGCTTCATGATAATAAATTAGTAGTATTTAATTATTTCGCAAATATAAAAGATGTGACTATATGCTAAACTTATCAGGATATTTACCGACATCACGATATTGTAAATAATAATCCTTTACTCGCTTCATGTCGTTATCTACATTTCCTGTTACAATAAATTCATCTTTTATTATTATTTTTTTGTTCTGGAAATCAATAACGCCAAGTTGCAGAGGAACATTTGCCCCTTCTGCAATATACAAAAAACCTTTACGCCAGGTATGCGTTTTACTTCTTGTTCCTTCCGGAGTAACAGCCAGATTCACGTAACTTCGCTTCTTAAACAGCTCTATGATACGTCCTGTCAAATCTCCGCCATGAACTTTAGGCACCGGTATCCCCCCCAGTTTCTTCAATAATATCCCAAGCGGGAAGAAAAACCAAAATTCCTTCATTAGAAAATTGGCCTTTCTACCCAGGGAATAATAAGCAAACAGTCCTAATATGAAGTCCCAATTGGACGTATGGGGAGCCACACAGATGACACATTTATCTCTATGTGGTGCAGTAATCTCTACACTCCATCCGGCCACCTTGAGAATTCGTCCCCAAAAATTCATATTTTATTGACTTATACTCACGCTTAAATGAATATTTTCGCGAGATTGCCTTTTTTATTTTGATGCAGATATGTTCTGCTTCTTTACACTATCCGGGATTGCAGCATTAAATTGCTTCATAGCTGCTTCTACCTCTGTGTTGAAATCCTTTACAACCTTCGTGAAAAGTGTACGGAAGAAATTTCTTTTTTCTTTAAGATACTCCTTTTCGCTGCCGAAGTCCTTCACTCCCTTGTTAAAAAATATGTTCGAATGACTTTTTGCCACCCCTATGGCGCCAAGCACTTTACCGATGGCTTGTTCTACTGAATCTTTGTCAATTCCCTCTACATTATAATATGCCATCATCATGCTTTCGCATATTGATGAACCAAGAGCTTGAACATACTTTTTGATTTCTCTTTTGTTTGCCATGTAATTTATTTTTGGATAACGTTTAATCTAAATTTATAACACTTGAAATAACATTTTGTTAGTCCCGACGCTCTTTTCTTGCGGCATCTATTTTCAACAATATAAAAAGCAGTATTGTAAATCCCCATAATGACGACCCGCCATAACTAAAAAAAGGAAGCGGTATGCCAATAACAGGACACAACCCAAGCACCATTCCAACATTTATCGCCAAATGGAAAATCAAATACGATACAACGCAATATCCATAAACCCTTCCAAACGACGTTCGTTGTCGCTCTGCTATTGTTATTAATCTTAAAATCAACCCGACAAATAGCAATAACACGAATGCAGAACCTATGAACCCATGTTCTTCACCAATTGTGCAGAAAATAAAATCTGTATGCTGTTCTGGAACATATTTCAACTTAGTCTGTGTCCCGTTCAAAAAACCCTTTCCGGTCAACCCTCCCGACCCAATTGCGATTTTTGATTGGTTGACATTATATCCCGCCCCTCGGATGTCATCCTCAATACCGAAAGATACTAAAATCCTTTGTTGCTGATGCGGTTGCAATATATTGCCAAACACATAATTGACTGAAAACAGGAACATCACCGAGACAATAGCAAAAACTATTGTAACAACAAATCGACCAATCCGGTGCCGAAACATCGCTATCGCAGTATAACCGACTGCCAATATTATAGACGATATAAAATATAGTCTACCGCTTATATTAATGCCGCATAGAGTTAAGACTGTTATCAATATTCCTGTCCCGATAAACCCTAAGATAACATTACGTGCTATTATTATATCCCTACAATAAAACAGCAACATACCACAATATATTGTGATTATTATCAAAAAAATGCTGAACTCCCCACATGGAATACCCAAAATTAAAGGAGTGGAATATTTTACCGCAACAACAAAATATGTCACCGCACACAATATTGAACACAATATTATTCCCGGCATCCCCTCTCTATACAGTACAAACACCAACGACAAATATACCAACGCACTTCCCGTCTCTTGCTGCATTAATATCAATATTATCGGGAGAAAAATTATAATCAACGCGCGTGCATAATTCGAAATCTTCTCATTAAGATTGAAATTATAACTTTCAAACAGTTTCGCAAGTGCAAGAGCTGTCGCAAATTTACCAAATTCAGCAGGCTGCAAACTTACCGGTCCGAATACAAGCCACGAACGCGACCCCTTTATATCCGGAGCTATAAATATTGTAACTATCAATAACAATATTACACACGCATATATAGGGTAGGCGTATGCCTCATATAGCCTGTAATCAAGCAGGAAAATAACAAGACCAATTACCAAAGCAAGACCAATCCATAAGAATTGTTTACCACTAAACTCTGTCATATCAAATAACGACGCATTATCAAAATCATAACTTGCCGCATAAATACTGATTGCTCCTATAGTGACAAGCAATAAATACAGTATCAACGTCGTCCAATCGAGCGCTCTGAAAATTGTTGTGCCCGTATCAGTGCTTCTTAACTCCACTTGATGCTATAGTTTTAGTGTGACTCATTGATTGCGCTACTGCTTTTCTGCCCTCGGGAAGTTCCCCTTTAAGATATTTCTCTATCATTAAAGCTCCTATGGGAACTCCGAATGATGCTCCGAATCCTGCATTCTCCACATACACACATATCGCAATCTTTGGATTATGATATGGCGCAAATCCCATAAAAACCGAGTGATCCCTACCATGTGGATTTTGTGCTGTTCCTGTTTTTCCACATACCTCTATATCCGCAAGATTCGCCCCTTTACATGTGCCTCCCAGGACAGCCATTCTCATACCCTCAGCCATAGTCTCATAATATTCACGGCGAATCCCGGGAGTATGTCTAACCTTATATTTCTTATCTATGGTACTATCTGATATCTCCTTGACCACATGCGGCGTATAGAAAAATCCCCTGTTGGCTATCGTTGCTCCCAAATTAGCAATCTGCAATGGAGTGGCAAGAATTTCACCCTGTCCGATTGAAATCGATATTATGGAATTAGCACTCCAATCAGAACCGCGGAATGAACTGTTATAAAAATCGGAGTTTGGAATAAAGCCACGACTCTCATGAGGAAGATCCACACCAAGCTTATATCCATACCCCATCGAAACCATATAATCTTTCCATTTTGTCAACTGATCTGATGCAGTTGTCCCTTTCTTATCAAGAAAATTTTTGAGTCCCCAACAAAAATACCCATTACATGATGTCTGCAAAGCCGGTTTAAGCGAAATCGGAGAAGCATGACCATGGCATCCTACTCGTATACCATTAACATATCCATGATGACACGGATACATCGTATTATTATTCACGACTCCTTCCTGAAGAAATATCAATCCCTGAGTGGGCTTGAACGTTGAGCCGGGAGGATACGCCGCCTGCAGAGCCCTGTCAAACAATGGCTTATATGGGTTCTTTACCAACTTTGCGTAATTATTCCCTCTCTCTTTTCCTATCAATAGCCTAGGATCATAATTGGGAGCGGTCACAAGTGCAAGAATCTCACCTGTGGCTGGTTCTATGGCAACGATAGCACCGATTTTACCTTGCATTAATGTCTCCCCAAATTCCTGAAGCTCCATATCAAGAGATAATTTCAAATCCTTGCCGGCTACCGGTGCTACATCATGTATTCCATTCTCATACTTCCCCTGAATTCTGCCATTTGCAGCTTTCATCATAATTTCCATCCCCTTTACTCCTCTCAGAGCCTTTTCGTAACTCTTCTCTATCCCCAAGTCTCCGGTATAATCTCCCGAACGATAATAACGGTCTTTCTCAACATCCTCAGCTGATACTTCTCGAATATTCCCCAACACATTTGCTCCGGACTTAAAATTATATTGCCTTATAGTACGTTTCTGAATAAAGAATCCCGGAAAAAGATAAAGCTTTTCCTGCAATCTCCCATACTCCTCTTGCGAAAGATGTGACACAAGCTTTTGAGCCCTATACGAAGAATATCCCGGATTCTTCCGCTTATCCTTCATATCGGCCCATAATTTGTCAAATTTCGTTCTGTCAATTCCCAAAACTGTACACAACGATGCAGTATCAAACTGACCTACATCCTTCGGAACAAGCATCACATCGTAGGCCGGTTGATTAAAAATCACCAGCTTGCCATTTCGGTCATAAACTAATCCACGAGCCGGATAGATTATCTTCTTTAGAAATGCATTACTGTCAGCACTATCCTTATACGTTGAATCCCCTATCTGAAGATTAAACAGTCTGATTAGATAAATGACTACCAGAATACATATAAATCCCCCGACTATATATTTCCTTTTCTCAAGATTATAGTCTTTTCTCACGACGAGATATCATTAAACTGTCGATACCAAGCATCAATATGAAGCTTAAAAACGTACTCGACAACGTTGCTATTATTATATCTTTAACGCTCGCAAACGAAAAATATTCTATTGTGAACGATAGTACACAATAAATTCCCGTCATCGTCAAAAGATATTTTGAATAGTCAAATATTCCCAATCTCGATATGTTGGGCACTATATCTTTCACATTATCATCTCTTTGGACGTATGAGTAAAATATCGGCCTCTTCAACATTGCCAATATGGTGCAGCTTAACGTATTTACACCAAGCGTGTCACTGAATACATCTACTATAAATCCAAGTATGAATGACAATGTTAACAAAACTTTTGTATCAATCCCCATTGATACTCGAATTATAAAATAAATAAAGATAATCGGAACTGCCACATGGAATAACACAACGTGGTTAAATACCAGAACCTGCACAAGCACCATTATTATAAATAGCGCGGCTATGTCAAGTGTATCCCTGCTCATTTCTTATCCATTTCTTTCAAATCCGGATTATCATACTCCTGAAGCTTATCCAACTGCGGCTTCATACTATCTTTTATCACCCTCACAGCAGATAAATTCTGAAAATCTGAAGCCAAGCGTATCTTCAACGTTATATAATTGTCATCAAGACCCTTAACTTGTCCTATTACTGTTCCTACCGGCATACCCTCCGGGAACGTCGTGGAATAACCGCTTGTCACAACCGTTTCACCAATCCTATACTTCGCATGCTTAGGAATCTCATCAAAATATGCGACTGAAGGATCACTCCCACGCCAAGATAATGACCCTACAAACGGAGTATCTTTTAATTTGGCTGAAAAATGCTGAGTTACATTGAGCAATGAAATAACCCTTGACGTGTTTTTTCCACAGACATTGACAATTCCTACAACTCCATTATGATCCATTACCCCCATTCCCGGCTTGACACCATCTGCGTATCCCTTGTCAATATTGAAATAGTTGCGAGGATGGCGAGTTGAATTATTCAATACTGATGCCAATACATAATCAAATCTGGAAACCCCGTCTATAGAACCGGTGTCTCCTGCCAAAGCTTTATATTTTTTCAATTCAAGCTCCAACGCAAGAACCCGATTAACTAACGCTGCATTCCCGGCCTGAAGATCCTCATTTGTTTTTCGCAATCCAATATATGATGTAATATCAGAACGAACTCCATATAGTGAAGATGACACAACATTCGCCGACGTCAAATATACTGATTGCTGATATGCATTATTGCGGAACAACAAGGTACAACTTACCACCACATAGAACGCAAACACGAACCATGTGCTGTATCTTATAATAAAATTAAGTAGATTGCGCACCTGCCTGCCGAAATTTTATAAGAATAAATATCTTATTGTCAGTCTCACTTTGATTATGCACCTTCATCATAAATTAATAATTTAAAAGAAAGTGCATTATAACACATATCTTCCAATCGACTCATCATCGACCGGAACGATTAATTCCCGTCCGACAATTAAATTATTCCTCTAAAATGTTAGAATAATTTAACGGGCAAATCCCCATTCCTTAGCGGATAAGGAATGAGAATTTACCAATATTTTTAAGCGCAACTCCAGTGCCTTTCGCTACTGCATGTAATGGATCATCGGCAATCTTAAACTCAATGCCAATCTTATCTGAAA
Organism: Bacteroides sp.; assembly: GCA_023665145.1. Lineage (GTDB taxonomy): Bacteria > Bacteroidota > Bacteroidia > Bacteroidales > Muribaculaceae > Lepagella. Next base: position 31,925 of record JAMPEM010000018.1, read on the forward strand.
ATCTCTTTGCAAGACCTCTAAGCAATGCACCACCACCGGCAAGATAAACACCATTACGCACAATATCCGAATACAATTCAGGCGGAGTCTTCTCCAACGCACCTAAGACAGCAGATTCTATCTTCATGATAGTTTTCTCAATACAATGAGAAATCTCCTCATATGTCACAGGAACTTCCATCGGAAGTGCAGTCATCTTATTCGGACCGCATACCACATATGGTTCCGGTGGATTTTCAAGTAAAGGTAACGCTGACCCGACATTAATCTTTATTCGTTCTGCCTCAGCCGTTCCCACCTTGAGGTTATGCACTCTTCCCATATGCTCCTGAATATCTGCCGTCAATTCATTTCCGGCGATACGGATACTTTCATTGCTCACAATTCCACCCAATGAAATCACGGCAATCTCTGTGCTACCGCCACCTATATCCACAATCATATTACCCTCAGGAGCCTCTACATCAAGTCCGATACCAAGTGCAGCAGCCATAGGTTCGTAGATCATATACACATCTCTACCCCCGGCATGTTCGCTTGAATCGCGCACCGCTCTAATTTCCACCTCCGTCGACCCCGATGGTATACAAACGACCATCCTCAAAGATGGAGTGAAAAGGCGACGCTTGCTGCTCACCATCTTTACCAATCCGCGAATCATCTGCTCTGCAGCCTTGAAGTCAGCAATTACACCATCACGAAGCGGTCTGATTGTTCGCTTGCCGGGGGGCTCTTTACCCTCCATTTGTGCAGCTTGTGTACCTACAGCAAACACCTCTTCATTCTTATTATTGATAGCAACCACTGAAGGTTCATCTACCACTATCTTGTCATTATGAATTATAATGGAATTGGCAGTTCCCAAGTCCATCGCAATCTCTTGTGTAAATGTAAAAAGTCCCATTCTTAATAAATTTTCGGGTATCTTATTTGCTTTATTACTTATCTAATCTCTTAATTCATTTCTTTAATGACGGAAATGTCGAATTCCTGTCACAAGCATAGCAATATCATGCTCCTTACAAAAATCGATTGACTCTGAGTCTCTAATTGATCCTCCGGGATGTATCACAGATGTTATCCCCACTTCATGTGCAAGCTCTACACAATCTTTAAACGGGAAGAAGGCATCTGAAGCCATACATGCTCCGCGTAGGTCAAACCCAAACGATATTGCCTTCTCTATGGCATGTTTGAGTGCATCCACTCGAGAAGTTTGGCCGACACCACTTCCCAATAACCTTCCATTTTTAACAAGCACTATAGCATTGCTCTTCGAATGTTTCACTACCTTGTTGGCAAACAATAAGTCTGAATATTCTTCAGGAGAACATTCTCTTGTTCCGGCACTGTGTATTGTAGTATTATCTATATTGACATTATCAAAATCTTGAGACAAAAGTCCATTCAATGCTGACCTATATCGCTTAACCGGAACTGACATATCTTTCGATGCAAGAATAATTCTGTTCTTTTTCTCCTTCAAAACAGCAAGTGCATCTTCAGAATATCTTGGAGCAATTATTACTTCAAAGAAAATTTTTCCTATCTCTTCAGCAGTATCTTTATCTATGTCCCTGTTGGAAATAATCACACCTCCGAATGCTGAAACAGGGTCACAGGCCAAAGCTGTAATCCATGCAGATTTTATATCCTCGCGTGTTGCAATGCCACAAGCATTATTATGTTTCAATATTGCTATTGTCGGATTGTCAAATTCTTTAATCAAACTGACAGCAGCATCTATATCCAAAAGATTATTATATGAAATCTCCTTGCCATGAAGCTGTTTGAACATTTTCTCAAAGTCACCGTAGAAACATCCTTTCTGATGGGGATTTTCTCCATATCTCAAAGACTTTGAGCCATCTATGGCTAAACGTAATCCTTCGTTTGAATCCCTGTCAAAATAGCTGTATATTGCGCTGTCATAGGCTGAGCTGACACCAAATGCCCAACGCGCAAATCTAAATCGTTCTTCTAATGTTGTCTCCGCACCCTTATTTTTTAGGATATCAAGCAGCGGTTCATATTGCTTCTTTGAGGCAACAATTACGACATCATTATAATTCTTGGCGGCTCCTCTTATTAGCGATATTCCACCTATGTCAATTTTCTCAATTATCGCGTCATGACTCTGACCGGAAGCAACTGTGTCTTCAAACGGATATAAATCCACAATTACAAGATCAATCTCAGGAATTAAATATTTCTCAGAGTCATTAATATCAGCTTCACACTCTCTTCTACGCAAGATTCCACCAAAAACAGTGGGGTGAAGTGTCTTTACTCGTCCTCCCAAAATTGATGGATACCCGGTCAAAGATTCAACTGTATCACAATCATATCCAAGTGAAAGGATAAAGTCGTGTGTTCCACCGGTAGAAATAAGACGTACATTATTGTCTACCAATAACTTAAGGATATCTTCAAGGCCATCCTTATGGTATACTGATATTAGGGCTGATTTGATCTTTTTTATACCGGTCATCTCTTGATAAATAATTATTTTCAGCTATTTTAATGTTTTACGATAATTCCTGTTGGATACAACAACATTTTGGGCAATACTCAACAGATACATTTAGGTTGCAAAGTTACAAAAAAAATCTGAAAAATTTAATCGTATTGTTTTTTTTATTGTTAAACAAATTAAAAAATGACCAAAACAATAATATTAGCAATGTTACTAAATCAGACAGGAGGCGAACATTTGATTAATGTTCACCTCCCGCCGTGTTCTTTTCAATTCTGAATTCCGAGAATTAGAAATATGTAGCTATTGCATAATCGACATTGTCAATTATCGAATTTAATTGTCCGTCATCCGGTTTGAGTTTGCGCGCGCGTTCACCGGCTTTTGATGCCGGAATAAAATAATTTTCCTTTACTGCAGTCTTGGCGGCACGAGCTTCGGCTGAATTCCCTTCAATCTTATTATAAGCTTCAGTTCCTTTCTTATAGAAGAATATAGCTGCATTCTTCAGATTGTCAAAATCGGAAGATTCTGTATCCAATACTTTCCGATATAATTCTTCAGCCTTTGCTTCATTTCCCGCTCTGTCTTCTACGTAAGCAAGCAGACCATAAAGGTTTCCGTTTTCTGGATTCTTTGCAATCTCGCCTTCCACTATAGCTATTGCTTCAGGATATGCTTTTTTATCTACCTTATAACTTACCAAATTGCTGAGGAAGAAAAGGGGAGAGGTGCCGAAATGTTCCAGACCCTGTTGTGCAACTTCATATATTGCTTCTTCTGCTTGCTTAATGGCTGTTGTGTCTCTTTGTGCTTTAGTCTGCCAGCATGCGATTTCGTATGTATATACTTCAGCATCAGCAGCATTAGTGAGACGGGCGCGTTTAAATGAATCGGCAGCTTTTTCAATCTCATTTGCTGAATAAGCCATCAAACCTGCATTTTTAAATGCAAGTGCTATGGTGCTGTCATTCATCGTAGTGGGATATTTTGTTGCAATGTCACCACAATCATAAAATGCCTCGTAGGCATCATTGTATTGCTGCTTTTCATAAAAGTATGCACCACTATTCCAATAGTCACCTACACGTTTTGTGAATGTGCCACTGATATTACCGCTGAATTTCGGTTTTACTTGTCCTTTTTCGTTTGGTAATTGATCCAGCTCACTGGCTTTGATAAAATATTTATATCCATTGAGCAAATTCATTCCCATAGCACCTTGATCTACATTCGCGTCCTTGGAAGTCTGAAGCTTGGTATTAAGTTTATCAAAAGCATCAAATTCTATTTTACCTGCGATGTAATAGGTATTAGCATCATTTGCTGTGCTTGGATCCTGCATCGCGCTGTTTATCAGAGTGCGAGCTTCACTGATTTGATCAGGCTTACCCGACAGTTTTTTTGCAGCATCTACTGCCGTTTTTTGTGCGCTTAGCGATGCAACTGCGCCAAAGCAAAGCGCGAGGGCTATGTACTTTCTCATATAATAATGTGTATTTGTTTTTCCCTTATCTTTTTGTTTCACATAATACTTTGACATCATTTTAAGTAATCGGTTTAATTAGTACACATAATTTAAAGTGTATCAATATATTAACCGATTGCTTGTTTGCTGTCACAATATCTTTTTCATTAATCTTCATCCTCATTTTCATCCTTTCCCGTATCATGTTCTGATTCATCAAATTCCGGATTGTCAAGGATTTCTTCAGCCTCATTATTTATTTTCCGTTCGACATATTCTGTGTGATGTAACTCATGAAGATTATCGGATTCTTTGTTATCTGCTTCTATAGTTTCCTCAACATTCTCTTCCTCATCTGAAGCTACCTTACAAACAGACGCAATTACATCACCGCGCTTCTTCAAGTCGATAAGTTTTACACCCTGAGTGGCTCTACCGGTAATTCTGATATCTCGTACTGACATACGCAATGTAATGCCACTTTGATTGATTATCACAAGGTCATTATCGTCCGTAACACTTTTGATTGCCACAAGATCACCGGTCTTGTCTGTGATGTTCAAAGTTTTTACCCCTTTCCCTCCACGGTTTGTTACACGGTAATCTGCTAATGCCGAGCGTTTCCCAAATCCATTTTGTGATACAACCATTACATCGTTTTGAGTATTTTCAGCCATTATTATCATTCCTACCACCTCATCAGAATCAGATCCTAAAGTCATACCTCTGACACCCGCTGAAACACGCCCCATATTTCTTACTTTGGATTCATGGAAGCGAATTGCACGGCCTTCACGGTCGGCAATTATTATTTCGCTGTTGCCATCTGTAAGTCTTACGGAAATCAGCTGATCATCATCTCTGAGCAAGATGGCATTAACACCGATAGCTCTTGGATGCGAATAAGCGGAAAGGGAAGTTTTCTTTATCGTTCCCTTCTTTGTGCAGAATATTAGATTGTGTGTAGAATTATAATCCGGATCAAGCAGATGTTTTGTCCTTATTACTGCATTTACAGAATCATCGGCATCTATTTGTAGGAGATTCTGAATGGCACGACCCTTGGAATTCTTTGCACCTTCGGGAATTTCATATACCTTAAGCCAATAGCATCTTCCTTTACGGGTAAAGAAGAGGAGATAGTTATGATTTGATGCCGGGTATATATGTTCTATAAAATCTTCATCGCGAGTGTCGCTACCTTTTGCTCCGGTACCACCACGATGCTGTGCTCTAAAATCGCTGAGAGGAGTTCGTTTAATGTATCCCAAATGAGAAATAGTGATAATCATCTCCTCATCCGGATAAAAATCTTCTGCATTGAGGTCACCTGAGAATGGATTAATACGAGTGCGACGTTCATCGCCATATTTGTCGCGAATCTCAACCAACTCATCTTTAATCACCTGACGGCACACTGCATCATCATTCAGGATATCATTAAGGTGAGCTATCTGACGCTGCAATTCTTCAAACTCATTGCGCAATTTGTCCATCTCCATACCGGTAAGTTGACGCAATCGCATCTCAACAATTGCCTGAGTCTGGACATCATCCAAATTGAATCTTTCCGACAGTGTAAGTCGAGCTATTTCAGTGGTGGAAGAATTGCGGATTATCTTGATTACTTCGTCAAGGTTATCTACGGCAATCATCAATCCTTCAAGGATATGTGACCGCTCCATAGCTTTCCGAAGCTCGTATTTTGTTCTGCGAATCACGACATCATGACGATGGTCGATGAATGATTGTAGAAGCTCTTTGAGGTTCAGAGTTTTGGGACGCCCATTTACGAGAGCGACATTGTTTACGCTGAAAGAAGTCTGAAGTTGTGTAAGCTTATAAAGTTTATTGAGAATAACCCTTGCATTGGCATCACGTCGGATATCAATAGCTATGTGCATTTTTCCGCGAGCCGATGTGTCGGTGATATCAGTTATTCCGTCAATCTTTTTTTCTTCTACAAGATCGGCAATACTTTTTACAAGGTCGTTCTTTATGACGCCATATGGGATTTCCGAAATTACGATTTGATCATGATTCCCGTCAGATTCAATTTCTGCCTTTGCACGAATTATAATTCTGCCACGTCCGGTCTCAAATGCATCCTTAACACCTTGAATACCGAAAATTTCACCCCCTGTTGGGAAATCCGGTGCTTTTATATACTCCATCAATCCCTCTATGTCAAGCTCCGGATTATCTATAAGAGCTAATGATGCGTTAAGAACTTCCGTGAGGTTATGAGGTGGCATATTTGTAGCCATACCCACAGCGATACCTGATGCCCCGTTTACGAGTAGATTCGGAATTCTTGTTGGTAGAACGGAAGGTTCTGACAATGTATTATCAAAGTTTGGAACAAAGTCTACAGTTTCTTTGTCGAGATCCTGAAGCATTTCCTCACCCATTTTTGCCAGTTTTACCTCGGTGTAACGCATGGCAGCGGGGGAGTCACCATCAATTGATCCAAAATTTCCTTGACCAAACACAAGCGGATATCTAAGCGACCATTCCTGTGCCAATCTAACCATGGTAAGATAAATCGATGAATCACCATGCGGGTGATATTTACCCATTACCTCACCTACTATACGGGCAGACTTTTTTGTATCACCGGAGAAGCGATTTCCTAACTCGTTCATTCCGAATAGCACACGACGATGTACCGGTTTAAATCCGTCACGCACATCAGGTAAAGCTCTGGAGACGATTACAGACATCGAATAGTCGATATACGCACTTTTCATCTCCGACTCAATATTCACAGGAATTATTTTGTCTTCGTCTTGCATTGTTAATTAGTTAGTTTATAGAGGCTTTAATACTGCTAATAAATCTTTTCGTCATGATTCTGATATTAAGCCAATTCAGAGAGCAAAGTTACTCTTTTTTTTTTAATCAGACAAGATATAATCGAATTTTTTTGCTTTAGTGTGTTGCGGTAGTGTCGCAACACCCTATAAGAAGAAAATCCCGACATCGCCACCGAGTTAGCCCCTAAACACGACGAAAAGGACTATGAGGAAATCTTGCAGTGCAAGCCTAAGCAGCAATCAAAAGTGGTTGATATCTTTACTCCAACCTTAGGCAGTAAAAAACAATGGTAGTAGAGCCAAGAGAACAATACAGTCCGCCAATCGTGACTTCAAGACCTTCATTCTGTCAGTTCGGAACTTAAACCAAGTCAGGCATCGAGTAACGCTACTTGATGCCTGACTTTTAGATTATTCGCATTGGAAGCTCGTAAATGAATCCCTTTCCTGCTCAGGAATACCGTCTTTTGCTATTTGAGCCTTAAATGAATTTGTGCAAAAAACGGTTATTAAACCACTGAATCGACGTGTTGGAATAGATAAATTCACCACACCCGATTTTTGGCATAAAAGCACAGAACCTCGTAATGAAAAAATATTCAGCTAACATCGATTATAAAAGATGAACCCGGTCACAATTCTTGCGGCCATGCTGTGGATTGCATCACTTATAGGATGTAATTCCCAAGAGCCTGAAATCGTAAAACTTGATATACCGATTATAGATATGACATTGCCACAAATAAACGCAGTGAAAATATTGTGAGCGTAGGAAACAAACGCACATATGGCAAATTATATGCTACTTCGAACTACGAACGCTATGGCCGTGAGCTTTTTATGTACGATTATCAGATGGGCGCGAACAACAACGTGTTCCGAGTCCTCTGACCCCTAATCCTCCCTCTCTCCTTCAAGCCTTGCTTCGGCAAGGCTCTTTTTTCATAACTCTAATGAATTTTCTTTCAGAAGAAAATCATAGATAGAGATGATTGTGATTCCCGATTCATTGTGTAGAACCGGTGTGTATTCACCAAGTACGATAATCTTTTTGAATGAATCGTCAATACGTCGTAACGAAGCTTCTTCTTGTTTTACCTTATCTTCATCAATCATCTTATATGCTGATTGGATATAGTAACGCTTACTCCCTTGATTGCATACGAAATCTACCTCATAGTATTGATGCTCCTGAACACCATTCTCATCACGTTCCCGTTTGGGTACGACCCCAACATCAACGCTGAAACCACGAGCAACCAACTCGTTGTATATGACATTTTCAAGCAAATGTGTATATTCCACTTGCCTAAAATTTAGTCGTGCATTGCGTAATCCGCAATCAGTGAAATAATATTTGTACAAAGTCTCGATATATCGTTTGCCCTTTATATCATACCTTATAGCCTTTTCGGTTAAAAATGAATCGCATATATACTCAATATATTTCACCACTGTATTACGGCTCACATTGATATGTTTCACACTTGTAAATGTATTGGACAACTTTGTGGCGTTTGTCAAACCACCAATCGAGGATGCCATTATATTAAGGAGTTCATCGAGTACTTTAGTGCTTTTCAAGTTATAACTTACTATAATATCTCGCGTATATACTCGCTCAAACATCGCATTCAGCAAATTAGCTTTTTCCTCTTTTGATTCTTCCAAAGCCACTTGTGGCATTCCTCCATATATCATATACTCCCGAAGAGCGTCAGCTTTGTCTAAATCAGTAGTTTGAAGAAACTCTCTGAATGATAATGGATGAAGTCTGATTTCGCGTCCACGTCCGGCAAACTCAGTTCTAATCTCTTTGGATAAGAAACGAGCATTGCTACCTGTTACATACACATCTGCATTTTTCATATTCAGATAGCTATTCAACACGTCCTCAAATTCGGGAACAAGCTGTATTTCATCTATCATTATATAGTGCATCCTATCATCTTTCAGACGAGAATCTATGTATTCAAGCAAGGCATCCGGGTCTCGCAATGCCTTGTTACGCCTATCTTCAAGGTTTATATCAATTATGTGTTCGTTATCAACTCCTTGCTCCTTTAGCCAATTACTATAAAGAGTTGATAACAGAAATGATTTGCCGCATCTACGTATGCCGGTAATAATTTTAATCATTCCATTGTGACGCAATGAAATGAGCTTATTAAGGTATTTAGGTCTTTCTATAATCATCTCGATGATATAAGCTGGCACGTGTGCCAGTTTTTGTCAGTGCAAAGTTAGCGACAATATTTGAATGTTCCAAATATTCATTGTCTTTTCCACCATTATAATATAGCGGTAGCTTTGCGGTGTAAATCACGCAAACGCTATGGCAAAAACCACATATCACATTTCACTCAATGGCTACGTCGGCGGTGCCGACTTCGACCGCAAGGCGGTTGACACTATGCTTGCATCGCAGAGCAGCAAGCGTGTCAATGTGCTTATTGACAGCCTCGGTGGTTCTTTGGCCACCGGCCT
>JAMPEM010000019.1 GCA_023665145.1 Bacteroides sp.
AGCATCTGACTACGGATCAGAAGGTTACAGGTTTGAATCCTGTGCGAATCACAAAAAGAGCGAATCTCTTACGATTTGCTCTTTTTGTACATTAAAATAAAACACTAACGCAACCACTTGAAATATTAGTTTTCCGCAGATTATTTTGTATATATGCATTATTAATTCTATAGCTAAATAAACCAATAATCATGAAATACAAATACAAACTATTTTACTCTATACTATTACTCGTATTTACTCATGTGATAACATTAGGAGCGGACACCTTAGACGCTGATGGATATCCATTAATGTATATTAGAGGTACTCAAACTTCGTGGGCAGCCAACGATTCCTATCGATTTAATCGAACTGACAACAAATACACAATCACCTTACCTAATCTTAATGGCGAATTTAAAATAGGTGGAGATGATTGGGAATACGATTATGGGGGATTTGCAAAAGGAGTTAAACCACTAATGCAAATATCAACATCCTCAATTGTTAATGCAAAGAAAGCAGGCGATAACATTGTGGCTTCAGGACTTTCTGACGTAACCATATCATTTACTCTTGACATCAATGATTTAGAAAAAGATATTACAGTAAAGTTTGATATAAGTGATTCTAACTTGCAACAGAACATTTCCGGAACACTACCGGTACTTTACATCAATGTAAAAAATGATGATGGCACTCTTAATAACGAAATCATCGATATCAATCTTTCTCATAAAAATTATATGAGTGGAGAATATTGGCTCGACCTCAACGGATGCAAATGGCTTGAAAATATGGGTGCGACACAAATCGGATCATCCGAAGAGCCTCTCCCACTTGAAATAAAAGCACGGGGCAATTTCACTCGAACAGGGTTTGCAAAGAAACCTTTCAAGCTCAAACTTAAGAGTAAAAAATCTCTGCTTGGAATGTCTACAAGCAAACATTATGCCATCCTTGCCCATGCAGATGACGGATATGGATATATGCGCAATTTTACCGGATTCAATCTTGGGAAAAGAATCGGATTACCCTGGACACCATCGCAACAACCGGTAGAAGTCGTAATCAATGGCAATTACCGAGGGCTATATTTCCTTACAGAGTCTATCAGGATTGAATCTGACAGAATAGACATTGAGGAACTTGAGGATAACACTACAGACCCCAACCTTGTATCCGGAGGATATTTGGTAGAGCTTGACAATTATGATGAAGACAATCAAATCATCATGAAAGAAGAATCATTTGTCAGCGGACATATTCTTGATCGACTCAGAATCACATGGGATACTCCGGAAGAATATTCCGATATAATGAAAAAATTCATCACTGATCAATTCTCTATGATAAACAAAGCTATTGGAGAGAACAATGACGATGTATGGAGATATCTTGACCTTGACGATGCCGCTAGATACTACATTATAGAAGAAATTGTCTCACACACCGAATCATACCATGGTTCAACCTATCTATTCAGGGACCGAGGTGAAGGACAAAAATGGCATTTCTCCCCTCTTTGGGACTTTGGGAACGCATTCTCCGGCCCGACAGACGGATTCTTTTACAACAACGACCCTTATGGCAATACATGGATACCATCAATGAGGGAGAATAATACATTCAATAAAAAAGTGGAAGAAACATGGCTGTGGTTTATGTACAATAATTTTAACGGAATCTATGAAGACCTTGAAGAATATGTTTCTCACATAGCACAAGCAGCCAAATATGACCGCATGCGTTGGAAAGATGCACCTACTCCAAACGGAGGTATGCCAATATATGACAACAGCGATATAGAATCCAAGCTTCAGAAAGTAAAAGAAAAATTAAATAAAAAGGTAGAATGGTTGAAAGGGAAATTCGGAGACTTTGAATCGGCAGCCGTCACTACGGAACCGTCACGAGACACAACAGAAGCTGCTCCACTGCCTGATTATTTAAGCTCTGGAATAGCAAATATTGCGACAGGGAACATCGAAAATATCGAGCCGCAATATTTCTCCCTACAAGGCATTAAAGTTACCACCCCGATCCCGGGAAACATATACATAATAAAAATGGGGACAAAAACCTTCAAGCAAATCTATTTTTAATATAGATTCATAAGTTAATTAAAAAACGTAATACAATCAAACAATTTTGTGAGCGGAAATCTTTGGATATTCCGCTCGCTGTTATTAAATTTGCAACATAAAATGCAAAATGAGCATTTTAGTATAAAGAAAATGGAATTATGAGTGAAATAATACTCGGAATTGAGTCATCCTGCGACGATACTTCTGCAGCTGTTATTAAAGACGGCATACTCCTTTCCAATGTTATAGCATCACAAAGTGTTCATGAAAAATATGGTGGAGTAGTTCCCGAACTTGCTTCACGTGCTCATCAACAAAACATCGTTCCGGTGGTATGCGAGGCTATCCGTACAGCAGGAATTACCCAAAATGAGCTGTCCGCAATTGCCTTTACAAGAGGACCCGGTTTGCTCGGCTCGCTACTTGTAGGCACATCCTTCGCCAAAGGACTATCTATAGCCTTGCAAATACCGCTTGTAGAGGTAAACCATCTTCACGGACATGTACTTGCTCATTTTATAAAAAAAACCGACGAAGATATTACTCCTCAATTCCCCTTTATATGTCTTCTAATTTCCGGGGGTAACACACAGATTATCCTTGTAAAATCCCCTTTTGATATGGAGATCCTCGGACAAACTATTGATGACGCTGCAGGTGAGGCTATTGATAAATGTGCTAAAATAATGGGTCTTCCCTACCCCGGCGGCCCTCATATTGACAAACTCGCACAGGAAGGTAATCCCAATACATTCAAATTCAGCAAACCACATATACCCGGCCTTGATTACTCTTTCTCAGGACTTAAAACATCTTTTTTATACACATTAAGAGACAAAATGAGTCAAAGTAGTGATTTTCTTGATCGAAACAAAGCTGACTTGGCCGCATCGTTACAACACACTGTTGTAGACATCTTATTAGACAAATTGGCAAAAGCTATCGACCGCTATCCCGTCAAAGAACTCGCAATAGGAGGTGGTGTCTCAGCCAATTCAGAAATAAGGAAAGCAATAAAAGAATTTTGTATTAAAAGGGGAATTAAAGCACACATACCATCCAAGGCGTTTACAACAGACAATGCCGCAATGGTGGCTATCGCCGGAATGTTCGCATATCGAAACGGGCAACGTTGCGACCTGTCGTTACCACCCTATGCGAGAGTGACAATATAAAAATCAACTGAAACAAAGGCATTCTTTATTTCATAGGCAAACAGAAATATAGAATTATTTGTTAAAAAAATAATGAATATAGCTAACGACAAACCCAAAGAAACGGGCAAACCTTCCGGTTCTGCTACACATACAGAGACACGTCACGTGGTGATTTATGGTTACACCAAACAAGAACTCGCCAACGTAATGCGCCATTTTGAATCACAATTGCCTGAATTTGTCAAGATTACGATTGATTCATCAAATCTTGTAACAAAAATCACACTTACCGGAATGGATTCCGGTGTAGAACTATTGAGATTCAAGATGAATAAGTTTCATCAAAACCTCAATGATATATTCTCAGCTGAAGTAGTAAGTCGTGATGATAAATCAGTACCACAGGTGCTCGGAGAACTTCTATTGGAGAGAGACCTTACTATTAGTTGCGCAGAAAGTTGCACCGGAGGAAATCTGGCACATCGCATCACACAAATTCCCGGGTCATCAACCTACTTTCTTGGGAGTGTTGTCAGTTATAGCAATGATGTTAAAGCCGACGTTCTCAAAGTAGCGCGTAGAGACATTGCAGCCCAAGGAGCCGTCAGCCAACCGGTAGCCATATCAATGGCTCGTGGCGTGGCTAAATTAATGCGAAGTGATTGCGCCATCGCTACAACAGGTATTGCCGGACCGGACGGAGGAACAGCTTTTAAACCGGTGGGTACTGTATGGATTGCCGTTAAATGTCGTGATCAAATTGTGAGTGAGTGCATTCAATTCAAGGGGGACAGAAATACCGTTATAGAAAGTGCGACAAATCATGGAATGGTTATGCTAATTAAGCTACTTCGTAACAATTACGTGCTTCAAGATGACTTCTATGATGAATAATATGACAACCCAATTAGCATATTTACATATTCAAATATATTAAAAGTCTATCAAAAAAATCCATTTGGTGAACAAAAATAAGAGCGAAAAATTTAAATTAAATAAAAATAATTGCAATAATATTTGCACAAACAAGAAAAAAGTTGTAACTTTGCACCGCGTTTTGAAGGCACCTCCTGTAAAGACGGTGAGAATGATGCGCTTACCTTCGATATGAGAACTGAGATGGCGGCCTCAAAAAGTTAAACAGTTTAATTTACAAAAATTAAAGACAACAGCCATGTCAAAAGTTTGTCAAATTACCGGCAAGAAAGCGGCAGTGGGCAACAACGTATCCCACTCAAAGCGTCGCACCAAGCGTAAATTTAAAATCAATCTCCACCGCAAAAAATTCTTTTGGGTGGAAGAAAATATGTGGATTGAGCTTCGCGTTTCTGCACGTGCTCTCCGCACAATCAATAAAATAGGGTTGAACGCAGCACTAAAAAAAGCAGCGGCTGACGGAAACCTTGATTATAAAGACATTACTATCGTTTCTCTTTAATAATCTCCCTCACATATTACAATTATGGCTAAGAAAGCGAAAGGAAACAGAGTGCAAGTCATCCTTGAATGCACCGAACACAAGGCAAGCGGAATGCCCGGTATGTCACGTTACATCACTACCAAAAACCGTAAAAATACTACTGAGCGCCTCGAGTTAAAAAAATATAACCCGATTCTCAAAAAAATGACAATCCATAAAGAAATAAAATAAGCAACTGAGATATGGCAAAAAAAACCGTCGCGTCCCTTCAGAAAGGTGAAGGACGCACCTATAGCAAAGTCATCAAGATGGAGAAATCTCCTAAGACAGGAGCTTATTGCTTCAAAGAGGAGATGGTGCCTAACGACGCAGTTCAAGCTGCTTTGAAGTAATTATCACTATATGGTAATACTTGCAAACTTATCTAATTTATGAGATAAGTTATCCCTAAAATATTTTAACTCGCCGGTATTCATTTGAATATTGGCGAGTTTCATATTACCGGAATATTTTATAAACTATTATTACATATCCCGAATTTTAATTAATTCAATTTATAATTCACAAAAATTTCGATTATACAATATCAAAGAAACCAGTCAAAAAGAAACCTTTCAAATTATCCAACATTTCTTTTGTTGTTTTTAAAACACATATCCTATTCCTAAGCCAACAAATACTCCGTCAGTATCTTTCATCAATGAATATTTTCCTTGGACATTAAGTTTCAGATAAGACGTTAAATAGAAATCAAGGCCACCTCCAAAATCCGCACCAAAACGTGTAAGATGTCCATTTCCTTGATATCGCCAATCATTTATGGTTAGACCTGTTAACGGATAAATTTCAATCCCTTTGGAAAGTCGGAAAGGGAAATTTATATCTACACCAACCTCAAAAGCAGATTTTTCCTTATTTTTAAACACATATCCCAATTCAGGAGAAATCCGCACATGTTTGGCGAATGTATATTGGAAATAAATTGAAGTAAAAGCACCATCATTATATCCCGAATATCCAGCCATAACACCGAGTGTTTTCTCTCCTTTCTGAGCAAATGCTTTGGGTGAAAAAATCACTGTTGAAACAGCTATACTTAGTGCTAATACTACAACTTTCAGGGGAAACCGCTTCATACTATGAAATGTTAAGATTGTTCTATTGAATCGTTCTAAATGTAATTTTATTGAAAACACTCATTGTGTCAAAATTGTTTGGAATCCTTCTATTTTATGGACAAATCATGACAATTTCTTATTTTAAGCGCCCTAAAATTCGCGCTATAACATTATCGGCACTTTTCCCTTTATAATTTTTAAACTTTTATTATGTTTAAATCGTTTAACTGAAAACATTAATCACTATAGGCTATGAAAAAATTTATTTTCACGCTTGTCCTGTTCGTGACAGCACTTTCGGCTTCTGCCATTCGTCCTTTCTTAGAATTTCAACCTATTCAAGCAGGTGACGGATACACTGCTTTCAATTTCCAAGGAGGCATCGTAGAACAAGTTCACAAAAACATCGCCATCGGCGCAGGTATCGGAGTTACAGAGCGCTGGAATTTCGACACTGCTCCTCTTATCCCGATTTTCATTCGTGGTGAACTTTCCGGGAAAATCAGCGGACTCAATCCTTTTTTCTCATTTGATGTTGGTTATGAACTCAACACAGAAAATACCGATTGCGGTGCCGTATTAGTCAACCCTATGGTTGGTCTTAAATTTGGTCAATGGTATGGTGGTATCGGTTATCTGGGGCACTGTTGGACTCCCAAATGGGCCGGAACAACAAGCTGCTTCAATATGAAGATTGGATACATTTTCTGACGAATAAGACATCACTCTGGATAAAACTTATCTTAATAAAGATTACAATTCTTCAATTTAGTACGATTTACGCTTAATCAATTAAATCGGGTTTCTTAATTGAAATCCGATTTTTAGTTCTTTTAACAAGTTTGAAAAATTCAACTATTTTTCAAAAAACATGATGACATCTAAAATTTCCGTTTTACTTCTTCCGATTATCCCAAAAGTTTATTATCTTTGTAGTAGAATTTATTCTTTAATGGCAATTGATAAAATTGAATAATATTTTCAAAATAAAATAGCTCTCATATTTAATCAATTGCAAAACAAAATTACAACCAAATGGATAAATTTGGATATATCAGAACTGCAGCATGCGCTCCATACGTAGAATTAGGAAATGTTCATCACAATGTAATGAATATTATAGAGGCCAAAAATATGGCCAAAGAAAAAGGCGCTGACATAATAGTTTTTCCCGAACTATCCCTGACAGGTTATACATGCGGTGAACTTTTCCGTCAAACCCTTCTTCTCGATACGGTGGAAGAAGTGATTTCTGATAATCTTGTAAAAGCCATTGGTGTAAATGACCCGTTAATCGTAGTCGGAACACCGCTTCGTCTTGAAAATCGGCTCTTTAACTGTGCTGTATTTATACATGCAAACAAAGTTCTCGCAGTAATTCCAAAGTCCTATCTTCCTAACAATAACGAGTTTTATGAGAAACGATGGTTCTCTTCAGGACTCGACACAACATCAGATTACATATATATCACTAACCAAAAAATCCCTTTTGGCACTAATATTCTTGTGGACTTCAATGGCACAAAAATCGGAGCTGAAATTTGCGAAGACCTTTGGGTGCCTATTCCCCCAAGTTGCAATGCCACACTAAATGGAGCAGACATTATTCTAAACCTTTCCGCGACCAATGAACTTACCGGAAAACATGACTATCTGCTAAACTTAATATCTCAACAATCAGCCAGATGTAGATGTGGATATATATACGCTTCTGCCGGTCGGGGAGAATCATCTACTGATCTTGTATATTCTGGCAATACAATAATTGCCGAAGACGGGAATCTGCTCAATGTTTCACGTAGATTTACGTCTGGTTCGATGCTAGCTATTGCGGACATTGATATAGAACGTCTACGTAATGAACGTCGAAATAGCGCTTCTCTTATTGACAACGCAATACATTTCCAATCTCAATATAGACTTGTAAATGCTGCCGGACGCGAAAAGGCTGAAATTAAAACAAGTTTGATGAGATATGTGAATCCCTTACCGTTTGTTCCATCAAATTCAAATAAACTTGACGAACATTGTCGAGAAATAATATCAATACAATGTTCAGGACTTGAACAACGTCTACGTGCCACCGGATGCAAAAACATGGTTGTAGGATTATCCGGAGGACTCGATTCTACATTAGCAATTCTGATATGCCACAGGGCTTTCAGAAATCTCGGCCTCGATTTCACCGGAATTCATGCGATTACAATGCCTGGATTCGGAACTACGGACAGAACATATAACAATGCTCTCAAACTTATAGAACGATTGGGTGTCAATGGACTGGAAATTAATATTGCTAACGCTGTAATTCAACATTTCTCAGACATTGACCAAGATATAAATGTGCATGATGTAACCTATGAAAACAGTCAAGCGCGAGAAAGAACCCAAATCTTGATGGACTATGCCAATAAAGTCGATGGTATGGTACTCGGCACCGGTGACCTCTCTGAACTTGCCTTGGGATGGTGCACATATAATGGTGACCAAATGTCAATGTATGGTGTCAACGCTTCTGTACCAAAAACTTTAGTCAAACACCTTGTAAAATGGATTGCAGAAACAGATGATGACCAAGAACTCAAAACATGCCTTCTTGATATCATTGATACTCCGATAAGTCCCGAATTAATCCCGGCAGAAGAAGATGGATCTATAAAACAAAAAACAGAAGATCTTGTAGGTCCATATGAACTTCACGATTTCTTTCTGTATAATATGTTACGTTTTGGATATTCTCCAAAAAAAATTGAATATCTTGCACAAATGGCATTTGCTAAGACATATTCCAATGCGACCATCCATAAATGGTTAACAACATTCTACAAACGGTTCTTCTCTCAGCAATTCAAGCGGAGCTGTATGCCTGACGGGCCAAAGGTAGGAAGTGTATGCCTTTCACCTCGAGGTGATTGGAGAATGCCAAGTGACATTTCCTCTAAATTATGGTTGCAAAATATTTAAAGTATCGAAACATGATATTATGACTTTTGAAGAAGATCTAAAAAATGCCTTGCAAATACTGCAATCCGGGGGTGTAATCATTTATCCAACGGACACAATATGGGGGTTAGGTTGCGATGCCACTAATAGTGAAGCTGTAAAGAAATTATATAAAATAAAAGAGAGAACCGGAGCTAAAGCATGCATATCCCTTGTATGTGATATTTCTCAGCTGGAAAGATACCTGAAAGTATTGCCCCAAACAGCAGAAATGTTAATTGAGGCAGCTGTTTATCCTCTTACTATCATCTATGATACACCCTTGGGCTTTGCTCCTGAACTGCTTGCCGAAGACGGGTCTGCCGCTATGCGCATCACTTCTGAACGTTACAGTAAAGAATTATGTAGAAGATTGCGCAAACCTATTGTGTCAACGTCTGCAAATTTCAGTGGACACCCTGCACCTTGCTCCTTTAACGACATTGACAAATCACTGATTGAAAAAGTAGATTATGTAGCGCACCATAATCATAATACCATTTGCGCATCAAAACCTTCTGAAATAATAAAAGTTGGCAATGATGAAGTTATCAAACTCATCCGCAGATAAATATAAATCAGAAGATTAGTCCATTTAAATATCATGACCCAAACAGGAAAACAACGATTAAATTATATCACTACTGATTATTTCACATCGGTAGTAGCGCTTTTCTTGTTTAATATCTTCAGATATTATGTATTAGATTTACATAAAAGAGGTCTTGAAGGTTTTCTTAACTATGTGCTCCAAAAGCACATGATTGTAGAAATGTTTTTAACAGCCGTCCCAATGCTCGGCATATATTGGCTTTCCGGTTATTATAATCAACCTTTCGGCAAATCCAGACTTCAAGAATTAATTACAACCTTTGCGTCCGCACTACTCAATTCCTTACTATTCTTTTTTATTTTCCTCACAAATGATATGAATCAGGAATTGAGCACTAATACATCAATCATATCGGGTCTTTTCTTATTTCTTTTTCTAATTCCTTATCTTGGGAGATATGCTCTTACTTCCTATTCTATCCGGCAAATTAAACAAAAAAAACTTTCATTCCGCACTCTAATCATAGGGAACTCAAAAAAAGCTCACATCACTGCTGATAATTTAAGAAAATCCCCAACCTTGTTGGGTTATGACGTAGTAGGATTCGTAAATATTCCCGGTGAAAAAAATTATGATCATAAAGGATTCTCATTCCTCGATATTGAAACAAAAGCCCGTCAACTTGATGTATCGAAGATTATTATATCCCCTGATTCCTTTGATGACACCCGACTGTTAAATCTTCTTAACCGACTTTATAGTCTGCCTGTTCAAGTAAAGATAGCACCTGCAACTTTCTCTTACGTCACTTATGGTATCAACCTTAACGATATATATGGTGAACCACTCATAGAGCTTACAGGTCCAAGAATAAGTGAATCGACCAAAAATGTGAAACGCACGATGGATGTAATCGTTTCAGCTTTGGCAATGATGATTCTTCTTCCCTTGTATATTGCAATTGGAATTTTAGTGAAATGTTCTTCTCCCGGACCCGTATTTTATCGTCAATCAAGAATAGGATTGAGGCGCAAAAAATTCAGAATCATAAAATTTCGCACAATGACTATTGATGCAGAAAAAGATGGTCCTGCGTTATCAAGCGCCACGGATCAAAGAATTACTCCCATTGGCAGATTCCTGCGCAAATACAGACTTGACGAAATCCCTCAATTCTGGAATGTATTTGTAGGTGAAATGTCGCTGGTAGGACCACGTCCGGAACGAGAATTCTATATCAGACAGATTGTAAAGAAAGCCCCTTATTACAATATAATCCACCAAGTGCGACCCGGTATAACATCATGGGGTATGGTAAAATTCGGTTATGCAAGAAATATTTCAGAGATGGTGAAACGCGCTCAATTTGATCTCGTATATCTTCAGAATATGAGCTTGCTTGTCGATTGTAAAATTATAATATATACAATAAAAACCGTACTCGGGGGAAAAGGAATGTAATTATTATTGATTGATAATGCAAAATAAGGGGAAATTCGATTAATCAAATGGCATATAAAGAGACACATAACAGATATACTGCTGCCTGGATGCAACTGGTTGATTGGTCGGGAAGACATATCAAACAGCGATCACTTGTGATAATTCTTGCTCTTGTGGTAGGGATTATTGTAGGATTCGCAGCTCAAATTCTTAAATTTCTTATTCACGAAATCTCAACACTGCTTACGAGTCATGTCACAATTTCAGCCGCCAACTACCTTTACCTCATCTATCCCGTCATTGGTATAATATTAACTTCACTTTTTGTAAAATATATCGTCAAAGACAACATATCACATGGTGTAACACGAGTCTTATTTGCTATCTCACGACGCAAATCAAGGCTTAAGAAGAAGAATATGTACGCCTCATTGATAGCATCCTCCATCACCATTGGATTTGGTGGGTCAGTCGGTGCTGAGGGGCCTATTGTATTTACAGGAGCTTCAATCGGCTCAAATATAGGCCAAGCATTCCGTCTCTCCCCAAAGACTCTCATGATTCTTTGCGGATGCGGTGCAGCCGCCGGAATTGCCGGAATCTTCCGAGCTCCGATAGCCGGGATGCTTTTCACACTCGAAGTACTTATGATTGACTTTACCGGGGCTACGGTCATGCCTCTGCTTGTTTCTTCTATCACCGGAGCTACAGTAGCTTATATTCTCGAAGGATACAGTGCAGAATTCTTCTTCTCTCAAAGTGAGCCTTTCATGACTCAAAAAATCCCATATAGCATACTGTTGGGAATTGTATGCGGATTTATTTCACTTTATTTCACCAGAATGATGAACTCTATGGAGAATTTTTTTAGAAAGATAAAAATGCGCTGGTTGAAAATTTCTATTGGTGGTATTGCTCTTGCGATTCTTATTTTCTTGTTACCCCCTCTATATGGTGAAGGTTATGGGGTAATTAATATGCTTCTCGATGGAAATGTTCATTCTGTAATGGACGGCTCATTATTTTATCTTGAACGCTCAAACACCTGGGGAATCGTAATCTTCATTGGCACTATTATTCTGACAAAAGCAATAGCAACAAGCTGTACCAACGGTGCCGGAGGTGTTGGTGGTACTTTTGCTCCATCTCTATTTGTCGGAGCTTTGAGCGGCTTCCTTTTCGCTTTTATTCTTAATAATTCGGGATTCGGGGTAGAATTGTCAAACAAAAATTTTGCGTTGATGGGGATGGCCGGTGTTATGAGCGGAGTCATGCATGCGCCTCTGATGGGTATATTCCTTACCGCTGAAATGACCGGAGGATACAATCTTTTCCTTCCTCTATTGATTGTTTCGACACTTTCATATATGACTATTCGCATTTTTGAGCCATATAGTATCTATACAATGCGTCTGGCTAAGCAAGGGGACTTGCTCACTCATCAGAAAGACAAATCTGTGCTCACACTGCTAAAAGTTGACAACTTGATAGAAAAGGAATTTCGTGAAGTGCATCCGGAAATGTCCTTAAAAGAGGTTGTAGATATAATTTCCATGTCTAATCGTAATCTTTTCCCGGTTACAGACTCAACCGGAATGCTAAAAGGAGTAGTTCTCCTCGACGACATCCGCAATATTATGTTTCGTCCTGACCTCTACAAAAAAATGCACGTTAGCAGATTCATGTCGCAACCACCGGCAAAAATAGAAATTTCTCAACCAATGGATCAAGTAATGGAAATTTTTGATAAAACGCATGCCTGGAATCTCCCCGTAGTAGAAAACGGCAAATATGTCGGCTTTGTATCTAAATCAAAAATCTTCAACTCTTATCGAAGAGTGCTTCGCCACTATTGTGATTGAGATTTCCAAATCAAACATTAAAAAATTTAATTTAACAGTGAATAAACGTATAGTATTTTTTGGCACTCCGGAGTTTGCCGTT
Organism: Bacteroides sp.; assembly: GCA_023665145.1. Taxonomy (GTDB): domain Bacteria; phylum Bacteroidota; class Bacteroidia; order Bacteroidales; family Muribaculaceae; genus Lepagella. Next base: position 12,687 of record JAMPEM010000019.1, read on the forward strand.
GAATCACTTAAAGCACTTGTAGATAACGGTTATGAAATTGTAGCAGTTGTTACGATGCCCGACAAAAAAGCCGGGCGTGGCAACAAAATCATCTATAGTGATGTAAAAAAATATGCTATTGAAGCCGGTTTGCCCCTAATGCAACCTGAAAATCTTAAAGATGCTGATTTCATATCACAACTTAAAAGTCTCGACGCTTCACTTTTCATTGTTATTGCCTTTAGGATGCTCCCCAAAGAAGTTTGGCAAATGCCAGGACTTGGAACATTCAATCTTCACGCATCACTTCTGCCTAAATATAGAGGTGCCGCTCCAATAAATCGAGCTGTAATGAATGGTGAAACCGAAACCGGAGTTACAACATTCTTCCTCAAACATGAAATCGATACCGGTGATATAATTGAGCAACGTCACATTGATATCAAACCGGAAGAAAATGTCGGCGATGTATATGATAAACTGATGAGGCTCGGTGCTGAAATGGTTATTCACACAGTTGACAAAATTTTTGACGGAACCGTAACGACCACTTCACAACCTGATGGGGAATTCACACCGGCTCCCAAAATTTTTGCCGAGGACTGCAAAATTGATTTCAGAAAACAAGCTATAGACATCCACAATCAGATAAGAGGCCTCTCACCGTATCCCGGAGCTCGTGCCTGTTTGATTCTAAACACCGAAACAAAATTAGACTGCAAACTTTTTGAAACAAAACTCACCTCTGAAGAATCTTATGAAGCTCCCGGTACAATTAAAATCACTCGCAATAGAATGTTGGTAAGCTGCGGAGATAATTGGCTCGAGATAATTTCAATTCAACCCGCAGGAAAAAAAAGGATGGATGTCTCAGCATTCCTACTTGGATATTCACCTTCTAAATTTATAATTAAAGAGTGAATACATCTTCAAAACTTTCTTGTCGATTGATAGCTTCCATCCTTGTGGAATGGGGAATTCGTGATGTGGTTGTCTCTCCCGGATCGCGTAACACTCCTCTTATTCTCGCTATGGATGCAGAAACGTCTCTGCGAAAGCATATTGTTATAGACGAACGATCCGCTGCATTTTTCGCTCTTGGCATTTCTCAAGTGTCCCGTCAACCGGTCGCTCTTGTATGCACCTCCGGTTCTGCACCACTTAATTACGGCCCGGCTTTATCTGAAGCATTTTATAGTGGCATTCCACTTATCGCAATTACTGCCGACCGACCTCAACAATGGATTGACCAAGATGATTCCCAGACTATTCGCCAATTCCGCGCACTCGAAAATGTGGTAAAACGAAGTTATGACCTTCCCGATCTGCCGGACGATTTCCCTGAATACAGGTGGATGGTGGAAAGAACAGTCAATGACGCCCTTATTGAAGCCACCAAGCATAATCCCGGTCCTGTACACATAAATGTACAACTTGACGCTCCACTGGGTAAAACAATTGACACATGTAAGACCCAATCTCGTAGAATTTTCTATAATTGTTCAACAGAAAAATTGTCAGATTCTGACATATCTGAACTTGCGAATCGAGCCATCGGCAAAAAGATTTTGCTTGTTGCAGGATTTATGCCTCCTTCTGACAAACTCCAATACGCTGTATCAAAATTCAGCAATTTGCCTAATGTGGCAATAATGGCTGAAACGGTATCAAATCTCCATTTAAACAAAGACGTTTACAGCATAGATAAAGTTCTGACAACTCTTTCTGATGAAGAAAAAGAATTAATGCGTCCCGACATAGTAATATCACTCGGAGGTGCATTAATATCACGTCAGATTAAAGAATACCTACGAAAATTTACACCCGATGAACATTGGGCTATAGGTTATCGGGATACCACTGCCGATTGTTTTCGCGTATTGACACGAAGAATAGAAGCATCACCTCAATACTTACTGCGAAAATTATTCAATAAACTTGTTCGTGAATCTCCCCAAAGCTATTATCAAATACAGTGGCAAGAGCTTAGAAGACGAGCTCAGCTTTCTGCTGAATCCTTAATTACAAATTCACCATGGTGCGAATTGAAAGCTTTTAACACCCTATTTCAATCTCTATCACCAAACATAAACCTGCAAGTAGCAAATGGAACAGCTATTAGATATAACCAACTATTAGCAACTTCTCCTTTTCATTCTACTTTCTGTAATAGAGGAGTCTCCGGAATCGACGGTTGTACGTCAACGGCCTTAGGCGCAGCATCCGCTTCAAAACGTCCCACTATTTTAATCACCGGAGACATGGCATTCTCATATGATCTTTCTGCCCTTACCTTCACAAGCATTCCTAATAATTTCAAAATAATCATTATGGATAATCGCGGAGGTGGAATTTTCCGATTTATCAATAGTACACGAGATTTGGATTGTCGGGAAAAATATTTCTGTGCTTCACCAAGCATCTCATACAAGGATTTAGCCAAAGCATTCGGATTAAAATTTCTCGAAGCCTGCGATGAAGATTCTCTCCGCCAAGGTCTAAAAGAGATTCTCAGTCCCCAATCTAAGGCTGCGATAATAAGAATAAAAGCTCCGGCAGAGGAAAGTGCTATGATTCTTACAAATTTCATGAACCGACAAAAAAACATATAAAATAATAGACTACAATGTACGATTGGAAACCCATAAAAGAGTATACCGACATATTATTCGAGCAATTAGACGGTATAGCCAAAATAACGATTAACAGACCCCGCGTATATAATGCGTTCAGACCGTTAACTAATCGCGAAATGCTTGATGCAATAAACATCTGCCGCGAAAGAAACGATATCGGTGTAGTAATCCTAACAGGAATTGGCGACAAAGCATTCTGTTCGGGTGGTGACCAGAATGTCAAAGGTATAGGTGGATATGTCGATGATGACGGTGTGCCGCGACTCAATGTGCTTGACCTGCACAAAGCCATCCGTTCATTACCCAAACCTGTTATTGCCATGGTTAACGGATATTCCATAGGAGGAGGGAATGTACTAAACGTTGTTTGTGACCTCTCTATTGCTTCAGAAAACGCAATCTTCGGGCAGACCGGGCCCAAAGTAGGTAGTTTTGATGCGGGTTTCGGGTCATCTTACCTTGCCCGTTGCGTTGGACAGAAAAAAACTCGCGAGATCTGGTTCCTATGCAAGCAATACACGGCAGAAGAAGCTCTACAAATGGGAATGGTAAATAAAGTTGTACCCTTAGATAAACTTGAAGAAGAAACTGTAGAATGGTGTCGCATCATATTGAAACGCTCCCCTATGGCAATCCGCATGATCAAACGTGCACTCAATGCCGAGCTTGATGGTCAGCACGGTCTAATGGAATTTGCCGGTGACACCACTCTGATGTATTATCTAATGGCGGAAGCTCAAGAAGGGAAAAACGCTTTCCTCGAAAAACGAGACCCCAATTTCGAACAATTTCCAAAATTTCCCTGATCGACATGAGGATTGCATTTGCTCCATATATCCTTAAATTTATAAAACCGGCAAGAACCTCACGAGGCGTGCTTTATGAGAAGCCAACCATTTTTATTAAAATATTTGATGAAAAAAATCCTGATCTATATGGCCTCGGAGAAGCTGCGGTATTTCCAAATCTTTCTCCAGAGGCTAATGAGGATTTGCCATACAAATACCTTGAATTAACTGCAAATATAGCACTGGGGAAAACCACTGACTTGTCTCGACACTCTTCCATCCAGTTTGGCCTCGAACAAGCAATTTATGATTACACCAACAAATGCCATAGCATTTACTTCCCCTCACCCTTCACTCAGGGAAAAGGGGACATCACAATCAATGGTCTAATCTGGATGGGGTCATACGATGAAATGATGGCTCAGATAGAAGACAAAATTTCGCGTGGATTTCATTGCATAAAACTTAAAATAGGTGCAATAGAATGGGATAAAGAGACTGCTATTCTTGAGTCAATTAGAAAATATTACCCTGCAGATCAGTTAACTATTCGAGTTGATGCTAACGGAGCATTTTCTCCCGACGAAGCTCTCTATAAACTCCGGGAGTTATCCCATTTCAATCTACACTCCATTGAGCAACCTATAGCGAAAGGACAACATGAAGCTCTTTCTGAATTATGCCATATCACACCTGTCCCAATCGCACTTGACGAAGAACTTATCGGCATCTCTTCCACTGACGAAAAAATAAATCTGCTGGATTTCATAAAGCCACAATATATTATACTAAAACCGGCTTTGTGTGGAGGATTTTCCGGTGCTGAAGAATGGATATGTCTCTCTGAGCAAAGAAAAATTGGATATTGGGTCACTTCTGCACTCGAATCAAATGTCGGGTTAAATGCCCTTGCACAATGGACTGCTTACAATCGATTCATAGGACCTCAAGGTCTTGGAACCGGTGCACTTTTCTCTAACAATACACCCTCTCAACTTTCTTTAGAAGGAGAGAATTTGCGTTATGACACTAATAGTCCACTATGTCGTGACTTTTTTGATAACCTTGATTGGAGACAATGACTGTTGACGAATTTATATTAGAATGGAATAACAAAAACGATTATTGTATTGCGATGACCTCCGGCTCTACAGGTACACCTAAAGAGATTAATCTTCCTAAAGAGCTAATGAAGCAAAGTGCTTTACGTACAATCAACTACTTTGGTCTTAATAACAATAGTCATCTCCACCTTCCTCTTTCTCCCGACTACATAGCAGGAAAAATGATGATAGTTAGAAGTTTGATGTGCGGTGCACATCTATCTTATGAGACACCATCCAATATAATCGTAGGAAATAGCGACGAATCACCAATCGATCTAATTGCTCTTGTTCCATCTCAACTACAAGGACTTATATCTCAAACCAAATTATTATCACGAATTAAAAATATAATTGTAGGAGGAGCACCCCTTTCCACGGAACTTAGACAAGAATCTTCAAAATTACCTGTAAAAATTGTAGAAACTTACGGAATGACCGAAACAGCATCTCACATCGCACTCAGAGATGTCTCCGAAGAATATTTCACCCCACTTGATAAAATCAAGATAAACACGAATCACAACAATGAGCTTATAATAGAAATTCCTAATTTCGGCAAATTTATCACCAACGACATAGCTGAAATTCTTCCCGACAATCGGTTCAGAATTCTTGGAAGGTCAGATAATGTAATAATCACCGGTGGCATAAAAGTCAATCCTGAAACTTTAGAGAACAAAATTTCCCCTATCTTATCCGAACTGTTTAATATCAACAGATTCGCTATTACATCAATCTCGAATCTCAAATGGGGTCAAAGTATAATGCTCGTAATAGAGGGAGAAAAACAATATCCCGATGATGAGATAATTATAACACTAAAAAAGAGATTACCGAAATACGAAATTCCTAAATCCATTACATATATTGACAAAATTCCTCTAACACCAAACGGGAAAATTATGAGAAGATTGCTCATATCATAATTTTTTTGTAATTTTGTGCTGCAAAACATAGCCTTATGGCACATTAAGCCATATTACATACAAGGCAGTATAAAATACGTACGGGAGAAATAAATCAGTTGCATAAATAATCAATCGAAGTGATTAAAAAGAGTACCCTCGAACAAATCATCAGCCACGACTTGGCAGATATGTGGAATGCATTGACCTCCGAACAAAAAAGAATTGTTACGGACAATTTCACCATACACAATTTTAAAAAAAATCAAATTATATACGCTGAAAAAGAGGAACCGGAATTCTTATGGTGTTTGCTTAAAGGAAAAGTCAAAATGCACAAAAAAGGGATTGGAGACAAAATCCAAATCCTCAGGCTTTATCGTCCCGTTCAATATTTTGGATACCGTGCTTACTTCGCTCAAGAGCCCTACGTCTCATCTGCAAGTGCTTTTGAAGCTTCTGTTCTGGGCTCTATTCCAATGGACATAGTTAACAACCTAATTCATGCAAACAACAACCTCGCCATGTTTTTTATACACGAACTCGCATGCAACCTTGGCGGGTCCGACACAAAAATTGTAAATCTCACGCAAAAACATATTAGAGGACGTTTGGCGGAAGCACTGCTACTTCTCGCTGACAATTATGGTCTCGAGGACGATGATGCTACTCTCAAAATTTATATGAGCCGGGAAGACCTTGCAAATCTCAGCAATATGACCACAAGCAATGCAATTCGCACCCTGACAAGTTTCGTCAATGAAAAATTGCTAATTGTAGACGGCAGACGAATTAAAATTCTTAATTCAAATCAACTTAGAAAGATTTCAAAATTCGGATAAAATAGATTAAATCAAATTCACTATTATTGAATCTGATATAAGAATACTTTTCCGAGTCAATGTTACTCTTCCATCTATTCTTTTTAACATACCCTTTGATATAATAGGTTTCATTCTTACAAGTAATTGTTCATATTCCTTGACTCCGAATTTTTCCTTAAACTCTACCAAATCAATTCCGGAACACGTTCGCAATCTTGTCATAACATACTCTTCTCGCAATTCATCATCCGAAAGAATTTCCTCAGAGATTACAGGATTTCCATCTTCCATAATACCACGTACATAATTCTTGACATCCGGCAAATTATATCTGCGGCATCTCATCCCATCATACGAATGGGCCGATGGACCAATTCCAAGATATGGTACACCTTTCCAATATGACGAATTATGTCGCGACTCAAATCCCTCACGCGCAAAATTCGAAATCTCATACTGTCGCAGTCCTATCCGTGAACTCATTTCACATAGCTCATAAAACATCGCTTCACTCAACCCTTCATCTAACTCCCGAATATCTCCCCTACACCTAAGAAACGTCAATGCTGTTCCCTCCTCATACATCAATGAATATGCTGAAATATGCTTTGGAGAAAATTGCAATACTCCATATAATGATCTCCTCCACGAATCCAACGTCTGCCCCGGCAAACCAAAAATCAAGTCATAACTACAATTATCAAACTCATTGCTGATTATTTCCATGCATTTCAATGCACTTTTTGCATCGTGTCGCCTTCCCACCCGTTTAAGTTCACCATCATCAAGTGATTGAATTCCAACACTCACTCTGTTTATCCCAATAAATTTCAACCCCTTCGCATACTCATTTGAAACATCATCCGGATTAAGCTCTATAGTAATCTCTACATCCTTGCATATTTCAAAAATTTTACGAACATTTACCAAAAGTCTATTTAAATCTTCAATACCAAACAGCGAAGGCGTCCCTCCTCCTATATATATAGACGAGACCTCCCCTGTAATTTCAGAACGCCTTATCTGCAATTCCCTTATCAAAGCATCAACAAGAATGTCCTTTCTTACGACACTCTCTCCCACAGAATAGAAATCACAATATAGGCACTTTCGCCTGCAAATTGGAATATGAATATACAAACCGTTCATTTTTCAACGCAAATTTAACAAAAATCTTCAAAAAATAAAAAATATGTTATGCAACATATAAAAAAATTACAACCGATTGCAAAATTATGTGTAAATTGCAACCGAAAAATTAAAGACACCTCTCCACTTTTAATATTCCACACATTAATAAAATTAAAAATCGGATAAATAATGAAAACTTACCCAACCAACGAAATTAAAAACATCGCCCTTCTCGGATCAAAGGGCTCCGGCAAAACCACTCTCGCTGAGTCCATGCTCTTCGAGTGTGGTGTAATAAAACGCAGAGGTACAATCGAAGCAGGAAATACCGTCTCTGACTATTTCCCCGTTGAAAAAGAATACGGATACTCCGTATTCTCCACAATCTTTAATGCTGAATTTAACGGCAAAAAACTTAACGTAATCGACTGCCCCGGTGCCGATGATTTCGTCGGAAATGCTTATACAGCTCTTGGAGTTTGCGATACCGGTCTTATAACAATCAATGCCGAATACGGTGTCGAGGTTGGTACTCAAAACATATTCCGCACAACTGCTAAACTACACAAACCCGTTATCTTTGCGCTCAATCAAATAGATGGTGAAAAAGCTGACTTTGAAAACGTTGTTGAACAGATGCGCGAAACTTTTGGCCCCAAAATAACCCTTATTCAATATCCTCTTCAATCAGGTCCTGGATTCAATTCTATGATTGACGTCCTCCTCATGAAAAAATATGAATGGGGACCTGAAGGAGGTGTCCCGACTATCTCAGAAATTCCTGAAGACCAACTCGAAAAAGCTAACGAACTGCATAACGCACTCGTGGAAGCCGCTGCCGAAAACGATGAAACACTTATGGATAAATATTTCGAACAGGGACATCTTTCTGAAGATGAAATGCGCGAAGGTATCCGTAAAGGACTAATCGATAGAAGCATACTCCCCGTTTTTGTTGTAAGCGCGCTTAAAGATATGGGTGTCAGAAGAATGATGGAATTCCTCGGTAACGTCTGCCCATTCGTCGATGATATGCCGGCTCCTACTACAACTACCGGCGTTGCTGTTCCTCCAAATGCAAATGGACCTCTTTCTCTCTATTTCTTCAAAACAAGCGTAGAACCACACATTGGGGAAGTCGCTTTCTTCAAAGTCATGAGCGGAACACTCACCGCCGGAGCTGACCTCGAGAATATATCTCGTGGTGGGAAAGAGCGCCTTAGCCAAATCTATACAACTTGTGGACAAATACGCACTGCAGTCGACAAACTCGAAGCAGGAGACATCGGTGCCGCTGTTAAACTCAAAGATGTGCGTACAGGCAACACTCTTGATGAAAAAGGTTGCGAATTCCAATTCGACTTTATCCAATATCCCGCTCCTAAATATATTCGCGCTATCAAACCCGCTTCTGAATCAGATAGCGAGAAACTAATGGGTATCCTGACTCGCATGCACGAAGAAGACCCAACATGGATTATTGAACAATCTAAAGAATTAAAACAAACTCTCGTCAAAGGACAAGGAGAATTCCACCTCCGCACTCTCAAATGGAGAATTGAGAACAACGAAAAACTTCCCATTGAATTCTCTGAACAAAAAGTACCTTATCGCGAAACCATAACAAAAGCTTCACGCGCTGATTATCGTCACAAAAAACAATCGGGTGGATCTGGTCAATTCGGTGAAGTTCACCTTATTGTTGAACCTTACACCGAAGGTATGCCCGAACCGGACACATACAAATTCGGTAATCAAGAATTCAAACTTAACGTCCGTGACAAACAAGAAATTCCTCTTGACTGGGGTGGTAAACTAATCGTATACAACTGCATCGTCGGTGGTGCGATTGATGCACGTTTCATCCCGGCTATTGTTAAAGGTCTTATGGACCGTATGGAACAAGGACCACTAACCGGATCTTACGCCCGTGATGTCAGAGTAATGATATACGACGGGAAAATGCACCCTGTTGACTCCAATGAAATCTCTTTCCGTCTCGCAGGTAGACACGCATTTTCTGAAGCCTTCAGAAATGCTAATCCCAAAATCCTCGAACCTATCTATGACGTTGAAGTCCTCGTCCCGGGTGAAGCTATGGGCGACGTAATGAGCGACCTCCAATCCCGACGTGCTATAATAATGGGTATGGAATCTGAAAACGGAATCGAAAAACTCAACGCTAAAGTACCTCTCAAAGAGATGGCCTCTTATAGCACTGCTTTGAGTTCTATTACCGGTGGAAGAAGCTCATTCTCTATGACATTCTCTGGTTACGAACTTGTCCCCGGAGACGTGCAGGAAAAACTTCTCAAAGAGTATGCTGCCACCCTCGAAGAAGATTAAATAATACAATACATTTATAATAAAATAGCATCCCGATATCAGGATGCTATTTTATTATAAATAAATTAAACACTTATTCTTTAAGTCATTCCCATCATTTCATTATCCTTATTCTGACAAATAATTTGTGTATATCTCGGATTTTTCTTAATTTTGCATTGAATTAACGCAATAATTATCAACCTTCCAACATTATAAACGTTGGTATTATATAAATACTTGTGATTCAATTATCGCATTTTACATATTCTAATACTGAGAATATCGTAAAATCCATGCGATAAATACTTATTTATATTATGACATCTACATCTATTGATTATAAATCTCTCCTCACAGAAATCGACCTGTTGTGCGAAACAAGTTGGGAAGTATGCAACAAAGTTGGAGGTATTTATACTGTCTTATCTACTAAAGCTAAAGAACTCCAAGGTCAATTCGGTGACAAACTAATATTTATCGGTCCCGACATATGGTCCGATGAAAAGCCCTCCCCTGTTTTTAAAGAAAATAAACGGCTGCTCAAATCATTCATGAGATATGCTAAACTCCCCAACGGAGTTTCTGTCAGAACAGGTAGATGGGACATTCCCGGATCCCCTATAGTAATCCTTGTCAATTATCAAGGTGTATATGATATCATTGATGGTATTTTCGGCAACATGTGGAATAACTTCCATGTAGATTCACTTCATGGTTATGGCGATTATCGCGAAAGCTGCGTATTCGCTGTTGCCTCTGCTTTAGTTATACAATCTATTGCCAAACATCTAAATGTTAGAGACAATAAAATCCTCGCACATTTCGATGAATGGACCACAGGAATGGGTCTCCTATATCTCAGACTGCACAATCCACAAATCGCTACCATTTTCACCACACATGCCACAAGCATCGGTAGAAGCATATGCGGTAATGGGAAACCTCTTTACCAATATTTCCACAATTACAATGGTGATCAAATGGCTCATGAACTCAACATGGAGTCCAAACATTCACTCGAAAAAGCCGCAGCTCATAACGCTGACTGCTTTACAACTGTCTCTGATGTCACAGCTGATGAATGTGAACAACTCCTAGGCATAAGACCACAAGTAGTGACACCTAATGGTTTCGACCCCGACTTCGTGCCTTCTCTTGCAAAAAGGAAGAAGCAACGCACCATCGGACGTGACAAAATCCTCTCTATAGCTCAACTTATGACCGGAAAATTACTTCCTGATGACACATTTATCGTAGCAACTTCAGGCAGAAATGAATTCCGGAATAAAGGGATTGACCTGTTCCTCGATTCTATAGCAGATATCAGAACTAACAATAATCAACTCAAAAAACCGGTTCTTGCTCTTGTCCTTGTGCCGGCATGGGTCAAACAGCCGGCCGGTGAATTAATTACCGATCTTTACAATAACGGAGACATCCGTCCACAAATCGATTTCCTCACTCATCGCCTCAACAACGAAGACAACGATTCAATTACATGTAAAATAAAATCGATGGGTGGAAATCAAAATACATCAGATGTTTCTATAATTTATATCCCATGCTATCTTGACGGATTCGATGGTATCCTTAATATTAACTATTATGATTTCATCCCTGCTCTTGATATGACAATCTTCCCCTCATATTACGAACCCTGGGGATATACACCTCTTGAAAGTATTGCATTCGGCATTCCCACTCTCACCACAGATAAATCCGGGTTTGGAATGTGGATTGAAAATAATACATCAAACGACTTAAGCTCCTGCGGGGTGAAAGTAATTCCTCGTTCCGATTCTAATTATCAGCAAAATATACAGCAAATTGCAGAGACTATTATGCAAATGGTAAATGCGACACCTCAATACATCGGACAATGCTCTAAAGCCGCTTTTAAAACAGCAGACAAAGCTGAATGGAAATTCTTCATCCGCAAATATGATAAAGCCTTCTCCATTGCTCTGCATAACAGAGACTCGCGTATCACAAAATAATTAAAAACATTATTCGTTAATAGTATATAACCTACAAAACTGAATCAGATTTACATACCATGCATTTCTGAATAACAGTTCGGTCAAGTAAATATTTTTATATGAAACTACAGGTAAGCAACACTAATCAACCGGCATGGCGTAACATCACAGTCACTGCCGAGCTTCCAAAAGAACTCAAACCCCTTGAAGAACTCTCTAAAAATCTTTGGTGGGTTTGGAACAGCCAAGCTAAATCACTATTCCACGACCTCGACAGAAATCTTTGGAGAGCAGTTGGAGAAAATCCCGTCATGCTTCTACAAAGACTCTCTTACGAAAGATATCAAGAAATCCTAAAAGACCAGCTCTTTATGGATCGTCTCAAAGGTGTATATGCTGATTTTAAAGCATACATGAAACAACCTATGCGCGACGATATCCCTTCCATAGCATATTTTTGTATGGAATATGGTCTTTGTAACTGTCTCAAAATTTATTCCGGTGGACTCGGTGTTCTCGCCGGTGATTACATAAAACAAGCTTCTGACAGTCGTGTCAATATGACCGCTATCGGATTCCTTTATAGATTCGGATACTTCTCTCAAGCACTTTCAATGGATGGCCAACAAATCGCCAACTATGAAGCTCAAAACTTCGATGAACTTCCCATTGAACCTGTCCTCGGTGAAGACGGAAAACCCATGATTCTCGAAATCCCTTATCCCGGTCGTACCATCTATTCTCACATTTGGAGAGTTAACGTCGGCCGTATGAAACTTTATCTCATGGATACGGACTTCGATATGAACTCAGAATGGGATCGTAGCATCACACATCAACTTTACGGTGGTGACTGGGAAAATCGTATCAAACAAGAATACCTACTCGGTATCGGTGGTGTTCTCCTTCTTAACAAACTCGGAATCAAACCCGATATCTATCACGCTAATGAAGGTCACGCTGCACTCATGAATCTCCAACGCCTCGTTGAATATGTCCAAAAAGACAACCTTCCATTCAACGTTGCTCTTGAAATCGTCAGAGCATCCTCCCTTTACACTGTCCATACTCCTGTCCCCGCCGGACACGACTATTTCGAAGAATCACTCTTTGGAAAATATCTTGGAGAATATCCCGCCAAACTCGGCATATCATGGAACGACCTTATGAATATGGGTCGCGAAAATCCTGACACCAACGAAAAATTCTCAATGAGTGTTTTCGCCTTGAACACTTGTCAGGAAGCTAACGGTGTCAGCTGGTTACATGGTGAAGTTTCCAAGAAAATGTTCGCAGGTGTTTGGAAAGGTTATGCTCCTGAAGAAAGCCATGTTGGATATGTCACCAATGGTGTTCACATGCCTACATGGGCAGCTTCCGAATGGAAAAAATTCTACGTAGACAATCTCGGGCCTAAGGTAATGGAAGACCAAAGCAATCCCGAGGCATGGAAAGGTATTTTCAACGTCAGCGATGAGGATATCTGGAACATGAGAATGCAGCTCAAAAATAAATTCATTGATTTCGTCAAACGCGATTTCAAAGAAAAATGGCTCAAAAATCAAGGCGACCCCTCTGCTGTAATGAAGATTGTTGACAAAATCAATCCTAACGCTCTCCTTATCGGTTTTGCTCGTCGATTCGCAACTTACAAACGTGCTCACCTCCTTTTCACTGACCTCGACCGACTTGACAAAATTGTTAACAACGAACAATTCCCCGTTCAATTCATCTTCTCCGGTAAAGCTCATCCGGCTGATGGTGCCGGTCAAGGACTCATTAAAAGAATCGTTGAGATATCACACATGCCACAATTCCTCGGAAAAATCATTTTCCTTGAAGACTATAATATGATTGTTGCAAAACGTCTCGTTTCCGGTGTCGACATATGGTTGAATACTCCAACTCGTCCTCTCGAAGCCTCCGGCACTTCTGGAGAAAAGGCTGAAATGAACGGAGTCCTTAACTTCTCAGTACTCGACGGATGGTGGTACGAAGGTTACAAATTCGATGAAAAAGCAGGTTGGGCTCTTACCGACAAACGTACATTCACTGATCAGGCTCAACAAGACAAACTCGACGCTGCAACTATTTATTCCATGCTCGAAAACGAAATTGTACCACTTTACTTCGCTAAAAATTCCCTCGGATACAGCCCGGAATGGATTCAATACATAAAACGTTCCATCGGCCACATCGCGCCTCACTTCACAATGAAACGTCAGCTCGATGACTATATCAGCCGATTCTATGAACCCGAAGCTAAACGCGCAGCCAAGCTTGAAGACCATAATTTTGCTCAAGCTCGTGACATCGTTGCATGGAAAGAGGAAGTTGCTTCCAAATGGGATCAAATTCAAGTCATTTCAAGCTCCGTCTCTGACAGTATGAACCCATCGCTTTACACCGGTGCACCATTCACAGCCCAAGCTGTTATTGATACCAAAGGACTTGGTGATTCTATCGGTGTTGAACTTGTCGTTTACCAGGAAAGAAACGGAGAAAATAAATACATCGGTCGTAAAGACCTTAATATTATTAAACGCGACGGAGACACCCTCACTTATGAACTAAAAGACAAGCTCAAAGATGCCGGGGTGTTCAACTACGCATTCCGTATGTATCCTAAAAACGCATTACTACCTCATCGCCAAGACTTTGCTTATGTCCGCTGGTTCTAATACGGAATATCTTAAATCACATCTATATGACACGAGGAGTCGATTAAATCGACTCCTCGCTTATTTATCCTTATTACATATATTACTTATCCCCGTATAGAGAATCCCACCAACGGGTATCATCCTGCAACCATTTGGCAAACCACGCCATTATCGTCGCATGCCACAACACTCGCTTGTCATAATCCATTATGATATGATTCTGATCCTCTACTGTGATAAATTCTACATCCCTACACAATATCTTCAATGCATTAAACAACTGAATACTCTCACCTATCGGTACATTTGTATCAACTGACCCATGCAACAGCAACAACGGTGTATGAATCTTATCAGCATTGAAAAGTGAGCCCGATTTCGTAAACAATTCAGGATTAGTCCATGGATATGACTTCGCCGCTGCTACACTATTATAACTATATCCCCAATATCCTTCACCCCAATAACTTGCCACATTGGATATTCCCGCATGACTTACTGCCGCCGCAAATAAATCCGTTTGTGTCAATAGATATTGAGTCATAAATCCTCCATAGCTCGCACCCATACACCCTATCTTATCCTTATCTACAAAATCATACTCCTTACAAACACCCTTTATTCCCTCAATTATATCCTGAGCCGTATATTTTCCCCACGCATTTACATGACGTGCAGAAAATTCCTGACCATACCCTATAGTCCCTGACGGATTAATTACATATACTACATAATCACGAGAGGCCAATAAATGTGGCGTATAAGGCGAAGACATAGAACGTTCAGACGGTGTTGTCCCACCATAATAATATACAATCAACGGATACTGCTTGGTAGCATCAAAATCCGGTGGCAAGATAAGATTTGCATCTATTAATGTACCGTCTGATGCCGTAAAAGGTATATTCCTAACCTCTCCCAGAATAACTTCACCAAGAATCTCCTCCATCGGATTGTCAATCTCGACAGATTTACCGGTATTCAAATCAAGTCTATACAACGCTCCGGTCTTATCATATGACTGACCTGTATAAGTTAGCCATCTCGATTCATTTTCTCCTATTGAAAAATTTGTCACCCTATCACAATCAAGATTATATCTCATAAATCTCCCCGTTTTCGGAGAATATCTGTATATGGGGGCATAAAATTTATCATTCGCACGAAAATAAATATTTCCATCAGCATAATTCCAAACCGGATTTCCTAATATCGAAGGATCAAAATCCTTAGTCACAGGTTGCACACTTCCATCTGATATAGTTATAATATATCCCTGAGTATCAAAATCATTCGCGATAGGATGATTCCCTGCATTCAATCCGACTCCCGACAAAGATGACGGACCGCCCCACGCAAACAATTGCTTACCGTCCGGCGAATATACAGCTCCTGAAATTCCCGTATCCCTTTTTACTATAGTATCTGTCTGCAACGTCTCAACATCCATCTCGATCAACGAATTTAAATAAAACGGATGCTGTGACGGAGTCTCTTCTGTGGTTAAATACAGAAGTTTCCTCGAATCACGAGATATATCAAGTAACACAGTTGATGATCCTCCTAATGTCAACGGCTGGCTTATGCCATCGCTTAACGTATACTTCATAAGATAAGACCGGTTACGATTACCCGGTATCCTGTCGTCCGGGCTCTTTACCCGCTTCATCGGTCCTGCTTCTGTATCTCCCTCCTTATCATCATTATATATCAAATAACTCCCATCCGGAGCAAAGATAAAACTATTGACTGGAACATTGCTCCCCTTCAATTCTCTTTTCATCGATGGTACTCCTGTCAGATAAATATCATATTTATCATCTCGTTTCTCCACAGTCACCAACGAATCTCCTTTTCCATACCAAAATGCATCCGCAGGAACATCTGCTGAAATAACCTTTCCGCTTAAGGTCTCACTTAATGTAACCCAAGAACGCATCGATTTCGAATTATACATCTGTGAATATCGCGTCAACAGATATTTACCGGTCGGTGAAAGACTCGACGAATTTATCCTCGGACCCTCTACTGTCGTCTCTATTGAAAATCGTTTCTGCATATCCACGTCATCAATAATCGACACATCTTCAAATCCCTTATCCGGAATAAATATCACCCTTACCTTCGGTTCATCCTTCCTCCCCGATTCTGTCACAACCTTAATCTCTATCTCCGTCACATATTCCGGCTGAAGCTCCATCGATAATTTCTTGGTAGACTGATCTGTTATCGAATCCTCAATACTTTTCTTGCTACCCAACGACTTACCATCTAAAAAAACTTCAAACGCATCTTCCGACGTAACCTCAAGCTTACCTTTTGCATATCTCTCAGCACGCAATCTCGTCTTAAGCCCTATAATTAATGCATCCTTATCCGGTCGTGAAAGTCGCAAAAAACCCGTACTGTCCGCAACAGTCGTACCGCCCGAAACAGTCGTATAATCACCATTCCAATTATATCCCAAGAATTTCGAAGCATTAAAACTTGACCTCGACACACTGTCACCAAACACCGGACTCTTTATCACGACCGGCTTAGAAACTCTGAAATTCCGAAATCGCAATTCCTCACTATATGAATACGCGGCTGTTGAGACTATACTCAACGCCGCTATTCCTAATATCAATACGTTTTTCATCAAATTCTGATTTTTCTCTTTCTTTATCAACTTGGAACCTCCCAAGACACTATCCTCTTAAGCTTGATATGAAATATCAACGTTGAATAAGGCTTAATCTGCGTACTTCCCGTTATTCCATATCCTGCCCAATATGGAACAACTGCCGTAACACTATCTCCCGCACACATATGTGTCAACGCATTCCAAAAACCCGGAATATTACTACTCGGCTTAGTCCTATAAATACTGTCGCCATAAGCTATATTGCGATACGAACTGTCTATTTGCTTCCCATCTATCGTTGTCAGTTCATAAATAACATCAACCGTACTGTTATCCATAGGAACTACATTATCCTTTTTCGGAGTATGCCATTGCATCAACGTCTCACACCCTTTATCCCAATTCGGTATGACAACATCATACACTGATGACCCATCATTATTCTTAAGCAACTTTTGCCCATCATAATATGACATATTCTCCTCACTCCAATCCGTATAATCCACCTCGTCATCCTTAAGACACGATGTTAAGACCATACACATTATAGCTGACAATATCAATATCTTTCTCATAAAAATCCCGATTAGAAATTAACCGTTGGAGCTTTCTCCGCTCCTGATTCAGCCTTAAACTGAGGCTTCTCCTTAAAACCAAACCATCCGGCATATATTACTGTAGGAAACGATTTTATCGCAGTATTATAATCCTTAACAGCCTCCGTATAACGTCGTCTCTCCGTAGATATCCTGTTCTCAGTACCCTCAAGCTGCGCCTGGAGATTCATAAAATTCGAATTAGCCTTTAAATCAGGATATGCTTCCTGAACTGCCAACAACGACTTAAGAGCTTGAGTTAGCTGAGATTGAGCATCAATATAATTTTGCAGCGTCGACTCATCAAGATTCTCTGCCGTCAAATTTATCGATCCAACCTTTGCGCGTGCCTCAGTTACCTTCTCTAAAGTCCCACTCTCATGGGATGCATACCCCTTGACAGTATTTACAAGATTCGGAATCAAATCCATCCGACGTTGATACTGATTCTCAACATTACTCCATGCCTCATTAACAGTCTCCTCCTTGCTCACAAGAGAATTATAATTACAAGAACTCAGACTCGTAACTAAAACAACAAAACATATCAGTTGAAACAACTTCTTTTTCATCTCTTTCTCCTTTCTCTTAAAGCAACTTGCGAAGAAGGCTGTTAAGGCTCACCTCCTCCTTCAATATTCCCTCAAGCTCATCAATATTCACCCGAGTCTGCTCCATTGTATCCCTATGTCGAAGTGTAACTGTATTATCCTCAAGTGTCTGATGATCCACAGTTATACAATAAGGTGTCCCAATCGCATCCTGTCTTCTGTATCGTTTCCCGATAGAATCCTTCTCATCATAATTACACGTGAAATCAAATCTCAATCGATGCTGTATCTCTCGTGATTTCTCAGGAAGTCCATCCTTCTTCACTAACGGCAATACCGCACACTTCACAGGTGCCAACGGTGCCGGAAAATGCATTACAACACGTGAATCACCATTCCCCAAATCCTGCTCTTCATAACATGAACAGAACACCGACAAAAACATTCTGTCTACACCTATCGATGTCTCTATAACATAGGGAACATAACTTTCCTTTAACTCCGGATCAAAATACTGTATCTTCTTTCCGGAAAACTTCTCATGCTGCGACAAATCGAAATTCGTCCGAGAATGGATTCCCTCCACCTCTTTAAAGCCAAACGGCATTTTAAACTCTATATCAGTCGCAGCATTAGCATAATGCGCCAATTTCTCATGATCATGGAAACGATACTTATCATCCCCCAAACCCAACGCCTTATGCCATTTCAATCGAGTCTGTCGCCAATAGTCAAAATACTGCAACTCCTCTCCGGGACGTACAAAAAATTGCATCTCCATCTGCTCAAACTCCCGCATCCGGAATATAAATTGTCTCGCAACTATCTCATTTCTGAAAGCCTTACCTATCTGTGCTATTCCAAAAGGCAAACGCATTCTGCCGGTCTTTTGCACATTCAGATAATTAACAAAAATTCCCTGAGCAGTCTCCGGACGTAAATAAACATCCATCGCTCCATCTGCTGTTGAACCCATCTCCGTCTTAAACATCAAATTAAACTGACGGACATCAGTCCAATTCCTCGTCCCGCTTATCGGATCAACTATCTCATAATCAAGAATTATCTGCTTAAGTTCTGAAAGATCATTCGAATTCATTGCATTGCTGAAACGCTCATGAAGCTCATCACGTTTCCGCTTATGCTCCAAAACCCTTCCATTGGTCTGGCAAAACATCTCCTTATCAAACGCATCACCAAAACGCTTCGCAGCCTTAGCACACTCCTTATCTATCTTCTCATCAAACTTCGCAATAGCATCCTCTATCAAAACATCTGCACGATATCGCTTCTTTGAATCTTTATTATCTATCAACGGATCATTAAACGCATCAACATGACCCGACGCCTTCCATATAGTCGGATGCATAAAAATTGCAGAATCTATTCCCACAATATTGTCATGAAGCATTGTCATCGCCTCCCACCAATATCGCTTTATATTATTCTTCAACTCTACACCATTCTGACCATAATCATACACCGCCGAAAGACCATCATAAATCTCACTCGACTGGAACACAAATCCATATTCCTTGGCATGTGATACTATCGTTTTAAATATGTCTTCTTGTTTTGCCATTGTATTTCAATTTTTTAGAGAATCATATATATAATCCCGATTCTCTTTCAAAACGCTTCATTTAATTATCTCACAAAAGTAATATTTTTTTGCCGCTTATCCAAAAGAATTACGAACTTTTGAAATTTTCAGACGTTTTAAATATGAAACTAACTAAAAAATATCCTCACAATAAGAACACACGTTTTATTAAACAAAAACGCTTAAAATAACACCACACAAAGAATTGTATTTTAGCTAAAACCACTAATATGAAATCTAAATATATCATCACAGCCGCCATAATTGCAGCATCCGCATTATCAATATCTGCACAAAACTCACTCCCCGCACCTGGAAGCGGTGGAACATTCAATCCCGCACCGACTCCCTCAAATCCCGGACCCGGTAACCCAAATTGGGGACCTCCACCCGGACCCGCTTGGGGCAGCCCTTGGAACTCACCCGTTTACGTACCGGCACCTACATACGTAAATTCCGGAACAACAAATGTTGTCGCAGTAGGATACGACGCACAAGGCGTATGGAGAACAGTTCCAATGACAGTACAATACCAATACGATGGTGTTCAATATAACGTCACAGTAATCAACGCATGGAATCCTTGGACTGATACATGGAACTATAACGTTGATGACCCGGCATACAACACAACATACTACCTCCGGGGAAACCAATACAACTACTACACCGTCCTCACCACAGGTACATACTACTTCAATCTATAACCATCATCCAACTCCGCGCCAACAATTAGAGCGCTTTCAACGTCTTTGCTTTATTCCATATTCGCTGTCGCTTGCACAGATAATGGATGCACAATCTATTAGGAGATAAACACTAATCATAGGTGTTTACCTCCTACTCGGTTTAAAGAGATTGTATAAATATATTAGCTATCCTTTATATTAAAATCTTCCACCCAATGCTTCAAAATATTCTATTGGTTGCTGAATAGCCTTAATATCCTTTTCACTGAGAACTTTATCTTTATGATATTGCCGACCATTAAAGCGAATTTTAACCTCCTTAGCATTCTTAATGGCATAAAGAATTTTTGCGACTTCTCTATTTTGTGCAACACCCGTATCAGACCATTCCCAAATCATACTGTCATTATCACGTTCTACATCCGGATTTGAAAACGCGTATGTTTTGCCGTCAATCAAGAACGTATAACTGTCAATAAACAACCAGTCATCCGCATAATACTGAATGAGGAAACGGAGATTTTCCGGCTTACCTTCAGAATTAAGAGAGAAATATGTACATATTCCGTTCGCGCTTGTATATTGGGGACGAGCCTTAGGCATAACCCAAGTAATACCCTTGAACTCATCTTTCTCCTCTTTAAAGAAAGGCTTAAGCTCTTTAATCTTGACAGAATCAATGGTTACTACATTACCTTGCCCCATGTCTTCTGTGACTACCTCAGTAGAATTGGAGGAAATATTATCTGAATTGCTTTTTGCTTTATCATCGTCATCAGAGAATATTGCAGTAAGTATTATCAGAAAAACGAAGACACCAACGGCAATTAGACAACCTCTACGTTTTTTCTTTTTGGGCGGTAGAGGCGGCAGAGGAACTCGTGGAGTAGATTCACCTTTATTTTCTGCAGATACATGAGCATCGGAAGACATAAGATTTAATTTTTTATCCATTTATTTAATAGCATTTTGTTGTTAAAAAATTGTGATTATTTCAAAGTTAGTAATTATTTTAGTGTTGACCGATACAACATTTGTTCAGTTCTGCTGCGAATACTAAGCCAATCAATCCTATTATAATTGTTGCAATAAAAATTATCCGTTTTGTTTAAATCAGGAGCCTGTAGTAAAGCTAAGTTTCACCTTCTTGCCATTAAACGTCACAGCTTTTGACATAGTTAAGTAGTTGCCGCCTCTTTTTATAGCGAAGACGAATTGTGTGCACTTCCCTTTAGATTTAATTGAAACGGTCACTGTCGCGCCGGTCTGTTTATATGTACCGACATATTTGCTTCCGGCTATATAAAGTTCACATTTTCCGAATTTAGTAAACATAATACTTGCACCTGCACCCGACACATCATCTCCACCCATATAAGCACCGATGGTCGATACGGATGAGGACGCCATGCAAATAGATGCTGAGGTGTCGCATGAAGCAAAAGATTTCGTCGAGTATACAGCCGCGACAGCTGCAAGTAACACAACAAACATGAAAAGCTTTTTCATTTGTTCTCAGAGGTCCTACAACCCACCAGACCATTAATTAAATAATAAAGAAACGTGGGTTGACTTTACCACATCTCCTATTGACGGTCCTGAGAAAACCTTGAGTGCAAGATGTGAAACAGCAGCCCACGCTATAGCGTGAGAACCGTTTTAACCATCTCTTGCACTCGTGAAAATTTCTCAGGTTTTCAATAGCAAGATAGCAAAACGCTTCTTCGTTAAATCATATGTTATGACAGAAGTTACTCTATCTAATTGCAAAGATAGATAAAATCATTGACACCAACAAAAATTTTTCCATCGAACCATCGAACCACGAATAAAAAATAGCACCATCCGGAAATAACATTACATCGAGCGGTAACACATAAACCACAGGCAGCAACGACGCTCAAACTACCGCAACACTCCTTTACACCTGACTCCTAACTTTGAGCTTCAACGAAGCTCAAGTTGATCCTCCAAGCATCGGAGATGTGACATCGTCTGAAACCCCACATGAAGGAGCGCAGCGACCCAGCGTGGGGAGATACAGAAACTCATGAGCCAACCCCCAACTCCTAACTTTGAGCTTCAACGAAGCTCAAGTACATCCTCCAAGCATCGGAGATGCGACATCGTCTGAAACCCCACATGAAGGAGCGCAGCGACCGAGTGTGGGGAGATACAGAAACTCATAAACCAACCCCTAACTCCTAACTTTGAGCTTCAACGAAGCTCAAGTAGATCCTCCAAGCATCGGAGATGCGACATCGTCTGAAACCCCACATGAAGGAGCGCAGCGACCGAGTGTGGGGAGATACAGAAACTCATAAACCAAACGCCTAACCCCTAACACCTAACTCTTAACTCCTTACTCCTAACTCCTAACTCCAAACTCCTAACACCAAACTCCTAACACCTAACTCCTAACACCTAACACCTAACACCTAACTCCAAACTCAAAACTCCAAACACCTAACTTTGAGCTTCAACGAAGCTCAAGTAGATCCTCCTAGCATCGGAGATGCGACATCGTCTGAAACCCCACACGAAAGAGCGAAGCGACCCAGTGTGGGAAGATACATAAACTCATAAGCCAACCCCTAACTCCTAACTTTGAGCTTCAACGAAGCTCAAGTAGATCCTCCAAG
>JAMPEM010000001.1:0-9349 GCA_023665145.1 Bacteroides sp.
CTTCGCTTCGAGCCGGTCGATTCTGGCGAACAATATCTTCATGTAGCGGTCGAATGTCTTGACGCTTATCATTTGCTCCTCCATGTCGTGTTCCTTATGTCTCTTACATATTTCTGATAATTCCTTTCAAACTCGTCTCTGGTCTTCGGGGCATGGTCTATGGTTTCAGAGCAAATGAGCTCCCAAAGAGCCTCTTTCTCAATTCCCACTCTGCCTCTCACCATGACCCAGCGCAGCTTCCGTTCATCGCGGTATCGGTCGATTGTGCGCTCACTGACACCGAGAACGCCGGCGGCTTCTTTACGGGTAAGCAGCCTTTCAGTCTTGTAGCAGTTTTCAAGTGTCTCGCGGATAAATTGCCTGAGAAATTCCACCTCATTGCAGAGCCTCTCGAAACGGTTGTAAAATTCGCTTTCATTTCTAATCATTCTGATTTTGGATTTTAGTTTGTCATCATCGACATCGCAAAATTACCGCCAATGGAGATATTTCTACCCTTACACAAAACCTTACAAGGCTGATATTAAAGACCTTTTAACAGATTGTACTCCCTTTCCTCACGAATGGGTACAAAAAAAGCCGGAAGGATTGCTCTCCCGGCCTCATTTTTAACATTTCCGACCTTACATCAGCCTTACATCATACGTAAATGCTTGTATATAAGGATTGTCTCTTTTTGGAATATGTTAATTCTCAGAATTCATCATACTCTCTGTCACTGTCATTACACGACTGGCTTTGTTTCGCCCTCATCTTTTCAGCCAGTGCTTCCATGTCGCGGCTGATTTTCTGGTTGGTGATTCTGGCGTATATCTGCGTTGTTTTGATGTTGGTGTGGCCAAGCATCTTCGACACAGATTCTATAGGCACACCCTGAGAGAGTGTAACGGTAGTTGCGAATGTGTGGCGCGCCATGTGGAAAGTGATGTTCTTGTCAATATTGCAGGCTTTCGCAACATCCTTCAGATATTGGTTGCATTTCTGGTTGCTTAGAATAGGAAGAAGATAGCCATTCTTGCACTGCCCTTTGTAGCGGGCCAACAGTTCCATCGGAATGTCAAGGATGGGGACATTTACGACCGTGTCTGTCTTGTGGCGGTGAGTCATAATCCACTGCTTGCCGTCGAACGACGTGCGGATGTTATCCTCACGGAGCAGTTTAAGGTCAATGTACGCCAGTCCTGTGTAGCAACAGAATAGGAACACATCGCGTACCTGTGCCACTCGCTTCGATGTGATGGGTGTATTGCGGAGTCGCTCCAGTTCCTCCTCGGTGAGATAACCTCGGTCAACCCGTTTGAGACGGATCTTGTAGTTGGAGAATGGGTCACCTTTTATATACCCGTTGTTCCGGGCACGGATGATGACCATCTTGAACGTCTGGAGGAATTTGGCGGAGGTGTTCTCGTTGCACTTGCTCACCGTTCGCAGGTAGCACTCGAAGTTCACAATGAACTTGTGGTCGATTTCCACAAGCGGCATGTCGCTGAGCTTGTACTTGGTTTTGAGGAACTGCTCGACACGCTTGTAGCAGCGCGTATACTTCTGCACGGTGGCTTTACTCTTGCTGATACCCTCCAATGCCTTGTATTCTTCAAGAAGTTCCTTGAAGAGTTGGAGGATTGATTCAGTGCGGACTGTGATTCCGAGGAAAGCGTTTCGCACCTTCTCAGCGGTGACGAGAGCCTCATACCGCTCCAGTTCATAGTAGTGCTGGCGGATGGTGGCACGGATGTCTTCAAGTGTACGGTTGAGTTCCTTGACAGCTCTTGAAGTACCCATGGCACGGTTGGCCTCGTTGTCCCATAGTTTAGGGTCGACCGATAGCTTGCTGCTGAACACGGCTCTTTCGCCGTTGACTGTGACGCGCACCATAATGGTAGAGGTGCCGTCTTTGTTGGTCTGGTCTCTACGAATGTAAAACCGGACAGTGAAATTGCTTGAATTACTCATTTGTCTTACAATTTGTCATTATAGATTTTTAACTTTATGATTTTATCTCCTATCGAAAATGGGGTCTGTTGCAACTGTATTTTTGCCTCAAAATGGGCAATAGTTGCAAATAGTTGCACGGAAAGCCCTCTCTTGGGCTTGTGCTCCCATCCGGATTTCAAGCTCGGAAATGTTAACGGCTTCCGGCGTTTACCCCCATAGCGAATAGGGTTCGCAAAGGTACTGTCTCCTCAACAACTTGGAGTAGACAAATTGTAGACAAATATAGACAAGTCAATGAGTTAACTCATTTCATGCAACTATAATTCCCGCACATGGTCACAGTTGCATAATAGTTGCACGGAAGTGTCGAAAAGGGTCGATTTCGTGTCTATTCCTGTCAATATGGGCAAAAAGAAGACCTCTGTAAGTCAGCAACTTACAGAGGTTGTTAAGATGTTATCGCGGAGAGGACGAGATTCGAACTCGTGGTAGGATTGCTCCTACGTCAGTTTAGCAAACTGGTGGTTTCAGCCACTCACCCACCTCTCCATATATTATGTTGTCTCCACAAGGGTGTTTGCGATGTGCTTTTGTAGTGTGGTACTTGTGGATTGCGAGTGCAAAGTTACGGGTTTATTTTTAGGTAGCCAAATCTTTTTGAAACTTTTTTGTTTTTGAAGTGATTTTTTACGGGATAGGATGGTTGATGTAGGGGGAGGGAATGGTTTTCTTTATGGGGTTGGGGTAGATGTTATGGTCGAAACTAAATAATATTGGCTAAAATGTAAGCTGAATTTGTGTAATTTAAAGTTATTGACTAATTTGTGCGTCTTTAAGTAAGAGAGCCTTTTAGACGCTCCATGCTACTCATCGAGTGACAGGTGTTTACTATTCAAAAAAAAGACGTTTACCGAAGCGTATCTTGTACATTGAGTTCACTCTAACAAGTCGGAGCTAAAAGCTCGGCTATAGAGTAAGATAAAAATTATTGCTGTCCGATAAAACATGCATGGTGTCGAAACGGCTCTATGCAGGTCTGTCTCTATCCTATTTTACATTGTGTTTGATTTTTCATCCCTTTTTAGAGAGGACTCTTTATTCAAGTTTCGCAAATTAACCAGTAAAACGATAACGGACAGTAATTCGGCGGTTTGCGCACGCCGAATTATGTTTTACACGTTAACTTGCGAAACTTAAGTTATAATGTTAAAGTAGCGGTTTAATTTGAACAGCTACTTATAGCTTAAACTGTAAGGGTATGTTTCAGGGTTTGAATACTTTTGTAGTTCGGATACTTCCATCGGTGTATATATCAACTCGAATATACATACCCGGTTGGGGATTTTTGACCTGGCAGCCCTGGAGATCATAGAAAATAGTTCTATAAATTTCTTGATTTAATGAAGAAACGGAGCTGCCTGTAGTATCGGCCACATAATGAGATGTGTTGCAGTTCATAGCCACACCGGCCGGACTCATTATTATGGCTACAACTCGGAGTGTGTCTTTGTGAGTCATAGCCAACTCCATTACGTCTTCGAGGTCATCGAGATTGAATACTACAGAGTGGTCATAAATATCGCCCGCCTTGATTGAGGAGGGCAAAGAGCCTGAAAATCCACCTACTTCGGGTAGATTGAGAACCACATCATTGTAAATCAAACCGGTCATAGGGTGTACGCCATGGGTAAACATTTCACCAAGTTTGCCCGGCATATTTGGCCAATCCTTAGGTTCCTCGCCATTTGCCGGGGCATAAGAATTACTCTGTTTCCATCTGGGGTCAGAAAGGCCATCGGCAATCAGAGCGTATGCAATCTTGAAGTCTGCATCCTCAAAGTCTTGAATAAACCTTGTTTTCGAAGTCGCCTTTATCGCAGTTTTTTCATTGTCTGTCCATTCTACCGATACCTGCGTTTCCCCTTTTGCGAGAGCGGCTGCGAATTGCGGCCATGTTTCGTATATTTCTTCGGGATTAAGCCGAGTCAAACGATTCATATGTGCCATTGGCATTGCAAGCGGGTTTTCGGGAGTCACGAAAGGTCCTGACATGGGGTCGCCTATGTGATATGCAAGACCTATGAAATCTCCCGGATATCTTTCCTTCATTGTCTCGAGAGCAACGTAGCCGGAAGGACACCACCCGCATGAGAGAGCTGTATATTCTTCGACCAATGGTTTGTTCACAGGGATAAAAGGATATACTTTAAGTGGTATCGTATATTGTTTCTCAGTTGCCAGAGGAGTGTTGTTTATCTCCTTGACTGTCGCTTTCAGACTCTTAAGGCCACATGTATTAATTTGGGGGATATTGAGAATGAATCGGTCGGAAGCACCCCATGCTGCCGCTATCGGTTTTTCAGGAGTGGCGACCATGTCAAAGGAATAATCATCTATTTCCCACTTGATAAGGGCTGAATTTACCGGATCGAGACCATGGTTGACCATTTGAAAATTCAATTCAGAGCCCTCACTTTCGGCTGATATATATTGCTCGCCTACTGAAGTGATTTCAACGTTTCGGTTGTCGAACTCTCCTTCAATAATAAGTTTCATGTTGGAGCAGGCGCCTACCTTTTCGGTATAGTCGCTCCAATTGACGACGCTTGATGATGTATGGATAAACAGTCCTCCGGATTGAGCTGCCCCCGCAACGGCGACGGGCATTTTTGTCTCATCGGTAAGATTGTTGACCGTAAAAGAGTAGCCCGCATAAAGACTCCCCTCTATAATATAAGGAGTATCGAAAATGACTGTAAGAGTCGAGCCGTTCATCTGAACATTTTGGGAGAGAATGTCCGGATTGTTTATTTTCTTTCCGCCGGATCTGACAAGGTTCAGTTCGGACGACAGCCAGATTGAAGTGGAGACAATATTTTCTGCACCGGGGATTTCCACGGTTAGGCCTTTGATTTTCTTCCCGATAAGTTCCTGTTCGTCAAGTGCAACAGCAATGTCGTAAGTCTCTTTCTTCGAGAATCCGAAATAGGACTGTTCTTGATTCAACGGATTTTTGGAATATTCAATTTCCGAGGCTGAAACCATACATACTGATAATGGCAACAGCATGGAGGTTGTAATTATACTTTTCATTCTTGGTGAGTGTAAAATGACATGGAGTCCGGCGATGTGTGTTTCGTCATCTCCGGACTCCGGTTGGATATTAGAATCTATAAACTGACGCGGGTTGTTACTTGACCATTATTTTTCTAACAGTCCCGTTGCTGTAACGTATAATGTTAAGACCCGGTGTTCCCTTTGCGATTTTACGTCCGTCAGCAGCATAACGTGCTACTTCGACGAGGTCTTCGTTGGACTCAGTGAAATCAATTGTCGATACATCTTTATCGGACGCGGTACCACCGGTTTTGAGATTCACGAGCATTATGTCACTGGGGTCAGAGTAAGTAGCGAAGAATCCTTTTCCTTTCGTTGAAACGACGTTGTAACCGTAAAAGTCATAAAGATCGGCATCAAGGTTGCTGAAATTGAGAGTAGTTTCAGCTGTATCAGTAGTGGAGATAATGTTATAAGCTATATCACCGGCCTGCAAATCCTGAGTAACGATGATGTAGTCGAAATAGATAGGCTGACCGGAAGGACCGCCGATAATAAGTTCGGTTTCTCCCACTCCTTCTACGGGAATTGAGAATTCACCTTCATATTCATTGGTTGATGATTGAGGTCTGAAATTGGTGTTGCCACATCGCACGATAAACTCGTAGTTTTTAACCGGGCAATAAGCACGCATTTTTACTTTAACCTTTTCTGCGTTGCCTACATAGAACACCGGGGAATAAAGGATATTTCCTGTTTCGTCAAGACCGAACATACCGTCAACAATATTGGCTGTTCCGGGCATATAAAGATGCCAACCGGGTATATCGGTGTAGCTGTCGAGTTTGCCATCGGTAGTTGTTATTTTTTCCGGTGATGTGATGTCGGTAGCCTGAGTAAGGTCAGAGGTTTTTGAGAAATTCTCTTCGAGAAGAATGAAGTCATCGGTAAATTCAGTAGCCTTGTTGACACCAAGTAAGTTAACGCGATAACTGTCGGCCTTTGCAATAGGATTCCACTGTGCTGTAAATGAATTCGGTGTAATGTCTGTGGGTTCTGACAGTACCGGAGCGGCGACATATGAGGCGCTGTAAATCTGAGAGTTGGAGAAACTGTTTACATAGTGGGAGCGGATACGATAGTAATATGTTTGTTCCGGATCAAGATCAGTGAAAGTAAACTTACAGGGATCTCCGTATTCGCTGTATTTATAGTACAAGTAGGGAGAATTGGTAAACGGAGCCTTGTAACCTTTCATGTTCAAGAATTCTTCTGCTGTCATTCCCAAAGCCTTGCAATTGGCGGCATCCTCTCCTGTGAGTACGGGTACATATACCGGATTGCCCTCCTCATCTTTTCTTTCGAGAGTATAAAGGTCGGCATAATAGTTGAAAGCTTTCTTTACATCCTCAAACTCTACGGTGAAAGACGTCTCGGTCTTGTTTGTAATACCGGTGATAACAGGTTCAGCAAGGAACTTGTCGGCGGATGTGGTAACGTATATGTCATCAATAAGGACACAATCAGCAGTACTGAATACGATAGAGGCATCATTATAAGCCGAATAGTTGTCGAACTCCATATCTATTCTGCACCAGCCCTGTTTTTCGTAAAGTCTGATAGAAGCGATGATGGAGGAACTGAACATCTCTTCTCCAAGGTTATCAATATTAAACTTTCTGTTTCCCGGAGTTGAGAGTGCTACGTTGATTGTAGAGCCTTGGAACATTTGGTCGGTAACACCGCCTTCACTTACCATCAGCGGAGAGAATTTAGCAAGGAAGCTCACGTTTACAGTTCCGGAATAGTCGCCGCGCGGGGTATTGAGATAGCAGGCGTTTGCCGGGGGGACACATTTGAATGCGACAGCACCGCCGGCAGAGAAACAGCCGGCTCCCTCCCATTGAAGGCCATGGGTAAGATTCTTGTCGATATTAGGACGACCGGCATCAGGATCGGCAAGAACATGATCATAGTCAGGTTTGTCTACGGTTCCGGCGGTCATTCCGTCAAAGTTCTCATTGACCAACACCAGAGAGGAAGAAGTGATGCGTTTCGGAGCCGGTACATCAGTAGTCTTTTCTCCGAGCGGAGTAACCGTGTACCTCACTTTGGATTCCCCTGACCGAACGGGATTTAAGCTTTCGGAACTCAAGGACACGTTCTCCTTGACATTTGTTCCCGAAAAACTGTCAAATGTTGAGGGCGTCTGCGCAGCTGCGGGAAGTGCAAGCGCAGCAAGTGCCCATAAGTAAAATTTACTCATAATCGGGTAATTAAATAGATTAGTAAGCCGGAATTAAATTGTGATGTAAAAATAAAGGGACTCCGGTGTAACCCTTCATTTTTATTGTTTTGATACTAATGTTTTTGATACGGTGCCATCGGAATATACAATGATGTTGATGCCAGTAGAGGGAACCGCCAGTCGGCGGCCACAAATATCGTAACGCGCCACCTCTCTTCGCACTTCGACGTCGGGACTGTTGTTGCCGGCAGAATCAGCCGGTAGGCATACCAGTGTAAATTGCAGTCTGCTGCCGGTCTCATCTTCCAAAGTTATTTTGGCATCGGCTGCCGTCATCGGAGTGGTGTCTGTGTTTCTTCTTGATATTTCCCGATGAAATTGCATATTCGAAGGTGTTTGGCTTATTGTGCCGTTGAAAGTAACAGGATCTCCGGGTTGCAACTCCACACAAAGGTATGGCCAGCAGCATGTGAAGCCTTCATAATCAGTCTGGATAACCATGTTCAATGCAATGTTTCCATTCAGCGAACTGATAGTCATTTCGGGATCCCATGTATAATAAGTTTTAGATGAGTATTCTTCAGATTCGCATCCAATCTCAACCGTCTGGCCATCCGATACGGGATTGCCGTGAATTAGAAGATTGAAATCAGCAGCATGGGTTGCCACTGAGGCCACTGAGGCAATAAAAAATGATAGTATTAGTCTTTTCATATAAGAATAGTTGAAATTAGTAGAGATTAGTAGAACAATGTAGAATTTCTTGATATTAACCTTAGAGTTTGCATAATGAAAAATTGAAATATAAAGAAATTATACAGTTTCAAAATTTTTTATGTGGCAAAGTTAATCAAAAATTAGCATTTACCCCCCCGAATTGTTAAATTATGTTAAATTGTGTTAAATTAACGATAGCATGAAAATAAACCACGAAAAATGTGCTTTCTCGAAACTTCCATTAGAATGGTTATGTATGATGAGCCCAAGAAACTGTTTCTTGATGATATGACCGCAACCGTGAAGTCCGATTCCCTTATGTCGGTTATAGCCGGAGGAGCAAACCGTCTGTCGGAATTGCATCCCGAATGAGACGCGAGGCAACATCGTTGTCAGCACCACTTGACAAACTTATTCGGATGACCTATATCCGTCGAGAAATTCCGTTTGGAGAAAGTCCGAAGAAATCCAAGAAGGGAATTTATCGCATAAATGATCCTATGATGGACTTCTACTATACCTTCATTATGCCCAATATGTCGAGTCTTGCACACGGTCGAAAGAATAATGTTATGAGGAAATAGAAAATAAATTCGCCGGATATCGCTCACAGCATCGGGATCATCTGTGCAGGGAGGCTGTAAGCGGCAACCAAATGTTTGGTCATCGCTGGGGCGAAGCCAGAAGATGGTGGAGAACCGTGCCGGGAGAGGTCAACGGCTCATTTCGAGAAATGGAGTTTGATGTTATTGCCGAATCGACAGACAGCAACGCTTTGCTGATTGGCGAATGTAAATTGACAAATCCAGAGATAGCCTCGGAATTACATCGCAAACTTGTTGAAAAGGCCAATAGGTTGCCACTTGCAAAAGGCAAGGAAAGTGTGCCGATTCTGTTCCTTAAAAACAAGCCGAAGGATAATCCAAATGAAGTGACGATAATATATCCAGAAGATGTGATTCAATCCCTTTATGCTGACTGATTTTATCGTCAGGTTCCGGAAAGAAGCTTCCTCGTCGGTATCGTAATAGTCTGTCTTAGAAAGTAAAAACTTCGGTAAATATGCCTTATTAAAAAATTGTATACTTAGGTAACTTATTTATATGGTGCCAATCGCCGCCTCGGCGGCCAAAATTTTTGAGGTTTTTCAGTGAAAAAAGTGTAGCAACTCAACCGCCGCGGTGCTTCACTTCGTATATATGGATATGGGCTTCAATGGCTTGCTTGCTGTCAGCTTCTATCTGTTCCTTTGCCCTTTGACGGTTAACTTTCTCCACATATATGTCGTAAGTTGTCTTGAGGTCTTAGATCATTAGGAGGGGGACCATAGACTTTAACCTATATAATTCATACCCCAGCACATAGGGTGTAAAAAAGAACGCTCCTCTTGCA
>JAMPEM010000001.1:9449-132597 GCA_023665145.1 Bacteroides sp.
GAGCACAACCTTGCCAAGGTTGGGGTCGCGGGTTCGAGTCCCGTTTTTCGCTCCAAAGCAAAACAGTTGCTCGCAATGTCCGGGTGGCGGAATTGGTAGACGCGCTACTTTGAGGGGGTAGTGACCGTATTGGTCGTGTGAGTTCGACTCTCATCTCGGACACAGAAAGAACCGCAAATATGCGGTTTTTTTATGCTTTAACCATTGATGCGGATTTATTGGAATCATCAATTTATTTCAGTCTAATGGTTGGGTAAAAATGATGTGTGTGTGTTGAATGTTATCGGGAAGTAATTTTATTGGGGGAATTGACTTGTCCGGGTGGCGGAATTGGTAGACGCGCTACTTTGAGGGGGTAGTGACCGTATTGGTCGTGTGAGTTCGACTCTCATCTCGGACACTCTAAAATCTGTAAGTCATTGATATTCAATACTTGCAGATTTTTTTATATTTTTGTCCCCGTTTTGTCCCCATCTTGAAAAGTTAGCACAATTTTGTCCCCACACTCTATGTTTTTCACAACAGATAAACGCCATTCATTAAATACAGGATATTAAATAATATATCAAATTAAGAGGTTTTATTATTGAACAATCTCTTGTTTGACATCATACTTCGTTCCGGAACAGACTCTAATTCATTATTTTTATGATATAATTGTTTTCTTGATGCAGATTTGTGTTCTCTGGCAAGAAACATGTGAAAGAGCGAATAGCGTGAGATTACATAATCTTTATTTTTCACATCTCTTCTCAATCGTTCGGTCTCTTGTCGTTCGTCTGTGTCAGAGCGTAATAAAAAATGATTGATTCCAAGAAGTACCATCACCATCCCTACTAAAATCAGCAAGACAAGTACCAATCGTATAATAAATATTAATATTGCTGTCATATTATCCTGATTTTCTTCTTTTCCAATTTTTATTTCGTGCTTTCCGTTCCATATATGATTTGCTATGGAAATGAATAAGTGGTTGAATATATTAGCATAACAACTTCGATGTGTGTGAGGTTCATTCTTTTTCGTTTAATAAAATTAATGAATTGAAGTAAACAAAATTTAATTCCAATATGTTATAAGTCCGAAAGCGAGATGAAACACACAATCTTCTTAATTTCAATTTAATGAAATTCCAAACACACATTCGCAAATGAAATCGCGAATAATGTGACCGGGATATAACAAATAATTCTTACATCTAAATTCAAGGACTATGAAAAGGAACATTTTAATTCTCGCCGCTTTGATATTGACAACAGTATGCGGATGGGCACAAAAATTGCCTAAAAACGAGATGAACGCGCTCAAATCATTTCTCAATTCACCGGCGGCTAAAGGGGGTACTAATGCTGAGGCACTATTGATTACAGATATCAATAATCCGGGGTCATGGCCCGGGATGATATTCAACGTAGATGGTTCTGTGAAATCAATCGATTGGAAGGACAAACATCTTGCGGGCTCCATTGATTTAACAGGTTTCAAATCTCTTGAGAGAATAGACCTTAGCGACAACCGAATTTCATCGGCAACATTGAGCAACAATCCGATACTGGTATCGGTCAATCTAAGTCGCAACAAACTGACTCAGGTGAATATTTCCCAAACACCTTCGCTGCAGACACTCAAACTGAACCGCAATCAATTGACAGAACTGAATCTGAATCAACTTCCCAATCTGACCAATCTGAATGTTGCATCCAACAGAATTATTGCACTTGATGTCAGCAATTCAGCAACTTTAAAGACCCTCAATGTCACCGGGAACAAGATGGAGGAATTGATTGTGACAGGATGTACAGCTCTTAAATCACTCTATGCCGGATACAATCGTCTGACCTCTCTTGAAATTGCCGGACTTGTATCGTTACAGAATCTTAATGTAGGGAGTAATAAGCTCAGCACATTGTATGTGCAGAACCTTCCGGCACTATCTACGCTGATGGCCAACGACAACAATCTGACAGCACTCGCAGCTAAGGATTGCGAAATGCTTACCGATGTTTATGCACCATATAATGATTTGACGGAATTTTCATTGGAAAACTGTCCCAAAATTATGTGGATAAATCTTGAATGGAATGATCTTTCAACATTTAATCTTACCGGACAGGCATTGCTGCAACGAGTAAACCTCGCCAACAATCAGCTGACATACGTTGACCTCGGATTCAACAGTGATTTGCAATATGTCAACGTAAAGAACAATAATATGCTTACCACACTTATTCTCCAGGCAGATGACCAGCTCCAGCAAGTTATCGGAGAATATGACGACTGGGGAGACGGATGGTACAATAACATGGAGAATGTTCAATAACTCACTAAAATTCCACTATACACATCAGACACAGATTAAATTTCATTCCACGCTATATCAGAATAGTTGCATAATCCATATTAAAAATTATCGAACATATATTACACCGCCCGGAGCATCCGGGCGGTTGTTTTAGAGGTTGTTTAATAATAAAACAGCCTCTAATTTTACGATGGTGTCGCAGCAAATCTCAAACAGACAGTATGCATCTTTGATTTGCTATACTGGAGATAAGAGGGTAATTCCATACCTTCTATTTAAGGCAACATCACTAAGATTTTTCTAAATTATTCCATGATAGGTCTGTGGATGGTCTGCGCAAAGTTGTACAACGAATAGCTTTCCGGCGGATAATTAGCTTAACATTAATCAAACATCTCCCCCTTGATTTTCAAAAGTCGAGCCGTAAGGTTAAGGAGCCTTGGGCGGGAGAGCGCACAACGCATTATGTGGTTTCGTCGATAGATCCCCTTTTGCCAGGCCTGCATCGGACGCTTCATGGTCATGTGTGTTGCGATGCGACATAGAAATTTGCTAAGCCGATGGTCAAACTCCAATTCCTTCCTCTCCTTTAGTCTGGGAGCGCGAAGCATCTTCAAATACCTATTATCATCGTTGTCAATATCTTTCAAATCAGTGATAAAGGCGGAGAGCGATGGGTAGTTGGCAACGTTTATAAACGACTCGGGATTGAAGTCATCGTCTATATCCGGAGCTCCCCAATATATCGGTACGGTCGGTGCTGCAAAGGATTCAACAATCTTTTCAGTAACATAGCCCGGGATTGACGAGTTTTCTAGTGCAAGGTTAAATTTATAATTTACGATGAAGTCAATTTTGCCATCAATGGGTACCTGTTCCCCGATATTGTTCCGATATGGGCCACCGAATGCCACGGATTTATATTCGTTTACGGCATCGATAATATCGAGGCGTTCCCGTGCACAATTTTGTGAGTTGCGCATCAGTAGCGAGCAGAATCCGCGCTTGAGGGCGGCTTTATCGGTTAATATGGGTGGTACCAATGCCCGGTCTACTTCGTAGGTCATAAATAGTGGATAGCGTAAATGCCGCCCGTCAAAATCGATTTGGTGAAACGACAGTGCATAGTCGCACTCATTGAAATCCGGGACATCGTTCTCTCCGGTGTAATAAATTTTAATACAATCGGGATAGTTATAATGCTCTGTTCCATACACCGAATAGAACAACATCTCAGGTCGAGCGTCCGAGTCATCGTCAAGCACCCTAACATTGAATTTATCCGACAAGGCACTCACAAATTTATTGTTTCTGACATCAAACGATGGCCAGAAATCCACGAATTTTATTGTAAGATCTTTCATTTGCCCACAAAAGTAGTGAAAAATCAGGACACATACAAGATGTATATATGTTGAGCCGTCTTCATATCAATGATGATGGATACGGACATACCTCACGACGGACTTTCAGTAATCTTGATGCCGGCTTTGAGGGCAAGGAACTCAGGAAAACAATGGACAAGCACAGAATCAATCCCAATAGGAGGAATGGATGTGAACCCATTGAGGATTATCTATTCGATGAAGAAATGTATCGAGAGCGATGGATAGTGGAACGCACCAAAGCTTGGATGGATGGTTTCAAAGCTGTCCACACACGATTTGACACAATCATGTCAAGCCGGAAAGGTTGGTACTATCTCGCATTCATTGTTATTTCCATTAAAAAAATTCACAATTCTGATGAGAATAGACAACTTCGTAAATAAATTTTGAATATCAATCTTTTTTTCGTAATTTTGTGATAAATTTGAGGCATTGTATCTACATCATACCCGAAAAATAAGGGGTATGGATGTCAATCAGTTGCCAACATTATCGTATATTAATGAAGATAAAACTAATAGCCGATGCCGGATCCACAAAGGTGGAATGGGTTTTACTTGACAGCAACGGGATTGTGAAAGAACGTTTTGTTACAGAAGGGCTCAATGCACTGCTGTCATCTAAAGACGATATCCTGAAAGCTTTTCAAGAGGTAAATACACATATTGGCAACACCCGTCCTGAATTAATCTATTATTACGGGGCAGGATGTGCCACAGACCTTATTTGCAGTAAAATAAGCGATGCTCTGATTCAGACATGGCCGGAAGCCTCCACCTTTGTAAGTTCAGATTTGCTCGGAGCTGCAAGAGCATTGTTTCAAGATAAACCGGGAATAGCTTGCATTCTTGGCACCGGGAGCAATTCATGTCATTATAACGGATATGACATTGAAACTAACGTTCCATCTCTTGGATATGTGCTTGGCGACGAGGGGAGCGGAGCTTCGCTTGGCAAACGGCTGGTGGCAGATGCTTTCAAGCTGCGTCTGCCGGAAGTGATGAGAGAGAAATTCCTTGACCAATATGGATTGAGCCTTAGCGATATCCTTGACAAGGTGTATCGCTGTCCGGCACCCAATAAATTCCTGGCTTCATTAGTGCCGTTTATTAAAGAAAATCTTTGGAATCCATATATTTATTCGTTGGTTTACGAGGAGCTAACCCACTTTGTCAAGCGAAATATTGCGATGTATAGCTGTGCACACTCGTTAGCTGTGGGATTTACCGGATCGATAGCTTACCATTTCAGTGATATTTTACGCGAAGCTGTAAGTGCTCAGGGTTATGAAGTAAGTACTGTGAGTAAATCACCTATCGATGGGCTGATTTTATATCACACATCTCATGATGGTGAATGATTATTTATCCTTCAGGCGACTTTTCAAAGAAATATACATTGAATCATAAATCAATAAAATGAATATCAAAAAAACATATATATTTACAGCAATAATCTGTCTTATCGTCATCATTTTGACGTACGGGAAGAGTGAAGCCCGCGCTCCTTATTGGGAACAGAAAGTGAGTCTGTTCAATCGACTGCCGATTAATCAGAACGACATCGTGTTTTTAGGGAATTCCATCACTGACGGTGGAGAATGGCAAGAGATTTTCCACATGGCCAATGTGAAGAACCGCGGCATCTCGTCAGATGTTATTGACGGAGTAAGGGAGCGACTCGAACAAGTAACCTCAGGCCATCCCCAAAAGATTTTCCTTCTAATTGGAATTAACGACGTAAGTCATAAGCTTGGAGCTAAGGCCATTCTTGCGAAATATGAACAACTTGTCAAGGAGATACGCACTCAAACCCCTGATACAAAGCTGTATATACAGTCTATATTTCCAATCAACAACGATTTTAAGAGGTATAAAAATTTGATTGGGCAAGAACAAACAGTGCTTGAAATTAATCGCCAACTTCCGGAGCTTGCAAAGAAATATAATGCGGAATATCTGGATTTATGGCCGGTGCTGTCAGACCAAAACGGTAAGCTTAAGAAGGATTTCACAAATGACGGATTGCACCTGACCGGTAACGGATATATGCAATGGGTAGATGCCATAAAAGATTATGTACTTGAGGGAGTGGATATTATCCCACTTGATAATAACAATAAAGAAAAAAGATGAAATTATTCTCTTGCCTATTTTCAATATTATTCTCAACCGCTTTATTATTGAGAGCTGAGGTTCAAAATCCTATTGTGATAGAGCCTCTGTTTGAATACCCGGTGGCCCCCGAGAGTCTCACATCTCTTGAGGAACGCACCAACTATTTGATGGAGCATTTTTGGGACAAGCTTGATTACAAGACCGATGCTGTATCGCAATATGCTCTCAATGATGCATTCCGCGTATATGCAACAGCTGTCTGTTTTGCTGACCGAGATGTGGCGCTTAAATCGATTGACCAACTCCTTAAAAAACTCAAAAAGAATCCGACATTGCTGACACAGATGGTATTGGCTGCCGAAGAAAATTTTTACGGGCAACGCACAGAGCGTTACTCAGACGAGGCCTATATTCCATTTCTTGAGGCAGCCGTTTCCAATAAGAAAGTGCCGAAGATACGACGTAACAGATGGGAAAATCAGCTCAAAAGGATAAAAAATTCATTGACCGGGCAGAAACTTGCCACCTTCCCTATCGAGGAACGTCGAGGCGGGAAAGGTGAATTTGAGGCACGCCATAAGATGACAATAATAGAGTTTGGGGATCCCGGATGTGATGACTGCCGCTTTTCACGTCTGACGCTTGATACCAATGTGGATTTGACCAAGCTTGTCGATTCCGAGAAAGTGGAAATTGTATTCATCGTCTTATCTCCCCAAGAGGGATGGCGCGAGGAAGTCTCCTCATATCCTGCCAAATGGCTTGTAGCTTCTTCGGAGGGAGTGGATGACATCATTGACATTCGCACATCTCCCTCGATATATGTTCTTGACCATGAAGGGAATATTGTGGCAAAGAATGTAACGGCCGCCCAAGCTGCCGCTATAGCCATTGAAGGAGCTAACAAATAACATTTCGTCATTACTCCGACATAAAATCATAAAACGGAAAAATGAGCTCAACAATAGATAAAGTTAAAAACATATATATCAAAACTACGGGATATAGTTACACAAATCTCGGAAGACTTTTTCTTCGTCTGTTTGTAGGACTGATGATGCTTCAATTCGGAATACGCCAATTGATGTATTTTGATGCAGCTATAGATAGTTTTCCCTCAATACTTGGATTGAGTCCGACGTCTATATTGATCATTATGACGGTGATAGAGATTGGATGCAGTCTGTTTCTGATGGCAGGATTTCTTACGCGATTGATGACACTGCCCCCCTTCATATCAATGATTGTGGCAGAATTCTATCTTTTGCATGACCGTCTGCCGGAAGCGGCCTATATGTTGTCATGGTCACATCAAGGGTATCTTCCGATAATGTTCATGGGGATATATTTCTTCATACTTCTTGTCGGTCCCGGCAAGATTTCAGTAGACTATTTCTTGTCACTTCATATCATACACACAGAAAACAAGAGCGAGGAAGAACTTGAGGAGGTATAAGAAAATGAACACTGATAAAAAGATGAAAATAGCGGTATTAGTGTCCGGTGGTGTGGATAGTGCCGTTGTGGTGGACAAGCTCTATAAGGAGGGGCATGACCTACACCTTTTTTACATCCGCATAGGTATGGATGATGATAGTGGCGACTGTTCGGCTGAGGAGGATATTGAAATTTGCACTC
This sequence comes from Bacteroides sp., assembly GCA_023665145.1. Lineage (GTDB taxonomy): Bacteria > Bacteroidota > Bacteroidia > Bacteroidales > Muribaculaceae > Lepagella. Next base: position 16,895 of record JAMPEM010000001.1, read on the forward strand.
TGCTTGCTGCAAGATATAATCTACCGTTTGAGGTAATATCTCTTCATGAGGAGTATTGGGATCATGTGATGGACTACACATTGCGCACCGTTAAATCGGGACTTACACCTCATCCTGACATGATGTGCAATAAGATAATCAAATTCGGATTTTTCGAACAACGACGAGGTCACGAATTTGACAAAACAGCCACCGGACATTATGCATCAATAAAGGAACGTGATGGAAAGATTTTTTTGGCTACTGCAGCTGACCCTGTAAAGGATCAGACTGATTTTCTTGCACAGATAAGCTACGACCAACTCAGCCATCTGATGTTCCCTCTCGGTGACATTCCGAAAAAGCAGGTTAGAGAATTAGCAGAACAGGCCAATCTTCCCAATGCTCGCAGAAAAGATTCGCAGGGGATCTGTTTTTTAGGAAAAATCAACTATTCCGACTTTATAAAACGTCATCTTGGCGAGAAACCGGGTGCGGTCATAGAGATTGAGACCGGCAAGAAAATCGGCACGCACAGGGGGTATTGGTTCTATACTATCGGCCAACGCAAGGGGCTCGGGCTAAGTGGAGGACCGTGGTTTGTGGTAAAGAAAAATGTCAGGGACAATGTTGTATATGTATCAAATGGATATGACACACGCAAGCAATATGGCAAAGAGATATCCATCGAAGAGATGCACTGGATTACATGCGATCCTCTTTTGGGCAAGGAGGTTGGGGAAACATTCCCCATCACGTTCAAAACGCGCCATACACCGGAATTTACACGAGGATTGATACGCAAACTTTCCGATCCCGGCTCATTCGTCGTAGAATCGGAAGAGGATGTTCAAGGAATAGCTCCAGGACAATTTGCCATAATATATACAGAGGATAGGGAACTTTGTCTCGGAAGCGGAATGATATCTCTTCCCGACAAGAAACGAAGGAAGAACAACCATTAAAAATAATTATCTACATAATATGAGTGAAAAGATCAGGCTTGAATTGCTTGGAATAACTTACAATCAGATAGAATCCGGAGTTTACGCACTGATACTTCGTCAGGTAGGAGGTTCGCGACGTATTCCTATCATAATAGGTTTTCCGGAAGCACAAGCTATAGAATGTAAGCTTCAAGAGATAGTGACCCCTCGTCCGTTGACTCACGATATGACCATGAATATCCTTAATGCTTTTGGCATTGAGATTAAGGAGGTATTCATTCATCAACTTCCCAACGGAATCTTCGCAGCGAGATTAATCTTGAGTGACGGACTGCGTGAAGAGGTTGTTGACTCCCGCTCCTCTGATGCCATAGCACTCGCGATACGCTGCGACGCTCCCATTTACACAAGCCGCGAAGTGCTTGACAAAGCCGGTTTTGACAACAACGAAAACGCCAAAGATGAAGGATTTACAGCTACAGCAAATCCGGATATTACACCAACTCAACCCAATGAGCTTAGCCACATGACAGATAAAGAGCTTAAAGATGCCATGCAGAAAGCTGTTGCTGAGGAGAATTATGAAGAAGCAGCCCGTATAAAAACAGAACTTGATAATCGCAATGAAGACAAGAACAAATCGTAACAAACGACTCCAACTGATATCCAAACTAATCCGCAACAGATGTATCTGCAGTCAGGATCAACTGATTTCGCTCCTTGCCGACAATGGGTGTGAAATCACACAGGGCACTCTCTCTAGAGATTTGCATTTGATAAAGGCTATCAAGGTGCCAACTGAGAGGGGGATGTCAATGTATTCTCTTCCTGAAAGCGATTCACTTAAGGACAAATTGCTTGGGGGAAGTCATGTGCCGTCGAAGGCTAATTTTCAAAGCGGTTTCCTTTCTTTGGAGCTTTCCGGAAATATGGCTGTAATAAAGACTCGCAACGGATATGCAGCCGGTCTTGCCTACGAAATAGACCTTCACCATTTACCGGAGATTCTCGGTACGATTCCGGGCTCAGACACTATTTTTGCAGTAATGCGTGAAGATGTCACACATGAGCAAGCAAAAAAGGTATTTGCCACAATGTTGCCTCTGGATGACTGAATCCTTTTCAACTTCAAATCATAGTTTGAATTATATATCTCCAAAACAATATGATAAAAGTAGGAATCTCGGGAGGTGTCACCGAAGAAGCAGGTGAATTACTACGCATCCTGATTAATCATCCGGATGTGGATTTGCGAGCCATCCAATCAGCTCCGCGTCTTGGGGCAAAGGTGCAAAGTGTTCATTATGGATTGATTGGTGAATGTAACTTGCAGTTTACAGATCGTTTGCCACTTGACAATCTTGATGCTCTTTTCATCTGTGCAGAGAAAGATGCGTCGACACCGGAAGGCAACAAAACGGTTGATCCTATGGTTGCAAAAGTGTTAAAAGACTCATCCGAATTTCCGGAACTACGCATCATAGATTTAAGCCGCTCGGAAAATTTGCGGACTACCTCAAGTGGTTACGTGTTCGGACTTTCTGAGATTTACAGGAAGCCATTGGTCAGAGGGGCAAAGAAGAGTACCCTCCCCTATCCCGAGGAATCGATTACACTCATAGCACTTTACCCACTTGCGAAATCGCTGCTTCTAAATGGCAATATAGATGTTCACATCACGGCACGTCCGGGACTTATAAATACATCTCGCCTGGAAATGACAGCGGAGAATGTTGCCACTCATCTCACCGAGGCTCAAAAAAGTTTTAACGGGAAAGTGCGTTTTCATCTGACTGAGGAGCAATCTACACAAGCTCTGCGAGTCAATATATCCTTACCCATGCAGACAGAACACAGCCATATTGTTGAGTCCTATGAAAATGTTTATGATGATCATAATTTCACATTTCTGACATCTTCACCGGTGAGTGAACGCGAAGTAGTCGGCACCAATAAATGTTTGATTTCCTTAAGAAAAACAGATGCATCGACTCTTGAGATAGACTGTGTGGCAGATGGTGATATGCGGGGTGGTGCAGCTGAAGCCGTCCATATTCTGAATCTTCTTTTCGGACTTCATGAACGTACCGGCCTTGCATTAAAGGCCTCATTACGCGATTCGTTTGTAAAGAAGGAAATATTATAGTAAGAATCATCATTTACTCCAATCATAACAGCAGATGAGCGTAAATAAAGTAATATTATTAGGGAATGTAGGGAATGACCCGATGGTGAGATACCCGCAGCAGGATTTTGCAGTGGCCTCCTTTTCGTTGGCTACAAATGAGGTGAACGGACAGACTCGGATTGAGACAACCGAGTGGCATAGAATTGTAGCGGCAGGGCGTTTGGGCAGTTTGGCGGAACGTTATATCCGCAAAGGCACACAATTATATGTGGAAGGGAAACTGCGCACCAGAGAATATGAGGATAAAATGCATATTATGCGTAAAATCACCGAGATTTATGCTGAAAAGATAGAATTACTCGGGCGAGCCGGTCAGCAATAAAAGAGACAAGGGAAATCCGCACAAAAACAGACAATAGATAACACCACTATAGAACTTTCGCAATCAAATGAGAAAATGGCGTATAGAAGACTCTGAGGAGCTATATAATATCGGAGGATGGGGGCTAACCTATTTTTCCATAAACAAGGATGGACATGCACAGGTAACACCAAAACCGGGATGCACACCGGTGGATCTTGTAGATGTCATCAATGAACTTAAGCTTAGAGATGTCTCTGCACCGATGCTTTTGCGTTTCCCGGATATTCTTGACAATAGAATTGAGAAGATATCAAAGTGTTTTCAAAATGCAGCCAAGGAATATGATTACCATGGTCAGAATTTTATTGTCTATCCGATTAAGGTCAATCAGATGCGTCAGGTTGTTGAGGAGATTGTGAGCCATGGAAATAAATTCAACATCGGGCTGGAAGCCGGTTCAAAACCGGAGCTTCATGCAGTGCTTGCTGTAAATACGGATAATAACGCCCTGATAGTCTGCAATGGATATAAGGATGAGGATTATGTGGAGCTTGCTCTTCTTGCACAAAAGATGGGACGCAGAATATTCATCGTAGTTGAGAAGCTCAATGAGCTTAAACTAATAGCGACGGTGGCCAAAAGACTGAACGTTCGTCCCAATATTGGTGTAAGAATCAAATTGTCATCATCCGGCTCGGGGAAATGGGAGGAATCCGGAGGTGATGTTTCCAAGTTCGGTCTTAATTCGAGTGAACTCCTTGACGCTATAGATTATCTGAAGAAGACCAAACTTGATGATTGCCTGAAATTCATCCATTTCCATATAGGAAGTCAGATTACAAAGATACGCCGCATCAAGTCGGCTCTGAGGGAAGCGATGCAGTTTTATGTGCAGTTGTGTCATTTGGGCTTTAACATTGATTTTGTGGATATAGGTGGTGGACTTGGAGTGGATTATGACGGCACACGTTCCTCTTCGGGAGAGAATTCCATGAATTATTCTATACAGGAATATGTCAATGATTCGGTGTCTGCCCTTGTGGACGTATGCAAGAAGAATGAACTGAAACATCCCAATATTATCACAGAGTCGGGTCGCTCCCTGACAGCCCATCATTCCGTGCTTGTCATAGAGGTGCTTGAGACAACCTCACTTCCTATCTGGAATGATAATGATAAGGTGGAAGAGGGTTCGCATGAGCTTTTGACAGAGCTTTATAATATATGGGATAAGATTAATGTATCTCGAGTTTTCGAGGATTGGCATGACGCTTTACAGATACGAGAGGAGGCTCTTGAACTGTTCTCTTTGGGTTTGCTGGATTTGGAGACACGGGCCAAGATTGAGAAGCTGTTCTGGTCGGTGGCACGGGATGTCAACGAGATGACTCGCTCAATGAAACATCCGCCCGAAGAATTGAAGAAAGTAGCGAAGATGCTGCCTGAGAAATATTTCTGCAATTTTTCACTGTTTCAGTCACTCCCGGATGCATGGGCGATAGATCAGATGTTCCCCATCATGCCGATATCACGCCTTGACGAGAAGCCGACCAGACTATGCACCATTCAGGACATAACATGCGATTCCGACGGCAAGATACAGCATTTTGTTTCCCCTCAAGGCACGTCATATTCTCTTCCGGTACATGCACTTAAACAGGGTGAGCATTATTACATAGCCATCTTCCTTGTCGGGGCATATCAGGAAATACTTGGTGATCTTCACAATCTGTTTGGAGACACAGCTGCTGTGCATATATCTTTGACGAAGGATGGGTATGAAATCGAACAGATTGTGGATGGTGAACCTGTGGCAGAAGTGCTTGAATATGTGGAATATTCCCCCAAGAAGTTGGTAAGGAACCTTGAAGCGTGGGTTACATCCTCCATGAAAAAGGGGATTATATCTGCCGAGGAGGGACGTCAATTCCTTAACAATTATAAATCAGGACTTTACGGCATCACATATTTGGAACGTGAGTGATGAGATATTTTATCCGGTTGTCATATAACGGGTCAGAATTCCATGGTTGGCAACGACAGCCTAACGCTGACAGTGTGCAGGAGCGTCTTGAGTCTGCGTTGGGAACAATTTTCCGTCGGCCGATATATATAACCGGTGCCGGACGGACGGACACCGGGGTTCATGCACGAACGATGTTTGCGCATTTTGATATAGACAAGGATATATCAGACACAGATAGACTGAAAAATTCGCTGAATCGGATGTGCGGCAGGAATATTTCGGTACACGAAATACATGAAGTACCGGAGAGTCTTCATGCCCGTTTTGATGCAAAATCACGCACTTATAAATATTTCATTTTATATGAGAAATCAGCGTTTTTCTATCCCTTGTCGGTTTTATCCACGCCACTTGATGTAGAAAAGATGAATGAAGCGGCGGCCTTGCTGCTTGACACCTCTGATTTCACATCGTTTGCCAAATTACATTCCGATGCGAAAACCAACATTTGCCAAGTCACGGAGGCGAGGTGGAGCAGGCTTACCGGTTGTAACGGAATTGTATTCACTATTACAGCTGACAGGTTTTTGCGTAATATGGTAAGAGCCGTTGTAGGGACATTGGTTGAAGTGGGACGAGGGAAAATGAGCATTGAAGAGTTTAAAGCTGTAATACATAAAAAGAATCGATGCTCGGCAGGAATATCCATGCCTCCGGAAGGTCTTTTTCTTTGGGACATAAAATATTGACACCAGGGGACAAAATTTCAATCTATATCTGAAAATATGCCCCATTAAATACATCTCGTTATGACACCTCAAGACAAAATCCGCACATTGCGTGAGGAAATCAACCGTCACAATCACAGATATTATGTGGAAAATTCACCGGAAATATCTGATAAAGATTTTGATGAACTTCTCAAAGAGCTTGAAAGGCTTGAATCAGAGCATCCTGAATATTATGATCCCCTCTCCCCCACTCAACGCGTAGGTTCAGACTTGACCAAGGAGTTTGAGCATGTGGTGCATCAGCGTCCTATGATGTCCCTTTCCAATTCTTACAGTATCGAGGATGTAGATGACTGGTTTGAAAGGGTGGATAAATCGTTGGGCGGAGAGGAGTTCTCTATAGTTGGTGAATTAAAATTTGACGGTACATCCATTTCGATAACTTATCGGAAAGGACGCATGGTCAGGGCTGTGACGAGAGGTGATGGGACACAAGGCGATGATGTAACGGCAAATGTTAAGACAATACGAAGCATCCCGCTTGAACTTCAACCGGGAGATTGGCCCGATGAGTTTGAGATACGTGGTGAGATTTTGATGCCCTGGGAGGTGTTTGAAAAATTGAATGAGGAAAGAGCCTATAACGATGAGCCGTTGTTTGCCAATCCGCGCAATGCTGCTTCGGGAACTCTTAAGATGCAGGATCCTAAGGTAGTGGCTTCGCGTCATCTTGATGCTCGTTTCTATTACCTTATTTCGGATAATCTGCCCTATGACAATCATTATCAAAATATGGAGGCAGCTCGAAGTTGGGGATTTAAGGTGTCAAAGAATATGAGTTTGCTTCATTCTCCGGATGAAGTAGATAAGTTTATCGAATATTGGGATGGAGAAAGGAAACGTCTTCCTGTAGCGACTGACGGACTTGTATTCAAAGTGAACTCCATGCGGCAACAATTGAATTTGGGGTATACCGCAAAATCACCGCGATGGGCCATTGCATATAAATTTAATCCGGAAAGGGCGTTGACACAATTGCAATATGTATCATTTGAAACCGGAAGGATGGGCATAGTCACTCCGGTTGCGAATCTGGAGCCGGTACTTTTATCCGGAACAATTGTTAAACGGGCTTCTCTCCATAACGATGACATCATAAAGGAGCTTGACATTCATCAGGGAGATTGGGTATATGTTGAGAAAGGTGGTGAGATAATACCCAAGATTACAGGGGTGGAAAAGAGTCGCAGAGAGCCTGATGCAGCAGCTATAAGATTTGTAAGTGATTGTCCGGAATGTGGCACTCCTCTTGAGCGTATTTATGGAGAGGCAGCTTGGTGTTGCCCCAACCATTACGGCTGCAGACCACAGATTACGGGCAGAATTGAGCATTTTGCGGCTCGAAGGATGATGAATATCGACGGGATAGGTGAAGAAACTGCGGAACTTTTGTATTCGTGCGGACTCGTAGAGCAAATAGCTGATTTATATGATCTGACTGTGGATAAACTTGCAGTCCTCGACAGACTTGGTGCTAAAAGCGCATCTAAAATCATTAAGGGAATTGAGGATTCGAAGACTGTTCCGTTTGAAAGAGTGGTTTATGCACTATCAATTCCCAATGTAGGAGAGACAACTGCAAAACGACTTGCCAAGACTGTAAAAAGTATGGATGCAATGCGCAATATGAGTATCGAGGAACTGACCGCGGTGCCGGATGTCGGCCCGGTGATAGCTAAATGCATCTATGACTTTCTTCGAAATCCGATAAATATAGACAATATTGAAAGACTGACTAAAGCCGGTGTTCAAATGCAATTGTCAGAAGATAGGATGAGACCGGCAGGAAATTCTCTTTCCGGGAAAACAATTGTTATTTCCGGAACATTTACAAAACATTCACGCGATGAATATAAAGATTTAATAGAGCACCACGGCGGGAAAAATTCCGGCAGTATTTCGAAGAAAACCGAATTTGTATTGGCCGGAGCAAACATGGGTCCGTCAAAACGACAAAAATGTGAGACGATGGGAATACCTATGATTGATGAGGATGAATTTTTAAATATGATTGATAATAAAAGCTGAGAGTTTAAGGTTTTGAGTTTAGAGAACATCCAAGTATTTACACATACATAACTTTTGTCCAATCTCTCTAACCTCTAACCTTCAAACACCAAAATTTTTGGATGTTGCAACTTGCCGAAGATTAAACTTGTATAAGTTGCATCAATAGTAAGTTATCTTACGAGATTCAATATAAGTATTCTCTTTTGACTTGTTCTTTTCGGCAAATGTCTGAGTTTCGTGTACCATCCTTTTAATCCAGTTGCCGTAACTGTCATATTCATGCTGAGAATACTCACATACGGTCACTTTATCACCATCCTCATAATAATATTCTATTACTTTTCCATCCTGATATTTGCTCTTACGGATTATATGTATTTTGCCACCCATAGAATTGGTAAAATCATAAATAATCGGCTGATTAATGTCATCGTAAGAAATCTTGATGGAAAGCTCCTTATTACCAAGACTCAGATTCACTTGTTGCGGATATCCCCGCTCGTTATATGTGTAGAAATCAGACTCAAGCGCTCCGTCGGGGCGGAATTTATCAGACCCAAACCATTTGGTATATTCATTTCCCTTCTCAACTTTTATTTGCTTGACAGGGCCGGCAACTTCATATAAAATGCCAGTTTTATATCGAGTTTCACCTTTAATGGTAAATCCGGTGCTTGTTATAATTGCAAAAACAACTAAAAAAAACGTAAAAACTTTAATTTTATTCATAATATTTGATTTCACGTGTTTCAACATAAGAACTTTCTGAATTTTTATCAGTATCAGAAGATTCTTTTGATTTCACAACATTTCTCGAAATCCAATTGCCATAATTGTCATACTGCTCATCAGAATAGATAAATGTAATAGTAACGTCATCTCTGATGAATTTGCGAACAGCAACTCTATCTCCGTCATACTCATACACGATAGTGACCGGCTTATCTGAAAATGATGAATTTATTTTAATTTCGGAAGGGTGTTGATTTTCAGCATATTCAATTGATACGGACATACTGAGAGGCCCGGTTTGCATCTCCGACTTTAATGGATACCCTTTATCATCGTATGTAAGGATGTCACGTTTGAATTTGCCCGTTTCTGTAAATTTTGTACTTCCAAACTTTTGAGATAATTTATCTTTACTCTTCATTTTAATTTGCTTGACAGGCCCTTTGACATTATACAGAACCCCCGCCTTATACTCCTGTGCGTATCCGGAATTAAAACAGAGTATGATTAATAATAACGTTAATGATACAATAGTTCTCATATAAAATGGCAGCTATTTTTTTTGCAAAAATAATAAATAAATATCAAATCAACAACATACAGATGTATGCTTAATAACATATTTTATTTTATTGATTTTTTTTACAAATATATTGCATTAATTAAAAAATTTTATTAACTTGCACTCGATTAACATGAACACGGAATACTTCAATCTTAATTGTTCAGCAATCCGTCAACTCAAGTATCTGTTTTTTTGTAAGTTACAACCAAATATTATTTAACAAAAAAACAAAATCAACATGAAAAGAATCGGATTCACAATTTTGAGTCTGTTTGCTTTGCTCGGACTCAATGCTCAAGCGATTGATGTTACCTTAATAAGTAATACAAAAAATGAGAATAACGACACGAGGAATGATGATTTCTCAGTGGTATTTCAACGTAATAACGATGAGACTTAAGTTGAGATAATAAATATTACGGGAACTGATTATATACCCTCTTTAAAGAGTAATATTATTCCCAGACTTGAGGCTGAAGACAAGGGGAGTACTTTGGTTCTATGGTATACATCCATCAAGGAATCGAATAGTTACAATTTTACCATTGATGATATCGCAAGAATTTGCATGAGAGACATCAAGTTTTCGCTGAAAGGTATAGACGATAACATAACTTCAGTAAAGTTTGTATATGACAAAGGGTTCTTTGAATTTAGCGGTTTGGTTTATCCTCCGGTAAAACTTTATCATGCAGGTGTAATACCTTCCAATGGAGAAATTGTAATCAATTCTAAAGAGAACGTAATTTCTCCTTTTATAGATAAGACAAAGGAATGGGTCGTGTATAATCCATCAGACAATTCAGGAAACAAGAGATTCTTCCGCATTCGTTTCGAAACTTATATGAATTATCAAACGTTGCCATATGCCACAATGTATATGTGCGAAGGGAAGGTGTTTTCGAAGAAATATGCATTACCCATAGCAGAGACGTTAGCGTATGACGGTGCTACGCTGGAGTTTAACGATGTAGAAATTCCATCAGAATTTTGGGGTACGGGATTTGAACAGGAGACATTCAATCCATACCATTGGAATGAATTGAATCATTCTGCAACTCCATTTGTTTATGGTTTATATAATCGAAAAGAGAGCTTTGAATATTATGACTGATTGAAAGATGACATTTCAGAAGGGGTTGTTCTCAGTGAGATTCCGGAGATGGAAAACGGCAAATTACGTGCAAGATTTGCGGTAGCGGATAAAGGGTACAATGGTACTGAAAATCCGGAAGATTGGACTGCAGAATGGATTCAAGGGATAGGTGCAGTCGGAGAATCATACGCATCAAATCCTTTTATGCCTATGTATCGATTGCCGAAAGGTGTTACGCCTGCCTATCTATTGTATGTGCGTAATATTACAGACAACAGTATTATCTACGGAAATCCAACTCTTGATACGGAATTTGTAAATCTCAAGCTCGAACCGGAAGGGATAGAATCAGTAAAAAGTGATTCACCTTCAATTATTTGGGATAACAACAATGAATACATTAGTGCAATCGGTGAAGGAGACATTAATCTGACTGCTTATAGTGTTGATGGAAAAGTTGTGGCAAAAGTTTCCGGTGAGGATATTGTTTCACTTTCAAAGGAGAATCTTCCGGAGGGGGTAATTATTTTGAAATCTGCAACAAAGAATTCCGTTTCTTCATTCAAGATTATTAAATAATCCAAGTAGGGAGAATAATTTTTACAATTGGAATTAAATTTTTCTGAGAGGGTCGATGCGAGGCATGAAGCATCGATCCTTTTGCATGAAAAAAATCGAACCATGCTTTATGACGTATTGTTAAAATATAAACACACTTTCAAGTATGGAAACAATTGTAATAATCGGAGGTGGCTTCGCCGGGCTTAATCTTGCAAAACATCTTGACAAGTCGAAATATCGCGTAAAAGTAATTGACCGAAATAATTTTCACTGCTTTCCGCCCCTTTTTTACCAGGTAGCTTCATCCGGACTTGATCCATCAAATATATCCTTCCCCCTTAGGCGTGAATTTTTCAAGCTTAAAAACACTACTTATCATATGGGGCATGTCAAGAATATTGATTTGTCCTCCAAACAGGTTACCACAAGCTATGAGACAATATCTTACGACAAACTTGTAATCGCTGCCGGCTCCACCAACAATTACTTTGGTATGGAGGAATTGGGACAGACTACCTACGGGATTAAAACCGTAGCACAAGCATCCTATACACGAGATGAGATTCTTGACCGACTCGAGCGTGGGGCTTTATGTCAAGATAAGGAACGACGCCGACAATTGCTCAGTTTCCTTGTAGTGGGTGGAGGCCCCTCCGGTGTCGAAATAGCCGGGGCGTTGGGAGAAATGAAGAAGGATGTACTTCCTCGCGAATATCCGGAACTTGATCCGGAGGATATGAGTATTGTGCTTGTGGAAGGCCAAAATAAACTGCTTGGCCCAATGTCGGCTAAAGCATCTGCTCGAGCTCTTGAAGATTTGAAGAATCTGATGGTGGAAGTCAGACTTGGCTGTCAGATGAAGAAGTATGAGAACAAGATTGTAACGTTTGGAGACGGACATCAGGAATATTGGGAAACGTTGATATGGACAGCCGGAGTGAAAGGTGAACCGATGCCCGGACTTCCACCGGAACTTATCGGACATGGCAATAGAATCCTTGTGGATGAATATAACAGAGTTCAGGGATATGAAGATTCTCTTTATGCTGTTGGCGACATTGCGTTAATGCAAACATCCGACTATCCGCACGGACATCCGCAAATGGCACAACCGGCGTTGCAGCAATCAAAGAATCTTGCACACAATCTGAATCTTGATAACTTCGATACCCCCTTCCACTATAATGACAAAGGTTCGATGGCTACCATAGGGAAACATAAAGCTGTGGTGGATTTAAAGAAGACTTTCTTCAGCGGATGGATTGCATGGATGATGTGGATGTTTATTCATTTGATTTCGATATTGGGCATGCGCAACAGGATTAATGTGATGCTCAATTGGATATGGAACTATTTAACCTACTCCACTTCATTGAGATTACTTTTCCGCCCTGCTAAATATCCATTGCGAAAGCATTGGGGAGACTGAATACAATCAGCGTATTAGTGTCCTGATGAGGATTTTGCAATTCCACCGATTTTTATTACCTTTGCAATCCGATTGTCAGACACGCATTTCCGGATTTAACCCAAAATTATAAATAGACATGTATAAAAGACTAATATATTGTGCAGTTGCTTTTTTTGCGACTACAGTTATGCTTTCAAGTTGTTCTATGCTTCAGGGCACATCCGGAGCATCAAAAACGTCAACAACCAAGACAAAGAAAAAAAAGAAAGGAGCAGTGCTTCCACTTGATCGCGAACAACTAATGATTGACAAAACAGCCAAGACATATACGCCTGAGGAACTGGCAAAAGGTATTGTTAAAGGAGATTGGGCAATTGAGGAAGTCAACGGTAAGGTAGCAAAAGGAGAAAATGCTCCGTTCCTGAAATTTGTGGCGACGGAAAAACGAGTTTATGGCAACAATGGTTGCAATGTAATCAATGCCACTTATACATATAACCCTAAAGACTCAACGATGAGTTTTGCAAATTTGGCTTCTACGATGATGGATTGCTACGGCCTGGAAGGGACAGACCTTGCAATCAATCAAGCACTGACCAATACAGCTTACTATAGATGGCGGCTTGAAGGGTCGCAATATTACCTGTATTTTTTCGACAGCAAGCACAATGAACTTATGCAGCTTATGCATCAGAATTTCGATTTTCTGAACGGAACTTGGCAAGTTCTGGCCATTGAGGAAGAGACCATAGACAATCCTGACATGAAGATTGTTATCGACGTTGAAGAAGGTTATGTGCATGGTAATACAGGATGCAACATCCTTAATGGCAAACTGGAAATCGATATGGATTCACCCAATAGCATCTCATTCTCCTCAATAGGATTGACAAGAATGGCTTGTCCGGGTGATAACATGGAAACACCATTTATTGTAGCACTTGAAGGAGCTTCGTATGCACGACCAATCAGCCCGGAGAAGGTGCTGCTTCTTGATGATCAGCACAGAGTGGTGCTTGAGCTTGCCCGCACCTCCGACAAGTGACCCCGAAAAGAGATGACGATACACAGCTTACGCAATAATTATCGTAAGCTTGCGTTTCTAATATATGCACTTAAGGTTATACTTTTTATTTGGTCTGCTCACAATAGTCAGTGTCTTCACACAGGCTGAAAATGTGCGAATACACGGGAAAGTGAGTGATCAAGAGAATAAGCCTATAGAGTTTGCCACGGTAAGAATCGAAGGCACCGCTATAGGCACCAATACTGACCTCAAGGGTGATTATTCTTTGACTGTAGCACAACGCGATACACTTGAGGTAGTGGTAAGCTGCATCGGATATAAGAATGTAAAGCGCAGATTTATTGATCCCAAAGGAGAGATTACCCTGAATGTGAAGCTATATGAAGACGAGAAGGTGCTATCCGAAGTGGAAGTAATTGGGACTCGTCGTAAAGTGACCGGTATGCAAGACATTAGCACAGAGTCACTGAAGCTCTCACCTGATGTATCGGGTGGGTCGGTAGAATCTTTATTGGCTACTCAGGCAGGTGTAAACTCATCAAATGAGATGTCCTCACAATATTCTGTTCGAGGCGGTTCATTCGATGAAAATTCGGTAATGATTAATGGGACAGAGATTTACCGTCCGCAATTATTGAGATCCGGCCAGCAGGAGGGACTGAGTATCGTAAATCCCGATATGGTCGGTAATCTTCGATTCTCTACCGGAGGATTTCCGGCTCGTTACGATGACAAGATGTCGTCAGTTCTTGATATCACATATAGAGAGCCGGAAGCTATAGAGGGAGGTGTGTCGCTATCTCTTATGGGAGGTTCCATTTCGTTTGGTCAAAACTCCGGAAAGTTTTCACAACTGCATGGTGTGCGTCTCAAAAAGAATAATTCATTGCTTTCCGGACTTGAAGAACGTGGGGAGTATGACCCGTTATTTTTTGACTATCAAACAAATTTAACCTTGAAGCCTACCAATAAATTGTCATTCAATTTCCTTGGTAACATTTCGCTTAATCATTTCAATTTCAAACCGTCCGACAGAGAAACATCCTTCGGAACATCTGAAAATGTAAAGCAGTTTAAGGTATATTTTGATGGTGAGGAGCGAGATAAATTCCAGACCTATTTGGGAGCATTGTCAATGTCATATAGATTTAATAATGCCCATACAATCAATCTGGGTGTATCCGGATTTGTAACAGATGAATTTGTATCTTACGATATTTCCGGAGAATATTGGCTGAATCAAGCGGGCACCGGAGGTGACAACGCAATCGGAGGTGAGCTTGGAGTGGGTAAATATATGGAACACTCACGCAACAGGCTTAAGGCTTCTGTGATAGAGGGCTTTATCAAAGGTAATTCAAGAGCGGGGATAAATAATTTTGCTTATGGAGTAACGCTGCGTCACGAAGTGTTTAGAGATCGCACCAAAGAATGGGAATGGCGAGACTCCGCAGGATTTTCATTGCCCACATCTCCCGATGCCGTTCATCTGATTTACAATCTTTCATCTTCACAGGATATTACGACAAATCGACTCGCAGCCTATCTTGAGGATTCCTTCTTTTGGGATACGGATGCCATGTCAGTAGCGCTCAATGTAGGAGTTCGCGGTTCATATTGGAATTTCAACAAAGAATTTTTATTCTCTCCACGAGCTAATCTTTCCTTGATACCATCTTCTAATAAAAATTGGAATTTCCGTTTTGCTACAGGATTGTATTATCAATCCCCTTTCTATAAAGAATATAGACAAGCAGTACAAGATGACCGAGGGAATGGAGTGGTTGTGCTTAACAGGGATATAAAATCTCCCCGTGCACTTCAATTTATTCTCGGAGCAGATTATACGTTTAGAGCATTCAACAGGCCGTTTAAACTCACCGGAGAGGCATACTATAAAAATCTGACGGATCTGATCAGCTACGAATATGACAATCTTAAGGTAAGCTATTCCGGAGTCAACGATGGGAAAGGGTACGCAATGGGGCTTGATTTTAAGTTGTTCGGGCAATTTGTAGAGGGAAGTGACTCATGGATTTCTTTCTCGCTGATGAAAACACAACAGACTCTTAACGGGGCAAAAGTACCATTACCTTCCGACCAGAGATACAGCATTGGAATATTCTTTACCGACTATTTCCCTAAATTTCCAAAGCTGAAATTCTCATTGCGAGGCATCCTCTCAGACGGACTTACTATGGTGGCCCCGCGTGTTTCAAGAGATGTGGCATGGTTTCGCGCTCCGGCTTATAAACGAGTGGATATCGGTTTGAGCTATCAATTTATCGGCACACCGGGCGAAGAGCCACACACGGGATTCTGGGGGAATTTTAAAAGCATAGTGCTTGGCATAGACTGCTTCAATCTGCTTGATATCAGCAATGTAAGCGGATATTACTGGGTGACTGATGTCAATGGTATCCAATATGCAGTTCCGAATTATCTCACACGCAGACAATTGAATGTGCGACTTGCCTTCGAATTCTGAAAAGATGTAAGATATTAATGAGGTGACGTTGGCGTATATTCGGAAATTTTTTGTAATTTTGTTGTCACAAATCTTGAAATTACGCAGACAGATTGCTTACAAATTATGAGTGACGTACTTGTTACAATCCCCACCTACAATGAAATAGAGAATGTAGCCAGGATGCTTGACACCGTCATGGCACTTCCCGATGGTTTTGATGTGCTCGTAATCGATGACGGATCTCCGGATGGGACAGCCGCAGTGGTAAAAGACAAGGCTAAAGAATATCCCGGAAGGATTCATCTTATAGAACGGAGCGGCAAACTTGGTCTTGGCACGGCTTATATCGCCGGGTTCAAGTGGATGCTCGAACGTAAATACCAATACTTCATTGAGATGGATTGTGATTTTAGTCATAATCCCAACGACCTTACAAAGCTCTATCATGCATGTAAAGATGAAAATGCGGATGTAGCGGTAGGTTCAAGATATGTCTCAGGAGTCAATGTTGTCAATTGGCCCATCGGCAGGGTGCTTATGTCTTATTATGCATCTGCTTATGTAAGACTTGTGACCGGGATGCCTCTTCGTGACAGCACAGCGGGGTTTGTGTGCTATTCTCGCAAAGTGCTTGAGACAATCCGTCTCGACAAAATAGAATTTAAAGGGTATGCATTCCAGATAGAGATGAAATTCAAGGCGTTCCGTCATGGTTTCAAAATTGTTGAGGTACCCATTGTCTTTATTAACCGCGTCCTCGGCACTAGCAAAATGAACGGAAGTATATTCGGTGAAGCGGTGTTTGGAGTCATTAAATTGCGTCTAAAAAGTATCTTTCAAAAGAAAAATTTTGGTTAGAAATATGCCACGAACTATTATCTATAATGCGAGAATAGTTGACGATGGCAAGGATTTCCACGGATATATAATTGTCAACGGTGAATTTATAGAAAAGATTGGCGAGGGATTACCTGATGCAGCAACGGTTAATCAGTGTGAAGAAAAATATGATGTAAACAAATCCATCGTTATTCCCGGGGTGATTGATGTGCATGTTCATTTCAGAGAACCGGGACTCACTCATAAAGCTGATATCGAATCGGAAAGCCGTGCGGCCCTTATCGGAGGAGTGACATCCGTTCTCGAAATGCCCAATACCAACCCCCGGACTACTACTTTACAAGCTTTAAAGGACAAACAGAGAATTGCTGCAGAGAAATCCTGCGTCAATATGGCATTCTATATTGGGGCAACAAATTCAAACAACGATGAACTTCTGTTGTGCGATTATTCTCAAGTACCCGGCATCAAAGTCTTTATGGGAAGCTCTACGGGTAATATGCTTGTAGATAATAAAAAACAGCTCGACAATATTTTTTCTCTTGGCAAGCTTATAGCTGTCCATTGTGAAGATGAGGCTATAATAGCAAGCAACATATCAACTGCAAAAAGAATATATGGTAATGATGTGCCAATCGAACTCCATCCCGAAATACGGAGCAGCGAAGCCTGTGTAAAATCCACAAAATTCGCTCTTGAGCTTGCTCAACGACATGGCACAAAATTACATCTATGTCATATCTCCACTGCCCGAGAAGTTGACATTTTACCAAAGAATGATAATATCACCGCTGAAGCCTGTGTGGCTCATCTTTGGTTTGCTGATAATGATTACAAACGGCTGGGAGCTCACATTAAATGTAATCCGGCAGTTAAATCTTCTGCCGATAGAGATGCACTTCGAGAGGGGATTAGAAAAGGGATTATCAAGATAGTATCCACCGACCATGCTCCCCATTTGGAGAATGAGAAATGCGGTGGCGCTTTAAAGGCCGTTTCCGGTATGCCTATGGTGCAATTCTCCCTTCCGGTTATGATGAAAATGGCACATGATGGAATCTTTGACATCCCAACTGTTGTCTCCGTAATGGCCAATAATCCCGCTAAAATTTTCAGAATAGAGAAGAGAGGTTATCTTCGTCCGGGGTATTTTGCAGATATTACCATTCTGGAAGAGAAACAATTTGTGATTGCAAAAGAAATTATAGCAAGCAAGTGTGGCTGGTCTCCACTTGAAGGGGAAACTATGCCGATTAGAGTTGGGAAAGTTTTTGTGAATGGTGCGCTTGCATACAATGATGGTAAGATTCTTCCTCATCCCAAACACCGACTTACGTTTTCTTAGAGATGAATGTACTGCTGATAAATCTTATACTCCATACGGCTGAAAATGGAATTATTCCCCACTATCCATCCAATTCCGATTGTATGATTTACAATATGGCACGTGGATTTGTCGCTCAAGGACATTCAGTCACCATCTTGGCATCTGAAGAGTTCAAGCCGAAGGAAGAAGAAAATTATCCCTTTCAGATTTTATACTTCCCCTCTCTCCTACCCTCGATTTTAAAACCGGCACTTCTTCCTTGGCCAAAACATCTTGGTCGATGGCTGAAAAAATATGGACAGAACTATGACGCAGTAATCACGTCGGAAACATTCTCTCTGGGCACTTTGATAGCATCATTTCATATTCCACACAATAAATTATTGATATGGCATGAGATGGATAGCTTACAAGCTGCTTTCAAAAAAATTCCTGCAAAAATATGGCACAAAATCATAGTGCCGCTAAAGTTACAAGATATTCGTGTAGTGGCGCGGTCGGCAGATGCTCGAAATTTTATCTCGCAGTATATGCACAACGTAAGCAATATAATTGTTGATCACGGAATTGACAGCGAAAAATTCCGACCTTCCAATTCACCTAAAAAACGACGGTTAGTTGTAGTATCACAACTTGTACCACGAAAACGAATTGACAAAACCATTCGCACATTTGCGGAGCTCTTATCCCTTCCCGAATATGCCGATTTTAAACTTGACATTGTAGGGGATGGAATATCCCGCAATGAGCTGCTTAGTCTGTCAAAAGAACTTGGAGTGGCTGAGCAGGTAATATTTCACGGAAGATTATCGCACAATGATTTTGCTCCGATAAGCAAAGACGCAATGGCCCTTCTGGTAAACACCGAAAAGGATTTGAACATGGTCTCAATCCCGGAATCGATCGTATCCGGCACACCCATTCTCACGAATAACGTTCCTACCTCAGCTACGTTTATCAACAATGAGGGTACAGGAATAGCCAAAGATAATTGGGGTGTGGTGGAGCTGCGTCAGATAATAGACAATAATGAGAGATATGTGGAAAATTGTCTGAGAATCAGGCCGCAACTTCTTAATACGAACTGTGCATCAACTTTACTCTCACTTGTACCGGATATTGAAGACGCTACAAATCACTAATCTTCGTCTCCTTGACTCTGCGGCTCTTTGGGCAATGTGATATGCAAAAAGAGCCATCCGAGGAATCCCGCTATCAAGCTACCGACAAGGATACCCAATTTTGCGTTATTAAGAATCTCCGAAAGAATTGGATCGCCTGTCCCAAAGGACAAATTCGCTATAAAAAGTGAGACGGTAAATCCAATTCCTCCAAGCATTGAGATGGATGCCATCTGCTTCCAATTACACCCCTCCGGCATAGGCGCCCATTTCAATTTCACACATATCCATGAGAAACTTAATATCCCCAGGAATTTTCCTAACACAAGTCCTAATATCACATCACGACTTATTCCGGTCAAAATCGACCCTATTTCCAAATCGCCAAGAAAAATTCCCGCATTGGCAAAGGCAAATAAAGGAACAATAAGATAATTCACCAATGGATGAAGCGTATCCTCAAGATCTTGCAACGGAGAAATAACCTTGTCGGAGGCCGTTTCTATCTCTTTAAGCCAGTTAAGCTGATCTTTATTCAAAATAGTCTTTGATTTAAGACGCTCCACATCCTCATGGGCAAACCTATCGATATTCTTACGAATTGTTTTAATATATCCTTTCGGTGCATAGACAGGTCGTGCCGGCACACAAAAGGCGATCAATACTCCGGCTATCGTGGGATGGATGCCGGCATTTAGAAAGAGAAACCATACAAATGCACCTATGCCGAGATAGAACAACTTGCTCTGAATCCGTAGCAATCCCCCAAGTGTAAGTATTCCAAGGAGAATCGCTGCCCCAATCAGCAGCATAAAATTAATATGCGTGGAATAAAATATAGCTATTACCAAAATACCTCCTATATCATCCACTACAGCGAGAGTAGTCAAAAAAATCTTAAGCGAGATTGGCACTCTGTTGCCAAGCATAGCAAGCACGCCAAGTGAAAACGCAATATCTGTAGCCATCGGTATAGCTGCGCCTCCTGCATAAGGTGTACCCTTAGCAAAAAGCCAGAAAATCAAAACCGGAATACCCATACCGCCAATTGCAGCTACAATAGGCAATAGAGCCTGTCTGAATGAAGAAAGCTCTCCGACCAAAACCTCCCGTTTTATTTCAAGACCTACGGAGAAGAAGAAAATTGCCATCAAAGCATCGTTGATAAAATCCATTATCGACATAGGATGCCCATTATGACTAAACAGATTAAAATCACCAATCTGAAGGCGCAACTCATGAATCCACAGACTGTTATAAAAATTGGTAAAGAAAGGAACATTGACTATCACAAGAGCCAGTGCAGTAGCCATCATTAACACATTTCCGCCATTGGCATAATTTCGAAGTGTCTTTCTGGCGGTATAGAATACATTAGACATAATTCAAAGCGTTTAGTGTCTCACATAGTATATAGCGACGGAGCGTCACCTGCTCCGAGTGACTGTCAATTATTAAACACCTTTGCGCTACAAACAGTTCGTGGGAAAAAACTGATATGAAACATTAAAAAGTAAATATCTATCTTTGACATTTACTTTTTAACAAATTCTTATTATTTGCGGCCGAATTTCGGATCAATATGCACTATCTTACATGCAAATAATGTAAAGATACAACATATCATAACCCACCAAAAGAAATTCACATACCCCTCGGGTGAGGTCATCCCCAAGAGATGCCATTCATTTAATCTGTCATAAATCCATCCGGCACACATGCCCGGAAGCATCATTCCGAGGGCCATAAAAGCGGTACAGAATGCATAATGCGATGTCTGAGATTCACCTTGCGAAAAATATATAAGATAAAGCATGAAAGCGGTGAATCCGAATCCATATCCAAATTGCTCTATAAATATAGCAATATTTACAATTATAAAACTTGCCGGTTGTGTCATTGCCAGAAAACAGTAAAACACACAAGGAAGAGTCAAAGCTAATGCCATTGGCCATAGCCATTTTTTCAAACCCCCTTTTGAAATACATATACCACCGATTATACCTCCGGCCAATAGTCCAACAACCCCTATTGTACCATTTGCAAATCCAATCTCCGCTGTACTCAGTCCAAGCCCACCAGCCTCAGGAGTATCATTGAGAAACGGGACAACAAGTTTTATACACATCGCCTCAGGCAGTCGATATAATAACATAAAAGCAAGAGCTGAAAGGATATGAGGTTTGCGGAAGAATGTGACAAATGTATTGCTGAAATCACGTAATATAGTCGCTGCTGTCACTCCCGGCAACGGCTTATCCTTATCCGCTACCGGCATAAAAAAGAAATGCCAACACGATATCAGCAAGAAGAAAATGCTCAAAATAAAGAACACTGACCGCCAAGCCGTAGTAATATCACCGGTTCTATTCTCGATATATCCGGCCAGCATCACAAGTCCCCCTTGCCCTATAACACTTGCTATGCGATAAAATGTGGAACGAACTCCTACAAAAGCCGATTGAAGATGTGGTGTCAATTCCATCATATAATATCCATCGGCCGAAATATCGTGAGTCGCTGAAAAGAATGCTGTGAGCCAAAACAGAGCCAATGTAGCGGCAAAAAAATGAGATGTGGGAAGTGTGAAAGCTATTGCTGCAAAGCAGACTCCCATTAAAACTTGCATCAAAATTGTCCATTTACGCTTGGTCCCTATTAAATCCACAAACGGACTCCAAAACGGTTTTATCACCCACGGCAGATAAAGCCATCCTGTATAATACGCCATCTCTGTCTTTGCGATTCCAAGCTGTGTATAAATCATCACTGTCAGAACATTGACAGCAAAATATGGCAATCCCTCCGCTATATACAATGTAGGAATCCAACACCATGGGGACTTCTGTCGCATCTCTTTTTTGTATTATTTACATCCTTTGCAGGTATCGCTAAAGTCTCTATTTCTATGCTTTTATTAAATTCCCGGATTATATCAATGTTTTTGTTTTGGATCAGACCGAAACGCAGCTCAATGATTATTGTAAATTCTCGAAAGCTCTTCGGGTGTAAATACAATATCGCAAGCTTCTCCATATTTATCCCCTTTGTAACGATACGTCAGATACACCTTCGCATTTACTAACAATTTGAGCCATTCAAATGTAGAATCACTACCAAGATTTTTCTCAAGTTCCTGACGCTGTATTTGCTTGACGGTCTTAAACGAACTCATCGGAATACTATTTTCATCAATCGTATAAACATATATTACATTGCTGCCCGTCCTACTGAATTCCACCCAACGAGTATATTCGTCCACTTGCATGGGAAGCATTCCCTGCTGAATGGAGTTTATTGTTTCATCAAGTTGAGCATACTGATTATAGTTGTCAACGGAATTGTTATTATTTGCGACAACTGTTCCCTGGAGATATTGTCCATATGCCTCGGCCAGTTTTTCGGAAGGAATATAGACATTCACATGCTGCTTGTTTTGAGTGAAATAGTAATCAAATGCCACATTAGCATCACCCATAAACATATAGTAACAGAAATCAAAGTCATTATCTGATTCCGGAACCATAATGGATTCAGCAGCTACTTCCTTCGATTGGTCAGACAACAATGCAGTCTTTATTGCGTTAAAATCAGGCACTTGCTCTGTTACTATATATTGAAGCTCCAGCAAATTTTGTGTACTCGAATAAGTCACGCCCGATAGTATCGTTCCATCTCCTTGATCTTGAGGACAAATCTCATTCCATGACTCTGCATAATCCTTCAAATATTCTTTTATGTCACTTATATCTTCCACAGCTACTGAATCTTCCACTATTTCAATTTCAGTGACCTCGATACTCTCCCTTACACCTTGAGAACCTTTCGTCTTACGCTTCGAGGTATTACCCGTTTTTCCGGATTTCCCGGGTTTAGACGTTTTCCCCCCTTTATTTGTTTTACTCTTTTTTTTATTAGTTACATTAACTTTAGATTTTCCGGCACCGGGACGGATATTTACAACTTGCGCTGACGTATCCCCTATTGTCAATAAAATTATTAGGATAGGAATTATGATTCTGATTAATCCTTTCATGAATATTTAATTGTTATTTCTCTATATATAATTTCAGTTTACTGCTTATAGACATTTACTAAACTCTAAACGGCTATCGATTTAATATCTCGTAAAGCTGCTTAGGTGTGAAAATTATTGTCAGATTTGCACCGGTTTTGTCGCCATGATAATTATGCACAAGGAAACATTTTGCATCCGCAATGTTTTTTATAAATCCTCTTGAATCATCACTGCTCGTAAAAGCCATACATAATGACTCTCTTATACTCTCTTTGGCATTCTTTATATCTTTAAACGAAATTTTCTTCTCATCTACATTGTAATTGTAATAAACCGTCTCCCCATTGCGTGTTATCTTCATCAATTTTGTGACGTCGTCCATTACATATGGTAAGGTGGCATTCGTAGCTGCAATCTCCGCATCTATTATATCATACAGATTTGAATCTGACGAACTTGCCACATTTGTTGGACTCAGCCCGTTCTCAGTTTTCGAAAGATATTTTGCAAGACCGGATTTAACTTGTTGAGGTGTGAATTTTATTGAAAATTCTCCGGAATCAGCTGTTGTCAAATATCGATATTCAAAACTCGAGTTCGTAGCCGCAATAGCCTCCATCAATTCTGTTGTCTCCGGATCCGTGATAAGCTCTTTCAAAAGATCAGCCTGCTCCTCCGAATTCAATGCCAAGCTTAAAATATCCGCAGTCATCTCACTCGACATAGTCGTGTATATTATTACATACTCACGCGTCAAATCATCATACGACACTCGCGTAAGAAAAACATCATCCCCACAATCTTCCGGACACGATGCATCTGCTTCAAGTGCCAACTCCTTCAAATATGACAAACTCTCCGATTCTGTTTTAGCTGACATTCCGACTAAACAGATTGTCAACAATATCAAGGTTAATATACAACGTATAGATTTCATCTTTTGAGGTTCTACGGTTATTCTTATTTCATTGCCTCTTTCATCTCACTCGGAGTGAAGACAACATTAATCTCCTTCCCATTTGTTCTCCCTTTGTAATTATATATCAACGTGCAGTCGGCATCTACAAGAGTTTGTGCAAAGATTTTTACTGAACTATTATTCTTCATCGAATTCTTCACATTTATCTTTATTCCTTGACCCAAGACATCATTAATAGGGATAACTTTATCATCTACCAAATAATAATAATACACCTTATTCCCCTTTCGTTCCAATTTTATCCATTCAGTATACTGATCCACCATCAGCGGCAATGATGATTGACTGGAATTTATAAAAAAATCTACAGTAGAATAATCATTATTCCCGGACGTTACACTTGTTGCTGAACTATTATTATTTACTTTTGATTCAACTATGCCATGCTCCTTATCATAGGCCATGCGCAATTCCTGAGGAGAAAAACTCACCGTTACCTTATTGCTGTTACCCGTAAACTTATATACTGTCTCCATCGGACAGGAACATGCCTCAAGTGCTTTAATAGCCTCATTTACATTACCTTTGACATAACTATCCAAAAAAGACTGCTTGTTTTCTGCATTCCCCATATCCTTGAAAATGGAATACGGATAAATTGAACTGTCAAGTGTAAATTCATACACGAATCCAATCGGAGACTGTCGGAAATAAACACTTGTCATCGACATACCGTTACCCATATCCGACGGTAACGTACTGTTAATAGTTGTCGCAAGATTCTTCAGGAAAGATATACCCTCAGCACGACTCTCTGCGGAGACAATATTCTGATTCGATGGAGGCACAATTGATACTTGACTCCCCTTTATTGCCTTTAGTGCCTCTGAAAATTGCGAGGATGACGCCTTACGCTTATTATTTTGAGCATTCACCACAGGAGCAATCATCAAGGCAGCCACCAACAATAATATAGTTTTTTTCATATCGGAAAGTTTCATTTATTAGACTTACAAAGATATACAAAAAATACCATTACAACAAATTATTTCTTAATTAATGTACAAACTATTGACTATATGCAACAAACTATTCCTTTCCCTTTATTTATTCACAATTCCTCACTCAACACCGGAATTCGGTTACATTCTTCTCGCTCACTAAAATCCAATCCTCCCGGTGACTGAAACAGACGCAACCCAAAATTTTTCACCGTCGCTATCACCATATCCAGGAAATCGGCTTGAAGCTCCTCAAACTCTGACCAATCCGTGCATCTTACAAAGAAATGAACCTCAATTGGTATACCGGTCGAACTGTGTGGATGCTCCTTTACAAAATAGCGTGGGGTGGTGGATATTCGCTTATGTGTAGAAATCTCATTTCGCAACCATCTGCGGAACAATGTCAAATTCACCTGTGGCTCATTCATATCTATGCCAAAACTCCATTCCGAACCTCGAAATACATTCATCTCATCCACGGAAAGCTTCCTCACTGTATTGACATCTATATTGAATGTCCGCTTAATCTGTCATATTCCCTGATCAAGCATAGCCTCATGATTGGTAAATCCTTCACTTATCAATCCATGCGGTGGCACTGAAGATACACTCTGATCCCAGTTACGTATCTTTATCGCTGTCAAAGTTAAATCTTCCACTCTCCCCTCAGCACCATACTTAGGTACAGATACCCAATCATTGACCTTCAACATCTTATTTATACTCAACCTTATACCGGCCGTCATACCAAGTATTGAGTCCTTAAACACCAACATCAAGACTGCAGCCATGGCACCAAGCCCGGATATGACATAAGATATGTCCCGGTTGATTATTATACTTACTATCAGAAGTGCTGCGATTGCACTAACCACAGTAGTTATCAAATTACGTAACACCAACGAACCACCCCGCTTGGTATCCGAATAATTCAGATAATCACATGCACCCCGGCATATCAAAATTATTGCATAACTTATTGCTACTATATTTACTATCCGACATATCTTTCCCGCCAATTTTAACGCAGACGGATAATAGTCCATCAACGACGGAATAAATGACGAACATAACACAGTAACCACTGCAATACATATCGAATGTATTGTCTTGGGGGGAAAGATAAAATCATCCGCCAATGACGATGTTATAGAAACCCGCTTATTGATAGATGAAGCAACCGGATATGCCAATATCCAATACAAAATTATCGCCAATACAAGTGACATCACTACACCTGTCACCGTTGCTATCAGAGGAATGGACTGCGGCTCTATACCGGTATTTCCAAGCATTTGTGCTATGAATGTAAGTGTCTCTGAATGCATCTGTCTCAAATTTAATTTCTTCTTACCTTATCTCTATATCCGAAAGAGGGGAAGCCGACTGACTTCCCCTTATTAATGCTTTCAATATCCTTAGAGGTTGTTTAACTATTTTATGAACGAATCATATTAATTTTTATTTTAAACAACCTCCCATATTATTCAGCAACTGCTTCCTTATAAAGGTAGTTGCTGATTTGCTCAGGTTTGAAATTGGCGATAAAATCTGAATGTTTTGCCACCTCAGCTTGTCCAAGTTTTACAAATACATTCAGACTGCGACGGAACTCACTGTCTCTCTGAGTATCCTCCAAAAGAAGATATCCCATCACAATATATCCGGCCATCTCTACAAGACGACGAGCCATGAAATCCTTATAATCATTGTCATTGACCTCAAGGACTGACTTGACTGCTGTCTCATATTTTGCCGTCATACCCTTCAGAATCTCCTTCACAGCTTCATCTTCTTGACTTACGGTGTGACTCTCATACTCCTTAATCTGATTAAGATAAGTGCCGGTAGTGACATGGCGTATCGCTGCTACTACCTGAAGTTGAGTGGTACCTTCATATATCGATGTGATTCGTGCATCACGATATAAACGCTCGCATGTATAATCCTTCATGAAGCCGCTGCCGCCATGAATCTGGATGCAATCATAAGTGTTCTGATTGCAGAACTCTGATGTCATACCCTTCGCAAGCGGAGTAAACGCATCTGCAAGGCGTGAATAAGCTTTCGATTCTTGCTTCTCCTCAACCGTCAGCTTGCGCTCTTTGGATATGTCATCGTATATCTTATAGACATCCACAAAACGTGAACACGCATAAAGAAGTGCTCGTGATGCATCAAGTTTTGCCTTCATAACTGACAAAATCTCCGCTACAGCCGCAAACTCTATAATGGGTTTACCAAACTGCATACGCTCCTTTGCATATTGCAGTGCTTCTCTATAAGCAGCTTCGGACAAACCTACTGATTGCGCTGCGATACCCAAACGAGCACCATTCATCAACGCCATCACATACTTAATAAGTCCCAAACGGGTTGAACCTACAAGTTCTGCCGGAGCATCCTTATACACAAGCTCACACGTCGGACTTCCTTTGATACCCATCTTGTTCTCGATACGGCGGACATTCACTCCACCGTTTCGCTTGTCATAGATGAACATCGAAAGACCTCTACCATCACGGCTACCCTCTTCTGAACGTGCAAGAACAAGGTGAATGTCACTGTCACCGTTTGTAATGAAACGCTTAACACCATTAAGCACCCAAGTGCCATCCTCTTTCTGTGTAGCCTTCAACATTACCGACTGCAAGTCACTTCCCGCATCAGGCTCGGTGAGGTCCATTGACATTGTCTCACCGGCACATACGCGAGGAATGTACTTGTTCAATTGTTCTTCATTGGCAAACTCATAAATAGTCTCTGCGCAATCTTGAAGACCCCAAAGGTTTTCAAAACCGGCATCGGCACGGCTTACTATATCAGCAGCCATTATATAAGGAGTAATCGGGAAATTAAGACCACCAAATCTGCGAGGCATCGACATTCCCATAAGCCCGGCCTTGCGGCAGGCATCCAAATTCTTCTTTGTTCCGTCGGCATACACCACACGGTTATTCTCTACATGAGGACCCTGATGATCCACATCTTCTGCATTCTCCGCTATGATATCACCGCAGATTTCTCCTACCACCTCAAGAACTCGGTCGTAAGAATCCATTGCATCCTCAAAATTCTGAGGTGCATAGTCAAACTTATCCGCGTCTGCAAAGTTACGCTCTTTAAGCTCGACAATTTTTTTCATTAAAGGGTGCTGCAAATGCACCTTCAGCGACGGATTGTCTGTATAGAAATTAGCCATTATTTACGTAGCTATTTTAATTGTCAATATTTTAGAATCCCATTTATCCTTACTTGGAATTCTTTTTGTAATACTTAATCAGCTTGGGAACTACATCCTCCATTTTGCCCGTTATAACATAATCAGCGATAGTGTTGATTGGGGCATTCGGATCATCATTTATTGAAATAATGATTGAACTCTCTTGCATGCCGGCTATATGCTGGATTTGGCCTGAGATACCACACGCTATATAAAGCTTCGGACGAACTGTAACTCCGGTCTGACCTATCTGACGGTCATGATCCACCCATCCGGCATCCACTGCCGCACGAGATGCTCCTACCTCTGCGCCAAGCACATCGGCAAGCTGTTGCAAAAGATCAAAATTCTCTTTGCTCCCGACACCATATCCTCCGGCTACGATAATGGGAGAACCCTTAAGATTCACTTTCGACTTCTCTACATGACGGTCTATGATTTCCACCACAAAATCTTCCGGATTGGTGTATTTGTTGACATCAAGGTCTACTACCTCTCCTTTATAATTCTCGTCATGTATCTCTTTCTTCATCACACCCTCTCTGACGGTGGCCATCTGAGGACGACATTCCGGGTTTACAATTGTTGCAACTATATTGCCACCAAATGCCGGACGTATTTGATAAAGCAGATTTTCGTAACTTTTTCCTGTTTTGGGATCTGTGTGAGGTCCAATCTCAAGTGATGTACAGTCTGCCGTCAATCCACTGTGGAGACATGAACTTACACGCGGGCCCAAATCTCTACCAATCGATGTAGCTCCCATAAATGCAATCTGAGGCTTTATCTCACGGAAAAGATTTATCAATACTGATGAGTGAGGTAAAGATGTATACGGATACAAACGTGCATCCTCCACCTTGTAAACTCTGTCTACACCATAGGGGAACACCTGCTTTTCAATATCCTTTAAATTATCACCTAACACCACGGCTTCAAGCTTGATGCCGAGTTTGTCGGCCAATTGACGACCCTTGGTGAGAAGTTCGAGGCTGACATCGGCTACTTTGCCGTCCTCGTATTCGCAATATACGATGAGATTATTAGTATCTGCCATTTCTTTATTGCTTTTAAGCCTTAACCGATTGTGTGATTTACTATTAATTCCTTGATGAGATCTTCAAGCTCTGCGTCATTGTTACCTATATTGCGAGCTTCCTTGGCTGTGAAGACTACATTCTCGATACCTTTCACCTTGGTGGGTGATCCGGCAAGACCGCACTGTTCCAGATCTGCATCAACAGTCGCTGCGTTCCATTCCATTATTTTCAAATGGGGACGTTTCTCTATAAATGACGCTTTGGATTCGTCTGACGCTACCTCTGAAGGAAGTGCTGCATATTTGAATTTCTGAATATTTTTGGCATTGCGGGGACGGCATGAATCTGCAGAACCGTTAACTGTAATAACACAGGGCAACGGACACTTTACTGTCTCCACACCGGATTCTATACGTCGTTTTACCACAATTTTACCATCTTCTACAGATTCTACATCCTCAGCATAAGTCACCTGTGGGAGATTAAGCTTTTCAGCTATCTGCGGTCCTACTTGAGCTGTATCTCCGTCAATAGCTTGGCGACCACCTATGATAAGGTCTACATTGCCAAGTTTGCGGATTGCTGCAGACAAGGCGTATGATGTAGCAAGAGTATCTGCTCCGGCAAATGCTCTGTCTGATAAGACTATTCCATCATCTGCACCTCTATATAATCCCTCTCTTACAATCTCTGCGGCTCGCGGTGGCCCCATTGTGAGCATTGTAACTCTTGTACCGGGATGTTGTTCCTTGATTTTCAACGCTTGTTCAAGTGCATTGAGGTCCTCAGGATTGAAGATCGCCGGAAGCACCGCACGATTAATCGTACCATCGGCCTTCATTGCGTCTTTACCTACATTTCTGGTGTCCGGCACTTGTTTGGCCAGAACCACAATATTCAGACTCATAGCTTAAAAAATAAATAAGTTTTCTTTAATATCTTAACAATTTGATACCAGTTGCTCCATTCGGAGAGAAATTTGCAATTCGAAGCTTTTAAAATTCTGGATATACACCATGCAAAGGTATAAAAAAATTTTTATTTACACAAATATATATATTTCACATCCACTTAATAATTTGTTCTCACAATATTAGAAAACCGGCTTTACGGCAGTATTTCCGTCTCGTAATAATGCTTCACATCATTCCAACGATAAAAAGGCCATGTATTGGTTTCAACCGGTATGGATGTCTCTCTCTCATTGAGCATAAATTTCACCAACACATCATCAGGATTCTTTTCATTGCGGAAGAATATCATCTGCACATTTCCTGCCATCGGTGCAATTTTAAAGTCGGCAAACGCAGATGGAAACTCCTCCGGACGGCTGACACTATTATAGCAATTTTTAAGACGCAATATCCCTGTTAACGGAATGAGGTTTCCATCATGCCCGAATCTCAAGGTAACGGAGGGTTCTTTTTTTGATATTGCATCATCGGCCGATTCTATGATATTACGGAGCAAGGGTTTTGCGTTATCTAAAAGCAAACCTCTGTTTCCGGCAAAATTTGAATCACACACATAAAAACGATAATTGAAGAGTTGCCACATATCATACAGCTCATCCGGGGTAAAAATATCATAGAATGACAAGGGTGTCTCCACATCCTGCATCCCTACGGCAATAAAATATAATGCCCACATTAAATCGTCAGGCATCACCTCAGTCTCTATAAAATTCTGATCTGAGAACAATGAATTGACAAGACGCTCCGGCTTCATCAATTTCCTCTCAAACTTACGATATTGCTCCTTCCATTCTTTGGAGGTGTATGCGTTTGATTCATCGGAATGGTAATTAAGGTAATTCATATAACGATTTGAGGACTCACGTGTGGTACGCAGTTTTGGATTCAGCTCCTTGAGTCTTTCACAAAAAGCATCCATTGAAAGCACACAACGCACTACAATTGTGGAGCGTGCTGAAATCTCGGTTTCACCTTTAAACACCTCCGGATATGCCTTATACATCCTTTCTGCTATACCTCTGTGTTGTCTTACCCCAAGTGGCGACAAATCCCCTCCTCGTCCCGCAGTCTCTATCATAAGGGAGTCAAGACGATGCATAACGTCGACACCCAATGGAGTCAATGCATCCTCTTTCTCTGCTTTGTGTAAAAGATTGGCAACCCAACTGTAATCATTATCTGAAATAAGATAACGCGACCCGTGGCGCCCATAATGACTTATATAAAAAGGTTTATACCCTTTGGGGGCGGGAGTGTTAAGTGATTCATTTACGGGATACGCATAATATACGCCACCGGCTTTGTTTAGATCTGATGTCACTTCATCCTTTGTAGTCTGTCCCAATATTGAAGTGGCAGAAAACAGCAATATTGTAGATATAATTATTTCTCTTATCATCTGAAATTTATTATTTCTAAAAATTTTTTACACGTAATCGTATTATTGGAGGTTTATTATTAAACACCCTATTAATCGCCTCTATAGAACAACTGCAAATAGCATCTTGCTATAAAATCAGCATTACGCCTTACAAGCTCCTTATCATCAGTCCCGGGGAAAACTGCATCCGGCAACCATCCATTTCTAAGGATGGTCTTCAGCAGGTCTCCCGGACAAAGACCTCTTACGGTCAAAAGATCAAATGCGTGTTTTGACGCGTAGGCCGAATTATACAATTTATTCTCCGGATCAGCTATGCATTTGGCCACATTACGAGCCAACAGCATCCCTTTTTTCGAATCTACTTGAATAACAAAATCGCTGTATTGTTTGAACTGCGGCAAATGATCCACACCATCTTCCCATCCAAGCACATTAATCAGGAATTTATTCAATTCGGTATATTCTGCAAAATAAACTAACCGTTTCCCACCGGTATATTCCGTAACAGCTTTATAATATCTGTGCAGTTCTTTCACATCATCCCCATGGTGAGATTCGGGCATACGGTCGTGAAGTATTAATGAAAGCCATTCCCTGATATAAAGAGCCAGGGGCCCGATGGGTTGCTCAGTCATCCCCTCCTCAAGCATTTCATTCAGTCTCAATTCTCCTCCATCCTTATCAAGTTCGGCCTGTTGAGCCATCTGCGCCATCATCAATGCAAACGACGGAGTAAGCAAGTAAGAATGAAGAAAAATCCAATGTGTAAATTTGAGAAGGTGCTGTGCATCTTCAGGGTTATGCATCTCAAGCTCGAATCCTATATTATAATCTTCAGGCTCCGGAGCTTCTTCATAATTTTCGTCAAGTATTTTATGCCACCGTTGTGCCAATTTCTTAATATCACAATCAGTGGGAGATAAGTCTCTATGCGCCATATCAAGCATTGCAATGGAATACCATATCATAAACTTGACATCTATAAGATTGAGTTCAAAATCCACGTAGTCATCCCCGGCCTCATAGAAAGGCACCTTATATCCGTATAGGCGTTGACATTCACGGGTAAATGCACGCCACAACCCTCCATCGGATATTATATCTTGATAATAACCGATTACATTGAGCGCAACTCTTTGCTTCACCTCATCTGACAAAGTCGGAAACAGGCCGGAAACGTCCCAATCATTAAGCAATGTATTGGTAAGTTCATAATAATATATATCCGAAAGTTTCTTTTCCGGATAGCACGGCTGTCGGAGGAGGAATTGCTGTGGTGTTACTTTTTTCATTTTATACTGGAAACAAAATCATTCTGAACAGGATCAAAAATCACATTTCGGCCTACAAACATTTTGGAAATTTTCCCGTTTGTCACCATATCGGCTGCAGAGGCGGTTCTTACTCCCTCCTCTGAAAAGAGCATAATATTATCGGCCATTCTAATTGCCTGACTCACATCGTGTGATGAAAAAAGTATAGTAGTATTCTTTTCACGAGCCAGATTAATCAGCAATGATAATATTTCTACCCTTGATGCTACATCAAGAAATGAGAACGGCTCATCGAGAATGACAATCGGAGTATCCTGTGCTATCGCCCTTGCTATCATACTCTTTTGTCTTTCACCGTCCGAGAGTGAACTGACCTGAGAATTTTCCTTATGCTCTATTCCTACAAGATTCATTGCCTGTTGCACCTCTTTGCGGTCGTATTCACTCAAACGTCCGAAAAATCCCGTATGAGGCTGACGTCCGAGTGATACAAGCTCCCTTACAGTCAATGCTCCTGACTGGACAAAATCAGTGGTCACAAGTGATATGGTTTGTGCAAGCTCTTTACGTGTAAAATGCTTCAATTCTTTTCCAAATATCTCCACACATCCCGAAAGCATCGGAATTTCACCAGTCAATGTCTTAATCAATGTGGATTTTCCGGCACCATTCTCTCCAAGCATCGCGGTGACGCTCCCCTCAAAGAGCTGTACATCGATACTTTCGGCAACCGGTCGTTTCCCATATCCGATTATCAGTCGGCTTGTCTTTATGGCCGGAATCTGAATCTTCATTAGAAATAATTAAGTTTATTGCGATGGAGTATAAGATAAAATATCATCGGAACACCTACTACAGGTGTTATAACATTTACGGGTAAAAGACCCGAAGCTGTCGGTATCACTGTACACAAGGCACAAAGTTGCATCAAGCCGGCTCCACATAAGATTGTAGCGGGAATCAAGACATTGTGGTTGGATGTGCCGAAAAGCGACCGTGCAATATGTGGCACTATCAACCCGATAAATCCTATCGGGCCGCAAAATGCCGTGACTATCGCAGTCAAGATTCCGGAAATAAACAACAATTCAGCCCTCAAAAGACGCATCGAATAACCCATTGACACTGCATAACGTTCACCGAGCAACAATGCATTTAAGGGCTTCCCAAGAAGGATACATCCTCCCATACCCAGGATCAACGGAATCGAGAAAAACCACACCTGATTCATCCTCAACCCGCTAAAGGAGCCAAGTCCCCATACGACAAAATTTTTCACATCCTCCGAAGGTGCAAGGTAATTCAGCAATGAAATTATGGAAGATGCCATGTAACCTATCATGACACCGACAATTAACAACATCACTGGACTTTTCAACACAGTATTAAGTCCAAGAAGAGCACCCGTCACCAATCCGGCACCGGCCAAAGCACCTGCAACACTAAGCAACTGCAAATCGACATGATATATTCCCACAAGATTTGCACCCAACATTATTACAGCCACCCCCAATGACGCACCGGATGAAACGCCAAGCACCGACGGACCCGCCAACGGGTTTCTAAAAGTGGTCTGCAAAAGAAGTCCAGCTACGGACAATGCCGAGCCGGAAAGCAATGCGGCTATGGCCATCGGAAGTCGTGATTCTCTGACTATAATGGTTATGGTATCATCTGCGAGCATTTTTCCGGTTAAAGCAATCCATATATCGCTGACCGGAATCTGTACCGCACCTACACACAACAACCCGCAGAAGGCTGCCAATGTAACGGCTGTAAGGCATATAAACAACAGGGTGGCACGCATCATTTCATCTGTCTGAAATACCTTAACGCATTTGCTTCTTTCCCTTCGGAATAAGCCGTGAATATATTTGAATAATCTGCCAATATTCTTTCGGGATGATAGGCCATATCATAAAAAAGTGTCCCGTCTGCCGTATTGGTATAATATACTCCTCCGGATTTGACTGCATTGAAATTACCATAACGGGCATCTTTTTTTAATAAGCCTTCTTTGGTAAGATCTTCTCCAAATACTTTTATAAGCCACACATCAGCATCTCGGCCTGAAGCGAGGACTTGCTCAAAATTCAAAGATAGTGAACCTGTAGACTGATCATCTTTACGAAAATAATTCCCTCCGGAATCATATATCAGATGCGATTGAAAGCTGTTTCCTCCCGGCACATACCAGACGCCTTCATACATAGTCTCGGTCAATACCTTCGGTCGTTTTTCCAATCCGGCATTTCTCTCCAAAATCGTATTATAATCGCGCGCCACTTGTGTAAACATTTTCTCTGATTCTGCCTCTTTACCGGTCAAAGCGCCTATAAACTTTATCCATTCGGCTCTGCCCAAAGGGGTTGTTTCATAATTGTCCGACATTTTTATTATCGGAACGTTTAGTGCGTCGATTGCCGCTACATCCATCCCGTCATAAATATTGAGAACTATTGCATCGGGATGCAGTGCAATGACTTTCTCTGCGGTAGGATTGGAAGATGCTCCGGCGTCAACTATTCTACCTGATTCAATACCCTCTTTTATTTCCGGCCGTGTGAAATATTGTGCATCCACCACACCTTTTATCACATCCATCGAACCAAGTTCCATCAAGGCTTCGGCAGTAACAGTGCTATAGACGAGAAGAGATTGCACCGGAGTGCGAATCACAGTTCCTTCCGGCAAATTTTTCGGTACATCCTTGTCACGAGGTATAAGCAAATACGTCTCAATCGGGTTTACTGTATCTGATGATGAAAATATCTTTGCAATTGTTACATCGTCATGCTTGGAGAGATGAAGTCTCTCCGCATACGGTGTAGAATCTCCTATTGACTCAACATCGGAATTCCCTTTCTTCTCGCTACATCCCATTAGAATAACAA
Organism: Bacteroides sp.; assembly: GCA_023665145.1. GTDB lineage: Bacteria > Bacteroidota > Bacteroidia > Bacteroidales > Muribaculaceae > Lepagella. Next base: position 52,960 of record JAMPEM010000001.1, read on the forward strand.
GCAACGTAATAGAAAGAAAGATTCCAATATATTTCAACACTGTTTTCATTCTATCCGGGTGATATTCGAATTGATTATTAATCACTTTTACCGGATTTCTTCGAATAAATCCGGAAGATATCATCAACCTCATCTATGGGACAAGCGGTTTGGGAACCTGTTGCCATATCTCTGACAGTGACACTTCCATTCTGAAGTTCATCTTCGCCAATCATTGCCACCAACGGCACCTTGAGAGCATCGGCATATTGGAATTGCTTTTTAAGTTTGGCTGCATCCGGATACAAAGCAGCCGGAATTCCTTCCCGTCTCAAGGCAGTAACACATTTCAGAGCCAACGCAGATTCCTTGTCCCCAAGATTGAGAAACAAGACAGTTACTGTATCAAGTACCTTCTCGGGAAACAAATCCAACTGTTCTATAACATCATATATACGATCGGCACCGAACGAAACACCGACACCGGACAGACCCGACATACCAAAGACACCGGTGAGGTTATCATATCTTCCACCACCTGATATACTTCCTATCTGAGCATCAAGTGCTTTAACTTCTATAATTACACCTGTATAATAATTCAGTCCTCTCGCCAACGACACATCAATATCCACCTCAGCTTTGGGGTTAAGGGAGATAAATCCTTGGTAAACCTCGCGCAATTCAGCAACACCCTTGGAGCCTTCTTCTGAATTTTCAAGTAGTTTCTCCAACGTAGCCAATTTTTCCTCGTTATTTCCTGAAAGTTCAAGCAACGGACGCAATTTACGGCACGCATCCTCACCAACGCCTTTGGAAATAAGCTCGGACTCAACTTCCTCTATGCCGATTTTGTCTATCTTATCGATTGCTACTGTTATATCAACAAGCTTGTCTCTCTCTCCGATAATTTCTGCTATTCCGGAAAGCACTTTGCGGTTATTCAGTTTTATAGCTACACGAACACCTAATTTCCCAAACACGTAATCAAGCAGTGACAATAAATCTATCTCATTATAGAGCGAGTCAGACCCTACAATATCGGCATCACACTGCCAGAACTCTCTGTAACGTCCTTTCTGAGGACGGTCAGCACGCCATACAGGTTGCATCTGAAAACGTTTAAACGGCAATTGCAGCTCATTGCGATGTTGAACCACATATCTTGCGAAAGGCACTGTTAGATCGTATCTCAGACCTTTTTCGCACAATTGGGAAGCTACCCGATTAAGCTCTCCGGCCTCTAAATCCTCCTGATTGACTTTTTTCATAAAGTCGCCTGAATTTAGGATTTTGAATAGGAGTTTATCACCTTCCTCTCCATATTTTCCCATCAGAGTGGACAGATTCTCCATTGCAGGAGTCTCTATCTGCCTGTAACCATAAAGGCGAAATGCTTCGCGGATGGTATCAAATATATAATTACGTTTTGCCATTTCCACGGGCGAAAAGTCCCGTGTTCCTTTGGGTATTGATGTTTTCTGTGCCATAAATTTCAAATTTCAAATATTGCAGACACTAAAAAAAGATTTCTCTTATAGTCTGTTTAAATATAAAACTTAAAATGATTCGTTCATAAAATTGTTAAATAGGTTGTTCCCAATCGGTTAACAATTTCATTCACTTAAAAGATTTTAATTGTCAATGTATTTGGACTTCTTTTTGGTAAATTTCTGCAAATTCGTAAATCGTGTATAGAGCTACACTCATTTATCATTTACAGAAATATCCTCATGAATTATGCTCAAATCTATTAACATTTATTTTTAAACAACCTCTTAAGCTGCAAAAATACAAAAAAAATCCGGCATGGGCAATCATTACATTGTCCGGACTATCCCCCATATTATTGAAGGCTGACTGTTATCAGCGCATTATCTCGCGGATTTTGAGCATGATAAACATTGTAAAAAACCGACGGTGATAGAAACACTCAAAATTCAGTCTATGTAATTTAGGCAGATACTTAAAATACTCAGATTGATAAGCCCGTTGCAATATTGGGTAGTCATGTTGCGACTCGAACCATTTCTTTTTCTCTTTTATGCTCATATCGGAAAGCAGCACATTTTTGACAAACGACCTTACAACGCTGAACACAAAAAGATATGCATGTTCAAGATATTTCTTGTCGAATCCATCGCGAATAATCATCTGTTCGATATCTTCGGCTGTACGAAAAGCACGCTGCAATATATCCGTCCGTGGTATATTGGTACGCGATTTCGGATTATAACGGTAATAATATAGCCTTTTGGGAAGCAATCCGAAATTGCGGGCACGTCGCATACAATCATAACAGAAGATAAAATCCTCACATATCATATGTGGCCGCTTGGGAAATCGTACGCCTCCATTCTCAAAAAGCGAACGATGATGAAGTGCCGAACATGCAGAACCGCCAAAATTGAGATTGACACGGCCGGGACTCACCGGAGATGAGAAAATACAGACCGCGCTCTCCAATATTTCATCTTTACGAGTAAAAATACGTTCTTTCCCATACTGCTGAAATATCGGCTTAATCACAGAATCAACATCCGAGAAACGACCCATTTCGCATCTTACGATGTCAAGCTTGTTACGAAGCGCAAATTCGTACATCTCTTTCAAAGCATTCGGATGAATCCTGTCATCCGAATCCAGGAAAGTACAATATTCTCCATCTGCATAATCCAATGCCAGATTTCTTGCCACACCCGGCCCGCGATTTTCCGGCAGATGAAACACTTTTATTCTTGAATCCTTTTGTGCATATTCGTCGCAGATTTTTGCAGAAGAGTCAGTAGAGCAATCATTTACCACTATTATCTGCAAATCTGTCAAAGTCTGTTCAAGCACAGAATCAAATGTCTCCCTAAGATAACTTTCAGCGTTATATACAGGGATGATGACACTCACTGCCGGAGCATGTCGTCTGCTTGTGACATTTATCTCTTTACTCATGCAGGATTGGGATTATCTCTACCATCGAGCAGCGCAAAAAGCTGTCCGGCGGCATCCTTTGTCTTCACTTTACGTATTATGTCAGTAACAACACCGTTCTCATCAGCTACGAAAGTTGTTCTGACAATTCCCCAATACTCTCGTCCCGCCATCTTCTTAAGTTGCCAAACACCGAATTGTTCACATAATTGATGCTCCGTATCGGCCACCAAAGGGAAAGGTAACGAATATTTATCAGCAAATTTTCTATGGGAGGCTTCGCTATCTTTGCTTACACCTATTACTTGATACCCCATATCCGAAAGTTCTTTCCATCCGTCCCGTATCGAACAAGCCTCCGCACTGCAGCCCGCCGTATTGTCTTTCGGATAAAAATATATAATAAATTTCTTTCCGGGGAAATCCTTCATTGAAATTATATTTCCTTCTGCATCTTTACCGAGAATTTCGGGTATCTTGTCTCCTATATTCATATTTACAAATTATTTGAATTGTTTCCGGTTACGCCATCACATATTATTTTATTTCCTATGTATACTGAATTAACTATCAGAGGTCTTATTTAGTTTTTAAACGACCTCTAAGATTATCCAATATCGCCAACGCCTCTTTCCTGCCATAATTAATCTTGTCAGGATAATGAGCGTCACTATTCACCATTAAAGGTATTCCGGCATCCGCGAATTTTTTCCACCAATTCTGTTCAGGAAAAAAACGTCTTCGGTCTTCAAAACTTTTAGTATTGATTTCCACGATGACGCCCGAATCCTTTATATGGCTCACAAGATCTTCTATAAGGGCTTCATACCATGACGATTTTTCCATTGCCGGATTTACAGCCGACATATTTGCTGCAATCTTATCACAATGACCGAGAATATCGAATCCTCCCTCCTCTATCATCAAAAGTTCCGACTCATAAAATTTCTCTACCACATATCTGAGGTCTCCTCTGAATCTTGTTTCAAGATTTTCAATAAAGCGCTGTGCACTGCCGTCACAATCCACAAATTCACCTTCCCGAGTCTCAACAAAATGCACCGAGCCAATGCGATAATCCAAAGGAAGATTCTGATAATAATCGATATGCGGTGAATGATCATGATTTAGCCTGTCGATCTCCATCCCTGCATAAAAGTAAATTTTATCACCACGGAATGTATGATACTCACGCAATTTCTCAACCTCGTCCAAGTATTTTTGTACCTCTTCCCTCTTCATATTGCATTTACTTTCCACAGCTATAGGGGAGTGAGGAGAAAAGCCATAATGCAGCATTCCACAATCCACTGCAGATTGAGCCATCTCCGACATGGAGGCACGTCCGTCGCAGAATTGGGTGTGAGAATGGAAATTATACCATTGAGTAACTTCTGTTATGTACTTTATATCATCTGCAGTCATATTGACTTTATCAATTTACAACAACTCTCGGCAATGTTTTTACATATTTGACAAACATGGATGTAAACAGAACAGTCACCACCATTCCGACACCTATAGAAAGCTCATACGAGGGGGTATAACCTAAAAGCGGCAACGTCAGTAACCCTAACCCTTCGGGAGCATACAGGATATAAGTCACTGTCACACACGTCATGAACATCGCCGGAAGGAGTGTCACGGCATACAGCTTGTTGTTTCGAGCCAGCCATACTGTCAATGTCCATAATGTAAATACGGACAACACCTGATTACACCATGCGAAATAACGCCACAACGCATCATAGGGCAACAACATTATTATGAAGCAAATTATAAAAATCGGTACAGATACAAGTAATCTCTTGACGATTTTCTTCTGGTCAAGACCCATAAAATCTGCCGCTATCAGACGTGCTGAACGCAATGCGGTATCACCGGATGTTATAGGAGCTGCAACAACACCGAGTATGGCAAGTATTCCGCCAAATTGTCCAAGCCATCTCTTTGAAATATCATCTACAAGTATGGCCGGCGAACCATTACCCAAGAACTCCTGCAACTCGCCATACCCCCCGGTGAACGCGACAGCCGCTGCAGCCCATATCAATGCAACTACTCCCTCGGTCACCATCGCTCCGTAGAAGATTGGTCTGCCATATTTCTCATTTTTCAGACAACGAGCCATCATTGGCGACTGTGTGGCATGAAAACCGGAAATCGCACCGCAAGCGATAGAGACAAACATCATGGGGAAGATAGGATTGGCCTCAGGATTTGGTTTATGATTATAAAATTGATGCCACACTTCGGGTACCGCATCATGATGAAAAAACAACATCGCCATAATACCAACAGCCATAAACAACAACGCTATTCCAAACAAAGGATAAAGCTTTCCAATCAGCTTGTCAATAGGCAAAAGCGTAGCTGCCATATAATAGATGAATATCACTACAATCCAAAATAACCTGTCGAAATGTTCCGGTGTCAACATTGCGAGCAAATCAGCCGGATTATACACAAACACGGCACCGACAAGAATCATAAGCAACAATGCAAATACTCTCATCAGATTCTTTACCTTTCCTCCAAGCTGTCCACCGACAATCTCCGGCAATGAAGCACCTCCTTGGCGCAATGAAAGCATTCCGGAAAGATAATCATGAACAGCGCCGGCAAAAATTGTCCCAAAGACAATCCACAGAAACGCAGCCGGACCGAACATCACTCCCATAATAGCTCCAAAAATAGGACCCAAACCGGCTATATTCAGAAATTGTATCAAGAAAATTTTCCATGTAGGAAGTGCTACATAATCCACGCCATCGGCTTTTGTATGCACCGGAGTGATTCTTTCCTGCTCCACACCGAACACTTTGCTTACAAACAGCCCGTATGTAAAATAGCCTGCTATGAGGATGACTAATGCAAGGATAAAACTAATCATTATTTCTTTATTTTAAGGTATTTAATAGAATTTGCCTGTTGCCTGTATCACATTGTTTTTAAGTATCTGCAGATTGCTCTTCTGACGCAATACAGAATTCTCAAGATCGGAAATTTGTAATTTTAATGCCGAGGTAGCACCCATAATATGATAATCCTTACGCAATTCATCCAACTTGCTGCATGATTCATCATAGAGACTCTTACCTTCAAGATACTTTCTCATTGCTTCGCGTGCCTCATTGGAATTCAACTCATCATAACGTGTCAACAAAACACCGTCCGGCAAACGAAAACGGAATTCTTCTACTATCGGTTCCCACTCAGGATCAATACTCCGTATGGATTCAAAAATTGATTGATAATCATCCTCCGGATCTTGAGTGAGACTTATATCTGTAATTTTAGCGAAGTCAAGGGGATCATCCATATCTTCGCTCCAAATAATTCGACGTTCATTGGGGATATACACATACATTGTCAAACTGTCGGGAAGAAGCTTGCGGTCAGTGACCCACCATCCAACTCCGGTCACCTCATCCAGAGCAAGCATATAGTCATCAAACGGTGAATTATATGGCATTCCGATATTTTGAGGTGACAGCCAAGATCCGTCTACTGCATCCCTTGAAGCCACAAAAATATCATATCCGCCCATAGAGTCATCGCCATTGTTGGCAAAATATAAAGTCAATCCATCAGGCATCATAAATGGATAATCAGCATCTCCGTTACCGTTGAGAATTTCGGGGGTATATTCGGGAGTATGCCACGAGCCGTCTGTGAGCTTGATTGATTCCACTATTCGTTTATGGCCGAGTGTGTCGGTCATAGCCCATAGCATATTATCACTGTTTTCATTGATAAAAACCACCTCCGCATCTTCTCCATATTGTGCCACAGGCGTTTGTTCCGGTGACCGCAATCTTCCGACAGCCGGAGATATGCGCATCCACTTGAAAAAATCTTTCTTGGGGACAGTGACCGAATCGATTATCGTAATCATTTCCACTCGCTGCACAGCCTCTTTCGCTTTATCAATACCGGCACGTTCTTTGCGAGCCATGGGGTCAACCTCCTTTTTGGCATTTGTCTTAAGCTTTATATAACTGTCATACAGGGAAGCGGCTTTAACAAAATCATAATCTTTAAGAGCTATCCTGCCCAACCATAAGGAGGCATCTGCGACACCACGTTTTTTTGCCGTTTCAAGCATCCGCAATGCAGCATCAAAATCACCGAGTTTAAAATAACATTCACCAAGCATGGCCGATACTGTCCCAACATTGGGTCCCGACGGATTAATCTCCAATTCTTCAGTCAGTATATTTGCGGCTTCATTCCATTTCCCGTCTGATATAAGTTCTCTTGCATCCGACACGACATCGGCATATATTGCGACCGCAGTCAGAGCCACAGCACATAAAATCAACAATCTCTTCATACGGCAAAGTTACGAATTATTTTCCATAATCACAATTTTCGGGATATTATACGCGGTCTTATTTGGAGATTTGGAGAAATCATGTAAAGTTATTATTTTTGCACTATGTTTGAGAATGTTTTTACACAGTCATTTTTTTGCTCTGCAGCCGAGGCAAACGCTGAGCAAGAACTCTCTCTACCTATTCTGGCCACAAAAATTATAGATATAGCCACCGCCCATGCCAACATCCTTGGAATCGGAAATCCATCCATGCAACACCTTCAAGCCGGATGGATTCTTTCCCGAATGACAATTGAGATGACACGATACCCCTCCGTTAATGAGGATTACAGCATTTCGACATGGGTGGAAGACTGGAACAGACATTTCTCCATCCGAGATTTCTCTATAAATGATGCAGACGGTAATCCTATCGGATATGCCAGAAGCGTATGGATGATTTTACGGACTACCGACAGAACAAACGTTGGCCTCGCGCATCTATCTCTACCCGCCGGACTGCAAATAGGCAACCCGGTTCCCATAACACCGCAAACCAAACATTACCGCATCTTACCTCCAGGTACAGAGATTCCGGAACAGAGCCGTGAACTTGTAGCCAATCATCCGGCTTTCAGATATACTTTCCAATACACCGACATCGATTTCTACCGTCATGTAAACACCGTAAGGTATATAGTTTTGTTGCTCAACAGATTCTCTCTGGAAGATTTTGACTCCACGTTCCCAAGCAGGTTTGAACTCTCTTTCCTTCATGAAGCTGTATATCATCAGAAGGTGGATATCTTGCGTTATGACCAGCCAAATGACCATTTGAGCTCATCCTTTTCCATTGTTGACGCTTCAGAAAACACCCCTCTGCTTTTTGCAAGATTTATACGTTCTCCCAGAACATCATAATGCACAACAGGTGCATCTTTATGATTGTAATTTTGCATCAGATACAAATATCATTTCAATATGAGCTGTCAGAATTGTCATAATCACAATCATAATCACGGACAATGTTCCGCCAATCAGGAACATTCACATACTGAGAAATTGCGTCCATATCTCAGCGTAAGTGTTTCCGCATCTCTTTTTTTAGCGGGAATCCTGCTTTCTCATCTTCAGATTCTGCCGGACAGTCTTCCCTCCCTGTTATTCTTCCTCGTTGCTGTCGCGCCTGTAGCAAAAGATGTCATCGAAGATGCAGTCAGATTGTGGCGCCATGCCGACTTTATGAATGAATACACCCTCATGCTGGCAGCCTCTGTCGGTGCATTTATTATCGGTGAGTATCCGGAAGGTGTGGCCGTTCTGCTTTTCTATTGTTTCGGAGAAAAACTTGAAGACAGTGTAAGTGATAAGGTAAGAAATCGTATCAAATCGCTTATCGCGGCAATACCCGATTCTGTAATTTTGATAAAAAATGGTGTTCGGGTAACAACCTCCCCAAAAGATGTAACTGTAGGAAACACTATTGCAGTTTTGCCCGGACAGCGGGTACCTTTAGACGGAACACTTCTTTCTGAACACTGCTCCTTTGACACCTCTGCCATCACCGGAGAACCGATTCCTGCTGAATTATCCAAAGGTGCTACGATAAAATCCGGCACTATTCCCGTAGATTCTGAAGCTCTAATCCTTACAACAACTTCATTCTCAGATTCGTCTATGACAAGAATCATGAAGCTTATAGAAGATGCTTCCGCCTCCAAATCTCCTACAGAAAATTTATTGAGACGGATAACACGTTTCTACACACCAATCGTTTTCCTTCTTGCCCTTCTCCTCATTGCGATTCCCTACCTGATTTCATTAATCACTCCCGATTATACATTTCAATTCAGCACTTGGTTTCGACGCAGCCTGATATTCCTTGTATGCTCTTGCCCCTGTGCTCTTGTGGTCAGCGTCCCTTTAAGCTATTTCATGGCCATTGGTAAGGCTTCCTCCGCGGGAATCCTTTTCAAAGGCTCACGATATATTGATGCCCTTCTGAGACCATTCACAATACTTCTCGACAAAACAGGCACAATAACTACAGGGAAATTTCACGTTACTGAAATTTCCACTTCTGCCAACACTTCTCACTCACCATTAGCTCTTGCGGCTGCGCTTGACAACAAATCTATGCATCCCCTGGCACAAGCTATCTGCGAATATGCCAAAGAAAATAACATCAATCTCTCGAAAGTCAACAATATAGTAACTATCCCTCATGGCATTAAAGGAATCCGGGATGGTAAAGAGGTGCTTGTCGGCTCACGTGTTCTTCTGAATCAACACAACATTAAATTACCTGCATCCACATCTACCGACACGGAAATTTGCGTCAGCTGCGATGGTGAATATGTCGGAGCTATATATCTGTCCGACACAATGAAAGCCGATGTTCCGGAGGCTGTAAAAAAGCTTCACGAACTTGGATTTAGCGAGATTGATATATTGAGCGGGGACAGGGAGGAGGCGGTCAAAAAAATGGCAGATGCTATCCGTGCCGATAATTACTATGCATCATTGCTTCCTGAACAAAAACAAGATATCGTATTCTCCAAATGTAAGGAAAAGAAAGGTACAGTGGTATTCGTCGGAGACGGTATTAACGACGCACCCGCTCTGGCGGCAGCTGACGTTGGAATAGCTATGGGGTCAGCCGGCACAGCTCTTGCGATGGAAAGTGCCGATATGGTAATAATCGGTGACGATATATACAAAATTCCGACAGCAGTCAGGATAGCACGTAGAGTCAGGACAAATATCATTATAACTGTCAGTTTTGCTCTTTGTGTAAAGGCAATAGTCATGATTCTCGGAGCGTTCGGAATTGCCACACTATGGGCTGCCGTGTTTGCCGACACCGGGGTCACATTAATTGCCGTTATCATTACAATATTATCGCTCGGTATGTCGTTCTTAAATAAGAAATCATGAACCTTGAATCGAAACTGAATCATCACAATATACGCCCTACGGCAGTCAGATTGCTTATTTTACGCCAAATTGAGCAGTCTGAATTTCCCATTTCAGCGCTTGACATTGAAACAGCACTTGAGACAGTAGATCGTTCCACTATCACAAGAACACTCGCCCTCCTTTCCGAGGCCGATATTATTCACGCAATACATGACGGATCTTCCGCCGTAAAGTATGAATTATGCCCGGCTTTAGACGATCATTCCATCCACGACCATCATTTGCATTTTCATTGTCGAAGATGCGAAAAAACATTCTGCCTGCCCGGTGCTCCACTTCCACAAATAAATCTTCCTGCAGGATATCAAGGAGAAAAGGCAGACTTCGTTGTCACCGGTCTTTGTCCCGGCTGTTCATCCAAACCTTGACACATCTCTAATCAGCGATATTTTCAATATATTTATACTGTTTTATTCTCATTTATATCCAAATTTTCGCTAACTTTGCAATATGAAGCATTTCTTGCAAGTCATAGCGGAACAATACGCATCCAGATACTATAACCTCTCAGAGTTCTCTTTTATCTTCCCCAACAAGCGAAGCGGTACTTTCTTTGAAAAATATCTTAAAGATACCTTTGGAAAGACCCCGCGGCTTTCACCGGAAATCACCACTGTAAGCGATTTTATCACCACTGTCGGAGGAGTGGATGTCGATAATCGTATTGATTTACTTTTTACTTTATATAATATTTATATTAAAAAACTTAACCTTCCTAAAGAACAAACTCCGACTTTCGAGAAATTCTCTATATGGGGGGAAGTAGCTCTACGGGATTTCAGCGAAACCGATCTTTATGGTGTAGACGCAGGTCAATTGTTTCGTAACGTCAAGGAATATCGCAAAATTGCTTCCTCCTTTCTCACGGAAGAACAAGTGGAAGTGCTTCAGGAATACTTCGACATGGAGTATTTCCCGCCGGATCCTTCCAAATTTTGGATTAAACATTATAACGATGACCCGGCTTCTCGGTCTCAGGCAAAAAGAAAATTCCGCACTCTTTGGGAAAGTCTTGGTGAACTTTATACACAGCTGACTGAAAATCTCTCAAAGAGAAGTCTTGCCACCACCGGAGGTGCATACCGAAAAGCAGTGGAGCAGGTTGAAGAACTTGGATATGATTCCTATCCCTCAAAAAAACTCATTTTTGTGGGATTTAACGTCCTCTCAAAAATGGAATTTCTCCTCTTCAAGATGCTCTCGAGAATTACCACCCAAACAGAATACGGCTCAGAACCATTTGCCGATTTCATTTGGGACGTAACAGGACCACTACTTAAGGAGGGTTCTGCCGGTGCCGGTTATGTGTCACGCAATTTAAAAATATTTCCAAAACCGGCATGGCTTCATCTCAATGAATGTGATTCTCACACCTTCCCGTCGGAAATAACCCTTATATCTGCCCCGTCAAATACATTACAAGCCAAAATAGCGGGGGAAGTGGCATCCCGATGGCATAAAGAAAATACCACCGATTTTGAAGATGCTCGCGTGGCTCTTGTATTGCCTGACGAAAATCTTCTATTGCCACTTATTTACTCTCTGCCGGATGAAGTGGATAAAGTGAACCTTACTATGGGTGCTCCATTGAGGCTTACAGCTACCATGTCTTTTATTGATCGTATCAAGCGTCTGCAAATCCATCGCACCAAACTTGACGGTGAACCGGCTTTTTTTCATGAGGATTTAATCCTTATCCTCTCTCACCCTTTCACTCAAGCATTGATCGGAATAAAGGGTGTGGCAGAAATCAGAAAATATGTCACTAACTACCGCAAATTCGCTTTGATTCCATCGAAAGTCAAAAGCCTCTGCCGAAATCATAAAAATGCCGGATTGCTATTCAATCTTATCGATGAAAACGCTGCCCCCGACGATGTTATTCAATACTTAGTCAGAATCTTGACTTCCCTTAAAAATATCATCTCCGAAGATAATCTGCAGTCACCTTTTGCCATTTGCGACATTGACAGAACTCACATTGACACATACATCGATGCACTCCATCGTTTGAGCGACTCTATCCGCGAGCACAAAATTTCAGTAAGATATACCACTCTGCTTTCATTAGCCGACAGGCTCCTTTCCTCTGAAACGGTAAGCTTTGAAGGGAAACCATTGCAAGGACTACAAGTGATGGGACTGCTCGAAACCCGTTCTCTTGACTTCGACCGTATCATAATCCCTTCGATGAATGAGAAAATTATGCCTCGACGCATAAGGAGAAAATCTTTCATCCCGGAATCCATCAGACGCGGTTTTGGTATGCCATCTTCCGGCTACGAAGAAAGTATCTTTGCATACTATTTTTACAGACTTCTGGCTCGTGCCAAAAATGTCACGATGATCTATGATGCAAGGACCGGAGAAGGGAAAGGTGGAGACGTATCAAGATATGTGCTTCAACTAAGACATCTTTTCCCGGAACTGAACATCAAACGCATTAACTACAATTTCGACCTCAAACAGGGTGTAACCAGTCCTCTTATTATCAAAAAAGATGATACCTCAATCAAAATTCTAAAACAATTCACCGACCCACATTCAGACAAATCCCTATCTGCTACCACTATACAAAATTATAATGAATGTCCCGTAAAATTCTTCTTCCGCAGTATAGCCGGAATTCCCGACACAGCGCCACCTAAGGAATTTATGGACGAAATTACGATTGGAAATGTTTTCCATTTCGTTATGGAGAGAATCTATAAATGTGACGATTCTGAATTTAAAGGTCAAATTCTTCCTACTCCGTTAATTGTCGATAAAGAGTATATCGAGAATTGGCTCAACGACGAAAACTCTATCACTAATCTTATCACCGAAGGCGTTAACATCAAATTTTTTAACCGCAAAACACCTGCGGAAATACACACCCCTCTTCGAGGAGAACCTTTAATGACGTCCACAAGGATTCTATCATGGATAAAAAAGGTGCTCCACAAGGATTTAGCTATAGCACCTTTTGAAATTCTCGGCACCGAATTCGGACAAATCGAACATTTCCCAATACCCTCAGAGGACAACCCCGAAAAAGACCGGCTTGTTAATATCAGATACTCAATCGACAGAATTGACCGCATATCTGAAAATGGCAGAAAAATAATTCGTATTGTCGACTATAAAACCGGAGCAGCTCATCTGAAAGCTGAAAATTTCGACAATATATTTCAAGCTGAATATAAATCAAAAAATATACTTCAACCACTCCTTTACGCTCATCTTCTCAATTTTCATATCTACGGACCTCAATCTTTCCTGAAAGAAAATCCAATCCGACCCGAATTATACGCAATGGTGAAAAACTCATCTCCATACGAAAATTTCAGCACCCCCAACATCAACATAACCGATCATGAAGATGAGTTAAGACAAACCATAATTGATGAAAGCACGGCAAACGGCCTGTCTTCGGACGACGGAGATGCCAAAGCCGATGAAATTATTGACCGGCTTAATCGTAAAGGTGTAAACGGGATGGGAAATGTAACAACACACACCGATGTGGCCCCACTTTTTCTACCTCGTCTCTATAAAACCGTTAATGATATTCTTGACCCCGAGAAAGACTTCAAAGCTACCGATAATCGTGCCGCCTGCGAATTTTGCCCATACGCACAATTATGTCACAGATAACATCATTTACTATTCCCCCCGAAAATTAGAGGTTGTTAAAAAATAAATGTTAATGGATTTGGGCATAATTTTTGAGGAAATTTCTGTAAATGAGAAATGAGTGTAGATCTCTACACGATTTACGAATTTGCAGAAATTTACCAAAAAGAAGTCCAAAGAGATTGGCAATTAAAATCTATTGAGTGAATAAAATTATTAACCGGTTGAATAAAACCTATTTAACTATCTTATGAACGAATCATTTTAAGTTTTATTATTAAACAACCTCTAAACAATCTCTAAAAAACTGCACAGTATTTTTAACACAAATACAAAAAAAATTGTAAATTTGCAGACTATGAACGGCAGGAACATACTTAATACACTCCTTCTGGTTTTATTGACAGCTTTTCTGCACCCGGGTAGCATCTATGCTCAAGTAGATGCCGAACAAGTTATGAACATCGGCCGAAATATCCTTTCGATGGACGACTATATGTTGGCCATACAATACTTTAATCAAGCAATAAAAGCTAAACCATATCTCTCCGACCCCTACTATTACAGAGCACTCGCCAAGCTCAATCTTGAAGATTATATCGGTGTGGAACAAGACTGTTCCATGGCTATCGAACGAAATAAATTCAAAACGGAAGCATACAAACTTCGCGGTTTCGCAAGACAATACCTTGGGAAAAACCAAGAAGCCCTTGATGATTACGCTGTAGGCATTTCCTATAACCCTAAAGATAAATTCTTCCTCTACTACAAGGCAGTAGCGCTGACCAATCTGAAAAAATATCAGGAAGCAGACTCCACTTTCAATAATCTCATCAGGATGTATCCGCGATTTGAAGACGCCTACACGGCAAGAGCTCGTTACAATGTGCTGCGAGGTGATACTTTAGCTGCCTTGGAAGATCTTGATAAATCGTTGGGAATTCAACGCAACCAACTAAACGCCTGGTTGATGCGAGCCGATATTCATGCGCAACGACACGAATGGGAGGATGCTCTCACGGCTCTTGACGAAGTCGTTAAAATTGATCCACAACTTCCGGATCTTTACCTAAATCGAGCTTATATCAGATATAATGCCGATGACTATTTCGGTGCAATGAGCGATTATAACTACGTCATCGACATTCAACCCCAAAACGCAGCAGCAATCTTCAATAGAGGGTTGTTGCGATATGAAGTACGCGACCTTAACAGAGCAACTCAAGATTTCACAAAGGTGCTTGAACTTGAACCCGACAATTTCCATGCCAAATACAATCGAGCTCTTATCTTGCTCGAAACTGCCAAATATCGACCGGCACTTCAGGATTTCTATGCAATTGCAGCCAAATATCCAAGATTTTACCAGGCTTATTATGCTATAGCACAATGCCTTGACCATCTCGGTGATAGGCAAGCTGCAATCAGAGCCGTATATAAAGCCGATGAAATCGTCCGCAATTATGTACGCAACCCTAAACGAAACCCACTCGACCGTCCGACAATCCAAGCCGGTGTATCTAACTCCAAAGGTGAGGAAAAATCAGATGATGATTCCGAAATTGAAATAATGGAAAGATTTAATCGTCTTGTTACTGTCAACAATACAGATAAGACAAATCTTAGCTACAATGAAAAATTCCGTGGGAAAGTGCAAGACCTATCCCTTCGCATTGAGCCCGAACCGGCCTATGGTATTTCATTCCTGCCCCAACCTGACAAATTTACATCCATTCCATCATATTCAAGAGCCCTTGACCAATTCAACAACCTCAATCTCCTGCCACAACTTTATATCTCCAATCAACCATCCATTCCGGCAGATTCCCTTGCTATCAGTGATGCATTCAACCGTATTGAAGCATACTCACGCCAGATTGATCTTAAATCAAAAAGAGCTTCCGATTTCCTCGGCAGGGGCATCCTTTACTCAATGCTCAAAAATTACGAAGCAGCAAAAAATGACTTTACCACAGCTATAGAGCTCGACCCCGAATTTTCCTCAGCTCTTTTTGCCCGAGCCTATAACACTATCATATCTTATTCAAAAAGAGGAGCTAATGAGGACGACAACCTTCATCTACCGGAAATCAGTCCGTACGCATCTGCCATCACCGATCTTGACAACGTCCTCAAATTATACCCTGATATGGAATACGCTTGGTATAACAAAGGAGTAATATACCTCCTTCTCAACGATTTCACATCAGCTTTACAATCCTTCTCAGAAGCAATCCAACTTAACGAATACCTTGGCGAAGCATATTATAACCGAGGATTCTGCTATTTGAAAATGGGAAACAAACGTGCAGCAGAATCTGATTTACGTAGAGCAGGCGAACTTGGCGTTCTCCCGGCCTATAACGTGCTAAAAAGAATGAATTAATAATCTTTTTGAGCAAATAGCCCGTTTTTTTATCATATTTCCAAAAATTTTTTGTATCTTTGCACGTTATTTATAGACAAGGGATAATACTATCCCCGCATATATTGTGTAAAGAATTGAATTTTAACAAAGTATGATCAATATAACATTTCCCGACGGCAATTCTCGTCAATACGAAGCCGGAATTACACCATTGCAGATTGCAGAGAGTATAAGCCCGCGATTTGCAAAAGATGTGCTTGCCGCAAAAGTCAACGGCTCGGAATGGGACATCTCTCGTCCCATCAAAGAAGACGCTGCCATTGAGCTTTTCAAATGGGAAGACGCTGAAGGGAAACACGCTTTTTGGCATTCATCAGCCCACCTTCTCGCTGAAGCTCTTCAAGAGCTTTACCCCGGTGTCAAATTCGGTATCGGCCCTGCCATCGACAACGGTTTTTATTATGACATAGACCCTGGAGAACACAAAATCACCGATGCCGATTTTGCCAAGATTGAGAAGAAGATGATGGAACTCGTCTCCCGCAAAGAGGACATCGTAAGAGCTGACATCTCCAAAGAGGACGCACTTAAAGCATTCGGTGAAAGAGGTGAAACATATAAATGTGAGCTTATCAGCGAGCTTGAAGACGGACACATCACCACTTACACACAGGGCGCATTTACCGATCTCTGCCGCGGCCCTCACTTACCAAACACCGCTTCAATAAAGGCTGTCAAAATCCTTTCACTTGCCGGTGCTTACTGGCGTGGTGACGAAAAACGCGACCAGCTTGTCAGAGTCTATGGTATCAGCTTCCCCAAAAAGAAGATGCTCGACGAATATCTTATAATGCTTGAAGAAGCAAAGAAACGCGATCACCGCAAATTAGGTAAAGAAATGGAACTATTTGCTTTCTCACATACCGTCGGTGCCGGTCTCCCTCTTTGGCTTCCCAAAGGGGCAGCACTTCGCGACAGACTTGAGCAATTTCTTCGCAAGATACAGAAAAAATACGGATATCTGCAAGTCATCACACCACATATCGGCAACAAGATGCTATATGTAACCTCCGGTCACTGGGCTAAATATGGAAAAGACTCTTTCCAGCCCATCAAAACACCGCAGGAGGATGAAGAGTATATGCTCAAACCGATGAACTGTCCGCACCACTGCGAGATATATAAGGCATTCCCACGCAGCTACCGCGATCTTCCTTTACGTTTGGCAGAATTCGGCACAGTATATCGTTACGAACAGAGTGGCGAACTTCACGGTCTGACTCGTGTACGCGGATTTACGCAAGATGATGCTCATATCTTCTGTGCACCGGAACAAATCAAGGACGAATTCCTAAAAGTAATGGATATCATCCTTTACATCTTCCGTGCTCTGAATTTTGACAATTTTGAAGCTCAGATTTCACTTCGAGATCCCAAAAACAAAGAGAAATATATAGGCTCAGACGAGAACTGGCATATGGCACAGCAAGCCATCATAGAGGCATGCGCAGAAAAAGGGCTTAAGGCGACTCAAGTGGAAGGTGAAGCAGCCTTCTATGGTCCGAAGCTTGATTTTATGGTCAAAGATGCAATCGGACGTAAATGGCAGCTTGGCACCATCCAGGTGGATTACAACCTGCCGGAACGTTTCCTGCTCGAATATACCGGTTCCGACAACCAGAAGCACCGGCCGGTGATGATACACCGTGCGCCTTTCGGTTCTATGGAGAGATTTGTTGCAGTGCTACTTGAACATACGGCCGGAAAACTTCCATTATGGCTCATACCCGAACAGGCTGTTATTCTTCCCATCAGTGAAAAATTCAATGACTACGCATACGAAGTGGTAAAACAGCTTGACAAGGTTAATGTACGAGCTATTGTAGACGATCGCAACGAAAAAATCGGTAAGAAGATACGTGACAACGAGCTCAAGAAAGTCCCCTACCTTCTCATAGTTGGAGAACGTGAGGCTGAAAACGGAGAAGTATCCGTCAGAAAGCAAGGTGAAGGAGACCGTGGCACAATGGAGGTGGCAGATTTTGCTGCTTACATTAATGAAGAGGTGGCAAAAATGACACCGGAGGATTAAAAAACAAAGTAAAAATACCCTGCAGCGGGGATAAAACTTCCCTCTACTATTGAGGATTAAAAAAACAAACTACAGTCGACCCGAAGGCTTATTCCGAATAAAGGAGAGAGCCGGAGGTCGAGGCGAAAAAAAATTTAATGGAGAAAAAACCGAATTTCAGTGGTCCGCGCAAACCATTCGGATCGCGTCCCAAACCGGGACAGAAAGGCCGCAGAGGCGATAGAGTCGACAAAGACCCATATTTGACAAACGAACAAATTCGTGCCAAAGAGGTACGTCTTGTGGGCGATAATGTAGAACAGGGGATTTATCCTATAGATAAAGCCCGTCGTATCGCTGAAAAAATGGAGCTTGACCTGATTGAGATTTCTCCAAATGCCGAGCCTCCCGTATGCCGTATTCTTGACTATCAGAAATTCCTGTATCAACAGAAGAAACGACAGAAGGAACAGAAGGCAAAGGCAGCCAAAGTAGTAGTGAAAGAGATTAGATTCGGACCGCAAACGGATGACCACGACTACAATTTCAAGCTTAAACACGCTGTGGGATTTCTCAAGGAGGGTTCGAAGGTTAAGGCATATGTATTTTTCCGTGGAAGATCTATCCTCTTCAAGGAGCAAGGAGAAGTGCTGCTTCTGAGATTTGCCAATGATTTGGAGGAGTATGGAAAAGTTGAGATGATGCCCGTGCTTGAAGGGAAACGAATGAGCATTATGCTTGCACCGTTAAAAGCTGCACCAAAGAAAGCACCTAAAGAGCAAAAGGAAGTAAAGGAACAGTCGAAACCGACATCAGCTGAGAGTGGTGTAGATGCCATAGAAACAGAATAACCATACAGGACTAAACATATACTCTGCTGCTAAGGAGAGTGACACAGAGAAATAAGTAGAGACCGTAGGCACCAAGTGCCGAGGTGAATTTTAAACAACTAAATTTTCAAAAAATGCCTAAGGTAAAAACCAATGCCGCAGCAAAAAAACGCTTCGCGTTGACCGGCACAGGGAAAGTGAAAAGAAAACACGCTTATCACAGCCACATTCTGACTAAGAAGTCAAAAAAGCGTAAAAGAAATCTTGACCACACCGGATTGGTGGCAGATGCCAACATGAAGTCAGTCAAAGAGCTTCTTAACCTTCGTTAAGCTTTTCCATCATCTCCTCATTTACCAACTTTTTTATTAACCGAATGTACAGCACCGAAAGCGTCGAAATGGCCGCTGTCATTCAAAAAATGAAGTAAAAAAATGCCAAGATCAGTCAACCACGTTGCCTCGAGAGCAAAAAGAAAGAAAATTCTTAAACTGACCCGCGGTTATTATGGTAGCCGCCGCAATGTATGGACCGTAGCCAAGAATACTTGGGAAAAAGGTCTAACCTACGCATACCGTGACCGCAAACAGAAAAAGCGCAATTTCCGCGCCCTTTGGATTCAGCGTATCAACGCTGCAGCCCGTCTTGAGGATCTTTCATACAGCAAGCTGATGGGTCTTATCCACAAAGCGGGAATCGAGATTAACCGTAAGGTGCTCGCTGACCTCGCTCTCAACAATCCTGCAGCTTTCAAAGCTATTGTAGACAAAGTGAAGAATGCGTAAGTGATTCACGGAGGGTTTATATCTCCGTTATTTCACTTTATAGGGACGAATGTCTACTCCAAGACTCGTCCTTTATGCTGCAATGAAGCCATAGAGCTTCCTCATACCAAGAGCAAAATCTGTGTTCCGGCTGAAGGCTTTTAACCTTCAGCCGGATTCACTTTATCGTATTATATACCCTTTATCGGATTATATACCATTGTTATAGGAACATTTTTCTCAACGGTTGTTAACATTTTTTATAACCTATAGCGTTAAACTTTTCTTTTTTTGAGGTGTCTATTTAATTGAAAGTCGAAATAAATTTCCACAGTTTTTTAAGATAATTGCGCAACTTCTTAATTTCTATGAATTAGATAATTCTTGTGGTAAGATTTTGACAATTGTATAACATCATGTCTTTATTAATAAAGACAAATAAAATGAAATAGAAAATGAAACGCATATTAATGACTATCGGTTTGTGTCTTGCATTATCTTCAGGAATCTCCGTTATGGCTCAAAACACGGACAATCAGACCGACCAAAAGAAAACAGAATGTGTAAAGGGAGAAAAATGCAAAAAGGACTCCAAGAAAGATAAGAATGACAAAAAAAAGTGCGACAAGAAGAAGTGCGACAAGAAGAAGTGCGACAAGAAGAAGTGCGACAAAAAGAAGTGCGACAAGAAGAAGTGCGACAAAAAGAAGTGCGACAAAAAGAAGTGCGACAAGAAGAAGTGCGACAAAAAGAAGTGCGATAAGAAAAAAGATCGTAAAGATTGCAAAGCTGATTCAATAAGAGGTGACAGGAATTTTAAATGTGTCCTCCCCGGCCCTAACGGGGAACGCCCCGGAGATGGTTTTCGTCCCAAAGGATTCAAGCATGAGCAAAATTTATTTGAGGGGATAGAGTTGAGCGCGGAACAAAAACTCAAGATTGACGAAATAAAGGGGAAGCATCAGGAAAAGGTTCGTCAATCCAAGAAGAAAAATGACGAAAAACGTGCCAAACTTCGTGAACAGGCAAGAAAAGATGCGGAAAAAATCCGTAATGATTTTTACAAAGATCTGGCAAAAATTCTTACACCGGCGCAGATGGTGCAGTATAAACAGAACAAGGAGCAAAAGGAACGTATGCGTAAAGAACACAGAGACCACCGCAAGGATTTTGACAAAGACAATCGTTCAAATCGTCCGTTGCAACATGACAAGTATCGCTCACCCAAAGAAGATTTGAAAAAGCTGCAGCCCGCTGAACAACCTATGCTTCTCACAGATCCTGAAGATTAACGAGATTTTTTAAGTTTTTTACACTGCTCTTGAACTTTAAAAAATAACAATTGTTTAAGATATAGAAAGGTAATTGTAGCCACATTGCCATTTCGCATCGACGTGAGTCGGCAAAATAATAAAACAATGATTGCTACAAAACGGAGTGACGGTTGCGACCACACTCCGTTTTTTGTCATTCACAGTCACCGGATGACACCCTATTCCATTCATTTTTTCAAACCAAGATTGATATATATGTGTTATACTTAAAAACACACATATTATGGAACTAAAGAAGAAAATTGATTACGAAAACGGACAAATCAACAAGTTGCCAATTCTGACTACCGATACAGGATCTATCACACTTTTAGCATTTGACAAGGGGACTGAGCTTGACACACATGCTGCACCTTGCGATGTCATGTTGCTCATTATTGATGGTACAGGAGTCATTACCCTTGAGGGAAACGATATGGTGCTCAAAGAGGGTGAATTTCTGACAATGCGTAAGGGTGTGCAACATTCTGTCAGGGCTGAGAAGAAATTTAAAATGGTACTTACAAAACTCGGCAATTAGCGAGTGACATAAATTAATTCTTCACAGCATTCTACAAATACAAATAGTATGTTTATAACAAACGGGGTGACTCTTTTTTGAATCACCCCATTTTGTCATATTCATCGTCATCATCCTCCCAGTCCAAAAAGAAATTGTCAGCGTAAGAATCTTCCTTGAATCGGTTCATCTCCCGGCTGTCCCTTTTTGTCGGCCTGCCGAGTCCTTTCCGTCTGTCTACAAAGCCGGATATTTTGGTCATCTCGAGCAGGTCGTATTGTTCTTTCGATGTCAGATTTTCAAGATAATCAGGCACTAATTTTGCCCCTAATCTACCTGTAGGTATTGCAGTTACCTTAAATGTATAGGTAATCGGGGGCTTTTTAACATCGATAATATCCCCCGGTTTTATGCTGCGTGAGGGTTTAAGTATAGTGCCATTCTGTGTCACTCTCCCCTTTTTGCAAGCATCAGTAGCCATGGTGCGTGTTTTGAAGATTCTCATCTCCCACAGCCATTTATCAATTCGTTCTTCAGTCTTGGGCATCTGATAGGTATCTCAATTATTTATTGTTAAAGTGGGTCATGGCAAATTCAGGGCCGCTAAGACAGAATGCTTTAACAGCTTCAGCCGCTATCTCAAGACGTTCCGGAAGCAGCTTCTGTTCTTGTTCGGGAAATCTGCCAAGTACAAAATCTATTTGTCCCCCTTTGGGGAAATCGTTGCCAACTCCGAATCTCAGTCGCGCATAATTTTGATTTCCCAATTCGTATGCAATATTTTTGAGTCCGTTATGACCGGCATCAGAGCCATTCTTGCGTAAACGAAGTGCACCGAATGGAAGAGCCAAGTCGTCTACAATTACAAGAAGATTTGCAAGGGGTAATTTCTCCTTGTTCATCCAATACTTAACGGCAAGTCCGGAAAGATTCATGAACGTGCCCGGTTTGAGAAGGAGAAGTTCGCAGTTTTTAACTTTGATTTTCGACATGGTGCCATATCTGCAAGATTCAAAAGGTGCAGACGCTTCAAGCGCGAGCTTCTCTACCACCATAAAACCGGCATTATGGCGTGTACCTTCGTATTCGCGACCCGGATTTCCGAGTCCTACGATTAGAAATTTTTTCATATCCGGGTTGGGTTGAGGATTGTTATAATCAGATATTAACAATCCAATTAATACTCTTTTTATTGAATCAAATATTTTCACAAACTCCCTGCAAATAGATTAGAGGTTGTTATGTATGCAGACGGAGACTCCTCTGATGTGAGTCTCCGTCCGTTATAGTAAAATTAAATATAGTAGATACTATATTAAGCTTGAGCAGCTTTGGCCTGAGCACCGCGTGCAGCACGAGTGAGCTGAACAGCACATACTACGGCATTCTTTGCATTCATAAGCTCGAGGCCTTCGTAATAAAGGTCACCGACTGCAAGTGATTTGCCGAGACCGAGGCTGTCTACATTCACTACGAGACGTTCGGGGATATCAGTGTAAGGAGCTTTTACTTTCAGCTTACGCATTGAAAGAGTGAGCTTACCACCGGCTTTGACACCTTCTGCATGGCCTTCTATCTGAACGGGGACTTCCATAACAATTGGTTTCTCGGGGAAAACTTCAAGGAAGTCGATATGAAGAATTGTATCTTTTACGGGTTGGAACTGAATCTCTTTCATCACAGCTGTGCGTTTCTCACCGTTAAGTTCGAGATCAATCTCGAAAATATCGGGGGTATAAATAAGCTTGCGCACTGCATCTTGTTCCACTACGATGTCGGTAGTGATGATACCGCGTTTGTCATCAATCTCTACAAGTTTTTCACCGGGTTTGAGTGATTCTTTGTAGGGAAGTTCAACGATTTTGCCACCATTGAGGACTGCGGGGATTTTCCCTTCTACACGAAGAACTTTGCTCGATTTTTTGCCGAGATTTTCACGTGGTTCGGCTTTGAGCTCGAATTTTTTCATTGTCTTCTAAAAAAAATGTGTTACTAAAAATAAGTTTGGCTCCCGATGAGTGGAGCATTTTGCCTCATAATTGACTGAAGCTCAACAGATTTCCCATCACACGGGCGCAAATCCGCAGATTACTCAGCGATTTGCGACGCAAAATTACAAAATTTCCGGTTGAAAGCCAAACTATTTTACCATTTTTTTCGATTTTTGTGCGAAAGAAACACGGCATCCTTAACGCTTCACATCATACCCCTGATCTCTAAGATAATCAAGAATACGATAGTCCATGGCATGACGATAATAATCCAATATATGATTACACCAATCATTATCAGATGTACCTCCGGAACGCGTTCTGTTGTAATGTTTTACGATTTCATCGTATTCCTCGAGATCCGCTACCATCTTTTCGGTATCTTCAGTATAGTGATTCTTATGAAAGACTATTTGAGCCGATTGCTTTGGCTTCAAATCAGGATGCTCTCTCGGAACTCCAAGTGCCAATCCACAGACTACAAATACTCCCTTTGGCAATTTCAACATCTCCGCTACCTTTTTGGGGTCGACGGTTCTGAGATAGCCAACACAGTTGCTGCCCAATCCGGCTGCCTGAGCTGCCACCACAGCACTCATCATGGCCAATGATGCGTCAATTATTCCTATCGTAACGCCATCCATTGTGTTTGTAAACTCCGGAACATCAAACCCTTTTTTGTTGGCAAGTTGAGTAATCTTGTTATAATCCGAACAAAAAATCAACAACCGATTGCAGGTTTTAAGTTGTTTTTGGTTGGTCAGGGCATAAAGTTCCTCTTTTAGAGTTTGATCTGATATATCGATTACAGAAAACTGCTGGCCGTTATAACTTGTCGGGGTATTAAGGATTGCTTTATATATAAAATCCATTGTTTCGGCCGGAATGGCTTCGCGCTCATAACGTCTCACACTTGTACGTTCGAGTAATGATTCTTTGACGTCCTTCATTTTGTCCTTTAGGGTTAAATTAATAATTTTAATCAGGGTAAATTCCTATATATCAAGCAAGTAAGAAAGCCGCCGAGGATATCCTCTGACGGCTCTCTTTATAAGTCCACATCAAAGATATTGTGACGAAACTCCGATTGACAGGATTTGAGTGCACACAAGCCTTTGTAATCCTCCGTGCCGATAGGCAACACCATAATGTGTGAGGCCCGCCATCAGCTTGAATGCTTGTCTCGGTATTTCATATTATTTGATGAGTTTCCCAATTGTGCTTTGATGTGGGTATCTCTTGCAGACTAATTCGTATTGGAACGAAAAGTCGTGGCTCTCGCGCCTTTGTTCTTTACAACGCAAAATTAACACCAAATGTTGACTTTTCCAAATAAAATTTACAATAATTTTCAGAAACGTATTCCTCAAAAAAATATGAGTCATTCTCAGTCATTGATTCAGAGTACGTTCATTTAGAATTCGCTCGTATGATGGAAGCGAATATCCGGAAAATCCGATTTGGCCATCTGAAGCACATAGGCACTGTCGGCCATAAAGACATCGCGCCCCTGACGGTCGGTTGCCATAAACTGATATTTCCTCTTTTTGAATGATTCAAGTGCTGCGGGATTATCAGAGTCTATCCAACACGCCTTATACATACTCAGCGGTTGCCACCGACATTGCGCACCATATTCGTGCAAGAGTCTGTATTGGATTACTTCAAACTGCAGCTGCCCTACAGTACCTATAATCTTACGTCCGTTGAATTGGTTTGTAAAAAGTTGAGCCACACCCTCGTCCATGAGCTGTTGTATACCCTTGTCGAGCTGCTTGGCTTTCATAGGGTCGGCATTCTCTATATATTTAAACAGCTCCGGTGAGAATGAGGGTAATCCTTTGAAATGTATTTCCTCCCCGGATGTTAAGGTATCGCCAATTTTGAAGTTGCCGGTGTCGGGGATACCTACAATATCACCGGGATATGCCTCATCCACAACGCTCTTCTTTTGCGCCATAAACGCGGTCGGAGCTGCAAACCGTAGTTGTTTTCCCAATCGTATATGCTTATAATTGACATTACGTTGGAATTTACCGGAGCACACTTTTACAAAGGCTATACAAGAACGATGATTCGGATCCATATTGGCATGAATTTTGAAAACGAATCCGGAAAAAGTCTCTTCATGAGGGTCGATTTCCCTCTCCTCAGCTTCTACAGGCTGTGGTTCGGGAGCTATCCTTACAAAGCAGTCAAGAAGCTCTTTAACGCCAAACGTATTTAATGCTGATCCGAAAAATACCGGAGCCACCTTACCTTCTCTATATGCTTCCACGTCGAATTCCGGATAAACACCCTCGATTAGCTCAAGGTCCTCGCGAAGCTTGTCAGCGTCGGATTTTCCCACTGCTTCATCAAGCTCGGCTGAATTTATGTCGGAAATCTCCACTCGCTCACTGATTGTCTGTTTTGAAGGTGTGAACAGGTCGAGACCTTGTTCATATATATTATAGACGCCCTTGAACTTTGCCCCGATATTAATAGGCCAAGAAAGGGGGCGGACAGAAATCTTAAGTTCCTGTTCAAGCTCATCGAGTATATCAAACGGGTCGCGACCTTCGCGGTCGAGCTTGTTGACAAAAATTATAACGGGAGTATTCCTCATCCGGCATACCTCCATAAGGCGGCGAGTCTGAGTCTCCACACCTTTGGCTACGTCCACCACTATAATTACTGAATCTACAGCTGTGAGTGTGCGGAAGGTATCCTCGGCAAAATCCTGGTGGCCGGGAGTGTCAAGAATGTTAATCTTATAATCTTGATAATTGAAGCCCATCACTGAAGTGGCTACAGAGATTCCACGCTGTTTCTCAATCTCCATCCAGTCCGATGTCGCAGTCTTCTTTATCTTATTGCTTTTTACGGCACCGGCTACATGAATTGCACCTCCGAAAAGAAGTAATTTCTCGGTCAAAGTAGTTTTACCGGCATCAGGATGCGATATGATTGCAAATGTCCTGCGCCGTGCTATCTCTTTATTGAGTTCTTCTGACATCTGTTTGTTCTATCTGTTAAGTCCGTAATTTTCAATGTATTTTACAAATCATTGCAGATATTCTTAATACATTCATTGAGAGAATCCTCCCAATATGGTATCTTAAGTGAATATGTTTTCTTTATTTTTGATTTATTGAGCACCGAAAACAATGGCCTGCATGCCGGTGTCTTATATTCCGATGAGGCGCATGGTGTTACATCCACATTCAGTCTCGCAATTCTGAAAATCGATTTGGCAAAATCATACCATGAAGCCACACCTTCATCTGTGAAATGATAAATTCCGGGATACCACTGCTCCGCTTTTACTATGGCAAGAATAGCTTCTGCCAAGTCTTTGGCATAGGTCGGTGTGCCTATCTGATCAGATACCACCCTGAGTGATTCTCCTCGCGACCCTTTTGCCAACATCGTTTTAACAAAGTTATTACCTTCTTCGGAATACAACCACGCAGTCCTTATTATGATGCAGTCCGGACAGAACGACTTCAATACAGCTTCTCCCTCAAATTTCGTTCTGCCGTAGATGGAACGAGGATTGGGTTCGTCGTGCTCGTTATATGGGCGGCAACTATCTCCCGGAAACACATAATCCGTAGATATATGGATTACTTTCGTACCTGTCTTCCTTGCAGCTGAAGCCAGATTCCCTACAGCCTCCGTGTTAATCTTCGCAGCCAGAAGAGCCTCGGATTCTGCTCGATCCACAGCTGTATAGGCTGCACAATTTATCAATATGTCGTAATGCGTTTCAGTAAGCACTCTCTCCACATCCACGGATGATGTTATATCAAGCGTATCGAAATCCGTATACGTCACATCATTTATATTGGCTTGTGTGAATACCTTGCCAATATTTCTTCCTAACTGGCCATTCGCCCCTGTTACAAGTATTTTCATTCCTGAGTGAATAGCTCGTTGTTTTGATCCTTTATATAATATTTCGACAACATGGCAAGCAATCGGGAAATCTGTGTTGCTGCATCAAGTGTCTCAGCGGATATCTCCTTCTGCTGCAAGCGAAGGAGAAGGATGCCGTAAAGGGCATTGAAACATGATTCTATCTCGCCTGACTTGTTGTCACCCGCCTTTGCCCGAATTTCCACTATGTATGGTAGCGTCTTATAATATTGAGATCCATAATCAGCATATTTCGGATCTCTTATCAAACGAGCACTCAGCTCATCAAGCTGACTTATTACATTCTTATTGATCTGGAGATGTCCTGTTTCCACAACATCTTCCCGGCGCATCATATCAATCAGAGATTCATACCAATCAACCATATCCTTAAGCTGACGCTCATTCAACCCCGTATACTTATCTATGATATTTGTTTTTATCTTATCCATATCAAGATTATGGGCACGTATCAAATCCTCTATCTGCCACATATACAACAGATATTCAGCCACATTCTCTTTCTTCTTCTGCGACGCAGTATACATTCTTCCTGTTTTGATAAAAATTGATGCAAATTTACAAAAAAATGGACATACCCACAACTTTCTCACCCCCTATCTGTTTAATAAATCATAATGGGCAGGCTACTTTTAACATACATTTGGCATGACGGATTCATTCTCGAATCCGACATGGCATTCTTTATCTTCGACCTCTGGATTGCAAATTCCAACATAGAGTCATTTTTTCAATCCATAACAAATAAAATAAGAAGACAAAAAAAATCGGTGTATGTCTTGGTAAGCCACCACCATAAAGACCATTTCGACAAACGGATATTCAATCTTCTCAATCTCTTGCCGGACCATAATATTCACTTTATCCTCAGCCATGACACTTGCAAAAGCATACGATATATGCTTCGTCCCGATTCCATTTTTAAAGGTCAAAAGATACCACAATCAAATTACACCGAATTACGCCCGGGAGACGTATACACTGACAATTTGGTAACGATAAGTGCTTTTGCAAGTACTGATATAGGCAATAGTTACATCCTGCAATCCGAAGGAAAGATAATATTCCACGCCGGCGACCTGAACGCTTGGGTATGGAAAGAAGAATCCACACAAAAGGAGGTTGCCACAGCCATTCGTGACTTCGAAAAAATTTTATACAAAATAGCGGAATCATTTTCTAAAGTAGACCTTGCGATGTTCCCAGTTGATTCCCGCATTGGGAAAGAGTATTGGGAGGGCGCATCACGATTTGTACGGACGATAAAAACCAAACGATTCATTCCAATGCACTTCGAATTAGCGGATAATGAATCTCAACGTCGCCAACGTCAGCAAGACGCCCAAAAGTTTGAATCATACGCTAATCCCGACTTTGGCGACTATATCTCCTTGACATCTCCCGGCGACTCTATCTCCTTCATATAGAGACGTTATCTACATCTCTACACCAACTTCTTATATTTTTAAACCGGTTCTTAGTTATTGTCATCGACAAACTATACAGATTCATCCGGTTTCACCACATTTCAATCCACCTCCACCATTCACCTTCTTTAAAACCTCACAACGAATACTTCCCGATTTTTATAATGATTTTTTACGCAAAATATATTTGTGTATCTAAATTATTAATTGTAACTTTGCACTCGCAGATCGCATCGCAGAGCCCGATCACGGGCATGTGGATGGGTATGCAAACATAATGGAAGCGTTTACTCGACGCTCTTTCTTGACTCATCGGAATCTGGTAAATTCAATCGTAGCCAAGAATGAAGCAAACGGTAGATGCCAATGTGGATATGTATATTCCGTCCGCACTCGGCGCGTGAGCGTTGGGTATGGGCGTATAGCATATTCTGCGTGAGGCTCTGCAAGTTTGCTCGTTCAGCTACGATGGGCAATACCAGAGCCTCGATGAGTGGAACGAGCAACAAGTAAGGCTCTCACGCTTTCTTTTTTTATTACGGTATCTGTTAGCCGATATCCACTAAAATTCCATTTCATGCAAAGATTTCTTAAATCGCGTTCTGGATTTTTTTCTAAAGCTCTGACTCTGTCAATAGCCTTTCTATTTACAACATCCATTTACGCTCAAACATTCACATTTGGTAAGGGCTCGTATGAGGTCTTAGACGAAGCTCAATCAATTTGCAAATTACTTTATTATTACGATGAGTCTGAATACATTAAATTTCCATCTAAAGTAAATGACCCATCGACTGGGAAAGAATATACAGTTACCATAATAGGGGATAGTTCAGCTAGACAGCTTTGTTATGCAAAATCCATTGAAATTCCTAACTCAGTAATTACAATCGAGGATAGAGCATTTAAGGGATGTGATCTCCTAACTACCGTAGTTCTACCAAATTCCCTTGAAACAATAGGTTCTGATGCCTTCAGCTATTGCACAAATTTAAGTTCTATAAACTTCCCAAATTCACTTAAATCAATCGGGAGTCAAGCGTTTTATTCCACGGCAATGACCGATATAACAATCCATTCTTCATTAACTTACATTGGAGACCTGGCGTTTGCTCACTATGCTGAAGGCCGCGCTCTTGATAAAATAACAATAGAAGAAGGTGATGAAGTGCTTGTGTGTCATAGTAGCGATTTGTTTAAGGAATTCAAAAATATTTCAATCGCAAGGAATTGGAAATATGAGGATGTGACAGGTGCTTATTTCGGAGACGCACCGGTCTCAGTTACTTTAGGTGACAAAATAACAGAATTACCGGAAGGTGCATTTAATGGCTTTCGCAATCTAAAGTCTATAAAATTACCAAATTCCATTATATCTATTGGAAACGGAGCATTTCATTATTGTATAAATCTCCAATCAATTGAGATTCCCAATTCAGTTAAAACCATTGGAATGGCAGCATTTCGAAAAACTGCTATCAAAGAAATTTCTATTCCCTCATCGGTTGAATACATTGGAAATTATGCTTTCAGTATTTTCAATGAAGAAAAGGATGGAGAAGACCCGATAAACAATCTGATTATTAACGCAAGCAATAAGCCGTTAAACTTTGAATGTCAAGACATATTTGCATTAGTTAAAAATCTAAATATCAATCGCAATTGGGAATACCAAGACCTCGGAAAATACAACAGGAATGTAGAGACTGTTGTCCTTGGGAATAATGTGACCGATTTACCAAGTCAAGCTTTCAATAGCTTTAAAAAAATCAAATCCATTATTCTTCCCAACACTATTAAAAACATTGGCAGCTACGCCTTTGCCCACTGTTCTTCTCTTGAATCATTTGTTATTCCCGAATCAATAACATGCATTGAAGAATGTACATTCTGGAATTGTACCAATCTTGAACCTGTCTCTATTCCCAACAATATAAAAATAATTGATGGTGGAGCCTTTAGAAATTGCGCAAAATTTAAAAACGTGATAATTCCTAGCACTGTTGATTCAATAGGCAGAAGAGCTTTCGCTGATTGTCCCTTACTGGAAGAGCTGCAGTTCGAACATAGTGAAAACAATTTGGAATTTAATGTTACGGCATTTGAAAACAGCCCGATAAAAAAATTAGCACTTAATCGCGACCTTGACTTACATCCTGACACGCCGGAACTCGATATCTATGACCGCTACTTTAAAAATCTTGAAGATATTTCATTTGGCAAAGATTTAAAAGTCATACCTCCATATCTATGTTTCAAGGGCTTTTACGAAGATAATATTAATAATATTATTGATTTCTCAAATTTAAGTCTACCTGATGGCTTGGTAACTATCGGAATATGTTCTTTTTCCGGTCAGCCAATTAAATCTTTAAACATACCCAATACAGTTAAACAGATTGACGACCATGCATTTGTAAATTGCGGAATTGAAGATTTAAAAATGTCGACCGCTGTTGAGTATATTGGTGAGGGGTCCTTTAAAAATAATCCTTTTTCTTCATTAGACTTGCCTAACTCATTAAAAGAAATTGGATATGAAGCCTTTGAATATACCAACTTATCTGAAATAGAAATTCCAAAATCTTTAACTGCTCTCAATTCACGCGTTTTTTACACATCATCTCCCATGAAATCTGTGACAATTCCCTCAAACATCAAAACAATTCATCAGAATTCCGTTTGCGCAGATAACGTTATAATTGAGGACTCTTCTGAATCCCTAGATGTTTTAGCCAACGAACTTTTTGATAAAGCCATGCAGATTTACATGGGAAGAAATCTCAATATGAAAGAAGAAAATGTTAGTATTCATTGTTTTGAAGATATGGAAGGATTACGTCGCCTGACTGTGGGAAATCTTGTAACAGAAATTCCGGAAAACCTATGTAATCTATGTCCTATATTATCCAAAGTGGAATTTGGCTCCGGTCTTAAAAAGATTGGTAACTGTGCATTCAAGGGATGTGCTCTGCGTGATATTGTAATCCCATCCTCTGTAAATACTATAGGGAAAGACGCATTCTTATTAAATAACAATTTAAAATCTGTCACAATCGGACATGGTATCGAATCCATAAAAGAAGATGCCTTTGGTGACGATTATGACATTCAAAATCTATATATTACTAATCTCAATCCTCCTCAAATTTTCGATAATTCTTTTGCCGATTTCAATATCCCGGTTTCTGTCTCTCCTTCAGCCATTAATTTGTATAAAAGCTCATCCCCTTATTGGAACAGATTCTCATACCAATCACTTGTTCCGGCAGAAAAATTAGAAATAACATCTACTCGAGTAAATGAATCTATAGAAGGCGACGGAAACCAAATACAATACAACGCTGTAGTATATCCCGAAAACACTACATTAAAACAAATTTTCTGGGAATCAAGCAATCCGGAACTTGCCACTGTTGATAACAATGGACTTGTAACAACTAAATCGGGAAAAGGCGGAAGTGTAACCATTACTGCGAAGACTTTATATGCCGATGGCCGCGTTGCTACAATCAATCTCGACATTACAAGTGGTATAGAAGATATCTATATTGATTCAACTTCACATGAATCTAACTTCACTTGCAACAATAAAGTTTATAATATGCAAGGAATCTGTGTACTTTCAAACGCTACAGAAGATTCATTAAAGAATTTACCTGCCGGAATTTACATCTATAACGGGAAAAAGATAATCATAAAATAGACCGGTTCACCCCGATATATTTTACTATATTATCTATAATTCACTAATACTTTGTATATAGTATATAGAGAGTACATCACAAAATGGTGTACTCTCCTTTTATGTCAATATTCATCATCTTATCTTTTTTCTAATTTTCGTAACACTAACATTATTCTATGCATAATCAGTCATTTTATATACATCTTTATAATATCTTTAAATTGATAATATTTTGAGCATTTTTTTGAGATTTTAAATTGAAGTGCAAAATTTGAGGCGGAATTTACGATAGTATAGAGTTAACTGGCACTTTTTGTAATTTTTACTTGTGCGGTTCGTTAATTTTTGTTAACTTTGCGCTCTATAACCGCGCAACACTCCACGTCGTATTAATAATTTCACGACTCACCGGAATTGCCATGGATATCCTGCCTAAATGAAATTTTCAGACGTCACAGGTAACGATAACATCAAATCAGAATTGACCGCCCTGTCCGATTCCAATCGCTTGCCTCATACAATGATGCTTACAGGCCCCAGCGGCATCGGCAAATTGAATATGGCTCTCGCCTTTGCTCAATACATACATTGCGAAAACCCTTCCAATGGTGATTCCTGCGGTAAATGCGATGCTTGCAGACAACATTCATCTGTCAATTTTCCCGACCTGCATTTTGTCTACCCTGTTGTCAAAAAAAATTCCAAATCCATATCTTCTGATTATGCACGAGAATGGCGCGAATTTATCACATCATCCCCTTTTGCATCTTTAAGAGATTGGGGCGATGCTATTGATGCAGGGAATACGGCACCTACAATATATGTTGATGAATCCGAGGAAATTATCCGCATAGCCTCCCTTTCATCATATTCTGCCGATTATAAAATATTTATTATCTGGCTGCCCGAAAAAATGCAACCGGCCACCGCAAACAAACTCCTCAAAATCCTTGAAGAACCTTTCGAGAACACTCTTTTCTTATTGGTATCAGACGAGCCGGCTCTCGTTTTGCCGACAATCCTATCCCGTGCCCAACGTTTTGAAATGAAACGCCTTGATGAAGATTATATCGCACAATGGCTCGTTTCCAAATATTTCGTCAACGCAGACCTCGCTCAAGAAGCAGCTCATCTGTCTCAAGGGTCTCCCTCCAAAGCCCTGCAGATTGCCAACAACGACTCTGAGACTTCCGCCCACAGATCCCTTTTTCAAGAAATGATGAGAATGGCATACTCTTGTAATGGACTGAAACTAAAAAAAATCTCCGAAGACATCGCAGCAATGGGCAGACAAAAAGCACAACGTTTTTTCGATTACTCCCTAAGACAAATCAGAGAAAACTTTATTGCAAATCTCTCACAACCTCAATTAAATCTCTTCTCATCTGAAGAAGAAGCTTTCAGCAGAAAATTCGCACCATTCATTCACGCTCGGAATGTACAGATGCTTGCAGACCTTTTCTCTAAAGCATCTTCAGATATAGCTCGCAATGCCAACGCAAAAATCGTTTGCTTTGACATGATGCTCTCTTTAATGAAACTCCTCAGAATGTCAAGGCAATAACTCCTCCACTCCTATAAACTTTAACAATAACAACATTTATCTCAACGACATGAAACCTACTCTTTATATTCTCGCTGCAGGAATGGGCAGCAGATACGGTGGACTAAAACAACTCGACGGCCTCGGACCCTCCGGTGAAACTATAATGGACTATTCCGTATTCGATGCAATTCGTGCCGGTTTCGGGAAAATTGTTTTCGTCATCAGACACGACTTTGAAAAAGATTTCAAAGACAAAATCCTGTCAAAATACGAAGGTCACATTCCTGTAGAAGTAGTATTCCAAGATCTCAACACTCTTCCGGAAGGTTATTCCGTCCCGGAAGGCAGAACAAAACCATGGGGTACCGGTCACGCTGTACTTATGGCTAAAAACACCATAAAAGAGCCATTCGCCGTTATTAATGCCGATGATTATTACGGACCTGAAACATTTCAAATCCTGCATGATTTCCTCTGCAAAGTAGATGGAAAAAAGAATCAATATGGAATGGTAGGATTCAAAATTGAAAACACTCTTTCAGAAAACGGTGGTGTTTCAAGAGGTCTTTGCCATGTCTCGGATGAAGGCTTCCTTACCGACGTAAATGAATGTCATAACATCCGAAAAGAAGACGGCAAACTTCTCCAGACAGCAGATGGCAAGGAGATTCCATTCCCCGAAGGAGCAAGCGTATCCATGAATGTTTGGGGATTCACTCCCGACTATTTCGATTACTCAGAAAAAGCCTTTATCAAATTCCTTGACAATAACATCGACCACATGAAAGGTGAATTTTACATCCCGACAGTAGTCAACGATCTTATTAATGATGGAACAATCACCCTGAAAGTGATGCAAACACCATCTAAATGGTTTGGAGTGACTTATGCTGCTGATCGCCAAGCCACTGTCGACCAATTCGCTAACCTTGTCAAGGAAGGTGTTTATCCCAATAAACTATTTTAAAAACATTTCACCCCAATACTAAATTAGCATGAATAAAAATCTAATCCTATCAGTCTCCGCATTATCGACTGCAATGCTATTCACAGCTTGTATCGACAATGCTTATGACCTTTCGGACATTGACACAACTTCACGAATCAATGTCAACAATCTTGTCATCCCGGTTAATATCGACAAAATTACCCTTGATGACATTATCACTTTCGATGAAACAAGCAAAATCCAACCCGTCACCATTGACGGACAACAATTCTATGCCCTCACCGAAACAGGTTCCTTCGAGTCTGATCCAATTGAAATCAACAAGGTAATAGCGAATAAACCTTCACTACCTTCCACTACAGAGACACTCGACAGAACAACTATGCCACAATTCAAATCCCGTAGAGCTCCCTCTAACTTTGCCGTCTCGTATAAAATCACTGAAATGGGCGACATATTCTCCTATGAGGCTCACGGAATCGACAAAGCTATCAAAGAACTCACAAGTGCCAAAGTTAACAACATAACTTTCGGAATTACTGTTACAGCTCAGAACTTGGCATCCGTTGTAGAACAATCATACTTCTCGAATATTGTTATCCAACTTCCCAAAGGACTCTCCGGAAATCCCTCCTCAGGAACTTACAATCCCAAAAACGGACAATGGACAATACCATATCTCAATATTAACGGAACATCTACCGGAATCTCCTTTATCGCAAATGCCATTGACTTGTCTGCCAACGATTGTATTCTTGACCCCGAAGCAGCCACTTTCTCCCTCACCGGAGCATTCAAAATTCTTAACGGTGTCATTACTCTTGAACCGAAGATCAAAGGTGGCGTGCCCGAAACTCTTCCTTCATCAATATCTTTCCGTGCAGATTATAACATGTCTAACCTCGAAATCGAAGCACTCTCAGGTACTATTGAATACGATTTCGACGGACTCAACATCAATCCGGTTAATCTTACCGACATTCCGGATTTCCTATCATGCGAAGGCACCAACATTCTTCTGGCCAACCCACAGATTTACTTGAATCTCAACAACCCTCTCGCCCAATATAAACTAACAGCCAATACAGGACTTACCCTTACAGCTAAACGTCCCGTTGCTCCCGAAGGTCTTAAGTCTCTTAGCTACTCACTTGACTCTCCCATAGTCATTGACTATTCCGGTGGTGCCAACGCTTCACATCAATTCGTTCTCGCTCCTTCCAACCTCAACTTAAACGTACCGGAAGGTTATAACAAAAACAATCTCAACTTCACTCCCTTCACACAACTTTCTGATGTTCTTGCCGTTCCCGCAAACAATACAGGATACACAGAACTTCCGGAGACTATTGAAATCAATCTCTCCGATGCCAAAGTACCCCGCCAAAAAGTAGAAGATTTCGAACTCGGTGTGAAACTACAACCCGTAGTTGGTTCTTACGACCTTATTGCACCACTGGCGCTTAAAGAAGGATCCCTCATTATTTATAGCGAAACGGAAGACGGTTGGAACGACGAAGATGTTGATGCTATCACTATCGAAGCACTAACCCTAACAGCAACCGCTGACAACGCTACTCCTCTCGATGCCGAGCTTGTAGCTTATCCCATTGATGTAGAGGGAAATCGTATCAAGAATGTTAAAATAACCTCCAACATCCTTAAAGCCAACACCACAGGTACTCCAATTGAAATAACTCTCGAAGGCGTCGTACAACACCTCGACGGTGTCACTTTCGAAGCCAGAATACGTCCCGGTGATGACAAGGCACTCTCTCCACTGCAGACAATCACTCTGCACAACATTAGAGCTAAAGTTTCAGGTTATTACACTAAAAAATTCTAACAGTCCATGAATTCTAAATACATTAAATCACTCGCCGCTTTACTGGCACTGACGCCTCTCGCGCTTTCCGCCCAGAATACATATTCCGGATATTTCCTGGACAATTACGATTACAGATATCAGATGAATCCGTCTTACGGCAATGATCAAAATTTTGTATCTTTCCCTGTGATCGGTAATCTCAACACAAGAGTCAGCGGTACGCTCCATCTTAAATCCGTCATTTACGACGTTAACGGCAAAACGTGCCTCTTCACCAACCCGGCAATTGATGCCGCTGATGCTATGAGCAAATTTAAAGACAATAACCGCATTGACCTTGGAGTCAAGGTGCCTATAATGAGTGCCGGATTCAAATCCTGGGGCGGTTACAACACCGTTTCTATCAACGCAAATGTCAACGTCGGTGCAAATGTCCCCAAATCCATCCTTTCACTCGCTAAAGAAGGTGTCTCCAACAACACTTACGACATCTCCGACTTTAAAGCTCATGGCATAGGTTACGGTGAAATTGCTCTCGGTCACTCTCGCGACATCAAGCAAGTACCCGGACTCCGCGTTGGTGCCACTGTTAAATTCCTCATTGGTATCGCTAATGTAGATGCAAAATTCAATAAAGCAAACCTCTCTCTTGGAGAAAATGATTGGAATGCTGTCACTAACGCCGAAGTTAAAGCTAACATCGGCGGTTGGCAATACGAAACAGATTATGACAAAAACTCTAAAAGAGATTATGTCTCCGGTGTAAACCTTGACGGTGACGGAAGTATCGGGCCTAACGGTTTCGGTGTTGCATTCGATTTCGGTGCTGAATACCAATGGAACGACTTCAAATTCTCGTTCGCAGCACTCGACCTCGGCTTCATCAATTTCTCAAAAACCCAGATAGCTTCTACTGAAGGTGACCGCACTTTCAATACTGATGCTTATATCTTCAATGCAAATGGCGATGCCGAAAACTCTTTCAAAAACGAATGGAAAAGAATGCGCACAGGTCTCTCAGAGCTTTATCAACTCTCTGATCTCGGTGAGCAAGGATCTTTGACTCAAGGACTCGGTGCCACTCTTAACTTCGGTATCGACTATGCTCTCCCCTATTACAGAAAGCTACATTTCGGTCTGCTGAACTCTACAAGAATCAACGGGCCTTACTCATGGACACAATTCCGTCTTTCTGCAAATATCGCTCCCGTCAAAGCATTCTCCGCTGACGTCAACGTCGCTACAGGCACCTTCGGTTCCTCTTTCGGATGGATGCTCAACGTACATACCACCGGCTTCAATTTCTTTGTCGGTATGGACCACACCGTAGGCAAACTTGCAAAACAATTTGTACCTCTGAGCAGCAACGCTGAATTTGCTTTGGGTATTAACTTCCCATTCTAATTTCTTAAAACGAACATCTCCGCAGTATGGTATTTAGATTATCATACTGCGGATTTTTCTTAACTCTTTTTTCATGAACCTCACTATATTACCTGAATTTTCTGACCGTATAGACCAATACCGCGTTCTTGTAATCACCGCCAATGTAACAAACTCTGAAACATCTGAGCTGCAAAAAGCTGAAATGAAGCAATTGGCAACAGAAATTACTTCAAAATATGAAATCGGAGATATCAATAAAATCCCCGCAATCGCAGCTACTCGTTCTGCTTATAAACGCTGTGGCAAAGATCCCAACAGATACAGACCTTCACAAGAACAGCTGATGAGACGAATAGTAAGAGGTCTCGGCCTTTACAATGTTAATGCAATTGTTGATACCGGAAATCAATTCTCCCTTTTGACCGGATGCTCAATCGGTTGCTTCGATGCCGACAAAATCAAAGGTGACAGTATCACTCTCGGTGTCGGACACGCTGACGAACCATACGAAGGAATCGGAAGAGGACCACTAAACATCGAAGGTCTGCCCGTTTTCCGCGATGCAACAGGAGGAATAGGAACTCCAACATCCGACAACGAAAGAACAAAAATATCACTCTCCACCACTCACCTGATTGTCACTATTCATATCTTCGATCAATATGCCGACAAATCAAAAATACTGGATACTTTTACAGACCTTTTTTCAAGATACTGCAACGCAGAAATCACAGAAACAATTGAAGCTAAAGTAAACTTTCCCGAAATATAATTAACATATATCGCGCTGCATATAACACCGACAAACCCTTAACCACCTATAATAAATGATGGATTTCTTACATAAGAAATCCATCATTTATTATATTTTACTATTATATTTTACCTCAAAAATTCTCAGCGACGTCCACGGCGTGCCTGCTTCATCTGCTTCATCATCATAGCAGGATTCTTCATCTTGGAGACCTGACGCATCATTTGACGTGTCGTTTCAAACTGCTTTATAAAACGATTAACCTCTACCTCCGTTCTTCCACATCCCTTGGCAATACGTTTACGACGACTCGCATTAAGACATTCAGGATGCTCACGTTCATAAGGAGTCATTGATCCAATTATGGCCTCTATCTGAACAAAAGCACTGTCATCAATATCAACATCCTTGATAGCCTTTCCAAGACCCGGTATCATTGATGCAATATTCTTGATGCTACCCATGCTTTGAATCTTCTTCATCTGCGACAAGAAGTCATTGAAATCAAATTTATTCTTTTCAATCTTCTTCTTAATATCCTCAGCCTCCTTTTCATCAATGAGATCCTGAACCTTCTTGGCTATACCGATAATGTCACCATTACCAATTATTCGGCTCGCCATTCCCTGTGGATTAAACTCTTGAATATCTTCAAGCTTCTCACCCACACCTACAAGCTTTATCGGCTTCTTTACTACACTGCGAATCGACAACGCAGCTCCACCTCGGGTATCACCATCAAGCTTGGTCATCACAACACCGTCAAAGTCAAGTCGATCATTGAACGCCTTGGCTGTATTGACCGCATCTTGACCTGTCATGGCATCCACTACAAACAACGTCTCATCCGGATGCAACGTCTCCTTCAATGAAGCTATCTCATCCATCATCATCTCATCGACCGCAAGACGTCCGGCAGTGTCGACTATCACAATGTCATTATGATTTTCTTTGGCATATTTTACAGCATTCTGCGCTATCTCTACAGGATTCTTGTTTTCCTCTTCACTATATACAGGCACATCTATTTGTGCGCCAAGCACCTGAAGCTGCTCTATGGCTGCCGGACGATACACGTCGCATGCTACGAGCAACGGATGACGACCTTTCGATTTGAAACGCTTAGCCAATTTACCGGAAAACGTCGTCTTTCCCGACCCCTGCAATCCCGACATCAATATGATGGACGGCTTGGATATCAGATTCAACGGCGCCTCTTCCTCGCCCATAAGCTCGGTAAGCTCATTAAAGACGATATTTAACATCAACTCTTTAGGCTTAACGGCCGTCAAAACATTCTGTCCAAGTGCCTTCTCTTTTACATTATTAGTAAAATCCTTGGCTATCTTATAATTGACATCCGCTTCCAACAATGCTTTGCGAACATCCTTGAGGGTAGCCGCCACATTGATTTCTGTTATCTTACCCTCTCCCTTTAGTACTTTAAATGAGCGTTCAAGACGCTCGGTTAATGATTCAAACATATTTCTCCTCCTTCATTTTATCCCCCCGGATTCATCCACATATACCCGGACACTCTTTCTACTTCAATTTGTTAGTCTGTGTGTCGGGAAAAACTACCTTCGGCTTATGATCTTTAGCCTCTTCCGGCGTCATCATAGCATAACTCATTATTATAACGACATCACCGGGCTGAGCCTTACGCGCTGCAGCTCCATTAAGACACACAACTCCGCTACCCGGCTCCCCGGCTATGGTATACGTATCGAAACGCTCGCCATTGTTATTATTTACTATGTAGACTCGCTCCCCGGGTAAAATTCCGGCTGCCTCGAGAAGAAGTGAGTCCACCGTGATGCTGCCGATGTAGTTAAGATTCGCCTCAGTCACCTTGACCCGGTGAATCTTCGATTTCATCATTTCAATATACATATCACTTATTTATATCTGATATTGTCTATGAGTCTTACCTTGCCGCAATATACCGTGATGCACCCTACTATATCATCACTTTGCTCCCAATCAGTCACCCTCCGAAGAGTTTTGCCGTCCACAATCTCAAAATATTCCACCTCACAGTGCGGAATAGCATTGATTCGCTCCACTACAGTGTCATGTGTAGCCTGTACAGTATGATCACGCGAATAATCAACACTGTAAGCTAAAGCTTCATGAATACCGGGAGCTACTTCTCTCTCTTGCGGCAAAAGCAAAGCATTGCGGCTTGAAAGCGCAAGCCCGTCATCCTCACGAAGTATCGGACATGCCACGATTTCAACATCTATCCCCTCCGTCTCTATCATACGACGTATTACGGCTATCTGCTGAAAATCTTTCTCCCCAAAATATGCTTTATCCGGAGAAACCATCCTCAAAAGCTTACTTACAATCTGTGCGACACCTTGAAAATGACCCGGACGATATTTACCCTCCATCACTTCTGCGACTTCTCCCAAATCAAAAACATGGGATTCATCGCCACCTTTAGGATAAATCTCTTCAACAGACGGGGCAAATACTGCAGTCACACCATTTGACTCCAACATACGGAAATCATCCTCTTCCTTGCGCGGATAAGTGGCTAAATCCGTAGGATTGTTAAACTGGGTCGGATTGACAAAAACACTTGCCACCACAACATCATTCTCAGACACCGCTCTCTTCACAAGCGATATATGCCCGGCATGCAATGCTCCCATCGTGGGGACAAGACCCACCCTCAGCCCCTCCTTCCGGGCATTTTTAGTAAAGTCTTCTAATTCTTTGACTTTTCTTATTATTTTCATCTTTTTCATCATTACATCTCCACCTGATGTGCTCCCTCATCTGCTCTAATTATTCAGATTATCCCACAAGAGAAGGCACTCCAGTCGCGGACTGTTGTGAATCAGACTGCAAAATTAATTATTTATTCCAATATTCATATCACATTCCTAAAAAAAAAATCTCCACAATCACCCTTTTTTATTTCTTTTCTTCATTTAAACCCTCTCCTCTTACACTTTCTCTCACGCAGTTTTACAAAAAAGAGACCTTTTATAATGTTTATCTCACAAAAAAATTGTAACTTTGCACATCAATCCCTCTCCTACCTTTATTATGCCGAAAAAACGTATCCTTTATATCTCGCAGGAGATAGCACCTTACTCCCCCTCTTCACCTACAGCCGTCCTCGGAAAAGCAATCCCTTCTGCTATCCACGGCCGCACTTGCGAGGTGCGTACTTTTATGCCTAAATACGGTGCCGTAAACGAACGTCGCAATCAGCTGCACGAGGTCATCAGACTCTCCGGAATGAACATCATCATAGATGACAATGATCATCCGCTAATTCTCAAAGTTGCCTCTCTGCAACCCAATCGAATTCAAGTATATTTCATTGACAATGATGACTATTTCCAGAAACTTGAAGACGATATAGACATAGTGGGAAGCAATCGCACTGACAATGACGAAAGAGCCATTTTCTTCGCACACGGCACCGTCGAAACAGTAAAAAAACTTCGTTGGGAACCCGACATCATTCAATGCTCCGGTTGGATTACAGCCCTCAATCCGCTTTATATCCATCACCTCCTCTCTAATGATCCGGCATTTACCAAAACAAAAGTAATATACTCCCCTCTTAACGACAAAATTCAAGCCCCGCTTAACCCCGAAATCTTTCGCAAACTACGAGAAGACGGAATTCCGGCAAA
Organism: Bacteroides sp.; assembly: GCA_023665145.1. Lineage (GTDB taxonomy): Bacteria > Bacteroidota > Bacteroidia > Bacteroidales > Muribaculaceae > Lepagella. The sequence continues at coordinate 95,791 of JAMPEM010000001.1, forward strand.
AGACTTGGCTCCATTCAAAGATATGACGCCCGATACCGATATGCTTCATAAAATGGCTATCCAATACTCCGACGCCGTAATCTTTACCCAAGAACCGAATGAGGATATGTTGGAGTTTGTAAAACAAAGAGGCATCCCATTTGCAACAATACCATTGGAATCAACCGACGCCAAGCCTTATACAGACTTCTACGAGTTGATAACAACCGACATATAAAACGAACTGCCACCATCCGCCGCTTAAGCGGCAATAATCCAATCTGTGGTATCACATTTCAGTAGATTTAAGATATGAAAATCAAATATCTATTATATCTCGCCCTAACACTCGTCGTCACATCCCTTTATTCATGTGACGACGATGTAAGCAATATAGGAAATTCTTTAGCTCAGGACACTTTGCTGATATATTCCGACTCCCTCACTCTTGAAGTGCCCTCAAAATCCATTGAAGCATCAATCTTTGACAGCCGCACTGACAATCATCTGCTCGGAAGACTATCTTCTTCCGAATATGGTGACCTCGCATGCTCTTTTGTAGCACAATTGATGGCCGCCTCATCCATGAATGTGCCCGACTCCATCGATGTGAATCGTGTAGACTCCGTCAAACTTATTTTCTCAATGCCAAGAGGTCAATTTATCGGTGACTCTCTTGCTCCTCAACAACTCACCGTATACGAACTTGAAAAACAACTACCCTCGGACATAGAATCAAACTTCAATCCCAACGGATACTTCTCAACGGCATCCAAACTCGGGCAGAAAACTTACACTCTCTCAGAAATAACAGCCACTGATACTGTTACCATCAATCGCAGCAACATACGCTTCGGAATAGACCTCTCTGTGGAGCTTGGCAAAAAGATGTTCAATCAGTACCGCCAAGACCCAAGCGTATTCGCATGGCCTTCTTCTTTTACAAAATTCTTCCCCGGAATATACGTCACCAGAACCTTCGGCTCAGGTTGTGTAGCCAACGTCAGCAAAGTAGAATTTATGCTTTATTATCATTATCTTTATGACAAAGCAATTGTTAAAGACGGACAAACCACATACAAACAAACTCATCTCAGAGACAGTATAGCTCTTTTCGCCACTGCCCCGGAAGTGCTCAGCGCAAACTGCGTAACATTCTCTCCGGCTGAAACTCTCAAAAATCGCGTTGCTAAAGGGGAAACAATCCTTGTAGCTCCGGGTGGATACAATGCTCAAATCACATTCCCCACTAAATCAATCATTGGCAAATTCATCGATCCAATTAACGCCATTTACGTTGTCAGCGGACTTAAATTCACTATTCCGGTTTCTCAAATATCCAATAATCTCGGAATTGAGCCACCACCTTACCTACTGATGGTAAAAACCTCGGAACTTGACACTTATTTCTCTCAAAACAAAGTTCCCGACAATGTCTCATCATTTTATGCACGATATTCCCAAGACGATGCCTGCTATATTTTCAACGATATGCGCAGCTTTATTCTCCCCTACATCGAAAACGGGAATCTGAATCCGGATGACACGGAATTCACAATCATACCCGTCGACATCGAATCACAATCCTATACCGATACTAATGGAAACCAAACAACCCTTGTGACTCGCTGCGCTCCATATCAAGACAAACCCGTAATGGTGAAACTTGACACATCCTCCTCTCAGATTATTTTCACATATTCCGTGCAACAACTAAAATAATATAACACCTTAATATAATATATCACAAGGTTAACTTCATAAAGGTCACATATATCCATGCAAATCATTGACGGAAAAGAGACAGCCCGGCAAATCAAAGCCGAAATAGCACAAGAAGTAAAAAAACTTGTAGAGGCAGGAGAACGTCCTCCATATCTATCTGCAATACTCGTAGGTCATGACGGAGGCTCGGAATCATACATGTCAAACAAAGTTAAAGCCTGCAAAGAATGTGGATTCGAAAGCGACCTGATACGCTTCGATGAAGATGTCACCGAAGAACGACTCCTCGAAGAAATCAAACGCCTCAATGAAGATCCAAATGTTGACGGCTTTATCGTTCAACTCCCATTGCCCAAGCATATAGATGAACAAAAGGTTATTGAAGCTATCGACTATCGCAAAGATGTAGACGGATTCCATCCTGTTAATGTCGGCAGACTCTCAATTGGACTTCCCGGATTCCGCTCCGCGACACCTTCCGGTATCATCGACCTATTAGACCGCTACGGCATCGAAACTAAAGGAAAACATGCAGTGGTGCTCGGCCGCAGCAACATTGTTGGCAAACCAATCGCTACCCTCCTGATGCAAAAAGCCCGTCCGGGAGATTGCACTGTGACCGTATGTCACTCAGCCACTACAAATCTTAAGGATTTATGTCGTCAAGCCGATATTATTATTGCTGCACTCGGACGTCCCGGTTTTGTGACCGAAGACATGGTCAAAGAAGGTGCTGTAATTATCGATGTCGGCACTACCCGTGTTCCCGACTCCTCTCGCAAAAGCGGATTCAGACTCAGCGGCGATGTGGATTTCGACAACGTAGCCAAAAAATGCTCATATATCACACCCGTTCCGGGTGGCGTAGGCCCAATGACTATCTGCTCTCTGATGAAAAATACACTCTTAGCCAGAAAAAGGAATCTATTTTAACCTCATATCCACTATATGCGATTGAAAACGTTATCGATAGCTTTTCTACTCTGCATCTCAATGTTGGGTGCTTGTTCAAAGGCGAACTCAGCATCCACCAATGACACTACCTCGGTCAAAGAGGAAAACAGCATATCGAAAGATTCCATAACTCTGCTATTTGTCGGAGATGCAATGCAGCACGAGGGTCAACTCAATCAAGCCAAACTCGTAGGAAACGGGAAACACAATTATGACGGCTGTTTTGACCTTATCGCCCCATTCATAAAGGAAGCCGACTATGCCGTGGTAAATCTCGAAGTGCCATTAGGCGGTGGACCCACATATCGCGGATATCCCTGCTTCTCTGCACCCGACTCTTACGCCGCAGCCTTACGCGATGCCGGATTTGACCTGTTTCTGACAGCAAACAACCATTGCCTCGACAGCGGTGATAAAGCCGCAAGACGCACTCTGTCTGCTCTCGATTCCTTAAAAGTGGATCATATAGGAACATATCACGACGCCAACAGCAGAGAGAAACTTGTCCCCTTCATCAAAGATATAGGAGGATACAAAATCGGTTTTCTCAACTACACTTACGGCACCAACGGCATAGAACCCAAAGCCGGCATGGAAGTAGCTATGATTGACCGGGACAAAATGGCACAAGAGATAAAAAAAACACGCCAAGCCGGAGCTGAACTGATTGTAGTCACAGTCCATTGGGGCATCGAATACGTTCTTCATGAAAATGAAAACCAACGCAGCCTTGCACAATTCCTGATAGACCAGGATGTAGACCTTATCATTGGTGGTCATCCTCATGTCATCCAACCGATGAAAGTAGTCAGGAATGAAAAATCCGGTAAAAACGTACTTGTCGTATACAGCCTTGGAAATTTCATATCAAACATGAAAACAGGCGACACTCGAGGAGGAGCACTTGTCAGAGCAAACATCAAGCGAGACAAAAATGGAGATGCTCATTTCTCATCTGCTGATTATGACACATTCTTCTCAGCAAAGCCCACGGGGAAAACCGATAATTATCGAGTTATCCCCTCATGGATGTCAGACAAAATACCTTCCGGGCAACAAGACCATTGGCGCATCTTCAACAGTGCAGCACGAAAAGTCTTTAATGCCGAAAATGTCAATGTCCCTGCAATACAACATTAAGAGGCCGTTCATTAAAATGATTCGTTCATAAAACATTTATTGTTAGACATCCTCTAAGAGGATGTTCAACACCCACCATATCCCTACATATTTACGGAATCGAATTGGAAAGTGGACTTATAAGTCCACTTTTTTAGAGTCAGCTTAGGAATACGTTTGCACAACCAAACTAATTAATTATTGAAAATTTACGAAAACGTTATACACCACATTTGTAAACTTTTTTAACATTTTTGCAACGTTTGTGATACAATACAAGAATTAAAATTTGTTGCAAATATGCTACTTTTTTTATAACTTTGTGGTTCAAAAATAATCATTGAATACATGATTCAGGTAAACAATCTCGGCATACAATTCGGTAAACGCATCCTTTTTCAGGATGTAAATCTGACATTCAATCGCGGAAACTGTTACGGAGTAATTGGCGCCAATGGTGCCGGAAAATCCACTCTGATGAAAATACTGTCCGGAGAACTTGCTCCAACACACGGAACAGTCAGCTTCGGACCCGGTGAACGACTTTCTGTACTTTCCCAAGATCACTTTGAATTCGACGAATGTACAGTCCTTGAAACTGTACTCCGCGGTCATACCGTGCTCTGGGATATAATGCAGGAAAAAGATGCCATCTATGCAAAACCCGACTTCTCAGATGCTGATGGAATAAGAGCAGCTGAACTTGAAGAGAAATTCGCTGAACTTGAAGGGTGGAATGCGGAAAGCGACGCTGCAGCTCTTCTATCCGGACTCGGAATAAAGGAAGATTTGCATTATCGCCTCATGAAGGATATATCCGCAAAAGAGAAAGTTCGCGTCCTCCTGGCTAAAGCTCTCTTTGGCAATCCCGACAACCTTCTGCTCGACGAGCCAACCAACGACCTTGACCTGGAGACTGTGGCATGGCTTGAAAATTATCTGGCCAATTTTGAAAACACTGTCCTCGTAGTTTCTCATGACCGACACTTCTTGGACGCCGTTTCAACACATACTCTCGACATCGACTATAATAAAGTATCACTTTTCGCCGGAAACTATTCCTTCTGGTATCAGTCTTCTCAACTTGCACTCCGCCAACAACAGGCTGCCAACAAAAAAGCAGAAGAGAAACGCAAAGAACTACTCGAATTTATTCGCAGATTCTCTGCCAATGTGGCAAAAAGCAAACAGACTACAAGCCGCAAAAAAATGCTTGAGAAGCTCAATGTCGAAGAAATTCAACCATCCTCCCGCAGATATCCGGGCATAATATTTACGCCTAACCGAGAGCCGGGAAATAAAATATTGGAAGTAAAAGGCCTCAGAGCAGAACAAGATGGTGATATCCTCTTCTCTGACGTCAATTTCCAAATAGAGAAAGGAGACAAAGTAGCCTTCCTGAGTCGTGACCCGAGAGCTATGACTGCCCTCTTTGAGATTATAATGGGGAATCGAAAAGCTGATGCCGGAGACTTCGAATGGGGTCAAACCATCACAACAGCTTACCTTCCCCTTGATAATTCTTCATTCTTCAACACAGATTTAAATCTTGTAGATTGGCTATGTCAATACTCAGACGATTCCTCTGAAATATATCTCAAAGGATTCCTTGGGAAAATGCTTTTTTCCGGTGAAGACGTTCTCAAAAAAGCATCAGTGCTTTCCGGAGGCGAAAAAATTCGCTGCATGATTGCTCGAATGATGCTTACCGACGCCAACACATTAGTACTCGACTCTCCGACCAACCATCTGGATCTCGAGTCGATTCAAGCATTCAATAACACGCTGCAGAATTTCAAAGGAAACATCCTTATGTCATCCCATGACCATGAGTTTATCCAGACAGTCTGCAATCGCATTATTGAACTTACCCCCAATGGCATTATCGACAAGATGATGGAATATGACGATTACATCACCGACGCCAAAGTAGCCGAAGCCAAACTCCGTCTTTACGGAAACTAACCATACATTACACAGTCTGCCTTCAGACTGCCATTAACAAAATTAGATAAATATTACACAATGCCTGAGCAGACATTGTGTAATGTTCACCCCACACGCCAATTCCCGGCGTTACACAAGCTAACTTATTTGAACAACATAAAGTTAAGATTAAGATGGTAAAACATGTCGTAACATTCAAGCTCAAGGGTACACAGACTGAGCGGCATGAAGTCGCTACAGCATTTAAAAACGCCCTTGAAGCATTACCCGAGAAAATTGAAGTACTTCGTAACATTGAAATCGGTATTAACCAAAACCCCGCTGAAGACTGGGACATCGTATTGATTGCAACCGTGGACAGAATGGAGGATGTGGACATTTACGCCAAGCATCCGGCTCACGTTGCAGCAGCAGCAATTGTTGCTCCTGTCAAAGAATCTCGCGCTTGCGTAGATTTTGAATATTGACGCGTGCCAAGTAAGAAATTGCAACTGAATAGATATTGTACCGTCATACTCTCAAACGATGCATATTATGATTTTGCACTCCATTGCTCCATTCATAACTATAAGCAGGACACTCCCGATGGGAGTCTGCATATTATGTGCCGCATGCTCATTCTTACTTTATTCTACACCCAACAAGCTTCGTGCACGCAATATCCTTGCCACACTCCTGCTTCTTCTTGCCCTGTCTTACATCCCCGCCATCTATGGTATAATGACTAATCAATATCATCTTGGCACATCTTTGGTGCTCAATCCATACGTATTGATTGCATCCAATCTTTTTGCCACGATTTTAACATTATACCCACTCGATGTCATACGTCCCGGATGGCTCAACGGACAACGCGCTCTCAAAGCCGGAATCCCCTTCCTTTTAGTCTCAATGACTTACATTGTGGGCTGTATGCTCTCCCGCGAACCTATCGAACGGATTGCCGACACTACACAATTATATCAACATCTGTCAGAATTTAATGTCTGGGGACGATTCATAATTTTCGCTGACATTCTGTTCTATCTCGGCTCCTCAGTCCGTTTTGTCATTCGACATTCCAAATCATACAAGGAATGGTGCGAAAACAATTTTTCAAGCATAGACAACGTAAGCATCAACTGGCTAAAAGGTTTTATGATTGGAATTCTGATTTTAGCCTCAATATTCTTCGCATCCCTTCTGACTGCCAATCCTCTGATTATCGTCATCTACCAATGCTCGCTTATAATATCGGTCGTAGTGATGACACAAAAAGCTTTGCAACAACATTCCGCTTACCCAAGCAAATTCTTCGCATCAAGCCTTAACGAGGAAGAAGCAATTGATTTATCCACACAAAAGGAACGCAAAAAACTTGGCATAGTCATCCAAGAGGAAAACGTAGCCAAAGCGTCAAATTTTGACAATACCATAAAAGAACTCGCTGAAGAGATTCGCCTATGGTTTGAAAACGAAAAGCCTTACCGACGTTCCGGGTTCATGCTTTCAGATGTAGCAGAACGAATACCGAAATGCCGCACATATCTTTCAAGAATCTTCAATGACGGACTGGGTGACAGCTTCTCACATATCGTCAAAAATTATCGCATACGTGATGCGGAAATAATGCTAATTGAACACCTCGATAAATCAATAGCCGACATTGCAGAAGATTGTGGATTTTCCAATCCTACTTCCTTTAATCGGACATTCTCCTCAATGCACGATGGTATGACTCCCGGACAATACAGGAACATCTACAAACCTCAACAAAATATCGATGAGGAAAGCATATTGGAAGAAAATTAATATACAATTTATACAATTTAACGATTTATACAAATTGTGTATGCAAAATATACCATCTGAATACCCTATTCGACGCAGATTGAACTAACTTTGCATCAGTTATTCACGCAAAGAGAGAGTAATCTCTCAAGGATAAACCTTAATCGCTCTTAAAAAAGAGGTATTTCCAAAAGCAATTGAGTTTCGATAGGCTGGTGAGTGATCATCGGCCTATTTTTTACACTTTTTATATAAATAACGTCTACTATATCTTGACAGAGGAATCAAACTATCCTATTTACGCAGAAATTCTAAAGCCATTTCCACCCCTCTCTTGAAAGCTTCCGATTGCCCGTCTACTGTAATAAAAAGATGTGCCGCCTGCGAAAATTCTATTCTTTTGACTGCAACACCTGCATCAGCTAATTTAAGTGCAAACTCATCACCCTGATCCCTTAAAATATCCTTACCCGCTGCGATGATTAAGGTCTGAGGCAATTGCGCTATTAAACTGATGTCAGCATCCATAGGAGAAGCAAGGACTTCAGTTTTTGAAATTATCTCTTGATTCAACTTATTTGTTCCACTGATATAAGACTTGTTAAAGGCATCCATCAGATTACTGTCAAGTGCATAGAAATCACCATACTCTCTCCATGAAGAAGAATTATCTGTATAAGCTTTCACCACCGGATAGAACGTCAGGACACTTCGCAGAGGGACGAGACCATTGTTTTTAACCGCTGCATCGGATATAGTAAGAGCTGTCATTATGGCCAAATTACCACCGCTACTGTCACCTCCCACGGATACTAAAGAGATATCACCGCCCCAATCCTTTGCACTCCGCATGGCGTAATATGTAGCCGCCACACAATCTTCCACAGGTATCGGGAAAGGATATTCCGGAGACAACCGATAATCCACAGCAAGCACCATCATCTCACCTGAAGCTGCAAGAGCATCGCAAAACTTTGCACAACTCTCCAACCCTCCAATCGTCCATCCTCCACCATGAAAATATACCAACAGTGGTAAGGGTGATTCATTGATTATGTCGCCCTGAATTGAACTGTCACGCATCTTCTCATGACTTCCCTTTTTGCATGATTTCGGCCTGTAAAGACGTGCATCAAGACCTCTATCGGACAATACAAAACTGTCATATCCTATTTTCAGATTTACAACATCCACATTTTCCGATGGAGAATAGGGCACTTTACGTGAATTTCTAACGCTATTTAATTCTGAGAAATCACCCTTTAAAGCCCTTTCTATGGCTCGTGTCTGAATCTCCTGGATTCCCGATGGGCGAGACATCAGAAAATCATCTCTCTGACGCTCCATTATGTCGTTCTGCTCCTCTGAAATCGTGAATAGGCTATCATCAGCAACACATTTGAACGAACTACAATAAGCCAATATCATTATGACAAATAATATCTTTAATAACGAGATTGTTTTCATTCCGCTTTTTCCATTAATTCGAGAAGTCGCAACTCTTTAAGGTCTATTTGTTCAATTACCTGACTGATTTTATTTCCCGCTTCTATAATTTCATCTGAAGAAAGCTTCCCTGATGACATACTTTCCTCTAATTCCGAGCGTTGTATGGCAAGTGATTCAAGCTCCTTCTCAAGTGATTCCATCTCTCGCTGTTCCTTAAACGTTAACGACGGTTTCTTCTTTGGCTTTCGCCAAGCAGATTTTTGTCCATTTTGAGAAGATTCCTTCACTGATTGAACCTCATTTCGCTTTGCAATGGCTTCCTCCTGTGCCAAACAATGCCTATAAGTGGAATAATCGCCCGGGAAATCTTTCACAACCCCGTCACCTTTAAAAACGAAAAGATGATCCACTATTCTATCAAGGAAGAATCTATCGTGCGATACAATTATTACACACCCTTTGAAATTTACAAGAAAATCTTCAAGAACTGTCAATGTGACAATATCCAAATCATTGGTAGGCTCGTCGAGAATCAAAAAATTGGGAGAATGTATTAAGACCGTAGCCAGATACAATCGCCGCCGTTCGCCTCCACTCAATCGATAAATATATTTTTGCTGATCCTCAGGGGTAAACAGGAATTGCTGTAAAAATTGAGAAGCACCCAACCGCGTTTTTTCGTCGATTACCACCGTTTCTGTTATTTCTTTTACAGCATCTATCACCTTTTTATTTTCATCGAAATCAACCATACCCTCCTGACTGTAATATCCCCATTTTACAGTCTCTCCAACATCAAAATATCCAAAATCCGGTTTCAGCTCCCCAAGAAGCATTTTTATAAAAGTAGATTTCCCCACACCATTTTCACCCACAATCCCGACTTTTTCATATCGAGCGAAAGTATAAGACCAATCTTTAAGGATTACCTTGTCACCAAACGATTTAGAAACACCATGAGCTTCAAAAATCTTTGAGCCGATATAAGAAGATTTCATCCCAAGTGCCACATTCTTCTCTTGCAAATTAATATGGCTTTTCTTTTCAAGTTCATAGAAATTATCAATACGGTATTTCGCTTTTGACCCCCTGGCCTGAGGCTGGCGTCTCATCCATTCCAGCTCAGTGCGAAGCAAGTTTTTCACTCTGGCAAGTTCGGAGCCGAGTTGCTCATGGCGTTCCTGACGTTTCTGAAGGTAATAATCATAATTACCCTCATAGACAAAAAGGGAATTTCTATCTAACTCGATTATTTTATTGCAGACATTATCAAGGAAATACCTATCATGTGTCACCATAAGAAGTGTAATCTTACGCTTGGACAGATATCCTTCAAGCCACTCTATCATACTGATGTCAAGATGGTTGGTAGGTTCATCAAGCACCAGCATATCCGGTTCTGAAAGGAGTACTTTTGCAAGAGCGAGCCTTTTTGCCTCACCACCCGAGATGTTATCAATTTTCCCCTCATGATTATGAAGATTGAATTGAGAGAGCATTCTCCGCGTTTTGTCCGGTGCACTCCAAGCATCGTCACCCTCAGTATGGGGCATTGCAGCCTCAAGGAAAGTTCGAGCATTCCCAAAATCCGGAATTTGAGGTAAGAATCCTATTTTCAATCCGTTGCAAGAGATAACAGAACCGCTGTCAGCATCCTCTTCACCACAGAGGATTCTGAGAAACGTGGATTTCCCTGTTCCGTTTTTAGCGACAAGACCAATTTTGTCACCCTGATAAATACCAAATGTGACATCAGCAAAAAGCAATCTGTCACCATATGATTTCGTAAGGTTTTCAATCTGAAGGAAACTTACCATATTTGAGACGATATAAAAAATGTCAATCCGGTCTGCCCAATTATGGGCAGACCGGTAATAAGTTGAAATTCAACGAATCAAAGTACTGCAATAACCTCTATTTCTACAAGAGCTTTCTTCGGAAGCTCCTTTACTGCAAAAGCACAACGAGCAGGGAATGGGGCTTTAAACTCCTCAGCATAAACCTCATTCATATCACCAAAGAGACTCATATCTGCAAGGAACACAGTAGTTTTAACTACATTGTCAAGAGTTGCACCCGCTTCAGCAAGGATAGCTTTAATGTTTTCGATTGACTGCTTTGTCTGACATTTGATACATTCAGGCATCTCACCTGTTTCAGCATTGATAGGTAGCTGACCGGATACAAAAATCATGTTTCCGGCAAGAGTAGCCTGGCTGTAAGGCCCGATTGCCCCGGGAGCATTTGTTGATTTAATTTCTTTTTTCATGATATGTCTAATGAATTATGGAATTTATTTCATTTATATACAATAGCTTCTTTACAGCAGCGACAGCCGGGCAATTAATCTGCCTGGCTGTCGGTCTGGAGCCGCGAGTGGGACTCGAACCCACGACCTTTTCGTTACGAATGAAATGCTCTACCAACTGAGCTATTGCGGCTTATCGGCCTGACGGCCTTATTTTTCTGCAAAATTAATACTTTTTTCCCGCTTTTCCAAATATGTACAGTTAATTTTTATATCTTTACTTCCAATCAACTTTTTTCCCTATATTTGCACAAAATTTTATTATATATGAGCAAAATTTTTGCCGATTATACTGAATATATTTTCGGTCTGGAAGTCCATTTTATTGTCAAGGATGTGAAACGTCTTGCCATACGTTTCAAAACTCATAATATCCTTCATGTCAATTGCCCTATATGATGCTCTATCGATTATGCTCGTAATTTTGTATTAAAAAATGAAGATTGGATTAACAAGCAAGCCAAACGTCTTAAATCCAATCTCTCAGAAAAATTAAAAGCGAAACCTTATTCCCCTCAAGAGCGGAAAGAATTCTCCCAATTGCTCATTACCCGCTTTATGTTTTGGGAAAAGCAGATGAACTTGTACGCCAATCATATTGCCATTCGCCTGATGCGTTCCAGATGGGGGTCTTGTAATTCGGTGACTCGTCATATCTCCATTAACCTTGCTTTAGCTCGCAAACCGCTGGAATGTCTCGATTATGTCATAATTCACGAATTGGCACATATCACTCATCCAAACCATTCCGATAAATTTTGGAATTTGGTAGGAGTCTACTGTCCCGATTGGAAATCTGTCCGTGCTCAATTGCGCAATTCTTAGAGGTTGTTTAAAAATAAATGTTAATGAAATGGACATAATTTTTTAGGAAATTTTTGTAAATGAGAAAAGAATGTAGCTCTCTACATGATTGACGAATTTGCAGAAATTAACCAAAAAGAAGTCCAAAGACATTGACAATTAAAATCTATTGAGTGAATGAAATTGTTAAAAATTCTGATAATGATTTATTTAACAATTTTACAAACGAATCATTTTAAGTTTTATTATTAAACAACCTCTTAAATGTTTAATTTTTGAAAGTTTTAACTAACGAAAATGTTTTATTCAAGATGTCGAGTAAGTACTTTGACCAAATATGTCTGAAGGACATTCCCTTCATTGTTCCGACTCTTTAGGGCGTTTAAAATATCAATCTTTGCGGGTATCCTCTTCAGAAGTCTAAACGACAACATATCAGCCTCTTCCACCGATTGTATATCTTCTGCTATTCTTAAAGCCTCTACCATGTTGGTGCTTTGTGGATCAAAGAGATAACATGCCAACAAACGGCTTTCTCTACAGTCTTTCTCATCCCATAGTTGATACGCAAGATTATTATCATAACCATACATTTTTGCTATCTCTGCTATCTGAGGCACATTAAGGCCAAATATTCGCGCACACGGGCAGCCGGCTTTCCTCACAGCATCTGCAAGGATGCCGTTCCTAAGTGCAAAAAACTCTTTATGCGGTAATCTTCTTGTTTCCATAATATTTTAGAGGTTGTTTAAAAATAGATGTTAATGGATTTGGGCATAATTTTTGAGGAAATTTATGTAAATGAGAAATGAGTGTAGCTCTCTACACGATTTACGAATTTGCAGAAATTAACCAAAAAGAAGTCCAAAGACATTGACAATTAAAATCCTTTAAGTGAATAAAATTGTTAACCGGTTGAACAAAACCCATTTAACTATTTTATGAACGAATCATTTTAAGTTTTATTATTAAACAACCTCTTAATATACACCCCGGACTGATAAAGAAATCAAGTCCGGGGTATTTTTATATTCAGATTTTAAATCCTCTTATCGTACTCTTATTGGGCTAACGGAAGTATTGACCAATCGCGTCCGAGACGCAACATTTGATCTACATATCCCTCGGTATATTTGATTTTTACGTCAATTATATTGCCGTTCTCATCAAGTACCGTCTCATATTCGGGGTTAATAAATCCTCTATAGGGAGGGATGTTGAGCTTCTCAAAACGGTCAAGAACCTCCTTGTGCAATTTCTTGTCTACTTTCACTGCATATTTGTTAATCAAATCATTTCCGGCTTTATAGTCACCTTCACTTTTGATTCGTTGGATCTCATGCAGCAATTCGCCTATCAATTCACGCACCTTCTTATAGTCATTAATTTTGACGTAAGTCTTGCCGTTTTTCTTTACAAGCTCCATAGCCTTGTTTTTCTTGCTATGATCAAGCACCCATGCAGCAATAAGTTGACGATTACGCATGTGAGCTTCCTCAATGTCTTTTCCAGGCTCTATTCTATTGAGCTGAGTCATAAGACCATTAAGCATATATTTGTAATATTCGGCCTTATAAGCGTCGGGATTGTCAAGGATTCCAATTTCGAGCAGTTTGGGATCTGCCAAATAATACAGAGCAAAGAGGTCAGCGCGGGCTTCTTCAAGCGCGGAACCATTCTCTTTCAGAGCGTCGGGATCTACTCCGGGAAGGAGTTGTCCGGATGCATGCCCAAGACACTCATGAAGGTCTGTGTGGAGCATATCCGTGATATACAAATATTTGTCAAGCAGCTCGCTCGTCGGTGCATCTATCACAAACTCATCATTGAATCCATTACCCTTCGAAGCTTCAGAATATGCCTCGGTGATATTTTCAAGAGTAACGGATTTAGAACCATGAGCAGCTCTTATCCAATCAGCATTGGGAAGATTTATTCCTATGGCACAAGCCGGGAAGGCATCTCCGCCAAGCAACGCACATGTAATTACTTTCGCTGATACACCTTTTACGTTGGGTTTACGGAATTTCGGGTCTACCGGTGAATGATCTTCAAACCATTGCGCATTGGATGCTATTGTTTCGGTACGTTTTGATGCCGGTACATTCTTGAAATCCACGTAAGATTCCCAGCTTCCGGTCATACCCAGAGGGTCATTATAAACCTCTATGAAACCATTCACAAAATCCACATCACTTTTTGTATCTTCAGCCCAAAGTATAGAATATTCATCGAAGAGTTTAAGGTCCCCCGTGATATAGAAATCAATTAATTTGGTGATATATTCTTTCTGTGCGTCATTCTCTGCGACACCTTTTGCTTTGTCAAGCCAATAAATTATCTTAGCAATAGCAGGACCATAAAGGCCGTCGAGATTATAATGTTCCTCGACTACATTCCCATCCTTCTTTACGACTTTGGCATTAAGTCCATAGGAGATTGGAGTTGCATCGTTGGGATCTTTCAGATTGGCATAATAAGCTTCCACCTCTTGTTGGGTGACTCCTTCATACATATTAACTGCCGATGTAGCCACGACATCTTGTGTACCGTCTTGATTCACACGTTTGGCAAGCACCGTGGGATCGAAAATCACCGGTAGAAGCGATTCCAACATTCCCTCTCGGGTCTGTCCGGAAATAAGTGGCAATGAGACTTCCGGAAGGGCGTTAACCTCAGCTATAAAAAATTCCTGTGAGAATTCAGGCATGAATTTGTCGTTGCTGTAATGATGGTGTAATCCATTACCAAACCATACCTGCTTGAGATATTTCTCAAACGCCTTGAAATCCTTTCCTTCGCGGTCGCCCTTGAAATTGGTATATATCTGTTCAAGCAAATGACGAATCTGAAGGTTATATTTACCATTCTGATCCCATGTGATATCACGCCCGGCTTGTCCGGCCTGCGTCAGATAATATATCATTTTCTTCTGATTCAAGGACAAATCATCAAATCCCGGAACCTCATAACGTAACACTTCTATGTCGGCAAAATTGTCGACATGATAGTTAAAATTTGGATCTTGCACAGCATTAGAATTGAATACTGTCAACGCTCCTGCTGCAAAAACCGGTATCAACTTCTTCATATATCAGATTTTTGGTATTATTTTCTGTAACTTTACTTAGAGATTGCTTAATAATAAAACTTAAAGTTACTCATTTACAAAATTGCTAAACAGGGTATTTCCAGCTATTTAACACTTTAATTCACTCAATAGATTTTAATTGTCAATCTCTTTGGACTTCTTTTGGGTTAATTCCCTGAAAATTATGCCAAACCCATTAACATTTATTTTTAAACAACCTCTAATCATTTTATTCCACTTCAAGCACAAGGCCTTTCAGGTATTCACCCTCCGGATGTGAAAAATCCACCGGATGATCGGCCGGCTGTGTCAATTGATGAAGGATTCTGACTCGTCTTCCGGATTGTGCCGCTGCTGTAAATACAGCCATACGGAACATCTCTCTTGTCACTACTTGCGAACATGAGAATGTGAACAGCACTCCTCCGGGAGCTATATTCTCAAAAGCTTTGGCATTAAGACGACGATAACCCAGCAGACCTCTCTTCAATGCATTACGATGCTTGGCAAAGGCCGGGGGATCGAGGACTATAAGATCAAACTCACCTTTTCTCATATCGCTCAGATATTTGAACGCATCGGTGGCCACTGTTTGATGACGATTATCTCCCGGAAAGTTCAATGTTACATTGGCATCCGTCAATGCTGCTGCTTTTGATGATGAGTCCACAGACACAACTCTTTTTGCACCGCCTCGCATACCATATACAGAGAATCCTCCTGTATAGCAAAATAGATTAAGGAAATTTCGTCCGTTCGCAAATCGTTCGAGCAATGCTCTATTTTCCCGCTGGTCTATAAAAAATCCGGTTTTTTGTCCATGCAGCCAGTCGATATTGAATTGCAACCCGTTCTCACGGGCAATATTACCATCGAAATTACCTATCAGATACTCATTTTGAGGATCCAACTGAGCCTTATATGGCAAAGTCGTTTCACTCTTATAATACACATTTCTGATATGCGATTCCGGTATCTCTATGAGTTGTGACGCTATCTGATGACGTGCAAAATGCATCCCGGGAGAATGCGCCTGCATCACTGCCGTATTCCCATATATATCCACCACAAGACCGGGGAGAAAATCCCCCTCGCCGTGCACTAATCGAAAGCAATCCGTTCTTCGCTCCGGATCCTCCGGACATGCCAATCCGAGAGTGCGCCGCAATCTGTAAGCTTCAGAAAGCCGACGACAAAAAAAATCGTCTGACAGACTTTCTTCCCCAAATTCAAGCATCCTGACAGCAATACTCCCGATTTGATAATGACCTACACCTATCACATCACCTTTTGACGTGATAACTTTAACCACATCCCCCTCTTCCACACCCGATTCTATATCAGCTATAGCTCCGGAAAACACCCACGGATGTCGCCTCTGTAACGATTCCTCTTTCCCGGGTTTCAATTTTATCTTCTTCATTTCCCGCTTTGGAAGTATTTTGTCATTATTTAAACAGACGTATTATATCCATTCCATTGGCATATACCAACAACAGTATCAGCAATCCCATTCCTATCATCTGCGCCCATTCCATCACCTTCTCACTCGGTTTTCTGCCGGTTATCACCTCTATCAGCAGAAAAAGAACATGACCACCGTCAAGAGCCGGTATTGGAATTATATTCATAAAAGCCAATGCTACTGACAAGAAGGCCGTTATATTCCAAAATGCTATCCAATCCCATTTCTCCGGGAAGATAGCACCTATTGAGCCAAATCCACCGACACTCTGCGCTCCCTCTTTGGTAAAGACAAGTTTCATTGATTTGGCATAAGAAACAAGCTTATCAGTACCCATTTCAACACCTCGCGGTACTGATTGCAACAGATTATAACGTATCTCTTTCGTTTTATAGAATGCCGAAGGATCCACTTCAAGCCCCACACCCATCTTTGAGGTATTCGATAGAGGTACCTGTACAGTAAGCGTATCCATCTTTGATTCGGATTTCCTCACCAATGTAACAGGAACCGTTTCATTTTCATGTCCGGCTAATGTCTCAAGGAAACGGTCAAGACCCGGTGTCTGTGTTCCGGCTACAGCTATCACCTCGTCACCCACTTTGATTCCGGCCTTGGATGCACCTTCACCGGGTACAACTTGTGTGATTCGCGTTGGTATATTATATGTCATGAAGCTAATCATTGCCGTATCGCTCTTGGCCTCTTTATCCAAGCGGAAGATAAGATTCTCATCTATCGGAACAACAACCTCCTTACCATCACGGAGCACGGTAACTTCCTTTGCTTGAAGCATCTTAACGCGAGCCTCACCCGGCTCATCCAATGTCTCTCCGTCAGCTCTTAGCGGTATGTCGCCATTATGAAATCCCGCCTTACGCGCTTCGCCCGAAAATATCATTCCGTTTTTAGCCTCACTTACAGGCACATATTTTTCTCCGGTGGCATATACTATCCCCGCATATATCAATATGGCCGTCAAGAAATTAAACAACACACCAGCTATCATTATCAAGAGACGTTGCCATGCCGGTTTTGAGCGAAACTCCCATTTCTTGGGCGGCAGCTTCATTTGCTCCGTGTCCATCGATTCATCTATCATCCCGGCTATTTTGCAATACCCTCCGAGTGGTATCCAGCCCACACCATATTCAGTATCAGACCAAAACCCTTTCTTCTCTTCCTCCTTTCCCTTTTCGACCTCCTCTTTCCCTTCGGCCTTCTCACACTGCGACAATCGTTTCGTTTTTCCCAAACCTCCGATATATTTCTTCGGCTTCCATTTAAACAACTCTGTCCATGGATCAAAGAAAATATAAAATTTTTCAACTTTAACACCAAATATTCGTGCAAACAAAAAATGTCCGAACTCGTGAAGTATTATCAAGAGTCCGAGCGCTATTATAAGTTGCGCAGCCTTTATAAGGAATGTATCCATTTCATTGCTTATGGCTATAATCCCTCAAAATATTTTCCGGTTAATGCATTTATTAGCCGCAGGATTAATCATCGCCACCTTTTATTTTGTTATCTTGTTATCTTTTACTTATCTGCTTCACTATCTCTTCAGCTACAGATCGCGCCTCCCTGTTCGTTTCCACAAGATGGTCATAGTCAGTGCATGTGGAGAATCTAACTTGATTCATGGTCTGAGCTGCCACACGGGGCATATCGACAAATCTGATTTCCGATCGCAGGAAAGATGCTACCGCTATCTCATTGGCCGCATTCAATATACACGGCATCGTACCACCAAGGCGTATAGCATCAAATGCATACTCCAACAACGGGAATTTCTGCATATCCGGCTTCTCAAACGTCAAAGTGGCATACTGCCCTATCTCCAACGGAGATTGCTTTGTCTCAAGCCTTTGCGGATATCCAAGTGCATAACGTATTGGCAAATGCATATCCGGAACACCAAGCTGTGCCTTGATGGAACCATCCGCAAACTGCACCATACTGTGAACTATACTTTGAGGATGCACCACAACCTCAATCTTATCCGGCGGACAACCAAAAAGCCAATGAGCCTCTATCATCTCAAAACCCTTATTCATCATCGATGCCGAGTCAATAGTAACTTTGGCCCCCATATCCCAATTAGGATGATGCAGCGCATCCGCTACTGTGACACTCTCAAGCTCATCGATACTCTTTGTGCGGAACGGACCACCGCTCGCAGTTAAAATAATCTTCTGAGCTTGCTCTGCATGTTCGCCTTCCAGACACTGGAATATTGCCGAATGTTCACTGTCCACCGGAATAATCTTACTTCCCGAGCCTTGCAACAATCTTTCTACAAGTTCGCCTCCGACTACAAGGGTCTCCTTATTGGCCAAAGCTATTGTCTTGCCGGCCTCTATTGCGGATATGGTAGGTGCAAGCCCGCTATATCCAACCATGGCCGTAACCACCATATCCAAATCCGAATCTTTTACCGAATCCGTCACGGCATCCATCCCGGCAAGTACCTCCACCGGAAATCCCGCAAGTGCATCCTTAAGTGAACGGTAATATCGCTCATCCGCTATCACTACCCTTTGAGGCAGATATTGACGAGCTTGCGCGGCAAGTTCTTCCCATCGGGTATTGGCAGTCAAAGTATGCGCACGAAACAATTGAGGATACTCCGATATTATATCAAGAGTCTGTGTCCCAATCGATCCGGTGCTTCCCAGAATTGCTATCTGCCTTGCCTGTTTCATCACTGTTCTTTATTACACTTACTTTGCCAAACACTATATCACCAATATCTGCATATCACCAATATCAGCGTAGCACTATTCGTCTGCAAAATTAATCAAAAATCCTTAATTCCGCAAATACCCCAATATCACAATATCACAAATCATCAAAAATCAATACTGAATATATACACACCAACGGAGAATCTACTCATGCTTAATTGTCTGAGCAGACTCTCCGTCGTATTTTTAAGAGATTTATTAAGGTTCTACTACAAAATCTTCCTTCCCTACACCACATACCGGACATACCCAATCATCGGGCAAATCTTCAAATGCCGTTCCGGGGGCTATACCTCCATCAGGATCACCTACTGCCGGATCATAAATCCAGTCACATACTTCACATCTGTATTTCTTCATAGTATCTATAATTTGCGACGAATTGCTCCGTCATGTTAATCATTTCCTTCTTTAACGCCACTTCTCTCATTATAGTTCGCTTTTCTTGTCGATTTTCTCTAAAATTATTATCTTTGCATCTCGTATGAGAATCCTTAAAGACACCAACAGAAAATATTGCTTCATTATGGATATGGAAGTGCGTGACTATGAACTCGACTGCGAACAAATAGTCAACAACGCGAACTATCTCCATTACATGGAGCATACTCGCCATAAATTTTGCAGCGATGCCGGTCTCTCATTTATTGAAATGCATAACCAAGGAATCGATGCCGTAGTCCGCAAAATTGAAATTGAATACAAAACTTCGCTCCGAGGAGGTGAAAGTTTCCTTAGCTGTCTCAGACTCGAACGTAAAGGACCACGATTTATATTCCACCAGGACATTCTCAAACCCGGTGGAGAAATTGTGGCTGAAGGTATAGTGACTGTAGTCGTCCTTAAAGACGGCAAACTCTCCCGAGGTGACGAATTGGCTGCCATTTTCCATAAATATATCAGATAAACAATGGCTGTAGCCGCAGGTAATCGTTTCATAATGCACATTGCGCTCGGGCTTATTCACAATTTGCCCTATGCGGCTTATGTGGCTCTCGCAAAAGCACAATTGTCATACGACGATTTTTTCGCTTTGCCCGACAACGAACTCGCTGTCAAACTCGGAGTCACAATTCCAATGAACATACGCCGGAAAGCTCTTTTAAAAGCCGAATCAGAAGCAGAATTTATCGAAAAGCATAAAATTAAAGCCCTGCTATGCACTGACCCGGACTATCCGGACCGACTCAGAGGAAAAAAATCTGCACCTAACATCCTGTTTGTTCTCGGAGAAACAAATCTCAATTCTCCTCACATCGTCAACTTCGTCGGCTCCCGAAACGCTACTCCCTACGGCCTTAATTTCACCGACCGCGCTGTCTCCGCCATATCAGACGCCATACCCGATACTATAATAGTCAGCGGACTGGCCTACGGAATTGACAGTGCTGCCCACTCTGCCGCTCTCCGACACTCATTGCCCACAATAGCAATAGTTGCTCATGGATTAGACACTATATATCCGGCTGCGCATCGCGACCTCGCCCACGCTATTGTAAAAGCCGGAGGAGCAATAATTACAGAATACCCCTCCGGAACAAAACCTTTCCGAAGATGCTTCCTGGAACGTAACAGAATCATAGCCGGAATATCTGACCTGACCATTGTCGTCGAAAGCGACGTCAAAGGCGGGGCACTCTCCACTGCAGGCCACGCCCTGAAATTCGGAATGAAAGTCGCTGCACTACCCGGAAGAATCTCCGACCAATACTCCTCCGGGTGCAATGCTCTTATTGCATCCGGAAAAGCATCCCTCATCCACTCACCGAACCTTATCCCCAAAATACTTGGCGCAAAAAATATTGAAGAGGTATCTCAACCACAACTCACTCCGGAAATGTCCGAACGCCAAGCCCTCATTTACGAAGCTCTCCGAAACAGCGATTCACCGCTCTCACCTGACCAAATACTCCCTTCACTCGACATTAAAATCCCTGTACTTATCTCAGAACTCAACGAAATGGTATTCGACGGCTTACTCCTTCGTCACCCCGGCAACCGTTTCTCTACTGCTATGTAATCCACTTTTTCAACACTTGCCAACAATGACAACTATATTCAAAATTTTCACATTAATACTCGCCATATCTCTATATTCTGCCGACGCCCTATCCTGCACATCCGCAATTGTAGCCGCCTATGCCACTCCCGATGGACGTCCACTTCTCTGGAAGCATCGTGACACCTCAACCATTGATAACAAAGTGGAATATATCCCATCCGAAGACGGTTCTTTCGCATACGTCGCACTATTCAACGCCAACGACCATCGCAATGAACAAGCCTGGATGGGGATGAACGACGTCGGGTTCGCTGTCATGAACACCGCTTCTTACAATCTAAAAGATGACAACGTCCCACAGAAAAAGATGGATCGCGAAGGGTATCTGATGACAATCGCTCTCAGAAGCTGCCGCTCCGTCGACGACTTTGCCAAACTGCTCGACACCCTCCCCAGACCCATGGGTGTAGAAGCCAATTTCGGTGTGATTGACGCAAGCGGCAATGGTGCTTTTTTCGAATGTAACAACCATTCCTACACACGATTCGACCTCAAAGATGCTAAAGACGGAATACTGATTCGCACAAACTATTCCCACGCCGGAAGGAAAAATGAAGGTATGGGATTTGTACGTGAAGCCAATGCCGAATGTCTCCTCTATCCATACGCTCAAGAACACGCCATAACACCCGAACTCCTTACAGAAACCGTCAGCCGAAGTTTTTATCACGACCTTAAAAAGAAAGATTTTGCAATGACCGGCGACAAATGGGTTATCGACCAAGACTTCATCCCCAGATATAAATCCACTGCTACAATCGTGATTGAAGGAGCACGACCCGGATTGAATCCCGATGATATCAAACCCGGAATGCTCGCCGACCAATACATAATGTGGACCGGACTCGGCTATCCACCTTGCTCAGAAATCGTTCCGGTATGGTGCAAACCGGATGGTGTGGCCGACGAACTCCGTGGAATCGGGCCAAACGGACACTCCCCGATGAGCGACAAAGTAAAAGCTCGCAGAGATGAAGTTTTTCCCCTCAAAAAAGGGAACAAAGACAAATATATCGACATGACCAGACTATTCAATGCTGAAGGCACAGGATACGTTCAGACACTTACCAAACAAAACCATGATGTCTATCAACTCATCAGAAGAAAACGAGATTCAAAATAACAATACATCTAATAAGAAACCGGAACAGCCCACCCTTATCCAAACACCACTTTTCAAAATATCCCGGACACTCCTGTTCCGCCATCTGATATCACATCACGCCAAAATCCCCCTAATCATAATTGCAACATTAACAATTGCATCAATACTGACAGGTATCCTGACAGACCTCCGATGGATTATTGTCGGATTGATGTGCATACTTATATTTTTGCCCGCCATCGCAGCTTGGATCTACTTCGATTATGGACTGCGACCCTCTGTAGCCTTCAATGTAATTCCTCACAAAATCCTCCTTACGCCACAAGAAATCATTATCCTGATACCACCACTCCCTTCCCCCGATGAAAACAATCAATCCAATACAGCAACTAATCACCAGTCCTTATCATACAAAAAAATCATATTCCAACGTAATACTCTTCAACAACCCATATTAGACTTAAACGGAGCAACAATTCCAATCATGACATCACTGTCCGGATACCTATTTATACCTTACCAAATCACAGAATCCAATTCCGGTACAATATATTTTACCGACAAAATCATCCACACCCTCTCATCAAAATCATAAAATTAAAAAAATGTAAACATTCCCAATGAACATAAAATTAAAGCAAGTTGTTCTAATGATAAATTCGGGACATAAGATACTATAAACTGAAAAACACACGATTTCCGAATTTATATTTTTAACACACTATGTATAACTAAAAAAATCGCAATTATGAAGACCAAGAATTTCTACTGCTTATTAGCGCTGGCAGCCGCAGGTCTCGTATCTACCGAGGCTGCAAAGGCTCAGGACGTCGTCTATTCAGACGAGGCAGTTACCGTAACAGAATTTACTTGCGACAATTCCAACAAGTATTTCAGCAATTGGCGTCAGAACTGGTTCCTGCAACTCGGCGCCGGTGTCACACAGCCACTTGTAGAACACGGCGTTGACATGAAAGCTCCCGGGCACACCGTTGACCACAAAATGATGACCGCAGTTTATAATGTAGGTGTCGGTCGTTGGATCTCCCCATACTTAGGCTTGAGACTTAACGCTCTTGGCGGTATGCTCCACTGGAACAACCCTACTCTCGAGCATCCCAACAACGGTTGGACTCACGCAAAACACGTTCAGCTCAATTTCGAGCTTATGTGGGATATGTGCAACTCACTCGGTGGTGTAAATCCCGAACGCCCCGTAAGCGTTATTCCGTTTGTCGGTCTTGGCGGTGACTACCTTTGGGATGTCCAAGACTCATTTGGCGCTCCGGCAGCAGCTACCAACATCGCTCGACGCAAATCATCCAAACTTCGCACCACCAACTGGTCACTCCCCGTATCAGCAGGTATTCAATTCCGCTTCCGCCTCTGCAAATATGTAGACTTCTTCGCTGAAGCCCGCGCATCATTCTACGGCGACAACTGGAATCTCTGCGCTACAGGCGATCCTATTGAAAGCCATGTAGAAGCTGTCGGAGGATTCAACATCAACTTTGGTGGCCGCTCATGGGACACATACAACGAATGTGCATACCTCTCACAGATTGCAGCTCTCAACGGACAAGTCAACGACCTCCGTGCAGAACTCCTCAACTGCGGACAGACTGTAGCTGCACTGCAAGCTCAGCTCCCATGCCCCGAAGCTAAAAACGCAGCCGTTCAGAAAGATTGTGTAAACGCACCTCTTATGACTACTGTACGCTTCACCATCGACAGCTACGAAATCATGCCTACCGAGGAAGTCAACGTCTACAATATGGCCGAATGGCTCAAAGCAAATCCCAAAGAGAATGTCACAATCGTAGGTTATGCCGATAAAGATACCGGTACAGCAGAATATAACCTCGAACTTTCTGAAAAACGTGCAAACGCAGTAGCGGACGCTCTCGTAAACGATTATGGTATTGACCGCAGCCGACTCACTGTTAAATATGACGGATCATCCGTACAGCCTTACAGCACCAACGACTGGAACCGTATCGTAATCTTCACCCAGAAATAAGCAGCAGTCGAAACGACTGGTAATATAAATCATAGACAGCGAAGCCGGACATTCCCGAGGGAATGTCCGGTATCACTGTCTTATAACATATCCTACTAATTGCTAACAAGATATATTCAAAGCCCACCCCACCTCGGCAAACAATAAAAAAAATACTAAAAAAAAAACGGGAAATTACTTGCTCACGACAAAATAAAATTGTATTTTTGCAAAGAATTCCAACCGGAGTCTGTTCCGGTGAGATTCCACTAATTGGAAATTAGTTTTAACCCATAAAATCTAAACAGCTAACATGAACATTCAAGAGATTTTAGCTAATCTTGAAGCTAAACACCCCGGAGAAAAAGAATACCTCCAGGCAGTCAAAGAAGTTCTTCTCTGCGTAGAAGAGACTTACAACCAGCACCCGGAATTTGAAAAAGCTCGCATCATCGAACGCATGGTAGAGCCCGATCGTATCTTCACTTTCCGTGTAACCTGGGTAGACGACAAGGGTGAAGTTCAGAACAACATCGGTTATCGCGTACAGTTCAACAACGCTATCGGCCCATACAAAGGCGGTATCCGTTTCCACGCATCAGTTAACCTCTCTATCCTCAAATTCCTCGGATTCGAGCAGACATTCAAAAACGCACTCACCACACTCCCCATGGGCGGTGGCAAAGGTGGTTCAGACTTCTCACCCCGCGGTAAGAGCGACGCTGAAATCATGCGTTTCTGCCAAGCATTCGTTCTCGAACTCTGGCGCAACCTCGGTCCCGACCGTGACGTTCCGGCAGGTGACATCGGTGTAGGTGGTCGTGAAGTAGGCTACATGTACGGTATGTACAAAAAACTTGCTCGCGAAAACACAGGTACATTCACCGGTAAAGGTCTTTCATTTGGCGGTAGCCGCATCCGTCCTGAAGCTACCGGTTTCGGCGCTCTCTATTTCGTAGAGAAAATGCTCGGTGACCTCAAAACCGACATCAAAGGAAAAACAATTGCTATCTCCGGCTTCGGTAACGTAGCATGGGGTGCAGCTACTAAAGCTACTGAACTCGGTGGTAAAGTAGTTACCATTTCCGGTCCTGACGGTTACATCTATGACCCCGCAGGTCTCGACGCTGAAAAAATCGACTACATGCTCGAACTTCGCGCTTCCGGCAACGACATCGTAGCTCCCTACGCTGACAAATTCCCCGGCTCTACCTTCTATGCAGGCAAAAAACCTTGGGAACAGAAAGTAGACATCGCACTTCCCTGCGCTACTCAGAACGAGCTCGGTGAAGCTGATGCAAAACTTCTCATCGCCAACAACGTCCTCATGGTCGCTGAGGTATCTAACATGGGTTGCACCGCTGAAGCAATCGATGCATTCATCGCTAACAAAACTCCCTACGCTCCCGGTAAGGCTGTAAACGCAGGTGGTGTAGCAGTTTCCGGTCTCGAAATGACTCAGGATGCTGAACACATCCAGTGGAGCGCTAAAGAAGTTGATGACAAACTCCATGAAATCATGGCCGACATCCACCGCAACTGCGTAGAACACGGCACTGATAAAGATGGTTACATCAACTACATGAAGGGTGCTAACATCGCCGGCTTCCTCAAAGTAGCTGACGCTATGCTTGCACAAGGTATCATCTAATCTCAACTTAAGATTAGGAATATCCCTATATAATGTCAGGCTGCGAATATTCGCGGCCTGACTATTTTTATTCCAAACAGATAAATAAGAATGGATGAATCACTGATATAAATAAGAATGGATGAATGGCTGATATAAATATGAGTGGATGAATGGCGAATAAAGACACAGAAAGACAAATTGAGCATAAATAGATAAAATGTTTGTAAATATCCGGGATAAAAAATATCATGGTATATATTATATGGATCAGTGACTATGAAATTCTTTATTTTTGATTGAACATTTTTAAGACTGCTCACGTTATAATAGTGAGCTTGGAGATATAGGCTTCCACATCACTAAGCTCACCCAAAATTTATTGAAAAACACATATTTAATTTTCGCACACCGATTTAAAATCAATTGATTACACGTTTCGACTCCCCTCTTTAAGGACCGATGTCTGAACCTCTGTAAAACAATTCAGTCAATCGGCATTTGCGAAATAACTATTAAAAACACACATATTATGAACACAGCACCTCTTCAAGGTATCAAGGTGGTCGATTTCACAGAAGTGCAATCAGGACCTTCCTGCACACAGATGCTCGCATGGCTCGGTGCAGACGTAATTAAAATTGAACGTCCCGGTGTTGGTGACGCTACCCGTAAAGAACTTCAGTTCAACCCTGATCTTCCCTCTTATTATTACCTTCAGCTTAATTCAGACAAAAAGTCTATAACACTTGATGCCAAGACTCCTGACGGTAAGGAGATTTTGACAAAACTTATCAAGGAAGCTGATATATTTGTAGAAAATTTGCACCCGGGAGCAATGGACAAGCTCGGATTCTCATGGGAAGCTGTACATGCCCTTAACCCTCGATGCATTTATGGTACTATCAAAGGTTTCCCATTATCATCAAAATATGCCAACCTTAAAGCATACGAGCCTATCGCTCAGGTGACTGCCGCTGCCGCCTCTACTACCGGTTTCTATGAAGGAGATGCCAATATTCCTACACAATCCGGTGCTGCTCTTGGTGACTCAAATACCGGTATGCACCTGCTGATTGGTCTTCTTGCAGCTCTCTGCCAAAGAGAGAAAACCGGTGAGGGTTCATTCGTTTATCAATCCATGCACAACGCTTGTCTTAACCTCTGCCGTATCAAGACTCGTGACCAACTTACACTTGACAAGATTGGCTATCTGACACAATTCCCGCAATATCCTAACGGAAAATTCGGTGACTGTGTGCCACGTGCCGGTAATATAGAAGGCGGAGGCGTACTCGGATGGACTTATAAATGTAAACCGTCCGGAGGGTATGACTCTGAACTTGACGCCAACAACTATGTATACATCGTTCTCCAGCGAGGAGAAAAAGATTTCGAGCTTTTCTGCAAGGCTGTCGGATTTGAAGATTGGCTTACCAACCCTGACTTCGCTACAGCAGATGCCCGAGACCGCAATAAACCGGCTATTTGGAAACGTATCAACGAATGGACTGCAGACAAGACTAAATTCGAAGTTACGGAAATTCTTGGCAAGGCCGGTGTCCCGGTAGGGCCTGTCCTCTCTACTAAGGAAGTAATGACAGATGAATCACTCTACGATGGCAATACACTTGTCAAGATTAATCAAGGCGGAGAGATTGGTGAATTTGTCACCGTAGGTTGTCCTTTCACTATGTCCAATTATCAACCGACCTACGGACCGGCTCCTGCATTGGGTGCCAATACCGAAGAAATTCTTAAGAGTCTTGGATATACCGATCAGCAGATAGCCTCGTTCGCTGCAAACGGAACTACAGAGCCTGTCAAAGGAAAGATGTAAAAATTATAAAGAAGGAGTAGGATTCGGGGTGAAAGATTGTACCCCGAATCCTTTTCACATTAACTCCCCCTCAATGCAGCAATCCCAATCATGCAAGGATAAAAATTATCTTTCAAAAATCAATCATCAAAACATTAACTTAATTAGAATATTATGAACACGCAAAACACACCATCAAATCCTTCTGCACCACACTTTCCCGAACAAGTGACCGGCATGTATATTCTTGCTGAGACGCTACGTCGTTTGGATCTGATGGACGTATATGGCCTTGTCGGAATCCCTGTGACAGAGGTGGCATACGCCATGCAGAAACTTGGAATCAATTTTTACGGATTCCGCCATGAACAACAAGCAGGTATGGCAGCAGCCACTCATGGGTATTTGACAAAAAAACCGGGGGTGCTTCTGACTGTTTCATCCCTTGGTATGCTTAACGGTCTTACAGCCACTACCAATGCTACGGTCAACTGCTACCCTATGATTCAAATCTCGGGTGCATCAGATCCGACAATGGTGGATATGGACATGGGTACTTACGAACAACTTGATCAGCTCAACACAGCCCGTCCTCTTGTAAAGGCGGCTTTCCGCTGTTCCTACGCAAAAGACATTCCGGGAGCTGTAGCTCGTGCATACCGTGCAGCCATCAGTGGCCGACCCGGTGGTGTATATATCGATATGACAACTCCGGCTTTGGGTGAAATTATGAATGCTGCTGATGCTGAAAAATTGTTCTATACTCCGATAGATTTGACTACACCGGTCGCACCTTCACAAGAGGCCATCGATCGGGCTGCAAATCTTATTTTGAATGCAAAACGCCCGGCAGTCCTCCTTGGTAAAGGTGCGGCATACGCTCAGGTGGATGACAAAATCAAGAATCTTATAGAGACTTACAAAATCCCATATCTGGCAATGTCTATGGCAAAAGGTCTTATGCCGGACAATGGTGATTTGAGTGCATTGAGCTGCCGAAGCACTATTATGGAGAAAGCTGATGTTGTTATAGTAATCGGTGCGCGAATCAACTGGATGCTCTCATTCGGACACGGCAAATGGAGTCCGGACACCAAGTTTGTTCAGCTCGATATTGATCCTCGCGAGATAGACCGTAACCGTCCTATAGCAGCTCCTGTTGTCGGTGATATGGGATTGTCTCTCGATATGCTTCTTAAATCACTTGCCGGCAAGAAGATGAGTGCCGATCCTCAATGGGTTCCGTCACTTCAATCTGAGTCAAAGGCCAAGAATGTCAAGTTTGCACAACGTCTGACCGATGCAGCCAACACTGTTCCTATGACCCATTGGACTGCTCTTTCAGTCATCAAACCGATTATTGAATCAAATAAAGACGTTATCCTTATCAATGAAGGTGCCAATACTCTTGACGATACACGAGACACGATTGATTTCTTTGTTCCGCGTCACCGTATAGACTGTGCCTCATGGTCTATCATGGGTATGGGTATCGGTTCATGTATTGGTGCAGCAGTAGCCACCGGGAAACCTGTAGTAGCCGTGGAAGGTGACTCTGCGTTCGGATTCTCCGGCATGGATATTGCGACAATATGCCGATATAAACTTCCGGTTACAGTCGTAATCTTCAATAATGGAGGTATCTACAATGGTATAGGTGTCAATCCTTCGGGTGGAGATGCTCCCGCACCTACAACTCTTGACGGCAATGCTCGTTATGACCTTGTAGGAAAGGCTTTCGGTGCGGCTGCATATTGTGTAGACAATCCGGCTGACCTTAAGAAGGCACTTGAAGAAGCGATTGCATCTCGCAAACCGGCCATCATTGATATTCATCTTGCCATCAATTCCGGTAAGGAATCCGGACATATCGGATATCTTAACCCGACTCCGCTTATTGACTATACTGTATAGCGTGTTCTGAGTGTTTATAGGATTTATAAGATCCATGAATCTTATAAATCCTATAATGCTTGAGATCTGTCTGTGACAGGCGCTTAAATAACAAAACTTATAAAAAACACATCGTTATGGGAATCACACATATTATTCTTTATGCGATAGTCCCGATCATTGTAGTGATGCTCGGAGGATTTATCGCCGGCAAGAAAGGAGCTTTTACAGGTGAGGACTCCAAAAAGTTTAATAAAGTAGTGCTTGATTTTGCCCTTCCTGCAGCCTTGTTTGTATCAATCGTGCAAGCTTCGCGTGAGGATTTGGCCAAGGACATTAAGTTGACTATAGTCTCCATAGTTGGTATCATGGCCTGCTTTATGGCTGTCTATTTCATTTTCAAATATTGTTTCAAGAAGAACACGGGTGCAGATGCGGCCGTATCGGCCTTGATTAGTGGTTCACCGACAATCGGATTCCTTGGTTTTGCCGTTTTGGAACCTATCTTCGGTACCAAGCCGTCTGTTGCACTTGTAGTTGCAATTGTAGGTATTGTGGTAAATGCTATCGGTATTCCGGTGGGTTTGTCTTTGATGAATGCCTCCTTGGAGAAACAGAATCCCGGCTCAACCAAGAAGAAGGAAAGTGCATGGAAACCGGTGCTTCATGCTTTGATGCAACCGGTGGCATGGGCACCTATTTTGGCAGTAGTCTGGGTGCTTGTCGGAATTCCATGGCCTAAGGAGTTGAGTCCGTCGTTTAATTTGATGGCAAAGGCAAATGCGTCAATGGCAGTCTTCTCAGCCGGTGTCACATTGTCATCGATTAAGATTCAGATTAACTGGCAGGCTGTTTTGGGTTCAATTATGAAGATGGTTGCAATGCCGGCAGTTGTGCTTATCCTTGGTTTGATATGCCGCATGGATCCTGAGAATCTTAGAATGCTTGTAGTGGCAGCATCACTTCCTCCTGCATTTTCCGGTATTATTATCGCTGACGAGTATGACACTTATACAGCTACCGGTACATCATCACTTACACTTTCAGTGATTCTGTTCATTGGATTCTGTCCTTTATGGATTTGGCTTACCAACATTGCATTAGGAATGTTCTAATCAGACACTTCTATTCATATCATTATAACTCTTATAGAGAAACTTGTTAAGAAAATCGCGAACCTTATTCCACATAAAGTTCGCGATTTTATATTTTCACTATTTTGGAAGTCGGTTAATCTTTTCGCAGGAATGACAGTTTTGGATTCCATTTGTCGGTAAGCACAAGGCCTCCGATTACAAGCACACATCCCAGATAACCTAACAGATAGACTTTCTCTCCGAAGACGAAATAGGCAGCGACCATGGTAACGAGAGGTTGCAGATAGATGTAATTATTTGCCGTGATTGGGCCGAGAATCTTCATGCTGAGATTAAATAGGACAAAAGCACCCAGAGAGCACATCAGAGCGAGGAAAAGGATGTTCATTAGATACCGAGGATTCTCAAAAAGGAGATTAAGATGAAGAGGTTCGTTTTGTATAAGGAGCAACGGGATAGCGGTAAGTGTGCCGTAGAAAAACATCTTTCGGGTGATAAACAGTGCGTTATATCTGGGTATAATGTCTTTCGAGACAATGGAATAAACTGCCCAGGAAAGCGCGGAACTAAGAGCGAGGAGGTCACCGACAGGGTGAATTTCAATTCCTTCCGTGCTGCCTTGCATCACCACACAAACTACTCCTGCAAAGGCTACCAGTGATCCTATTGCCACACCGGGTTTTACCTTTGTTTTGAAAACAATTGCGGCAAGGATTGTTGTAAAGATTGGGGAGACGGCGGAGAGGAGCGACACGTTTCCGGCTGTGGTATTCTGCAAAGCGTAATTTTCCGTAAGGAAATAGATTGAACCGGAACAGATTCCGCAGACTATAAATTTGAGTTCATCTTTGAAATTGTCTGAAAAAATTTTACGACATGTAAATAGCATCAGAGCTGCCCAAGCAATAGTGAATCTGTATACAAATACCTCTACGGGAGAGAAACCGCCTTGCTCCATAAGCACTTTTGTGCTAAGGAATGAGACACCCCAGCAGACAACTACAGCCAACGCTCCAAGGTGACCGAATATTTTCGGTGAAGCGTTTCTGCCTATACTTTTACGCGCAGTCATGAATTGTATTAGTTTTAGGGTCAAAGCTCCGGTAATAACCGGTGGTTTGTTGATGCCTCACAGGATTGAGGTTTGGAGTTTTGGCATTAGACCGGCGGGCATCTCTTTCTTTATATCTGCAAAATTACAAAAAAACTTTTTATCGTGCAAAGGTATTTACAGATTCTATATCAATGTTGACGATATTGTGATTATTCGGGCAAACACAATTCTCAAATCATGAGTATTTTTGCAGGGATTACGGCATCACCGTTTCGCCACATTTCGAGTCCGATACGAGATGTATCTTTAGCAGTACCCTGCTGTTGCAAAGCGAGAATCTGTCCTGAGTTGAGTCGGTCACCTGTTTCCACGAGAGGTGTCCCGAGGCGTGTATAACGTGATACAAATCCTCTTTCGTGTTGGAGCAGGATGGTATATCCTCCAAGATTGTTGTCATAATGGACATCAATCACGGAGCCATCTGCTATTGCACACACGGGATTTCCTTTTGCGAGAATAATTTCGGCAAGATGAGAAGATTTGGAATCTTCAGTGATTATGGCTTCTTCGCTTACATTTGTAAACATCATGCCGTCGGCTGCTAATGGAGCGAGTACGGAAACGTTATATGCCTGCTTATCTTCCATTCCGGCTCGGAAACGTATTTCAGCCGGAGATGCGCTCAACAAGGAATCGACTGACATTGGAGCCGGGTTAGCCACCAATTTCGCGCTGTCGCATGGTTCCCGTTCTGTATTAATTACTGTAAGGAAATTGTCAAGGAATGCTCTTTCACGATTATAGGCGTCTCTGAGGGAGTCGAGTCTGACCACATTTTCCAGTGTTGCATCTCTGTCGGCTTCATTTATATATCCGGGCATCCAACGTCTTAGCGGCGTAAGTGCAATGATAAGACTCGAGAGGACTAACATGACAATCAGGAGGATGACGAGTCGTAAAATCATTCCCCATTTACGTAAATGGAATTCTCGCAGTGTGACAAGACGAGACTCATCTTCAATACTAATCTTATATAAGGTATGTCTGGACATTGCAGGTACAAAATTAGCGAAATTTCGTCATACAGGCAACAAAACGGTCAAAAATTTGGTAGTGTGAAGTGGATTGACTATCTTTGCAGTGCAAATGGCACAGCCAAACGGCGTTATTCACTAACTTAGTGTGACATTGGAAGATAGACGTAAACGACTTCATCAAAAATTTTACACGTTTCTTCGTGACCGTGGGAAACGGGTCACATTGGAACGCTCTAAAATTGTAGAGAAAGCGCTCGGAATAGACGGACATTTCGATGTAGACGATTTGTACAAGATGCTTGAATCGGAGGGATTTCATGTAAGTCTGACCACTGTCTATACAACATTGGAATTGATGTATGGCGCAGGGATTCTGCGAAAACATTCATTTGAGGGACAGCAAACACGTTTTGAGATTATCGGAGACAACCATTTTCATCTAGTGTGTCTGCATTGTGGCAAAATGGAGGAGATTCGTGATGTGGATCTTTTTTCACGGCAAGGGAAATTTCGTGTACCGGGATTTACCGTAAATTATTTCACTGCTACACTTTATGGTGTGTGTGACACTTGCTTGCGGCGCAACCGGCGTATCCGCAAGGAGATAGCCGAGAAGAGAACAAAAGAGAAATGAAATACTATCAGATGGCCTCCGAATATAGATAAAACAATAATAAATTCAACATAACGCAACAAGACAATGGGAAAAGCAGATATCTTGCTCGGCTTGCAATGGGGCGATGAGGGTAAAGGTAAAGTAGTGGATGTATTGACACCACGATATGACGCTGTAGCCCGATTTCAAGGTGGACCTAATGCCGGCCACACATTGGAATTTGACGGCAAAAAGGTTGTTCTCCGCAGCATCCCTTCCGGAATTTTTCGTAACAATCTAAATATCATAGGTAACGGAGTGGTGCTTGATCCTCTTCTATTCCAATCTGAAGCGAAAGACCTTGAAGGAGCCGGGACAAATCTGAAGAAGATTTTGCGCATCTCACGCAAGGCACATCTTATTCTACCTACCCATCGTCTTATTGACGCGGCTTCGGAAAAGGGGAAAGGTGATGCAAAAATAGGGACTACCGGTAAAGGTATCGGTCCTACCTATACAGACAAGACTTCGCGTAATGGTCTTCGTGTAGGGGATATTGAATTGGACTTCAAAGCTCGATATGCAGCCGCCAAGGAGCGTCATCTGCGTATTTTGGGTATACGTGAAGAGGATTTGACAGATGAGCAGCGCCGGGTGGAATCCGAATGGCTTGAAGCAATTGAATATCTAAAGGAGTTCACATTCATCGACAGCGAATATGAGGTCAATGCCATTTTAAATGATGGGAAAACACTCTTGTGTGAAGGAGCACAGGGCACTATGCTCGATGTCGATTTCGGTTCATATCCATTTGTTACATCATCCAACACTATAGCAGCCGGAGCATGCACCGGTCTTGGGTTGTCACCTCACCGCATAGGTGACGTGTACGGCATTTTTAAAGCATACTGCACAAGAGTGGGCTCAGGCCCCTTCCCTACAGAGCTTTTTGATAAAACGGGGGAGGCAATAGGCAGGCTTGGACACGAATTCGGGGCAGTCACCGGAAGGAAACGTCGTTGCGGTTGGATTGACCTTGTGGCTCTCAAATATGCTGTAATGATTAATGGAGTAACCAAGCTCATCATGATGAAGAGCGATGTGCTCGACACATTCCCGGTAATTAAACTTTGCACCTCATATAAAGTAGAGGGCAAGGAAACAGATAGATTCCCCTTTGATGCGGCGACACGCAAAGTTGAACCGGTGTATACACAACTACCCGGTTGGCTGACAGACATGACACAAATGACTACCCCCGAAGAATTCCCCGGACAATATAAAGCATATATGAAATTTATTGAGGAATATCTCGGTGTTCCCATAGTGATTGTATCAGTAGGGCCGGACAGAGAACAGACCATTGTGCTCGAAAATAAATAACTACGACATATAATATCGGCAAAACCGAATAAATACAAACGCTGGACTGAAAGAACGGATACAGCTATCAAAAAAAATCGTTAAACTTAATAAAAATACCAAAGAAACATGGCAAGAGTAAAACCTTTCAAAGGTGTTCGTCCTCCCAAAGCAATGGTTGAGGAGGTAGTATCACGTCCCTATGATGTGCTCAACAGCGAAGAAGCACGCAAAGAGGCAGAGGGAAACGAAAAGTCACTCTATCATATCATCAAACCGGAAATCGATTTTGAGCCCGGCACTGATGAACACGACCCCAAAGTCTATGACAAGGCAGTGGAAAATTTCCATATGTTCCAGGAAAAAGGATGGCTCGTACAGGACGACAAAGAGAAATACTATATCTATGCTCAAACAATGGATGGCAGAACACAGTATGGCTTTGTCGTAGCAGCATGGGTGAACGACTATATGGAGGGTCGCATCAAGAAACATGAGCTTACCCGTCGTGACAAAGAGGAAGACCGTATGAAACATGTTCGTGTCAATAATGCGAACATCGAGCCGGTATTCTTTGCATTCCCTGACAATGAAGCTCTCGAAAACATTATCCGTACCGTCATCAAAGGTGAGCCGGAATATGATTTCGTTGCTCCCGACGGATTCGGTCATACCCTTTGGGTGATTGAAGAACCGGAGATGATTGAGACCATCACCAAAGAATTTGACAAGATTCCTAATCTCTACATAGCCGACGGTCATCACCGTTCAGCCGCAGCCGCACTTGTAGGAAACGAGAAAGCTCAAAACAACCCTAACCACAAAGGTGACGAGGAATACAATTATTTCCTTGCAGTGGCATTCCCCGCATCGCACCTCAAAATCATCGATTACAATCGTGTGGTACGTGACCTTAACGGCTTGACTCCGGAGCAATTCCTGGCAAAAGTGGCAGAGAATTTCATTGTGGAGGAGAAAGGCACAGAGATTTATCATCCAAACGCGCTCCACAATTTCTCACTCTATCTTGACGGGAAATGGTATTCATTGACAGCCAAGGAGGGCACATACGATGACAAGGATCCAATCGGTGTTCTTGATGTAACAGTATCGAGCGACAAGATTCTGCGCGACATACTTGGAATCACAGATTTGCGCAGTGACAAGAGAATCGACTTTGTGGGTGGCATCCGTGGACTTGAGGAATTGAAACGCAGAGTGGACAGTGGTGAGATGAAAATGGCACTTGCCCTTTATCCTGTCACCATGGATCAGCTCATCAACATTGCCGACACCGGCAACATCATGCCCCCGAAGACAACATGGTTTGAACCCAAACTTCGTTCAGGTCTTGTAATCCACAAGCTCGACGATTAAGAAGTCGTTTAAGAATAACCTTTAAGGGTTGTTAAAGAATAACCTTTAGTCCTAACACAGAAGATACATCCTGTGATATATCATAGTGGTGGCCGGAACAATCCGGCCACCACACGATTCCACTATAAACTATATCTAACTAAACTTAATCGCGCCAAGCTTTTCTCGCGAAACTATTGACGCTTCATCCATATTGCTTTTTCTATAATTGAAACGATTTAACAGGCCTGTTAGTTGACTTTTTTATCAAGATTAACATTTGGAGCGATAAAGTGTTAATTCATTAAGGCAGATAGAATCCGGCAAGTGCATAATTAATCAATTCTTTTGAAGAATTTAATTATGCACTTGCCGGTTGACTTGTACAACCGTCCGCGATAGCATCTTGACAGCGTAAAATGATAGCCGTCCAAAGA
>JAMPEM010000001.1:132697-139979 GCA_023665145.1 Bacteroides sp.
ATAATATGTAAATTATATGTTTATTTTATTTTTATAACCAACAAAAAAAAGCTGTCTCGCGACAGCTTTTAATCCTTAAATAAACCAATCATTATCACATTTCTTGCAATGGAAAAAGTAAATTTTCTACTTTCTGATATATAAACACCGGAGGGCATGAAAAGGTTTTCTAATAATCTTAAATTTTTACATCATTGTTCATAACCATGTTGAAAGCAGTTAAAAATTCATGGTCACTTTTAAATAAGATAATTTGGATTATTTAATTCTTTTCTTCAATAATCAAGCGGAGATTATAATCCAAATTTATTTTAGTTTTTAGTTTCAACAGCTTATCTACTATATTTTATTAAGTTATATATATACTCATTGTAATATATTTATTAACTTTGCACTTTATAAACACAATGTTTATAACCATATTAAAAGGCTGATTTACAGTAATTAAATATGTAGATAAAGTTTAGATAATAATATATTTTATTTCAATAACTTAAAAAGCAAGATAAAAGTAATAAAGTTATCATAGCTTTCAACAGCCTTTATTATTATCTTATATGAAATGAATTTTTAAAATTATCTTTAATTTAATATAAAATGAATGTTGACAAAGGCTATGTAGACATGCCAATCAATCCTGATATAAATATCAAGGATGAGATATTGAAATTAAAGAAGGAGAAGAATGCTGTAATTCTTGCCCATTATTATCAGAGGGGGGAAATTCAGGATGTAGCTGATTTCATAGGTGACAGTCTTGCTTTGGCACGTATTGCCACTACGTTGGATTCTCCGGTAATTGTGCTTTGTGGTGTTCATTTTATGGGTGAGACATGTAAGATATTGTGTCCCGATAAAAAGGTTATAGTTCCCGATCTCAGTGCAGGTTGTTCGCTTGCCGACAGTTGCAAGGCTGAGGATTTTGAAAAATTTATAAAGGAGCATCCGGATCACACGGTAATTAGCTATGTTAATACATCGGCTGCTGTAAAAGCCTTGACAGATATTGTTGTAACGTCGTCCAACGCGCGTAAGATTGTTGATTCGCTTCCTGAAGATGAAAATATAATATTTGGTCCCGATCGTAATCTTGGAGGTTATATCAACAGTGTGACAGGAAGAAATATGTTGCTTTGGGACGGTGCATGTCATGTCCACGAACAATTCTCGGTTGAGAAGTTGGTAAAATTGAAGAAACTTTATCCCGATGCTAAAGTGTTGGCTCATCCCGAATGTAGAAAACCGTTGGTGATGCTTGCCGACAAGGTAGGTTCTACTGCTGCTCTGCTCGAATTTGCAATCAATTCCGACAGTAAGAGATTCATTGTAGCTACCGAGAGTGGAATACTCCACGAAATGCAGCTTAAATGTAAGGATAAGGAATTTATTCCCGCTCCTCCCGATGATTCAACATGTGCTTGCAACGAGTGTAATTTCATGAAGTTGAATACACTTGAAAAATTATATAATTCTCTTCTTTATGAACAGCCGGTAGTGGAAGTAGACCGTGAGATTGCCTTAAAGGCTGTGAAACCTATAGAGAGAATGTTGTCCCTTTCATAGTAAAAAAATATATAATATAAAGTTATGGAATATAAACATAGAGATATCGAGAAGCGGTGGCAACAGTATTGGAAGGATAATAATACCTACCGTTGTAATATTGACGAGTCGCGTCCTAAATATTATGTACTCGACATGTTTCCTTATCCGTCGGGAGCCGGACTCCATGTAGGACATCCGTTAGGTTATATAGCATCTGATATTTATTCGCGTTATAAGCGTCTTAAAGGATTCAATGTGCTTCACCCTATGGGTTATGATGCTTACGGATTACCTGCCGAACAATATGCAATCCAGACCGGTCAGCACCCTGAGGTGACAACCAAGCAGAATATTGCCCGTTATCGTTCTCAGCTCGACAAGATTGGTTTTTGCTATGATTGGTCACGAGAAATTAAGACATGTGACCCGCAGTATTATAAATGGACACAATGGGCTTTCATAGAAATGTTCAATCATTATTATGATTTGGATGAAAATAGAGCCATTGGTGTTGATAAACTTGTTGAAAAGTTTGAAAAAAATGGTACTGATGGTGTAAAAGCTTTTACATCAAGGGAAATAAATTTCACCGCCGACGAGTGGAAAGCAATGAGCGATAAGGAAAAGAGTGACATGCTCATGAACTACCGTATTGCTTATTTGGGAAACACTATGGTAAACTGGTGTCCTAAACTCGGGACGGTACTTGCCAACGACGAAGTGAGTGAGGGATTATCGATACGTGGAGGCTATCCGGTAGAACAGAAAATGATGTATCAATGGTGTCTTAGAGTATCGGCTTATGCACAAAGACTTCTCGACGGACTTGACACTATCGACTGGACCGAATCGCTTAAAGAGACTCAGCGTAACTGGATAGGTCGCAGCGAGGGAGCCGAGATGAAATTCAAAATAGATGGAAGCGACGTTGTTCTCGATATATTCACTACACGTGCCGATACTGTTTTCGGAGTTACTTTCATGGTACTTGCTCCTGAAAGCAAGTATGTTGATATGATAACTACTCCCGATTATAGCGAGGCAGTGAAGGATTATGTTGAGGCTACGAAGCGCAAGACCGAACGTGAGCGCATGATAGACAAGAAAGTAACAGGTGTGTTTACCGGTGCCTACGCTATCAATCCTCTAACCGGTAAAAAAATACCTGTGTGGGTAAGCGATTATGTACTTGCTGGCTACGGAACAGGTGCCATTATGGCTGTTCCTGCCCACGATAGCCGCGACTACGCTTTTGCACGTCATTTCAATCTCCCTGTAATTCCTCTTATCGAGGGTGCCGACGTAAGTGAGGAAAGCTTCGATGCCAAGGATGGTATAATGATGAATTCGGCTTCCGATGAACTTAATCTCAACGGATTAACCGTCAAAGAAGCTATTGCTGCAACAAAAAAATTCATCGAGAAAAAAGGAATAGGAAGAGTAAAGGTGAATTATCGTCTTCGCGATGCCATTTTCAGTCGTCAGCGTTATTGGGGTGAGCCTTTCCCTGTATATTATAAGGATGGTATTCCCATGATGATGCCTGTTGAAAGTCTTCCTCTTCTGCTTCCGGAAGTTGACAAGTATTTACCCACCGAAACCGGTGAACCTCCATTGGGTAGAGCTAAAAATTGGACTACCGAAGAAGGTTATCGTATAGAGCTAAACACAATGCCCGGATTTGCCGGTTCGAGTGCCTACTATCTTCGATATATGGATCCTCATAACAATGAGGAACTTGTGTCGGAAAAAGCCGACAACTATTGGCGTAACGTCGACCTCTATATAGGCGGTACTGAACATGCTACCGGTCACCTTATCTACAGTCGTTTCTGGAATAAATTCCTCTATGACCTCGGTAAGGTTTGTGAGCCCGAACCCTTTAAGAAGCTCATCAATCAAGGTATGATTCAGGGTAGAAGTAATTTTGTATACCGTATAAAAGATACTAACACTTTTGTTTCCTATGGGTTGAAAGAAAACTACGACGTCACTCCTATCCATGTCGATGTCAACATAGTGTCTAATGACGTTCTTGATACCGACCGTTTCCGTCAATGGAGACCGGAGTTTGCCAATGCCGAGTTCATACTCGAGGATGGAAAATATGTGTGTGGCTACGCTGTAGAGAAAATGTCGAAATCTATGTTTAATGTTGTCAATCCCGATGACATAGTGGAGCGTTACGGTGCCGACACCCTGCGTCTCTATGAGATGTTCCTCGGTCCGTTGGAACAGAGTAAACCCTGGGATACAAATGGTATAGACGGAGTAAACCGCTTCCTGAAAAAACTGTGGGGATGCTTCTATAAGGGAGACGACATGATTATAAAAGATGAAGAACCTTCTCTCGAAGCGCTTAAAGCTATTAACAAACTCATAAAGAAAGTTGGAAACGACATAGAGAATTTCTCTTACAACACTTCTATAAGTGCTTTCATGATATGTCTCAACGATTTATCATCGATGAAATGCCATTCACGCGAAGTGTGGGAGATGTTCCTTATAGTTCTTGCTCCGTTTGCTCCACATATAGCTGAGGAATTGTGGCATGTGTTGGGCAACGAGACAACTATATGCGATGCACGTTGGCCCGAATACAATGAGGAATACTTGAAAGAATCGTCGGTGAAAATGGCAGTTTCTTTCAATGGTAAGGCTCGCTTCACGATAGATGTTCCGGCAGGAACTCCTAATGGCGAAGTAGAGAAAATGGCACTTGAAAATCCTGCTGCAGCCAAGTGGATTGAAGGTAAAACATTACGTAAGATAATTGTTGTACCCGGAAAAATAGTAAATATAGTTATATCTTAAGACTAATAGAAACTTTCGTATCTTTGCAATTGATTTACAGAACCGAAGAGTCGGGTATCAGTAAATCAATATGATAAAAAAAGGTGTTATTGAAATTATCTCTATTCTCAAACTTGGCGGTTTGTAATCCAACAGAGATGATTGGCAACAGCACCTGCACTGATTGCATATATCCTGCCCTGACAGGTAGATTATATAGCAAATTCGGTGTGGGGCTATTGCTTTATCAAGTTGGATAGGTACGCCAAGACCTGAGAATATGATAAAGCGAATACAATCCTCACACCTTTTTTCGTATATATAACTGTCTCAACGGAGGATGAGAGGCACAAAAACAGCTTTTATATGAAGCAACAACTTCTCAGATTACGGACATTAATAGCCGTAATGTTTAGCGTTCTTATGAGCGCAACTTTCACTGCTTGCAGTGACGATGACAATGATTCACCCGATGCGACCAATATCGAGGGCAAATGGGTGTGTATGGAAACATCTGATACAGATGACGGGACGTATGCTTTCCAAGTAGGAGAATCTATTCGATTCAATTCCAACAAAACAGCCGTTGTTACTTGGAATGGGGACGGAGATGAAGATTACAAATGGAATCTAAAAGGAAACACTCTTTCCATTATGGAAGAAGATGAGCAAGATGACCATTATGTAGGTTCAATCTCTATTAATGGAAATGAAATGACCTATACGTATAAATATAGGAATTGGAGGGGAAGTTCTCAATCTTGGGAAGAATCAGAAACATTTGTTTCTAAATTCAAAAAACCTTAAATACTGACATACACATAAATGTGCATCCGCTTGAACCCATAGCGGATGTACATTTTTTTTCGTAACTATAATTATTAAAAACATTGAAAATTTTGTATATCTTTGTGAAAATTAAAAACTTCTATATTTATTTCAATTATTTATGAACCGATTATTATCAGTTTTACTGATTTTTTTGACCTCGTTGGCTTCGTTTGCTAAAAGTAACGATGATTACAATTACGAACTTGAAGGAGCAGGTACGGCTTCCGAAGGAAGCTATCTTGTAAAGGTGACAGTGATAACAAAAGACAAGAAACTGTCGGATACCGAGCTGAAAAAGGCTGCCGTAAAAGGAGTGTTGTTCCGTGGATTCAACAACCCTGCGACAAGAGTAACCCAGAAACCGCTTGCCGGCAGTATGGCTGAAGCTCAGCACGTTGATTTTTTCAAGGAATTTTTCACATCATCGGCAGCCAACTATGCTTCAATCGTCTCCGGTTCCCGACAGGTTGTAAAATCGGGTAAGGAATACCGAGTCAGCGCAATAGTAAGCGTCAGCAAGGAGCAGTTGCTGAAGGACTTGCAGACTGCCGGAATAGTGAAAGGACTTAATTCTGCGTTTTAAACTCATCAATACCACTACCCAATATGAAGAAATTATTTTGCATTGCACTTACTGCCATCTTCTTGATGACAGTGCCGGTTGTCGCTTTTTCGCAGCAGAAGCAGATAAAAATGCCGACTGAACACAACGAGGGAGTCCGCTACTCTGATTATACAACCTACGAGCGAGGATTCTTCTGTGCGGCAGAAGCAGGAGCCGCCTATATGATAGAATCGGTTCAAAAACCTGTAATAAGTGAGATTGACTTCGTAGGAGGTTACCGATATAATGAATTTTTCAGAGCAGGTATAGGTATAGGGGTGCGTCATTTTGCCGAAGCAGGTAAGGTGCGCCACGCACCGGGACGATTCGGCATGCCGCTTTATCTCGACATCCGTGGTAATTTTATACCTACTGCTTATCGCGATGTAGTCCCCTACTATAGTTTCGACATCGGCACATCATTTCCCGACGGTATGATGATACGTCCCGGAGTCGGTCTCCGTATCGGGCAAGACCGTTCAGCATTTCTTGTCAGCTTGTCTTATCTCGGACAGGACATACGCACCATTAATTCCGACGGAAAGATTGACCGCAAGTTTATGTCGGGTATTTCATTAAAAGTAGGCTACGAATTTTAAAAACAGATAACTATGAAAAAAAGTATATATAAAACACTTGCCGTTGTAGCAGTGTTGTCGATGACCGGATGTAAGACACCGACACAAATCTCACCTGAAAACGCATTTGTACGCTTTGAGACAACTTGTCTCGGAGTTGACGGTGACGGCTCACAAACGCTCAGAGTGTGGGGACAGGGACGCAACCGTGGAGACGCTATCGAGCAGGCAAAGCGCAACGCTGTCAGCGATGTTATTTTTAAAGGTATCACTGCCGGTGGAGGAGATTGTGACAAGCGTCCGTTGGTCAACGAGGTAAATGCGCGTGAAAAATACGAGGACTATTTCAACGCATTTTTCGCTAATAAAGGAGCCTACAACAAATACGTGCGTCTCGACGAAAAGCGTACATCGAGAATTCAAGCCAAAAACTCTACAATGGAGGCTTATGGAGTGGTTCTTACGGTAGACCGTGCTGCACTGAAGGCACGTCTCAAATCAGACAACATACTATAATACAACACATGCTATTATCATAATGAAACCATTATTCATAAAATCAGTCCTTGCAATGCTTGCTTTAGCGGTGTCGCTTTCGGTATCAGGGCAAGCCAAGAAACCCACTATTATGGTAATCCCTGCCGATGTGTGGTGTAATGAGAACGGCTTCACTGTTGAGACCGATTATCAAGGTCGCCACATGGTGAATCCCGATTATGAACGTGCAGTCAAGGAATCGGTCGACCTTGTAAACGTGACTACAAAAATAGGCGCCTTGATGGCC
Organism: Bacteroides sp.; assembly: GCA_023665145.1. GTDB lineage: Bacteria > Bacteroidota > Bacteroidia > Bacteroidales > Muribaculaceae > Lepagella. The sequence continues at coordinate 139,833 of JAMPEM010000001.1, forward strand.
GACCGCGGATTCCCGTTGAAAGACATGGCGTCGGCTATCAGAACCATTAATCAGGATATGGCAGAGGATGAAATGACGGTAAGCTCTGCCGGCTCTGCTCTTGCCGAGACTCCTCTTGAACGACTCGCAAACCGTGCCAAGGCCGAC
>JAMPEM010000020.1 GCA_023665145.1 Bacteroides sp.
TTTAGAAAAGAAAGGATTATCAAGAAGTCAATTTGTAACTAATTGATTTACTTGACAATCCTTTTGCGGAGTGAGGGGGATTCGAACCCCCGATACGCTTGTGACGTATACCAGCTTTCCAGGCGGGCCCCTTCAACCACTCGGGCATCACTCCTAATTTATATGTGTCGCTCGGCTTTTGAATTGGCACGCTTTCCAGGTCTGCCTCTTCAGCCACTCGAGCATCTCTCCTTTCTTTTGCGTTGCAAAGTTAATGCTTTTATTGTGAGTATGCAAGTATTTTTTTGAAATTTTTTATTACTTTTGTATGACTTTTATTTGCAGATGAGGACGTGTAGTTCGCATTTGTCTGTTTTATAGGGTCTTGTAATAAAATGTTTAAGTTATGTCTTTTGTTAAAGGTGTATTTTTTGTGGTGTTGCCTCTATTTGTGTTTGCAGTTATTAGCTGTAAGAAATCATCAAATGGAGGATTCGTTGATGTGCCGAGTAATTTTACAAGCATGTCTGATAAGGCTCGTGTAGATTATCTTGTCAAGAATTTAACGCCTGACAGTGTTGCTCGATTTCTTGTGAATGCATCTCTTGGAGATATTGCCGGAGTAAAGATTGATACTTTAATGGTTGCCCAAGGTTATGCTTATTCGAAATATGAGAGTCAGCCGGAGGAGATGGCGATTTTTTCGGCAGAATTGGAGCATTATTCGGCTTCGTTGGATTTATGCCGCAAGAGACGCCTTTATTCGATGTCGGGGTTGCATGATCCGGAAGGGTTTGGTTATGATCTTGGATTGGAGTATGTCAATAATATTCGGGATAAGAGACTTTCTGTAAAGGATGTGACTCGTGAGATTGCTGAGTTTAAAAAGGAGTGCAGTGGTGATCCGGATACTTACAAGCGATTTGTGAAGGGATTTAGGACGGCACTTGAGTTGGACCGTGGTAAGGGTGTTTCGATCGAAATTTATCAGCGTTTTATTACTTTAGAGTAACCGGAAATAGAAGGTAATTTTTTTTAATATTTTAAGATGAAATCAAATTCGGATTATACTATAATAGTGGAGGATGGGATTAATTCGTTGCGGTTGCCGAGTGGTGATTTGGATGGACTGTATTCACCGGTGCGTTATGGTATGAGCAGTGGTGGGAAGCGGTTACGTCCTGTTTTATGCTTGATGGCTTGTGATGCATTTAGTGGTGATTGTATGTCGGCGTTGCCGCAGGCTGTCGGGTTGGAGTTATTCCATAATTTTACATTGCTTCATGATGATGTTATGGATAATAGTGATTTGCGTAGGGGGCGTAAGACTGTTCATGTGAAGTGGGATGTAAATACGGCTATTTTGTCAGGTGATACGATGTTGACTTTGGCTACGGAACAGATTTCGAGATGTAGTGATGATAAGCTGCGTGGTGTGCTTGAGATGTTTAATCGTATGGCTTTAGGGGTATATGAGGGACAGAGGCTTGATATGGATTTTGAGAAGGAGCATATGGTAGGGATGGAGCGTTATTTGCGCATGGTAGAACTCAAAACGGGGGTTTTGTTGGGTGCTTCTGTGGGAATAGGGGCTTTGATTGGTGGTGCTTCGGCAGAACAAGCGTCGATGATGTATGATTTTGGGGTTAAACTGGGTGTGGCATTCCAGATACAAGACGATTATCTGGATGTGTATGGTGATTCTTCAACTTTTGGGAAGCCGATAGGTGGAGATATCCTTAATGGTAAGCGTACGTATCTGTTGGAGCAGGCGTATATGCATGGGGGTGAATATGTAAAGGCGCTCGATGTGGCAATGAGTATGCCGAGGGGTGATGCTAAGATTGTTACTGTGACGAAGCTATATGATAAGATGGGAATTGGTAATCTTTGTCGCAAAGAGATTAATACGTATTCATCAGCGGCATTGAAGTCATTGAAGAAATCGGGATTATCGGAGGAGGTTATAGATAGTTTCCGCAAGCTGTCGGATAAGTTGACAGGTCGGAGAAAATGATAGATACGCATACTCATATATATCTGAGGGAGGATTTTGAGGATAAGGTGACGGATGTAATTAAGCGGGCCTTGGGTGCGGGAGTCCGGTGTTTTGTGTTTCCAAATATAGATCAAGGCTCTGTAGATGATATAATTGCTGCGCACATTAATAATAAGGCAGTTACTAAAATAGCGGCGGGTCTTCACCCCACTGAGGTCAGAGAAGATTGGCGAGCTGTGACGGATGAAATATTTGAGCGTTTGTCAGCGTGCGATATTGTGGCAGTTGGTGAGGTTGGAATAGATCTTTATTGGGATAGGACTTACCGTGAGGTGCAGATGGATGCGTTTGAGTATCAGCTGTATAAAGCTTATGAGAAGGGGTTGCCGGCAATAATTCATTGTAGGGAGGGTCTTGATGAGGTTTTGGAAGTTTTCAGACGTTTGGGGGATAATCTTCCGGTAGTAGTTTTTCATAGTTTTACGTATGGCCCGGATGCGGTTGAGATGATTCGTGATGTGACTGATGCTTATTTTGGTATAAATGGGGTGGTAACGTTTAAAAATGCGAGTGAGGTCAGGGAATCGGTCAAGAGGATAGGTCTTGAAAGGATTCTTTTAGAGACGGATTCGCCATATCTTGCACCGGTGCCTCATCGAGGGAAGCGGAATGAGAGTTGTTATCTTGGATTGATAAGGGATAAAATTGCTGAGGTTTTGGGAGTAAGCAGTAGGGAAGTGGAAGATGCCACAGATCGTAATGCCGTTAAGGTTTTCGGATTGGATGTAATGATATGCAAAGAGGGAAAATCGTTTAGAAGTTGTTAAGTTTTATGATTAAGCCACAGCTTAATCTCTTAATCTTTTGATTAGTTCTTTTCTTTTGATTCGTTGAATGACGTAAAGGTCATAATATGATAGGATAAGGGTGGTAAGTGGCAAAGCGATAATAAGTCCCATAAATCCCAGAAGAGATCCCCAGATTGATAGTGAGAGGAGAATAATGGCGGGATTAAGTCCCATTGCTTTACCCATTATTTTGGGAGTCAGTAAAAGGTCTTGAATACATTGGACTATAATATATACGGCCATTGATTTCCAGAAGATGGTCCAGAAGCTGATATCGACTCCGCTGACGGTGGCGATAATACAGAGCAGGGCGCAAATTGGAAGGGAGATTAGTTGGAGATAAGGCACCATGTTGAGTGCCCCAATGAAGATTCCGAAAACGATTCCCATTGGTAGATCTATTATATAGAATCCGATGGAGAATAATATTCCGACTAATGAAGCTATGACAAACTGGCCTCTGAAATATCTGTTCATAGCATTTTTTATATCGTCAAATATGTGAAAAACTCTCCGGCGATGTGTGTGTGGTATGAGTTGGCGAAAGCTGAGCATTAGTTTCTCATAGTCCAACATTATGAAAATTACATACAAAATAACAATCAACCAACTCAAGGCTCCAAGGATGAGTGCCATACCGGAGCTGAGGAAACTCCAGGAGCTTGACAATGTTTTCTTTATTATTTCTTTCCATTCCTCTTTAGAAATAAGACGGCTTATCTCTTCAAAATTGATATTGTTTCTAACCCAATAATGGATGTTGTCAGAAATATATGGAATTTGAATTTGTTTTGTAGCATACCGGTGAATAATTTCTCCCATTTGGGAAGTCTCAGAGATTAGATAAGGTATAAATAGGAATCCTAAGATTGCTATTATTGCACAGAATTCAATCAATGTCAGCATCACCGGTATGAATCTGGATTTGAGGTGAGTCCATTTCATATTCCATTTCACGATTGGTTCGAGCATATATGCAAGCAGACATGCCACAAGGAAAGGGAGCAAAACGCCTTTGAGAATATTGAGCATTATGATAATTGCAGCAATCGTGAAAACAGAGAAAAGGATTCTGATAACTCTGTCAAATGTATATGGTTGTCTGTCAAATGCTGTTGCCATCTGAGAGTGAATATGGATTATGAAAGCAAAATTACAATATAAATATCAATTCAGCAAGGTTTTGATATAATAATTTTTTTTGTTATCTTTGCACTAAAACAGGGAATGTTGGTGGTTAGGACTATAAATATAATCGGAGTTTGGAGTAGATTAGTTGAATGTCCGGGGAACAATGATGACGGGAGGAATGTTAGAATACATGGAATAAGAGAATTTAATGCATTCAGGATTGCGACATATATGGAGTGTGCTGATGATAATGATTTTAATGTCATTGTCGGCAGTAGCTGAGCCTATAGATGATTTCAAGAATAATCCGGCGGTTAATTCTTCTTCCACATCTGTTATCGTTATAGATTTAAAGACCGGGAAAACGATTGTGAGTCATAATGCAGAGACACCGTTACTTCCGGCCTCGATAATGAAATCGTTGACGATAGCCTCATTAATGCAACTCACATCTTCCACCGATCGTTATTTGACTGAAGTATACCTTGAGGGCCCGGTGAAGAATGGTGTTCTACAAGGGAATCTCCTTATTATCGGAAGTGGTGATCCGACGGTCAATTCAAGATATGAACCTAAGTCAGCGGATATTGTAAGAGAGATTGTTCAGGCTTTAAAGAAACGTGGGGTAAAGGAAATTTCCGGAGAGGTGGCAGTAGAGCAAGGTGTATATACCGGGCCGTCGCAACCGGAGAGTTGGGCAAATGGTGATAAAGGTACTTATTATGGCACCGGGGTGCATGGTTTTAATTTTGAAGACAACAGAGTTGGGAAATCCTCTGTTTCTTCACCGGCATCTGTGTTTCTCAATAGATTACAACTTGCTCTCAAGGAAGCCGGAATAATGATTGGTAATAGGGAAGAGTTGCCCGGTGGAAGGAAATTGCTCTTAAGACATGAATCGGCACCTATTTTCGAGATTATGCGTTCGTGCATGATGCGAAGCGATAATATGTTTGCAGAATCAATGCTCAGAACGTATGGATTGAGGCGAGGAAAAGAGGGGAGTACTTCAGCCGGAGCTGCTGAAGAATTGTCTTTTTGGCGAAAGAAGGGGATACCTATGGAAGGTGTAAAGATAGTAGATGGATCCGGATTGTCTCGGCAGAACAGATTAACGGCTGCCTTTTTAGGAAATGTGCTGAAGGATATGGCCTCGGATGTTGACTATGTATCTTATTTCCCGCTTGCAGGTCAGGAGGGTACATTGCGAGGATTCTTAAAAGGTTCGGATTTGGATGCATATATTGCCATGAAGACAGGCAGTATGAATAGTGTGCAATGCTATGCCGGGTACAAGCTCGATGATGATTTCGCACCAACGCACGTAGTTGTGGTGATGGGGAATAATTTTAAGGGTTCAAGAAGTGCATACAAGCAGGCTGTAGCTGATCTCCTTCTTGGGATTTTTGATTAACTGAATAAATTTAATCTAACCAAAATAAGTTAAATGTCACGTCTAAAAAATGAACAGTTAGGTCAACTTCTTGACCGTATATATACCATAGAGGGTCTTATAGAGCTTGCACTTTCACGCAAGGACTACGATGAAAAAATTCAGCGACTGATTTCAATCAATATATTCAGACTTGCCGATCAGGCGGCGTTGTGGGATTCCGAATCTTTGATGATACATCGCGAAGAAGAGGCTGATATTCGGGCTGCTCTTGCTGATGAAAATTCCTCTTATGAACTCGAAGAAGATGAGGAGAATATATTGACAACACCACAATCCGAGTCTAATGAAAAGAATATTGAGAAGAAGAATGATTCCGCAAATATCGCTATTGAAGAAAAATTGAAAACTATAGCTGAGGAATCAAATCAGATACAGCGTGCTGCCGAGCAACTTGTAGTTAAAGAGATGATTTCTGAAGATGTGTTGACTCAGACTGCCAATGCATCTATGGCATCTCAGATTAATGAGAATATACATGAAATAGATGAAATTCCGACTGAGACTACACCTGTGACAGAAAAGGATGCGGTTTTAGAAGCAATAGAAGAGATAAAGGTAACAGAGGAGAAGTCTGATGCGAACCCTCTTATGGCTACAGTAAATGCGGCACCGGAGAATGAAGCGGCTGAATCAGGCCATTTGATGGCAACTGTGAATCCAATTCCCGAAAAAGAGGAAGCAAAAGCAGATGGTGCAACAAATTATCAATCATCTGCCGGTACAGTTGCAAAGCCGCGCCCGGTTTTCAGCCTCAACGACAGATATTTCTTTACGCGCACACTATTCCATAATTCTCATAAAGAGTTTGAAAATACACTCCAACTAATTGCCTCAATGGAAAATTTTGATGAGGCTGAAGATTATTTCATCAATGAATTGGAATGGAATCCTGAAGAATCCACAGCGAAGCAATTTATCGATATTATTCACCGATATTTTGATGCACTTCAGTAATCTATGGCCGGGAAATTAATTATAGTACCCACTCCGATAGGGAATCTGGAGGATATGACATTCAGAGGAGTAAAGGTGCTTAAAGAAGCTGATGTTGTTCTTGCGGAAGATACTCGTACCAGTTCGGTGCTAATGAAGCATTTTGATATTCATACCCCAATGTTGTCTCATCATAAATATAACGAACATGAGACAACAGAAAGAATAGCAGACAGAATAGAGAATGGGGAAATTGTAGCACTTGTATCGGATGCAGGCACTCCCGGTATCTCCGATCCGGGATTCATGCTCTCTCGTGAATGTCGTCGTAGAGGACTTGATGTGGAATGTCTGCCCGGTGCTACAGCTTTTGTTCCGGCCATCGTATCAAGTGGATTGCCGTGTGACCGATTCGTCTTCGAAGGTTTTCTCCCTCCCAAGAAGGGGAGAGCTACCAGATTGACACAACTATCTGAGGAGGAACGAACGATTATAATATATGAGTCGCCCAAACGTTTAAGCCGAACATTGCGTCAATTAACGGAATTCTTCGGTGGGGAACGAAACGCTGCTGTATGTCGAGAGCTGTCAAAGTTGCATGAAACAATCCATAAAGGCACACTCGAGGACCTGCAAAAATATTTCGAAATGAACCAAGCAAAAGGGGAGATTGTTATTGTGGTGAATGGTCGGGATTCAAAGGCTGAGAGGAAAGCCGACAATGATGACCGAAACCCACAGTAAAAACTTATTATTTAAATTGAACTTAATATGAAAAAATCCCTTGTACTTTTGGCAGGTCTTGCACTGATTCTTGGTGCTTGTGCCAATAAAAAAGAAAAAGAAGAATTAAATGCCGATTCTCTGAAAATTGCTGAACTGAGTGAAGATTATCAGGAAGCTACAAACTTCAACGACTCTTTGATGCTCCTTATGGGGGATATCTATACAGGACTCGATTCCATTAATGCTCAAGAAGGATTGCTTTACAATCTTGGTAACGGCGAAAATCCCAACAGACGCGAAGAAATCCGCCAAAATCTCGCTAATATAAAGGCTCGTCTCAACGCTAATAAGGCGTTGCTCAATGAGATGGAACAGAAAATCAAAGACGGCAACAACAAGAATGGAGTCTTGACAAAGACAATCGAGCAACTCAAATCTCACATTGCTCAGCAAGACCAAAAAATTGCAAAACTTGAATCAGACCTTAGTGCAGCAAAAGGTCAAATCACTGAACTTAATTCTCAGGTTGCCACCGCACAGGAACAAGTAAAAACTGAAACAGCTGCTAAAGAACAGGCTCAGCAGGAAACTGTTGCCGCTGAAAATCAGCTCAACAAAGTTTATTATGCAATTGGCACCAATAAAGAGCTTAAGAAGAATGGTCTATTGGAGAAGAAATTTCTCAGTTCTACCAAAGTGTTGAAGGGTGATTACAACCTTAGCTATTTCACTACTGCAGATAAACGTACACTGTCCACAATACCGACCAATAGCAAGAAGCTGAAAGTATGGACTAATATGCCGGCCGGCAGCTATCAGATTGTTGACAATGCCGATGGTACGAAAACATTGAAAATTACCGATCCAAATAAATTCTGGAGTCTTACTCCTTATCTGATTCTTCAGGTAGATTAAACGACGTTATCCCATGTCGCTTGGAATATTTGCTGAGTGATTTGGATAAAATGTAGCAAACTTCAAAGGATGTGTTTACTTTTAAACATATCGTGAAACAAACTGATAATTCCACTCCGTATAAATGAATTTTTACGGAGTGGAAATTAAATTTACCCACATCCAATATTAATAACCTCTTATTGTATTTTTTTGAGATGATGAAATTAAGATTGTTGTCGCTGGCATTAACTTTCTGCTCAATTATGACTTTGGTTGCAAATAATATTGATATTGACCCTCCCCATTGGTGGGTAGGTATGAAAAATAAGTCTCTTCAATTGCAGATCCATGCAGCCGGTGTCCGGGATGCCCAATTCTCAGTAGATTATCCCGGTGTGATAGTTGACAGCGTGGTGCGTCTTGACAAATCCCCCAATTGGCAATATGTCTATCTCAACCTCTCTCCCGATACAAAACCCGGCAAGTTAAAATTAAAGTGGACTCTTGGAAAGAAAAAATACAATGCCGACTATGAACTAAAAGCAAGAAAAACGCAAAAAGGAGCAAAAGGATTCTCTTCCGCTGATGTGCTTTACCTTATCATGCCTGACAGATTTGCCGATGGGAATCCCGAGAATAACGTCATTCTGTCAATGAAATATCCGGCTACCGTAGACAGAAAGAACCCCAATATACGGCATGGTGGTGACATCTCCGGAATATTAAAACATATTGATTATATTGACTCGCTCGGTGTAACTGCGGTTTGGGTCAATCCCGTACTCGAAAATGATATGCCCTTCGGCAGTTATCATGGATATGCCACGACGGATTATTATGCCATCGATCCAAGATTTGGCTCTAATGATGATTATGCTGCCGTGATTGATTCATTGCACAATCGCGGAATTAAGACTATAATGGATATGATTTTTAATCATTCCGGGTCAAATCATCCGTGGGTTCTTGACCCCCCAAGCTCAGATTGGTTTAATCTTCAGGACAACTATCAACAGACAAATTATAGATTAAGCACCATTCAAGATCCATATTCCTCTAAATATGACAAATCCCTCTCTGTGGACGGTTGGTTCGTACACGAGATGCCTGACCTAAACCAAAAGAATCCTCACTTGATGAAATATCTGGTGCAAAACAGTATCTGGTGGATTGAAGAATCAGATATTGATGCTATCCGCATGGATACTTACCCTTACGCTGATATTGATGCAATGGCAGGATGGATTGACGATGTGGAGAACGAATATCCCGATTTTACTATAGTAGGGGAGTGTTGGTATAGCGATCCGGGGCAAGTCTCTTATTGGCAAACCGGATCCGCCCTCGGTCAAAAAGATGGTGTGGATACACACCTTCCCGTAGTAATGGATTTTCCATTTATGATTAAATCAAAAGGGATGGAAATATATAATGAAAAAACTGACCCCTGGAATGGCCTTAATAAAGTTTATGATCATCTGTCACAAGACTTTGTCTACGATAATCCCATGAATGTCCTTCGATTTCTTGACAATCACGATACAGAAAGATTCCTTACAGCCCCGATTGATTCCCTTGACAATTGGAAACAAGCCCTTGCAATTTTACTCACCATACCCGGTATTCCACAATTATATTACGGCACTGAATTGCTAATGTCCGGCACAAGAGAAGGGGGTGATGGTATGGTTCGTCAGGATATGCCCGGTGGTTTTCCCGGTGATTCTGTTAACATTTTTTCGAAAGAAGGAAGATCCCAATTGCAGAATGAAGCTTACGATTATATATCTAAAATCCTAAGATGGCGTAAAAATTCTAATGCAATTGCCAATGGTAATATGAAACATTTTATGCCCACCAATGGAATATATCTTTATCAGAGAAGTGCGGGGGATGACAAGGCTGTTGTTATGCTTAATGGTACCGACGAGCGGTTGGATATAGATATGACAAGATACGAAGAACTGATTACACGTGGTTCCAAATGGAAGGATATTCTTACAGGTGAAATAATTGAGATAATTCCCCAAAACGGACAACGGATTTTCTCTCCACGCGAAACAAGAATCCTGATTCCGGAGTAAATTAAGAGGTTGTTTAAAAATTAAAGTTGCTCATATGAAAAGAATCCAATATATATATTATCTGTTAGCCGCTCTAATATTTTTGCTGCCGTCATGTAAGCCCACTGAAAATAATTACAAAAAAGCTTACGAAGCAGCTAAAGCTAAGAGAGAAAAAGATGCCTCAGACCCTGATATTATTATCCCCGGTGGAAAACTTGCCAACGATGATTCACCCAAAGTAGAGTCTTTGGACGGGGTAAGCTACCTGATTAAGTATCAACCCCTGAAACTTATTGCAGGCAATGCTCCGCTGCAACAATTTAATGTTGCAATTGCATCATATAAAATGACTGCTAACGCTACCTCCCACTGGGAAAGAATTAAGAAACAATTCCCCGATGCCGTTTTAGTTCAGAATCCCAATGAAATCTACTTTGTATGTATAGGTGGATATTCTGAAAAGACATCGGCTGTAAATGCTCTTAAAGATTACATGGAGAAATATCCCGATGCTCAGTATTTGGGAATTGATGAAATGCAACCCGTTATCAGAGCTGCAACCAATATCCACTGATTCCTCTGTTTCTACAAAACGTTCAACTTTCGCAAGTTTTAACTTGCGAAAGTTGAATTGCTAAATTATAGGCCGTATATCAAATCCGTATAATACATATACGAACCATTCTCTGCAACTCCCGGCCCATATTGTAATGTAATGTACCCGGTATTATTGCCTCCCCACCATGTATATGATGTGACTCCATTCAATGTCTGAGATCCAACCGGATTACCATACGCAGCGCATAACGAATTAAATGCAATGTTGAAATTATAATTCCCGGGTGAATAACTTGAATATTGGAAACGTGCCCCATTCATACCGTTGACACCATAATATATAGTAACCTGTGGCCAAATTATCCCAAACTGAGACACATTATTGAGGTATATCCCATTGGAATAAGTCCCTGCTACGTCATATCCGGAAGTAAGCAGCGATCTGATACCATAATCTATCAGTGTACCGAATGTTAATCCCAATATATTCGAAATCGAAGGAACTCTATACACCGGAACATACTGTGTTCTGACAGGTGGAGGCGGCAGCGGCCTCTCCCATCTTGAAATAACAGGTGGTCGATAACTATACGATGGCCGCGGAGACGGCGTAGCTCCTACACCCGGACGTGGGGCTGAATGTCCGGTATTATATCCCGGCCTTACGGGATTAAATTGATTGTTGCCACCAGGTCTAATTGTCGAACTCCCGTGGTTACTGTTGGTTGAATTTCCCGGTTTCACATTTGTATTTCCCGGACGATTATTATTTATAGTTGTGGCGGGTCGTGTTGTGGTAGTGTTTCCGGGACGCGCCACGGAGTTTCCCCGTGAATTCCCTGCACCCTGATTGCGATGCGTTTGTGATAATATTCCACAAGGCGTTAATGCCAATACAACAGCCGCCAATAGAACTGTAATGATTTTCCTTTTCATAATTTTATGCTGTGACTAATATGTCCTACATTATATCAGACATCTCAAAATCTGTATAGTTTACGAACAAATTCATCTTTTAATGTTAAATTTTGCTAACAAAACGTGGAAAAATTTCATCTTTGTACAGCGTCTTTACACCCCTTGTTTGGAACAAATATAAATTAACGTGATGTGGTTTAGTTGATTTTATTAGCTAAAATTGTGGAATATGTTAGCTAATACTTTAAAAATATTTTAAAATGTAAATATATTGTGATAATATATTTTAAAACATACAAATCCAATCATGTTATTTATTGAGTCCTCCATACCTTTTAGAATCGTTAATTTTATTGAATTGTTGCAGCGGTTCAATTAAAAATATTAAATTTGCGTATTATTTGGTGAGAAAAGCCATTATTGAATCGGGTATTTTTGATTACCCTTATAGGCAAAATACGATACATTATGCCCTAAATGTTAAATAATAGTGTGATTAATATGTCATTGCAGATTATTTATGCATCATAGGCCGATTCAATTATTGAACTTTAATCTGAAAAATCATTGTAGATTAATGCTCATTAGCTAATATCACCTCCGGGAGAAATCCCATAGAATTTATGCCTGCTCTAATACCTGATAACTCATGGCAATTGTAATGCTCGTCAAGGACTAACCTGTCTTGCTTGCGCGACCCATTCTTGCCTATATGATGAGAGCCCGCTCATCTCTTTAAAGAGCAGCACACACGTGTTCTGAGGAACACGATATTGAGAAAATATTATTTAATTCAAATTAGTATGAGAAAACTGTTTTTAATTCTGATGACAGTGCTCGCATGTTCGTGGTCTGTCTCTGCACAGACACGTACTGTGACGGGTACTGTAGTCGACGCGGCTAACAATGAGCCTCTCATTGGTGCTACCGTGATGCCGATTGGCGGTGGACAAGGTTCCGCTACCGATATCGACGGTAATTTCACACTGACCGTGCCAAGCAATGTCACTTCTGCTAAAGTGTCTTATGTCGGTTACACCACTAAGACTGTGACGCTTGCTCCTAAAATGCTCGTTGAGCTTAGCACTACTTCTACAAACATCGACGAAGTGGTCGTAGTAGCATATGGTACTGCCAACAAGGAGTCTCTTACAGGTTCTGTCGCTGTCGTTGGTTCTAAGGAAATTGAAGACCGACCCGTTACCTCTGTAACTGCTGCTCTTGAAGGTAACGCTCCCGGTGTGCAGGTGAACAATGCCGGTGGTGCTCCCGGTTCTGACCCTAAGATCCGTATCCGCGGTTTTAACTCCATCAACGGCTCAAGCGCTCCGCTTACTGTTGTGGATGGTATCGTTTACGAAGGATCTATGGCCGACCTCAACCCAAATGACATTGAATCAATGTCTGTCCTTAAAGACGCTGCTTCTTGCGCACTTTATGGTAACCGTGGTGCTAACGGTGTCATCCTTATTACTACCAAAAAGGCTAAAAACACCGGTAAAGTGGATGTTACCCTCTCTATCCGTCAGGGTATGTACACTCGTCAGCTCCCATTCTACAATAACCTCTCCGCTAATCCCTGGATGGAGAAAACTCTCGAAGGTTTTGCCAACGGTGGTGTGAGTGGTGGTACTTTCAGCGACTATCAGTCTGCTCTCGATTACTATCGCAACGGTGCACTCATTAACAACTACGCATACATTAATATATATGGTGTGCCTAACAACGAACTCTTCGACGCTAATGGTAAACTAATTCCCAAAACTTACCTCCCCGGTTACGATGACGACCTCAAATGGTGGAAAGCCATATCTCAAACAGGTTATCGTCAGGAATACAACGTTAACGCTGCCGCTGCAGGTGAGAAATATAATGTATTCGCTTCTGTAGCTTACCTTAAAGAGGACGGTTATACTGTAAATTCTGACTTCGAACGTTTCAACGGACGTATGCAAGCTGAATTCCGCCCAACTTCCTATTTCAAATTCGGAGTTAACCTTGCAGCTGCAAAACAGGAAAGTAACTCAATGAACGTTGATGGTGAAAACGACGTTGCAAACCCGTTCCAATCCCAAATGTTCGCTCCTATCTATCCTGTTCATGAACACGATGCCGCTACCGGTGCCTACATCCTCGATGCTCAGGGAAATAAAATTTACAACGCTGCCGGTTATCTCGGTAACAGTAACGTAGCTTACCTCCTCCGTAACGATAAAGCTACCTCATCATCCGCTGTAATTGACGGTTCTATCTATGGTACCGCTATCATACCTTACGGTTTCGAACTTACTGTTCGCGGTAACCTCCACTTCGATAAGACCAACGCCATGAGCTACATGAACCCCCACATGGGTTCCGGTGTCGCTTCAAACGGTTCTATCATGGAGCAATCTCAGGATTTCCGCACTCACACATTTATGCAAAATCTCTATTGGGAACACATGTATGGAGACATGCACCACGTTGACGTTCTTCTCAACCACGAGAACTACAAATACACACTCAACGGATACTATGTTTATAACACCAACCAAACATTCCCCGATGTCTATAACTTGATCAACTTCCCCAACAATATGCAGACCGGTGGTGGTATCACTGAAATAGCTCAGGAATCTTACCTCGGTCGTGTCCGTTACAACTACGATCAGAAATACTTCGGTGAATTCTCCCTCCGTCGTGACGGTACTTCCAAATTCTCCAAAGACAACCGTTGGGGTACTTTCTGGTCTGTAGGTGCCAGCTGGATTATCACTAAAGAGAATTTCATGCATGGTATCTCTTGGATAGACTACTTGAAACTTCGTGCCGCTTATGGTTCTGTAGGTAACAACGCATCTGCATCTGCTTATGCTTATTGGTCACTCTACATGTACGGTCCGAACATCAACAACATGAACACTCTCATCCCCGCTCAGCTCGCTGCTTATGATGTGAAATGGGAGGCAACAAAGACATTCGACCTCGGTCTCGAAGGTTCACTCTTCAATGATCGTCTCTCTTTCTCTCTCGGTTATTACAACAAACGTAATTCCGACCTCCTCTTTAACGTTTCTCAACCCGCCTCAGCAGGTTCACCCGGTATCTCCGGTGCTAATGCTACAGTGCTTACCAACATAGGTACTATGGAGAACATCGGTTGGGAAATCTCTATCGACGGTACTTTGATTCGCAACAAGGATTTCGTTTGGACTGCAGGTATCGACGCTTCATTCCTCAAAAACAAAATCCTCAAATTGCCTAACGACCGCGACATCCTCGGCAACCCGCGTGCATACGCTGTAGGTCATTCAGTATTCGAATACTACCTTCGCGAATGGGCCGGTGTTGACCAAATGACCGGTAACTCTCTATATGTGATTTCTCCTGACACCCGCGACTTCATGATTGAGGATCCAAAAACCGGAGAATACAGATTCAGCCAGGAAGATTACAATGCAAACATCGAAGACTGCCGTGCAGAGGGTAAACTCGTAGAATACAATGGTCAACTTTATACCACTGACCCCAACTACGCTACACGTCAGTTCAAAGGTTCATCAATCCCGACAGTTTACGGTTCTATCCGTACTGCTCTTTCTTGGAAAGGTATCAACCTAAGTCTTCTCTTCACTTACTCACTCGGTGGCAAGACTTTCGATACCAACTATGCAAGATTGATGAAGTTCGGTGCTACTGCTTCTGCACTGCATGAGGATATCCTCAAATCATGGACTCCCGCTATGGCAGAAGGTATCACTGAAACAAGCGCTAATCGTATCGACCCCAATGGTGTGCCGCAGATTAACTCTGTAACTGACAACGACAATGTTGAAACTTACTGTACTCGTTGGCTTACCAATTCAAGCTATCTCTCTCTCAAGAACATCAACATCAGCTATGATCTGCCTAAGAAATGGGTTTCAGCTCTTCAGATGACGAACCTCAACATCGGATGTTCTATCGACAACCTCTTCACAGTCTGCAAACGTAAAGGTATGAATCCTCAAGCAAGCTGGAATGGTGACCAAGGTGTCGGTTATGTGCCTAACCGTGTAATCTCTTTCATGGTTACTGCACGCTTCTAATAATCTAACTACAGATTTTGAACAAAATGAAAAAACATAATATTATTAAAGGCGCTCTCGGAGTGATTCTTGCAGGCATGATGACTTCTTGTGCCTCCGACTATCTCGACATCGCCCCCAAGACCTCGCTTGATGCCGGTGTCGCTTCTACCAACGTAGAAGGTGCTGAACTGTCACTCTACGGTACTTGCGCATCAATGTACGCCCAGTGGTCTAACTTCGAATCTTATTTCGCTTTCAACGGTGAATCGTCTTACCTCCAGATGTATGGTGAAATCCCCGGGTCTGACCTCTATGCTTGGCAGTGGGGTGCACGTACACGTACCTTCGCCCTAAACTGGGAAGCTCAGACCAATACCGACTCCTGGATTCCATTGCTCGCCTGGATTTATAACTATACACTTATAGGACAGGCTAACAATGTCCTCGTAAACATTGAACACGCTGAAGGAGATGCTTCTAAACGCGACCTTATCCGTGCGCAATTCCTCACAATTCGTGCTCATGCATACCACCACCTGCTTCAATGCTTTGCTCCCCGTTGGGTAGACAGCAAAGAGGGTGAAGTGAAATGCTTAGTGCTCCGTACCACACCCGATACCGGTGACTCCCCGCTCGTTTCTATGAATACAATTCTCGATCAGATTTACAGCGACCTTAATACCGCTATTGAACTGTATGAGTCTTGTGGCTTGGATCGTACTTACAAATGGGAACCCAACCTTGGCGTGGCTAAAGGTATATACGCCCGTACAGCGCTTCTTAAAAATGACTTCAAGACCGCTCAGGCTATGGCTCACGATGCTCGCAACGGTTATAATCTGATGTCATATAACGATTACAAGTCAGGCTTCTGTCTGGCCAACTCTGAATATATGTGGAACAATGATCCTTCTCCCGATCAGATTTACTACTTCGCATTCGGTAGCTGGTATGCTGTAAACGGCCCGTATAACTGTGTCCTCGGTTGGGGTACTTCAGCTATTAACTATGACCTCTTCCGTCAGATTCCCGATGGCGGTGGTGACAACGTTTACAAGGATCTCTTCCTTAATCCAGATATGAGACTTATGCCGGGTATCACCCGCTCAATGTTCTGGGATGAGGATTATGTTGACCCGTCTAACATGAACATGAATGGTAAGGTGCAGAAGATGAATACATTCCTTGTTTCTGTAAACAATACTCATAAACCCGCTGTAGGTTCTTCATGGCCTAATGCGAATAGTGCTACTTCCGAAACTTCTTCAGGTACTAAAATTCCCATCAACTTTGGTTGCCAGTATAAATTCTGGGGTACTGACGAGTTCGGTTCCGGCATATTCCCTTATATGCGTGCTTCTGAGCTTCTTCTTACTGAAGCTGAATCTGCCTATATGAATGGTGATTTAAATACTGCTAAGAACCTTATCAACCAGCTCGCTGAAAAACGCGTACCCGGCTACACTTGCACAAAATCCGGTGAAGACTTGCTCAATGAGATTCGCGTATGGCGTCGTATAGAGCTTTGGGGCGAAGGCCACTCATGGTTCGACCTCAAACGTTGGAATCTGCCCTTCGAACGTAGACCTTGGGTAGCAGGTGACGAGACTTCCAACAATATTCCTCAGGTATATGCAGTGAAGTTTGATCAGAGCTACAACCACGGATGGCGTTATGCAATTCCGCGTAGTGAGACAAACTATAACCGTGCTATCGGACTTTCTGATCTCGGTTATTAATCCACACTACATAATGTGACTTGAAATCTATTTCTGTCACATAAAAATAGAATCGGTGCAGAATAGTTCCTGCACCGATTTTATTTCCGGTAGTTTGTTTTAATGTTAACATTTTTTATGCAAAAAAATTTGGTGATACTCTTGTGTAATCCAAAAAAAAATATGAACTTTGCGTTTGGAAAGTAGATTAAATAATGGCTCTGAATCCATTGGTGGTGACATTATTCAAGCAAATATACCTTGAAGAATTTCATAAATGATGTTCAAAGTGGCAAAATGTTAATTTTGATACTTAATTTTAGCGAATTTCTGTCAATGAGATTTTACAAATGTAAGCACCTTGATTGAGTCTATTTGATTTAAAGATTGTTAACCTATTGTTCCAAGCAACCAAACAGATTAGAATAAACAAAAAATAACTAAATTAATTCAACAGACAATGAAAAAGTTTTACGCTCTTTTCGCAAGTGCCCTTGTTGCTGCATCTGCTTTTGCTGCACCCAAGGACCTTATGAATTGCAAAGCTACCTTGTCGCCCGAAGGCGCAAGACAGCTCCATGAAACAGCGCTGCGCTATGCCCCCAACGGCAATTTTGTAGTGCCTGAAGAAAATGTGCTCGCTACCAGAGAATATGAAATCAATGGTTTGATTTACACCCTCCGCTTCGTTCACGAAGAGGAGAATGATTGGTGGAAAGTGCTTACATTCAACAATGACAAAGGTGAAGTGGTAGATGCAGAGTCTATAGCTGATTATCCCTTTGTTAATGTGATGGTACTCCTCTCATGTTACGACAGTTCAAAAGGTGGTACAAACACTCTTTACCTTCCATTCTATACTGTATGGCCCACAGTTTATACACATTCACAGCGTTTCGAAATCGACGCAAGCTTCCCCGAAGAGGACTATGATTACAGCGTTGCAGGTCTCGCAGCCCTTGCTCAAGGAAAGGCTTTGGGATATTGCAACAAATTCAAGGAATGTGAAAACCTTGGCCCCGGCATGTTCCAACCGAATCCCTACTTGACTTCTGATGGTAAAGGTTATGAAGCATACGTTATCATGTCCGGTGATCTTTGCACTCAAATAGCCGGTGTGGAATATAAATTTCAGGATTTCACTAACGTTACTACTTATCAAGATGCAAATAATATAATGGAATATGAGGTTCGTGATTATGATGATCAGACACACGAAATCAATTTCTATTATAACTGTCCTTTGATTTATAACAAAACAGCCAACACCACTGGTAAACAATCTGTTAGAATCGTTTACAATGGTGTATGCCGTACTGACTTCGAGCCTACCAATCTCGAATACACTATCCATGACCTTCACATCTTCAACACAGGTGTTAAGAAAGATACTGATAAAGATAATCCCTATTCAGAACCTTGGGGACCTCTTACTCGCTACTACATGTATGGAGCCCTCAACGAATATCTTAATATAAACTATCCCGCTGATATGACTGACTTCAGCCAGGAATTGGTTGGATTTATGTTTAAAGAGGATACTGCACCTGCCATTCAGCTCAGCCCGATCGGTCAGTCAATGTTGTATGGTGCACTCTATTCAGCAGCTGACAGCAAAACCTTTGAGAATCAGCAATGGTCAATGCTTACTCCCGGATACACCTACAACAAGGATTATCAAACTTTCTTCCAGACTATGTATCCTGTAGCCGGATCTTGTATTCCCAGCTATCGTGTAGCTGCACTTTATGATGATGGCACTATGGGACCTATCATTGATGAGATGTATCCTGAAGTGGATGGTCTTACTTGCTACTACCAGAGCGATAACGAAGCTCCTATGGAGGGTACTTTAATCAAGAGCAACACTACTAAAGGTTTTGAGATTAACGGCTTGGATATGTTCAGAAATCGCGTAGACTTCACATATCAAGGTAATATCAAATTCCACGGTGACCCGAAAAATGCTGCTGCATATACCGAAGTTTCAGCAATGGGTGAAAATGACAACGTAGAAACCGTAGCGGTAGAAAATGCTTCTATTCTCGTTCAAGATGGCGTGGTTTACGTTAATGCTACCGCAGATACTTCTGTAGCTGTTTACGCTGTAAACGGTACTCTCGTTAAGGCTCTCGAACTCAAAGCAGGTGAGAATACCGCAATTGAGCTTGGTAACGGTATTTATATCGTTAAAGCCGGTAATGATGTTAAGAAAGTAGTGCTCTAAGCCAGCACTTATTTTAAATATCGACACTCCGCTATACTTAAGTATTGCGGAGTGTCCGTCTTTATATAAGAGTATTTAAAATGTTTTATGATTATACAAATTTTGCTAAATAACCTCAAAATATATTTTAGAATATATTTTGAAATATAAGAAAAAAATATTAATTTTGTGGCATGACGATGGTCATGATTGATGTATATAAACTAAAACTGACAATATGAAAAAAATTACAAAAGTACTGATAGCGTGCCTCATGGTGCTATTGTGTACCGGAACAGCTGCGGCACAATTCAAGTTCGGTATTAAAGCCGGTGTCAATGTCAATAAAATGAGTCTTAACAAACATGTATTTGATGCTGACAATGGTTGTGGTTTTACCGGTGGTCTTATGGCAGAGTTTACAGTGCCTGTAATCGGGATATGTCTTGATGCCTCTGTGATGTACACTCGTATGAACACTCAGTTCGAAACACCTTCGGGTTCTACCGAGGATGTCTCCGGAAATCTTGATGGTAAAATAGGCAAAAATTTCCTTGAGATTCCTATTAATCTTAAATATAAATTCGGACTCCCTGTTGTCGGTTCATTTCTTAAGCCTTATTTATTCACCGGCCCGAGCTTTGCTATTAAGCTTGATAAAAATTCATTGGATGCAATCCGAACTAAGAGTTGCCAGACAGCGTGGAACATAGGTCTTGGTGTTGAACTTGTAAATCATCTCCAAGTCAGCGCCGGATATGGATTTGGTATGAACAATGTCTTTAAGAAAGTGGGCGGAATTAATCCCGATGAGATAAAAGCAAAAAATAACTATTGGACAATTACAGCCGCTTATCTTTTCTGACAAGAAAATACGACTAACCTACATCGGTCGGCAGCAAAGCGAGATGCTTGCTGCCGACCGCCTCACTTTTTATTATTAGAAGTCGTTAAAAATAAATGTTACTCAAGTTTCGCAAGCTTTTACCTGCGAAAAGTTATGAATTTGAGGTTGCAAAATTAGAGAATGGTTGAAATGCTTATCTTAATTTTACACTACGACGTTCCATAAACCATAAGCTATAAACTATAAACCTCAAGTTTGTCAAGTTGCGAAGTAACCTGACAAACTTGATTTATTAAACAACCTTTAAATATTATTGTTATTTCATTTTAATTTTGTAATTTTGTGTTCAATATAATCTTTTATTAATTCTTTCTATGAAATTAAATATTGTAGCATCTAAATACAGAATTGTCATTGTGGCAATTATGATTATTTTAGGCATAAGTTCCCTTAATGCTGAATTGCGTTGGGGGCCTACAGCAGGAGTAAACTTTTATGATTTCCATTGGAAACAAAAAGATATCCTCCCAACAGATGCTACTACAGGTTTTAATGCCGGTGTGATGGGCGAAATTATGATACCGGGTATAGGATTTGGTGTGGATTTCGCTCTTAAATACAATATGCATGGGGCTAAAATGCATTTTGGTGACAAGCAAGTATGGGCTTCTGATAATTATGGCACTGAGACTTGCACACTCCATACAATTCAGATACCGGTAAATCTCCGTTTTAAATGGACACGCATGAGTGGTTTCGAGGATTACCTCGCACCATTTGTCTTTGGCGGACCGGTTTTTAACATTACAGTGGCTCACAGTGATGTCAAACCCCTCGAATACCCTCGAGGATGCTTTGGACTACAGGCAGGACTCGGTTTTGAACTCTTTAAACGCTTTCAAATCAGTGGTAGTTATTATTGGGGTATGACATACGAATTGCGTACACGTAAGCTTGACAATTTCTCAGCCAAGCCAAGAGGATTTTCTGCCAACGTCACATATCTCTTCTGACAAAATATTTTGCTTTGGTCGACTAAGCTTTCCTCTTGACAAACTCTTCAAAATTTGGGATTCGTAGAAGTCATCCTCCCTTTGCCGCTTCCCGGCACTTTCACTTATTCACTGCCTCCGGACCTTACTCAAAAGGTGGAGGTGGGTATGAGGGTATATGTCCAATTTGGTAAGCGGAAATATTATACCGGAATTATCGACGAAATTCACGACCGCGAACCACGGAACTATGAGGTAAAACCCATAATGGCACTCTTGGACAATCGTCCTACCGTGCGTTATCCTCAACGCAAAATTTGGAATTGGATAGCTGATTATTACCTATGTACTGTTGGCGATGTATTTAAGGCAGCAGTTCCTTCAGGACTAAAAATAGAGAGCGAAACATACGTTTCACTAAATAAGGATTATGAACCTGTCGCGGAGTGTAAATTGAGTGAAGCTGATGCCGAAATAATCACTGTGTTGGAACATTCCGGACGGCAAAGACTTGAGCAATTAAGCAAAATTCTGCAAATAAAAGGTCTCGGTGCTAAAGTGTGCCGATTGATGGAAAAAGGTATTCTCCGGATTGACGAAAATGCAGTGGAGAGATATAAACCCAAAAAAGAAGTTTGTTTAAAGCTTAATGCTCAACGTGGCGACAACGATAAAATCCATGAATTCTTCGATTTGGTGACCCGCAGTGCCAGACAGCAGAAAGCTCTTGTGGCATATCTTGACAAATCAAGATGGCTGGTCCCCAATTCCGAGCTTACCGAAGTTACCAAAAAAGAGATTTGTGAACTTGAAGGAATTAATCCCGGTATTGTAAAAGCACTCGTTGTAAAAGGGATTTTTGAGGAATATTGCAGAGTACAAAACAGATTTGATCGTATGTCGGGTAACGGAAAAGTGAATCTTCACCCCCTTTCCGACGCTCAGAGTGTAGCTTTGAGTCAGGTACATCAAAGTATGCTCAGTTACGGAGTCACGTTGCTTCACGGTGTGACCGGCAGCGGAAAGACTGAAATCTATTCACACCTTATGCAGGAAGCTTTGCAAAATGGCAAACAAGTACTATATCTCGTTCCGGAAATTTCCCTTACAACCCAGCTCACAGACCGACTCAGAAGAATATTCGGAGAAAAACTCCTTGTATATCATTCAAAATTCAGCGATAGCGAACGTGTCGATATTTGGAACAGAGTACTGGAAAGTTCTGAACCAATGATTGTGCTCGGAGTAAGAAGTTCCGTATTCTTGCCCTTTTATCACCTTGGCCTTGTAATTGTAGACGAAGAGCATGAAGCGAGCTATAAGCAATACGACCCGGCACCACGATATAATGCCCGCGATGCTGCAATTGTGCTTGCTTCCATGCATGGAGCCAAAACTCTGCTCGGATCTGCTACACCCTCTATAGAAACATATTTCAAGGCAAAAAACGGCAAATATGGTTTCGTTCAAATTACAGAACGGTTTGGAAATGCCGCGCTCCCGCAAGTGGAGATTGTGGATATGAAGAATCAAAGAAAGCGTAAGGTCAACAAGGGTATTTTATCAGAACCGTTGCGCATCACCACCCTCAAGGCTCTCAAAGAAGGGAAACAAGGGATTATGTTCCAGAATCGCCGCGGATTTGCCCCATACGTAATATGTAAGGAGTGTGGATGGACACCCAAATGTGTAAACTGCGATGTATCTCTCGTTTTTCACAAACACAATAACGAACTCAAATGCCATTATTGCGGTTACACAGTTATCCCCTCAAATATTTGTCCTGCTTGTGGATTAAACGGCATAGAGATATATGGATATGGCACTGAAAGAATAGCCGATGAACTCCATAAGGAGTTTGAGGGGTATCGTGTATCTCGTATGGATCTTGACACCACAAGAAACAAAGATTCATATCAGGAAATCATCGAGGAATTTTCACGACAGGAAACTGATATTCTCGTCGGAACACAGATGGTGACAAAGGGTCTTGATTTTGGCAAGGTAAGTGTGGTGGGTGTCCTCAATGCCGATACAATCCTTAATTTTCCCGATTTTCGCAGCGGTGAACGAGCTTTCAATATGCTTGAACAGGTAAGTGGCAGGGCCGGAAGACGAAGCGAAATACCCGGAAAGGTAATTATCCAAACTTCTGACCCGGAAAGTCAAATTCTCAGGTATGTCAAGGCACATGACTATGCCACTTATTACAAAGAACAGCTTGCCGACCGAAAAAAATTCATGTATCCACCTTTTACAAAAATAATCAACATCTATCTGAAAAACAAAGATGAAAGAATAGTGGATTCACTCGCTGTTGATTATACCATGGCACTTAAAAATATCTTCGGGGAAAGAGTGCTTGGCCCGGAAAAACCGTATGTTGGTCGTATCTCCACATGGTATTTACAAGGCATCATGCTTAAAGTGGAAGCCGGTGCATCTATGCTGAAAGTTAAAGATATACTGCGAAAACTCTATGTTAGCTTCGCAAGAGATACGAGAATGAAGACCTCTCAACTTTATTACGATGTAGATCCGGTATAATCAATACAGAGGGGAATGAACCAATAGTGCCCCGAATGTGTTTTCATGTCAGATATTTCACTATAAAATTTCTGACTATGATGACACACAAAAGATTAAGCAATCAAGATACTCAGACTACAACGATTTGTGCTCCCAATACTTTGGAGCATACGGATAAATGGCTTGTCTCACTTGCAGCAATGGCATTTATAGCAATAATATGTGCGTTGACATTCCGCACCGACGCTTGCACAAGAGTAGTTTATCAAGGCAACGATTCACTCTATATTATAGGAAGGTCACTGGATTGGCGTACACCTATCCCGACAAATCTGTATGTCTATCCCAGGGGCATGCACAAGATGGGGAACAATAAACCCGGCAGTGTGGAATGGACCTCCAAATATGGAGCCGTCTATGCCGTCAGTTATGATGGTGGTGTCACCGAAGGTATGAATGAAGTTGGTCTCTCCGTTAACGGTCTCTTCTGCAAAGGTACTGTATATGATAATGATGACACCCGGAATCGTCCTCCGATGTCGTTGGCAATGTTCCCGGCCTGGTTGTTGGATTTATGCGCCACAACGCAAGAATGTTGCGACCTTTTGGAACGTCACGACTTCAATATTGGAGGATCTACATTTGATGGTGGCACCGTATCAGCTCTCCATTGGGGTATTACAGATTCTTCCGGTGACAGTGCTATTGTAGAGTTTGATAATGGTGTTATCAAAATCCATCGCGGTAAAGATCTTGTGGCCATGACCAACGACCCTCAATGGGAAGCAATGTCTGCAATTATAGATTATTGGGATAAAAAGGGTGGACAACACACACTTCCGGGTACTGTTAGTTCTCCCGACAGATGCACAAGAGCACATTATTTCATCACTCATGTGGATAAGACCGGGGATGCTCATATAGGTGCATCAATCACTCGTTCTGTAGTGGAAAATGCTTCTGTGCCCTATTTATATTCAGTGCAGGGTGAGCCTAATCTCTCCTCCACTCAATGGCGTTCACTGAGCAATCTTCGTGATAAATTGTATTATTTCGATGTTGTTACCAATGATGGTCTATTCTACATAGATCTCAAAAAATGCGATCTGCGCGAAGGGAAATCTGTGATGAAACTTGATGTCAGCAAGAGTTCTGAATATGTAGGTGAAGCCAATAAACACCTCTTTAAGACAGCACCATTTACCCCTATGTATTAAAATATAAAAACGGGTATTATTTCTTACCTTTTTTTTCCGGAATTGAGTTCTTCCTCAAATTGATTGGGGAAGGACCATTTTTGTCTTGGGCGGCATAGTGAGTAAATAACAAGTCCGATACCCAGCAGAATAAACGGAATGGACAATAATTGACCCATATTAATGCCGTAATGTTCTATCATTTCATATTCCGAAACCACCTGGACATTCTTGACATACTCAATCAAGAAACGTGGAAGGAAGATACCGATAAAAAAGATGCCGGTGATAAGCCAAGGGCGTTCTTCAGCGTTCTTTTTCCAGTACATCCACATCAGAACGAAGAAAAGTAGCAAATAGCAACCGGCTTCATATATCTGAGTGGGGTGAGCAGGGACAGTCTCGCCATTGCGGATAAACACAAAACCCCAGGGAAGATCTGTCGGGCCGCCATAAATCTCACTGTTCATCAGATTCCCCAGACGTATAAGGCACGCTACAAGAGCAATCGGTATTACAAGCTTGTCAAATGTCCAGGATGCCGGTTTTTTTGTGACACACCATGAGAAAATATATACAGCTATGATATTGGCAATCGTACCACCGTGGCTTGCCAATCCTCCATTCCAAATCTTAAGAATTTCGGCAGGATGCTGAGAATAATAATCCCATTCATAGAAAAATACATGCCCGAGTCTTGAACCTACTACAGTGGCAATCAGAACGTATGCGAGAAGAATACCAAGCCATTTTTCCGGTGCACCCTCATGTTTGAACATCTTCGCAACGATATTGTATCCTATTATAAATCCGACGGCAAAGGCTAACCCATACCATCTCACTGTCAATGGACCAAACGATATAATTTCGGGACTTGCGTTCCAATAAATGGCTTCGAGCATGATGTTTATTGATTTTTATACCGACGCCACGTTTCCTTAATGAGAAACGTGGCGCTGATTCGTCTATAGATTATAATTCAGATACGATAGCTGCGGTGTCTTGTGCTATGACAAGTTCTTCGTCTGTAGGAATTACCACTACCTTTATCTTGGAGTCCGGAGCGGAAATAAGGACTTCCTTGCCACGGCTCTTATTAGCTTCAGCATCGAACGTTACACCAAGATATTCCAGTTTCTTGCAGATGAATTCGCGAGTGCCAAGTTGGTTTTCGCCTACACCTCCGGTGAAGACTATTATGTCAGCACCTCCAAGCACTGCAGTGTATGCTCCGATGTATTTGAGGATTCGATATTCATACATGTCAAGTGCAAGCTTTGCTCTTTCATCCCCTTTGGCGATGGCATCTTCGATATCGCGCATATCGCTTGAAATCTCTGATACTCCCGCTACACCGCTTCTCTTGTTAATAAGATTGGAAAGACCGTCGGCATCCAATCCCTCGCACTTCATGATGTAGGTGAGCGCACCCGGATCCACATCTCCGCAGCGAGTCCCCATCATAAGACCCTCAGTAGGTGTCAGACCCATTGAGGTGTCTACACATTTGCCGTCTTCGATGGCTGCTATGCTGCCACCGTTGCCGATATGGCAAGTTATGATGCGTTGTTTCTCGTAGGGAACACCAAGGAATTCACAAGCACGTTTTGAAACATAACGATGACTGGTGCCGTGGAAGCCGTAGCGACGCACTCCATATTTGGTATATGTCTCATAGGGGAGTGCATACATATAGGCCTTTGCAGGCATGGTCTGATGAAAAGCTGTGTCAAATACCGCAACTTGTGGTTTGCCGGGCATGATTTCATCGATAGCTTCGATACCGGTCATGTTGGCGGGGTTGTGAAGTGGTGCTACTGTGTAGCACTCTTTAATCTTCTCTTTCACCTCATCGGTGATAAGCATTGACTTATTGAAGGCTTCCATTCCGTGTACGACACGATGGCCTACTGCATCAATCTCATCAAACGATTTGATTACACCCTCTTTGGGGTCGGTGAGCACTTTGAGTACATTCTTAACAGCTTCTTTAGCGTCCGGCATCTCAACAGTTATTACCTCTTTTGAGCCATCAGGACGTTTGAATTTCAAAAATGAGTCGGGGAGACCAATCTTTTCCACTCCACCCTCTGCAAGAACTTCTTTGCTCTCTGAATCAATCAGCTTATATTTCACTGAACTGCTGCCGCAGTTGAGCACTAATATTTTCATTTTATAATTAGATTTTATATTGTAACAGTTAAATTGCTGCCACTTGGCAAATTTAATTAGTCCGGGAGTCGGGGTTATCAGAGACCCTTTTCTCCAATTGCTTGATTACATGTCACAATGATAGTATTGACAATGTCATCAACAGTTGCACCGCGGGAAAGGTCGTTTACAGGAGCGGCAAGGCCTTGAAGAATAGGGCCTACGGCACCTGCACCGGAAAGACGTTGTATGAGCTTGTATGCGATATTGCCTACTTCAAGCGAGGGGAATACAAGAGTGTTGGCATGTCCGGCTACAGGGCTTCCTGGAGCTTTCTTGGCAGCAATAGCCGGAACAATGGCTGCATCACTCTGAAGCTCACCGTCAACTTTGAGTTCAGGGTCTTTGAGATGTACAAGATGAGCAGCTTCACGGACAAGGTCTACGCGTTCATGCTCGGCACTTCCCTTGGTAGAGAATGAAAGCATTGCGACAACGGGGTCAAGACCTGCAATGTTTTTAGTTGTTTTGGCTGTAGAGACAGCGATTTCAGCTAGTTCCTCAGCTGTGGGAGCCGGGACAACAGCGCAGTCTGCAAGCACGAGCATGTTGTCTTCGCCGTAAGGACAGTTGGGAGGAAGAAGCATGATAAATGCTCCTGATACGACTGAGATGCCGGGTTTTGTTTTGAGTACTTGGAAAGCGGCTCTTAGCACATGAGATGTGGGGCTAAGCGCTCCGGCTACCATACAATCGGCATCTCCGCGTTTGATCATCAAGCATCCAAGGTAAAGGGGATTCTTTACAACTTCGCGAGCTTTGGCAAGAGTCATACCTTTCTTTGCACGGAGCTCGGCAAACAGTTCAGCGTATGGCTCGGTGAATGTTATATCTTCCGGGTCGTAGATTGTAGCTTTTGAGATGTTGGTAAGGCCAAGGTCGAAGGCTGCTGTCTCGATTTCATGGCGATTGCCGATGAATATCACTTCCGCTATGCCATCGGCAAGCACTCGGTCAGCTGCTTGCAAGGTGCGGGGTTCTGTTGATTCGGGGAGGACGAGTTTTTGCTTGTGTTGCACAGCCTTGGCTGTGAGTCTTTCAAATAGTGTCATATATTTAAGGGTATCAGTAATTTTTCTTACTTATAACTGTGATTTTCGACTTGAGGTCAGTTGGGTTTAGAAAGTTGATATGCCTTTTAATCTTTTTGCCAAAAATCAATACGCGAAATTACAAAAAAAATCTGATTTCTTTTAATAAAATCAGATTTTTTTGTATTGAATTAGGTCAGAGAGTTTCGATAGATGAGTGCAACAGCTGATGCCGCTATACCTTCTTCTCTCCCGGTGAACCCCAACTTTTCAGTGGTCGTGGCTTTGATGCTTACTTCCGTCGGGTTAATTTTCATTACTTGTGCAAGAAGATTTTGCATTTTGGGAATATGAGGATTTATTTTAGGTTGTTCTGCCATTATTGTTATATCAACATTTCCAATTTCAAACCCTTGCAGTCGGATGAGTGTACAGACTTCTGCAAGAAGTCGTTTGCTGTCAGCATCCTTGTATTTCGGGTCTTTGTCCGGGAAATGATAACCTATGTCGCGAAGGTTGGCAGCACCTAAAATAGCATCGCATAGGGCATGAATTGCTACATCGGCATCGCTGTGTCCGAGTAATCCGAGTGTGTGATCCAGTTTTATTCCACACAGCCACAATTCACGCTCAGGGACGAGACGGTGGACATCATATCCATATCCTATTTTGAATGGGCACATATTGTTAAAAAAAACTCTTAGCGTCTTCTTTTGCCTATAAGGTCTTTAAGACCATCCATGTCAAATGTGAGAGTGAATCTCATTGTCTGGTCGAGAGGAGAACTTTGAGCAGTTGCAAGCATATATGAGGCGTCGAGTCTTACAACATTTAGAGAAAATCCGGCACCGAATCCGAAATATGAACGTCCACCCTTAGTGGCATTCTCATAATTGTATCCCATACGTAGGAAAAATTGCTGATTATAAGCATATTCGGCACCGAGTGACCATGTGATTTCTTTAAGCTCCTCTTTAAGACCACCGGGGGCATCGCTGAATGATTTAAAGATACCGGTGATAGGTGACATTGAATTCCATTTATCAAGGGCTTCTTGATAAGCTTCTTCTCCTTCCACAGTGCCAATCTCGAAATCTTTTCTACGCGGTTTTGTCGGGACAAGAAGTTTATTCAGGTCAAGTCCGAAGGCTAATGTGTGATAATCTGCCAAAGGGAACATGAAGCTTGTACCGATTCGAAGATTGGTAGGGAGGAATGCGTTGTTGGCACCATGGTCGTAGCTGACTTTGGAGCCGATGTTGGAGATGTTGAATCCCCAAGCGAATTGACATTCATTTCTTCCCACCATGGGGTATGTGACATAATAACCGGAAATATCAGCAGAGAAGGCTGAAGCTGCGGTATTGGTGTCACCGGAATAGGAATCTTCATAAGAGAGGTCGGAGAGGATATATCTGATTACCACACCCATAGAGAATTTATCTGAGAGCTTGCGTGAATAACCAAGGTCAATTGCAAACTCGTATGGATTGATTGTCTGGATGCTTCCTCCGGTCAGCTGGTCGTTTAGAGTCACTTCTCCAAGAGAGAAGTATCTTAATGAAGCTGAAATTGCTTGATTGTCGTCACTACCGATTTTGTAATAACCGGAGAGGTCGGCAAGGAAGATGTCGTTGACAATTTTTCGCAGCCATGGGGTGTAGCTTAGTGCGAGACCTCCGGAGCTGTATCCGAAAGCATATTTTGATGGATTCCAGAATTGTGAATTCATGTCAGGATCTGTAGCTGCACCGAGATTACCCATTGCTGAACCTCGGGCATCGGGAGCAATACCAAGTGTGGTGACACCTGTGTTGACGGGATTGAATTCATTATCCTTGATGTCTTCATCTGCTTTAGCCGGGATTATTCCGTATAAAATCAGTGTGAAAGCAAAAATAGTTTTTAATGTCAGGTGCTTCATAAGAGAAGTTACATTTATGCTTTTTTCGAGGTGATTCCTCGTAATTGTGTTATCCGTAAATAATTATTCGTGATAAATAGCTTGCGATTTGGGAATCGCTCACTTAAATATAACTGAGAAGCACTTGATTTATTGTATCAAGTGCTAAAATAATATTATGGTGAAGGCCTGAAAGATTTTTAAAAGATGTCTTAAAAGAATGTGACGAGTCGTTTAAGATTGTTTATGAATTGGTCACATTCCTCTTTTGTATTGTATGCTGCAAACCCCACACGAACAGTTCCGGGAATCCCGAGTCTCTCCATAAGCGGTTGGGCGCAATGATGTCCTGTACGTACTGCTATCCCTGTTTTGTCAAGAAGGAATCCGAGATCGTATGGATGAATGTCTGAAACGAGGAAAGATATTACAGCGGCTTTTCCGGGTGCAGTCCCAAAAATTCGCAAACCGGGAATTTCTGACATTCGGGCAGTGGTGTATTCAAGCAGTTCTTCTTCGTGACGAGCGATGTTTTCAAGACCATATTCATCTATGAAGGAGAGTGCTTTGGAGAATGCTGCGATATCAATAAAATCCGGTGTTCCGGCTTCGAATTTGAAGGGGAGGTCGGCAAATGTCGTGCCTTGAAAACTGACATGTTTAATCATTTCCCCTCCACCTTGATAGGGGGGCATTTTTTCAAGCAATTCTTTGCGACCATACAGTATTCCCACTCCGGTCGGCCCATACATTTTGTGACTTGAAAAGGTATAAAAATCGCAATCGATATCTTTAACATCTATGCGAAGATGAGGTGAAGCTTGTGCCCCGTCGATAAGTACTTTTGCTCCGTGTTGATGAGCAATTTGTGTCATCTCTTTGACGGGATTGACCGTTCCGAGTACGTTACTTACATGAGTAAAGGCAACCATAACGGTTTTCTCGTTGAAGAGCCTGCGATACATGTCAAGATCCAGAACGCCTTGGTCGTTGATATCGACTACTCTAATTCTAATTCCCGTTCTGTCTTGAAGCAATTGCCACGGCACGATATTGGCATGATGTTCCATTACAGTTAGGATTATCTCATCGCCGGGTTTGAAAAATGAGCCGAAGCTTGAGGCTACAAGGTTGATACCCTCAGTAGTGCCGCGTGTAAAAATTATCTCTTCTGTGTCGTTGGCGTTAATATAATCTCTGATTTGTCGGCGAGTCTTCTCTTGAAGGTCGGTAGCTTCTTGCGAGAGAGTATGTACACCGCGATGCACATTTGCTTTAGTGGTGGTATATCTGTTTACAATATCCTCCACTACACGTTGAGGGGTTTGAGAAGTGGCAGTATTGTCAAGGTAAATAAGTTGTTTATCACCTATTTTACGGTTAAGAATAGGGAATTCGTTACGTATCTTATTTATATCCAAACACATGATTGTTTTCTGCCTTTAATAAATTTTTTTACTATTTGGTACAAGCGGTAGTATCCATAGAGCAGTCGTGACATAGCATTTTAGCACCGGACAGACGTCTTTCTACAAGAGTTTTGAGTCTGTCTCTCATCACGGGTAAGCGTACACCTTCCACTACATCGGACATAAATGCCTGTTTTAAAAGTAGCTTGGCTGCATTTTCCGACAATCCGCGCGTTCTCATATAAAACAGCTGCATGGCATCAAGTTGTCCTGTGGCA
The DNA here is from genome assembly GCA_023665145.1 of Bacteroides sp. GTDB lineage: Bacteria > Bacteroidota > Bacteroidia > Bacteroidales > Muribaculaceae > Lepagella. The sequence goes on from JAMPEM010000020.1 coordinate 31,881, forward strand.
GTGCCGTGTGAGCATTTAACATCGTCATTGTAAATCTCAAGCTGAGGTTTAGTTACCATACGTGATGTATTGTTGCCAAGCAAATTGCGATTTGATTGGTAAGCTTCAGTCATGCTTGAATCCATGTCGACATATATTCGGCCGATAAATGAACCGCGGGATTCGTCATCAAGAGTATATTTGAAAAGTTCGTTCGACCGGCATCGCGGTACATTGTGTCTGATCAATGTGAAATTGTCGCAATGGCGTTGTTTGTCTTCAATAGCAAGTCCGAGGAGGTGCAATTCGGAATTTTCACCGTTAAGGTTGCAGTAAAATTCGTTTCTGGTATTACCGTTGAATAGTGTTATTCCATCAATAAGGACATTGCTGTCAGCCTGTTGATTAAGGTATAGAGTAGAGAGTCGGTTTGTGCGGGGAGTGGATTCTTCCATATCATAGAGGTCGAATCGTACGTTTTTTCCTGCGAAGATTTCGATTGTCTGTAGTGAAAGGAAATCTATGTCGGGGTTTTGTGTATGGTCGCATACAAGCAGGCGTGCTTCCGCACCATCTTCGATGACGATAAGAACCCTTCTGACGGCCATAAGAGGGGCACCATTCTGAAGAATGTTTACAAGCTGAACAGGTTTTTCAAGTTTGATTCCTTTGGGGATATACATAAAGAAACCGTCTTGCACAAGGAGAGTATCCAGATTGACTAAAGGATTATTCTTGTCGGCAATTTTGCCGTAATATTTCTCCACTAATTCGGGATGATTGAGAGCGGCATTTCTGAGAGAGTCAATGATAACTCCTTGAGGTATGGAGCGTCGTGATAAATCTGTTTCGGCCCATATATCATTGAGCATCAGGAAGAGAGTGGTGGAGAGATTAGGGACATCACAATGAAACGATGCGGAGGGGTTTACGTCAATCGGCACTCGGGCAATGTTCAATCCATAGTTGGGGGCAAGGATTGCATTCAAGTCGGTTATTTCGTGATTCTCCGCTCCGAGTTTAGGAAGAACTGTGTTTTGCAAACGGTCAAAAGATTCGTTTCGCAAGGAATTGATAATGGGTGCCGAATTTGAATTGACAAGTTCGGTGTTATCTTTATAAAGGTCCAGGTATTGTCGGATTACATTCATATTTTATCCTTTATTGAGTGTATCCTCGTTGTCGATTTCTTCTTTAATCCAGTCGTAACCGCGTTCTTCAAGTTCGAGGGCGAGTTCCGGACCGGCTGTTCTTACTATACGTCCTTTGTAAAGGATATGAATTATATCGGGTTTGATATAATCGAGCAAGCGTTGATAATGAGTAATAACAATTGTGGCGTTATTGTTCGTTTTTAATTTATTGACACCTTCTGCCACAATTCTTAGGGCATCAATGTCAAGGCCGGAGTCTGTTTCATCGAGAATGGAGAGTTTAGGTTCAAGGACAGCCATCTGAAAAATCTCGTTACGTTTTTTTTCACCACCGGAGAAACCTTCATTGACAGAGCGGGATGCGAGTTTGTTGTCGAGCTCCACAATAGCACGTTTCTCTCTCATGAGCTTCAGGAAGTCAGTAGCTGACATGGGTGGAAGATTGAAGTACTCTCTTTTGGCATTGACGGCAGCCCTCATGAAATTGACCATTGAAACGCCGGGAATTTCAACCGGATATTGGAATCCAAGGAATAGTCCTTCATGACTACGCACCTCGGGAGGCATTGCGAGCAAGTCTTTTCCATAAAATTCAGCAGAACCGCCGGTTACGGTATATGCCGGATTTCCGGCAAGCACCATCGACAGAGTTGACTTTCCGGATCCGTTGGGACCCATAATGGCATGTACTTCACCGGGTTTCACTTCCAGATTAATCCCTTTGAGTATCTCCTTACCGTTAATTTCGGCGTGAAGGTCTGTAACTTTGAGCATTTCTGTATTTAGAATTTTTGTCTGAATCATGAGGGACTGTATCTCTATAAAATCTTTAGTACAGACTCTTATGATGAAGATTATATTTTAATTTTATAATTTGTTGAGAGCATTGCATAAGATGCTCCCGGGCTTTATCCCCATTGAAAGTAACACTTATGTGCGTGCTAAGGTTGCAGTCAAATTTGTTATCTCAATTTTGAGATATGGCATTGAGGAGTGAAAGGGGAGATATGATATTTTTTTTGCCTCTTGTAATTGCACTTTGTGGGCCAGGTCACGATAGTTTTGGCAACCGGTGGCAAAAGGTGCAATGAACATAACACCTTCCACCATATTCCCATCGTCATCGCAGGCATATTTCATCAGCACGGACTGAGGATTGGATGCAATGGCAAGATTGAAAAAAATGGAGAGAAGGAGGAGATATTTGACAGTGCAAATAATAGCCCCGAAAATTGAATTCAGCACACCTGTTTGAATCAGCGACATGGCGGCAGACAATAGGCTGCCAAAGCACCAAAGCGCGAAATAGGTAAGCGCAAAGATGGACGAACAACCGAGGAGTTGTGAAGCGAACTCAGCAGCGATATTATCAAGTGGCCAAAGATGCATCGACATAAAAAAAGCAGATGCGGGATCTTTGAAAATTCTTGCTACAACAGCTCCGAATGCTAACCCGAGCACAGAACCTGTTTGATGCAACAAACCGCGTCGCCATCCGCGAATCAGTGCGAATGTCGCAACAATCAAGACCATGACGTGATATGTTATCTCCATAGCTGATTGTACAGGTTTGTCTTTGAATTACAAAGACGTTTTGCTTATTATTGTTTAGGTTTTATAGTCAAATAAACTATTGAGCCGACTGAAATTTAAATTTTAGAGGTTGTTTAAAAATAAATGTTAATGGATTTGGGCATAATTTTTGAGGA